>CAZBZU010000020.1:0-38175 GCA_964496495.1 uncultured bacterium
CTTGCCCGACAGGCCGGGGCCGTAGTAGACGATCTTGAAGTTGATCTCGCGCGCGCTGAAGTTGATCGTGCTCATGACTTGCCCGATCCGAACAGCCCGTCGAGCAGCGCTTCGGTGGAGCTGGACCATTCCTGATCGAACTCGATGTCGGGCGCCTCGTCCTTGGCGTCACGCAGAGCCACGCGGATCTCCTCGACGGCCTTCTTGGTGAACAGCTTGACGCGGCCAAGCGCCGCCGACGAGTCGAACACGGTCACGAGCAGCGCCTTGTCACCGAGCTCCTCGAGGTAGGTGCCGACCTCCGCACCCTGCTGCACGGTCTCCTTGAACGCCGCCTCGCCGAAGAGGTTGGCGATGGCGGTGTTGGCGGAGTAGTTCGAGGCGATGAGCGTGGCCAGCGAGTCGAGCGAGGGCGGCTTGGGCGCCCACAACGCTCGGCGGTGCATCAGCACGAAGCCCTTCCGGTCGATGATCATGGCGTAGCGTGCATGACTCTTGGTCAGCAGGTCCGCCAAGACCGCGTCGACCTTGTCGAACGTCTCGCCGTACAGGTCGAGGGACGGCTCGAGCATGGCCCATACTCTACAAGGTGGCGGTCCGCGCCAACGTCGAAGAAGCCACTTCGGCCGCGCACGGCGCGCGCCGGCTCTGCCCCGGCAGGGGCACGGCGGGCACCCGGATGTCGCTCGCGGAAGCGGGAACGCCGAATGGGAGGGCGCAAGTGGCAACAGCCGAGCACGACCACGCGGTGCTGCCCGGCGGAACGCGACCTGGAGTCGTGACGCTCGCCGTCGTCGACCTGCAGGCCGTGCAGGCCTTCTATCAGCAGGTGCTGGGCCTCGCAGTGACCCGACGTGAGGAGGGAGCGGTGGAGCTCGGCGCCGGCACCGAGCCGCTCGTCCGGCTGACCGCCGGCGCGCGCGAGCCGCGCGTCGACCGCGCGCCGGGTCTGTATCACGTGGCCGTTCGACTCCCGGAGCGCGCCGCGCTCGGCGCCTGGCTCAGCCACGCGCTCGCCCTGGGCGCGCCGCTCCAGGGCGCCGCCGATCACGGCGTGAGCGAGGCGGTCTACCTGCCCGACGCCGAGGGAAACGGTGTCGAGGTGTACCGGGACAGGCCCCGTGAGGAGTGGCAGGTGACCGGCGGGCGCGTGCACATGGTCACCGAGCCGCTCGACGCACGTGGGGTGGTCGGGTCGTCGCTCGAGCCCTGGCAGGGAGCCCCGGCCGCCACCACCGTGGGCCACGTGCACCTGCAGGTGGCTGAGCTGGAGCGCTCGCGCGCTTTCTACGCCGACGCGCTGGGGCTGCCGGTGACGAACGCCGGCTTCCCCGGAGCCTGCTTCCTGGGCGCGGGCGGCTACCACCACCACCTCGGCCTGAACAGCTGGGGCGTGCTGGCGGACGCCCATCGCCGGCTCGGGGCCCCGGGCCTGGTGGAGTTCGAGCTGCTGCTACCCTCCACCGCCGACGTGGAGGCGGCCGCGGCACGTCTTCGCCTGCGGGGCGCCGACGTCGAGGAGGACGCGCAACGCCTGCGCGTTGCCGACCCTGACGGCATCCAGCTGTGCGTGCGGGCGGCAGGCCAGGGTGGGGCACCGGCGAGCCCCCAGGGCTAGGAAGGACCCGCACGCCAGCCCGTCGCCTCCTTGTCGCCCCCCGAGGCGGTCGGCTATACTCGTGCCTCGGGCGCGGCGGTGAAGGGCCGGCGTCAGGCACGGCGCGGCGATGTAGCTCAGCCGGTTAGAGCGCACGACTCATAATCGTGAGGTCGAGGGTTCGATCCCCTCCATCGCTACCATAGAGGTCAGGGACGCATCTTCTGGACGAAGAGGGTGCGTCCCGATGGCGTGGCCCCAGGGCCTCCGGCCTCGCGATCCCGGTGCTCGACGGGCGCCCGTCGCTGGCGCAGTGCCCGAGGACGGCGAGTCCGTACTGGCCTCCCGTGCCCCGCACCAGGGAGCCGATGACCGCCTGGCAGCGACACGACCGTGGGCGTCACGGGCCGCTTCTAGTCTCCTTCGAGGTTGGCGGAAACGAACGGGAGGACGTGCGTCGTGAAGCGCTCGGCAACCCTGTTCGTGCGGTCGCCCTGGTACTCCTCGAAGACATGCGCAACGCCGGCGTGCGCGAGGGCATCGCTCAAGGCACGAGCGCCCTCGACAAGAGCCTTGTCGTCGTTGGAGCCGATGTCGAAGGTTACTCCCCGGTAGAGCAGCAAGTTCATGCCGTAGTCGCGGGCTATCGCCAGCGGTGCGTGGGCGAGCCACTTCTCCCAGACGGCGTCGACTCGCTCGGGTGGACTCTTCGAAGCCTTGAAAGGGGTGGCCGCGGCATCCCTGTAGGGAAGGTCGATGTAGTACGGAGGGTTGGCTGGATCCGGCGAGAACGACTGTTCTGTAGCCCCCCATCGAGTGGTCGGCGACGGCACGACTGCCGGGGCTCGCAAGGGTTCGGAAGTGCGTGTCGACGTAGCCGATGAGGTCCCTGGTGATGAAGTCTTCCCAGTTGCCGGAGACCGATGAGTTCGTGTAGAAGCTGCCACCGTGCCTGTTGGAGGCGTCGGGCATCACAAGGATCATGGGCTGGATCCGGCCGCTTTCGATCAACCGCTCGGCGACTGCCGGCGCATCGAGTCCCGGCACGTAGCCTCGACCGAGCCACATCATGTTGGTGGCAGTGAAGCCGTGAAGGAGGTACAGCACGGGGTACCGGGTTGGTGTGTCGTGGTCGTAGGCAGGCGGCAGGTAGATGCTGACGGCTCGATCCGCCGGATCACCGAGCAGGTTGCCCTCCAGGGCACGGCTATGGACGGTTACCTGGTCCACCCGCCCCTTCTGGGCGAGGACAGGCGCACCGAGCGGGATCGCGAGAAGTAGGACTCCCCCGGGGACCAGGCGTGACCCCATCGCGCACCCCCGACTGCGTAGACGACGTCATGGACGAGGAGCAACGCAAGGAGACCGCCTACGTGTCCATCACTCTCCACAAGCGCTCAGCGTTGGGTCGGCATGAAGCCGTCCGCGTCAACCAGCCTGTGGGTGATTGGAGGCTAGCACTCCGGTCGGCATGGCCGCAGCGCAAGGGCGCTCCACGAAGACAATGACCAGGGGCCGTTCCGCCGGTACGGTGATGAGCGACGGGCCGTCCGCCGGGCGGCTGGTCGAACGCCTAGGACCCGGCGAGCGTCGTCAGTGCCCGGCGATTCAGATCGCCGACGGTGCCGGTCCACTCACAGGCGGGGCATACCGCCAGGCTGTCCTCGTCCCACATGGCGTCTCCCAGCTGCTCGTCGCGCACGAGCATCTCTTCGAACCGCTCGTGGACAACGACGTCGACCTCGACCTCGATGGAGGTGCGGATGCGGATGCTGGTGGCGCCGCAGGCGGGGCAGAGCGGGGAGTGGGCGTGACGTTCGGGGAATGGAGAGGACGACGCGATCACGATGCCTAAAGGTGTACCAGCCCGCGTCTTACGACATTCTTATCGGCGCAGGCCGCCAGGGCAGAGCCGGCCCGAGGCAGGCGCGCGACGCTCCACAGTGACGGGTTCGTAAGTGCCGCCCTGGCATGCTCGGCGCACATGACCAACCGCACTCCCGACCACCTGGAGGCACGGCTGGCGCGCGCGCTCGCCGACATCGAGACGCTCGCCCGCGACCGCGGGCTGGAGCAGGCCTTCGCCATGGAGCTGTTCGGCCTGGAGCACCAGGTGCAGGCGGCGCTCGACGCGCACGCCCGAGGCCTGGCCGAACACGCCTCCGAGGCGATCCGGCAGCTGGCCCTGCAACTGCTGCGAACTCCGGCGAAGCCCACAGGGGCTGGCGCCTCGGGGCTCGAGGCCGGCCGCCCAGGCAACCGCACACTCTAGGCGGACGCGCTGCAGAGCCCGGATTGCCGTCGGCTCGATCAGTTGTCGTTGATCTCGTCGCGTCTGCCGATCTGGTCGAGAGCCATCGCCAGCTCCTCGTAGGCCGCCGCCGTCGACCCATTCTGGCCGGGCACCTTGCCGGACCTGAAGGCGGCAGCACCCAGCTTGACCAGCACGTCCGGAATGGCAGCCTCGGGGATGGTGCTGACTCTCGCGCCACGGTAGTTGCTCAAGATCGATTGGATGGCTTTCGGCAACCGCCGCTCGTCGACACTCGCGTCAGCCTTCAGGTAGGGGAGCTTCCACGTCGACGTCTTCGTGGGCCGAGGGCCGCACCCTCCGCACCCACCGGACACTCGGGCCCCGAATCGACGTGCGCCCGACATCGCCTCACTACCGTCCCGTATTGGTGCCGGGAGCGGGGCTCGAACCCGCACGCCCTTTGGGGCAGCAGATTTTAAGTCTGCCGCGTCTACCGGTTCCGCCATCCCGGCATGTCCAGACGAGTGTATCCAAAAGGCCCCCTGGCAAGTAGCCTCGGGCGGCTTGGCGGCAACGGTGTCCCTGGCAGGAAGGACACGGGCCGGCACGGGGCGTCGGGGCGTACCATGCCGCGTGGAGTGCTCACTTGCGTGCCGTCCGCACGCGCGCCGCGCGCGGCCGGCGGGCCGAAGACCCGCCGCGCCCGAGAGGAGCCGTGAAGCGTGACCTCGACCGACACCTTCCTGCAGGCCCGTGACTTCCTGCTTCGCGAGCGAGAGGACTATGACGCCGCCTACCGCGGCTTCCGCTGGCCGCAGCTCACCACCTTCAACTGGGCGCTCGACTGGTTCGACATCTATGCCCGTGGTAACGAGCGCCCGGGTCTGTGGCTTCGTGACGATGCCGGCGGCGAGGTCAAGCTCTCGTTCGCCGAGCTCTCCGAGCGCTCCTCGCGCCTGGCGGGCTTCCTGCAGAGGCAGGGCGCCCGCCGCGGGGACCGGTTGCTGGTGATGCTCCCCAACGTCGCCCCCCTGTGGGAGCTGATGCTGGCGTCGATCAAGCTGGGCACGGTGCTCATACCGACCACCACGCTCCTCACGCCGCAGGACCTGGCCGACCGGATGGTGCGCGGCGACGTGCGCCACGTCGTCACCGACGAGGCTGGCGCGGAGAAGTTCGACGGGGTGGCGGCGGACTTCACGCGGGTGCTGGTCGGCAGCCGCCGGGAGGGCTGGACCGGCTACGACGAGGCGCTCGCCTGGAGCGGCAGGTTCGAGCCCGAGGGGGAGACGCACGCCGCCGACCCTATGCTCCTGTACTTCACCTCCGGCACCACCTCCAAGCCGAAGCTGGTGCTCCACAGCCACCAGAGCTACCCGGTGGGTCACCTCTCGACCCTGTACTGGATCGGCCACCTCGAGGGGGACGTCCACTGGAACGTCAGCTCACCGGGGTGGGCGAAGCACGCCTGGAGCAACTTCTTCTCGCCCTGGAACGCCGGCGCCACGGTGTTCGTCTACAACTACGAGCGCTTCGACGCCAAGCGTGCCCTCCAGGCCATGGTGGACGCCGGCGTCACCTCCCTGTGCGCGCCGCCGACGGTCTGGCGGCTGCTGTTCCGCGAGGACCTCGCCGCCTACCCGGTGAAGCTGCGGGAGCTCGTCGGCGCGGGCGAGCCCATGAACCCCGAGATCATCGAGCGCGTGAAGCAGGCCTGGGGCATCACCTTGCGGGACGGCTACGGCCAGACCGAGACCACGGCCCAGGTCGGCAACACTCCCGGGCAACCGGTCAAACCCGGCTCCATGGGGCGGCCTCTTCCCGGCTACCGCGTGACGCTGCTCGGCCCGGACGGGCAGGTGGGGGTGCCGGAAGGGGAGATCTCGCTGGCCCTCGACCCAGCGCCGCTGTCGCTGATGGCCGGTTACCTCGATGACGACGAGCGCACCGCCGCCGTCACCCAGGGCGGCTACTACCGCACGGGCGACGTCGCGTCGGTAGATGACGACGGCTACTACTGGTACGTCGGGCGCGCGGACGACGTCTTCAAGAGCTCCGACTACCGCGTCAGCCCCTTCGAGCTCGAGAGCCTGCTGATCGAGCACCCGGCGGTGCAGGAAGCGGCCGTGGTGCCCAGCCCGGACCCGCTACGGCTGTCGGTGCCGAAGGCCTTCATCACGCTGTCGGCCGGCTACGCGCCGGATCGGGACACCGCGTTGGAGGTGTTCCGCTTCGTGCGGGCGCGCATGGCTCCCTACCTGCGGGTGCGGCGCCTGCAGTTCGGGGAGCTTCCCAAGACCATCTCCGGCAAGATCCGGCGTGTCGAGCTGCGCCAGGCCGAGGGTGACCACGCCCGGCCGGCGCGAAGCGAAGGTGAGTTCTGGGAGGACGACTTCCCGGAGCTGAAGCGGGAGGGCTGACCGCTCCAGAGCTGCGGCGGGGCGGCGGCGCGTCCGCTCAGGCGGCCTGCTGCTGCCCCAGCAGCTCGCGCGCCTCCTCCAGGTCCGCCTGACGTTGCTCGGGCGTCCAGCCGAGCTCCCCGGCGAGCAGCTCACCGACCCGCTCCAGCGCAGCCGCGGCGGCGACCTCGTCGAGCATCGCCAGGCGCAAGCGGCGCCACAGCATGTCGACGGCGCTGCGAGCATACTCGTGCCGCGCCGCGTAGACCACCTCGGCCGCAAGGTAGGGCTCGCCATCCAGCAGGCGCTCGCCGAGGCCGTCGGTAGCGAGCCCCGCCACCTCCGGCGCGAACCCTCCGTAGGCGCGGTTGAGGTAGCTGGCGACGTCCGCATCGAGGCCGAAGCGCTCCTGAAGGGCGCCGGCGCCCTGGGCGCTGAAGCCTTCGCCCCCCACCAGCAGCAACCGCTCGGTCGCACTGGGGCGCGGCGGCTCGAGGCCGCCCACCTTCACCGCCTCGTTGACGGCGTCCACTGCCATGCGCCGGTAGGTGGTCCACTTGCCGCCAGCGATGGTCACCAACCCGGCCGGGCCGACGTTCACCACGTGATCTCGGGACAACCCGGCGGTGTCGGCGGAGTGGGGGTCGGAGACCAGCGGCCGCAGGCCGGACCACGCCGCCCTCACGTCCGAGCGAGCGACCGGAACGGCGAAGTAGCGCCCCACGTGACGCAAGACGTAGGCGATCTCGTCTTCGTGGGCGCGCGGGTTCTCCTCGATGGCGGCCTCGTTGTCCGTGGTTCCGACCAGGGTGTGGCCCAGCCAAGGCATGAGGAACAGCACCCGGCCGTCGTCGGTCTGGGGGATGAGCAGGCCGGTGGCAGGCGGCGAGAAGCGCCGGTCGAGCACGACGTGGATGCCCGAGCTGACGGTCACCATCGGCCGTGCGCCCGGGTCCTCCATGCGGCGCACGCCGTCGGTGAACGGTCCGGTAGCGTTCACCACGGCCCGCGCCGTAAGCTCGAAGCTGTCGCCGGCCAGCCGGTCGCGCAGCTTCGCGCCGCGCACCCGCCCGTTCTCCAGCAGCAGGTCGTCGACGGCCACGTAGTTGGCGACCACCGCTCCCTCGCGGGCGGCGGTCAGGGCGATCGCGAGGTTCATGCGGGCGTCGTCGAACTGGCCGTCGTAGTAGAGCACCCCGCCGCGAAGCCCCTGTTGGCGCAGCATGGGGAAGCGTTGAAGCGCTTCCTTGGCGTCCACGAAGCGGCTCGTGCGCAGGTTCGAGCGCCCGGCGAGCCAGTCGTAGAGCTTCAAACCGGTGAGGTAGTAGGGCACCTCGAGCCAGTTGTAGAGCGGCGTCACCAGCGGCAGCGGGTGGCTGAGGTGCGGCGCGATCCTGAGCAGGATGGCGCGCTCGTGGAGCGCGTCCCTGACCAGGTTGAACTGCGAGCGGTCGAAGTGCTTGACCGCCTTCTCCAGGTAGCGCACGCCGCCATGGATGAGCTTCGTGCTGCGGCTGCTGGTGCCGGCCGAGAAGTCGGACCGCTCCACCAGCGCGACACTCAAGCCGCGGGTGGCGGCGTCCAGCGCCACGCCGGTGCCGGTGGCACCGCCACCCACGACCAGCAGGTCGAACGGCGCCTCCTGCGAGCGCAACCGCGCCACCTGCTCCTCACGATCGGGCCAGGCTGGCCTCATCCCTCCACCCACCTTCCGGCGCGCTCCAGCGCGCGCTTCCAATCATGCTTCAGGGCCTCGCGCCGGGTGGCCGGCATGGTCGGCTCGAAGCGCCGGTCCGCCACCCAGTGTGCCGTCAGCTCGGCGCGGTCGGCCCAGACGCCCACCGCCAGCCCCGCCAGGTAGGCGGCGCCCAGCGCCGTGGTCTCGGTGACGGTCGGCCGCACCACGCTCACGCCCAACAGGTCGGCCTGAAGCTGCATCAGCAGGTCGTTGCGGGACGCGCCGCCGTCCACCCGCAGCTCGCGGATGGGTGCGCCGCTGTCGCCCTCCATGGCGGCCACCACATCCGCAACCTGCAGAGCGATGCCTTCCAGCGCGGCGCGTGCCAGGTGCGCGGCGGAGCTGCCGCGGGTCAGGCCGACGATCGTGCCGCGGGCGTAGGGGTCCCAGTGCGGCGCGCCGAGGCCCGCGAACGCGGGTACCAGGTACACGCCGCCGTTGTCCGGCACGCTGCGAGCCAGCGCCTCCACGTCGGATGCGTGCCGGATGAGGCCGAGGCCGTCGCGCAGCCACTGCACCACGGCGCCAGCCATGAAGATGCTGCCCTCGAGGGCGTAGTCGGTAACGCCATCCACCTCCCACGCCACGGTCGACAGCAGCCGGTTGCGGGAACGCTTGGGGTGGGGCCCGCTGTTCAGCACCAGGAAGCACCCGGTGCCATAGGTGTTCTTGGCCTGCCCCGGCTCGAAGCAGGTCTGCCCGAAGGTGGCTGCCTGCTGGTCGCCGGCGATGCCGGCCAGCGGCACGCCGGTCAGCGCCCCCTGGCGGATGCTGCCGTAGACCTCGGAGCTGGACCGGACCTCCGGCATCATGGCGCGCGGCACGCCCAGACGCTCCAGCAGCAGCTCGTCCCAGTCACCCTCGTGGATGTTGTAGAGCATCGTCCTGCTGGCGTTGGAGACGTCCGTGACGTGCAGCTCGCCGCCCGTGAGGCGGGCGGCCAGCCAGCTGTCGACCGTCCCGAAGGCCAACTCGCCGCGCTCCGCGCGATCGCGCAGCCCGTCGACGTTCTCGAGCAACCAGGCCAGCTTGCTGGCCGAGAAGTACGCGTCCAGCACCAGCCCGGTCCTCGCCTGCACCTCGGCCTCCAGGCCAGACTCGCGTAGCCTGTCGATCATCCCGGCGGTGCGGCGGTCCTGCCACACGATGGCGTTGTGGCAAGGCGCCAGGGTCTGGCGATCCCACACGACCGTGGTCTCGCGCTGATTGGTGATGCCCGCCGCAGCCACCTGCGAAGCGTCCACCCCGGCGCTCGCCAGCACCTCGTCGATCACCGCCGCCTGCGTCGACCAGATCTCGTTGGGGTCGTGCTCGACCCAGCCGGGGCGGGGATAGTGCTGCCCGAGCTCCCGCTGGGCCTTGCCGCGCGGCGTACCGGACCGGTCGAAGAGGATCGCCCGCGAACTGGTGGTCCCTTGATCCAGCGCGATGACGAAGTCGGGCACCGCTCACCTCCCTGTCGTCCCGGCAGGTCCCAGGCCGCCGGTGGTGGTCTCGGCCTCAGCCCCCCAGCAGGTCGCGCAAGCGGAGCCGGGCGTAGTCGCGCTCGCCGTGCAGAGCGCGCTCGAGTAGAGCGCTCTCACGCGGGAGGAGGCGGGCGCGGCCGTGAAGCCGGGACTCCAGGCGCCCTACCCGGAAGCGCTCGACGAAGGCGCTCACGAGCGCGTCGGTCGGTAGCGAGCGCGTCGAGAAGGCGTCCAGCGACAGCTTTCCGAGCCCCGCGAAGCTGTGGAGGGCCAGCTGGGACTCGGCCGCGACCAGAGCCGCGCTGTAGCCGGCATCGCCGTCCTCCGACGCTGGAACCGACACCGAGCTGACGTCGCCGGTCTCGTCGAGCAGATCCCCCAGCGATCGCAAGATCGCCTCGATCTGCGCGGCGTCGCCCAGCTGGGCGACGTCGGCGCGGAAGCCGTCGAGGATCAGGTGGGTACCGTAACCGAGGGGATCGAAGCCGTTCACTGCGCCCAGACTACCATGTGGCGTGGCCGTCACTGGAGCCGGGAGCGCCGCCGGGGACGGCCCTCCCGCTCCCGCAAGGACGGCGCTCAGGGCGTGCTGACGGAGGCCGCGGCCCGTCGCAGCAGCGAACCCACGTCGCTGTCCGCGGACGCCATGATCGCGCCGAGGGCGTCGTCCATCGGGCCCCACACCGACCCCATGGCAGGCACGTTGGGGATGGCCACGGCGTTCGCCAGCGCTCGACCGAAGCCGGCGATGATGGCATCGTCCTTCACCGACGCCAGCGCCTGGCGGGATGCCGGGATGCTCCCCGCCTGCCGGGCGAGAGCCGTCTGTGCGCCTTCCGCGGTGAGCCACTTCGCCAGGTTGGCGGCGCCCACCCGGTCGCGGCTGAAGTGGTCGAGCAGCACCCCATCGACGTTCATGAAGCCATGCCAGGCGGTGCCATCCGCCAGCGTCGGCATCGGCACCACCTTCACCGGGATGCCGGCTCGGACGATCGCTGGGATGGCCCAAGGGCCGTCGTAGGTCATGGCGAGCTTGCCGTCGAGGAAGAGCTTGCGGATGCTGGCGTAGTCGCTGGCCTGGGGAAGGAGGTGGTCGCCAAAGCGCAGCGCCTTGAGCTCGCGCGCTCCCGCGATGCTTCCCTCGGCGGCCAGGCCCACGTCGGCCGGGTCGATGGTGCCCTGGGGGCTGCTGCCGAAGACGTAGCCTCCGTAGCTGCGGAGCCAGGCGTAGGCATAGTAGAAGTTGGCGGCGTCGAAGGCGAAGCCGTACTGTCCGCCGTGGGTGAGCGACGCAGCGAGGCGCTTGAGCTGTGCATAGCTCGCGGGCACGGTGCCGACCAGCCGGGTATCGAGGATGAGGGCCGGCCCCTCGACCGAGAGCGGCAGGCCGTAGAGCGTGCCCTGGTAGCGGAAGGCGCGCGCCGCCTGGGGGCTGAGCTGTGCCAGGTAGCGGCCCGTTGCGTAGTCGCCCATGTCGGCGAGGATGCCGGCGTCGGCCAGCGCCGAGAACTGATCGTGCGGTACCCCCACGAAGACGTCGGCGGCCGCCCCCTTCTTGGCCTCCAGCATGGCCCGCTGCTTGATGTCGCCGAGCTTCATGGAGGTGATCTCGACCGGTTTGCCGAAGGCGGCCGTGAAGGCCTGGGCCTGGTCTTGGAGCCACGCCAGGGCGGCACCCTGGTAGGTGGTCCAGACGGTCAGCCCGGCCGCGGCGCTGGGATCGGGGGAGGTCGGCGCGCCGGCGGTGGGGGAGGGGGGTTCGGCCGCCGGCGGCGCGCTGCCTGGCTGCGACTGAGCGAGGACCGCGCCACCCGCGAGCAGCGCCGCGGCCAGCGTCAGGGCGAGCGTCAGGGCGAGCGCCGAGGCGGTCGGCCGGGAGCGGCGGTGGCGGAACGCCTGCCGGCGGGGGCCGCGCCCCGGCCGACGGGTTGGAAGATGAACGCGAAGCCACACGTGACAAGCGTAGCCCGCCGACCGGGGACGGTCGGCCGGCCCGCCCTCGCGGGACGTCAGCCGTTCGGCTCCGCGGCGCCGGTCGGGTCGCGCCGGCTCGCCTCCTCGCGAGCCTCGGCGAGCGCCTCCCGCCGTTCCGACTCCGCGTGATCGCGGTCGGCTCGCCGCTGGCGCGCCTCGGAAGCGAGCCGGTAGCGACCGGCGTCGCTGCCGCAGACCTCACCGCGGAGCTCGAGGCGCGTGAGGCGGGCGGTGAGCTCGGCGACGCCCGCCCCCACCATCGCCGCCAGGTCGTCGAGAGACGCCTCCTCGACGGCGTAGAGGGCGCTCAGCAGGGCACGGTCTCCTGGTGCGCCCTCGCTGGCCGCTGCGTGCTCGCCTTCGGTCCCGAGGGTCAGGCGGCCTCGGAGGCCAGGGTCGCCTGGCTCGGCGCGGAAACGCCAGAGTACGTCCTCGAGCTCCGTTACGGGATGGGCGCCGTCGCGGATCAGGCGCAGGGTTCCGGCCACGGTGGGGTCGCCGGGCCGGCCGGGGCAGGCGAAGACGTCGCGATGCTGGGCCTGGGCGTGACGCGCCGTGCTGTGCGCGCCGGAGCGGATGCCCGCCTCGACCACCACCACCAGCCGCGACAGGCCGCTGATGAGGCGGTTGCGCTGCGGGAAGTAGTGGGCCTCCGGGCGCACGTCCGGCGGATGCTCGCTGAGGAGCGCGCCGCCGGCTGCCAGGATGCGTTGCGCGAGCCCGCGGTGGCGAGGCGGGTGAAGGTGCGCGTGGCCGGCGCCCAGAACCGCCACCGTCGCGCCGCCGCCGTCGAGCGCGCCCTCGTGCGCGGCACCGTCGATGCCGATGGCCAGTCCCGACACCACCACGACCCGCAGCTCGGCGAGCGCCGCTGCCAGCTCGTGCGCCAGCCTCAGCCCGCGCGCGGTGGCGCGGCGGGTACCCACGACCGCGGCGGCCCGCACGCGGGCAGCGGGTCGGCCGAAGGTGGCCGGGAGTGCGCCTCGCACGTAGAGCAGCGCCGGGGGCGCTTCCGGGGAGAGCCACAGGGGCGCGGGATAGCGCGCGTCATCCCAGCAGAGCACCTCGACGCCGGCGCTTCGCGCCTGCCGCAGCCGGCCCGCCGCCGCGCGCAGGTCGAGAGCGCCGGGCAAGCGGGCGAACATCCGGGCGGGAACGCCGCCGGGCGGCGCGTGCCCCGCCCTCGCTCCGGCGAGGGCCGCCGCGACGCTGCCGTAGACCTCGTGCATGGCGCGCAGGTGGCCGGACCCCATGCCCGGCACGTTGAGCGCCGCCGACACCACCACAGCCGGGTCGTCCATGCCACAGGCTGGCACCTGACCGCCGACGGCGTGGCGCCAGCCGGGCCGGAGCCGCGAGCCGCAGGGCAGCTGCCGGCACGCCCGCGTCCGCTGCCGAGCGCGGCAGCCGACACCCGGCCCGTCACCCCCGCGGCCTCAGGCGAGCTTCCAGCGGCTGCCCTCGGGCGTGTCCTCGACGTCGACGCCCAGCTCCTGCAGGCGCGCGCGCATGGCGTCGGCGGTGTCGAAGTCGCGGCGCTCGCGGGCCCGTTGCCTCTCGTCGAGCAGCATGCCCACCAACCCGCTCAGGAGTACGCGATCCTGCCCGGTGGCGGCGGGACCGGCAGGGATTCCCAGCACGCCGCCGAGCAGGTCGTCGAAGAACGCCCTAGCGGCGGCACGGTAAGCCGAGGATGCGCCCTGCTCCACGCGCCGGTTCACCTCTCGTGCGGCGTCGAACAGCACGGCCAGCGCTTGCGGGGTGTTCAGGTCGTCGTCCATTGCCTCCGCGAAGCGTCGGCGCTCCTCGTCGAAGGCGCCCGGCTCCGGCTCCGCCTCGCGCATCTCGCCCAGCCCGCGGTAGCTGTCTCGCAGCCGCTTGAGCCCTTGATCGGAGGCATTGAGGCCGGCATCGGAGAAGTCCGACACGCTGCGGTAGTGGGAGCGGAGCAGGTGGAAGCGCACGGCGATGGGATCGTGACGCTCGAAGAGCTGGGCCAGCGTGACGAAGTGGTCCTTGGACTTCGCCATCTTCTCGCCCTCCAGCGTGATCATGTTCCAGTGCAGCCAGACGCGTGCGAACGGCTTCCCGGCAGCGCGCGCCTGGGCGATCTCGCACTCGTGGTGCGGAAAGATCAGATCCAGGCCGCCTCCATGGATGTCGAACTCGTCGCCCAGGTACTTCGTGCTCATCACCGAGCACTCGAGGTGCCAGCCGGGGAAGCCCTCGCCCCAGGGGCTCGGCCAGCGCATGATGTGGCCGGTCTCCGCCTTCTTCCACAGTGCGAAGTCGCGCGGGTCGTCCTTGTCGGAGCGTACCTCGACCCTGGTGCCTTCCTGCAGCTCGTCCGGGTCGCGCCCGGAGAGCTCGCCGTACGGTCGATACGCGGATACGTCGAAGTACACGTTGCCGTCCTTGGTGTAGGCGTAGCCACCGTCCAGCAGGGCGCGGGTCAGCTCGATCTGCTCGATGATGTGGCCCGAGGCCCGGGGCACCACGTCGGGGCGCATCACGTTCATGCGCGCCATGGCATCGAAGTAGGCCCAGAAGTACTTCTCGGCGATCTCCATCGGCTCCAGCCGTTCGATCTGCGCGCGCCGCTGGAGCTTGTCCTCGCCCTCCTCGACATCGCTGAGATGTCCCACATCGGTGACGTTGGAGACGAACCTCACGCGGTAGCCGCGGTGACGCAGCCAACGCCGCAGCACGTCGAAGACGACCGGGCCACGGGCGTGCCCCAGGTGCGGGTCGGAGTAGACCGTCGGACCGCACATGTAGATGCCCACCCGGCCGGGCGCCACCGGTTCGAAGGGCTCCTTCCTTCGCGTCAGGCTGTTGTAGAACTCAAGCGCCATGGCACTCCTCGTTCGGCGCGGGCGGCGGACACCCGCACGGTCTCTGGCTGTGACAGGATTTCGACGTCAGGCGCGACGGTGCGGACATCGCCGGACGAGAACCGTGACCCGCACCACCATGCGCTGAGCTTACCACGGCGAAACGCGTCCAGAAGGGTAGACTGACACCCCGTGAGCTACCGTACTCTCGCCAGGTCCGCCACCCACGAGGATGTGGTCCTGGGCTCGCGCTTCATCGCCGTGGTCGCGCCGGTCGCGGCGCCGGCGGCCGCCGAGGCGCTGCTCGCCGACGCCCGCGGCGCGCACCCCGCGGCCAGCCACCACTGCTGGGCCTACCGCATCGGCCTCGACCAGCGCTTCTCGGACGACGGCGAGCCGGGCGGCACCGCCGGCAGGCCGATGCTCGAGGTGCTGCTGAAGCGTGACCTCGACCGCGTGGCCGCGGTGGTGGTGCGCTACTTCGGGGGACGGAAGCTGGGTGCGGGCGGCCTGGCGCGCGCCTACGGCGGGGCGGTGGCGCGCGCGGTGACGGAGGCCGGGGAACGCTGGGTCGAGGCCACACGGCGGCTGCGCATCCGCGCTCCCTTCGCGCAGGTCGACGCGCTGCTGCGCGTGGTCGACGGGGTACCTGGGGCCGTGCGCGACGCGCCGAGCTACGACGAGCACGGCGTAGTGGTGAGCGTGCGCGTGCCCGCCCGGGAGGTGGACCGCGTGCGCGCGCTCGTGCAGGAGGCGAGCCGAGGCGAGGCTCGCTGCAAGCTGCTGGCCGGCGGTCCCGACGATGAAGGCGCTGGTTGAGGCCCCGGTAACGCTCGAGCCGGCGCGGTGGTGGCAGCATGGAGGCGAGATGCGCACCCACATCACCTTTCGGACGCTCCTGATCGCGGCCGTGGCCGGCCTCCTAGTGCTCGCGGGGTGCGCCCCCGCCGCCGGCGGCGGTCAGCCGCTGATCGCGGTCCTGAACGGGCCTGCCTCGGGTCGAATCGCGGGCTCGGCCGAGGTGCTCCAGCAGGACATGTCGCGACAGGGGCCGCTCCACTTCGCCTTCGTCAACGGCTCTGCGATGCGCTTCGCCGAGGGGCACAACGACTTCCATCACGATCGCGCGATCACCTCGGCCGGCCGCGTCGCCCGCAGCTACGGTGCTCCCTACGCGGTGCTGATCGGGGCACCCACCCTCAAGCGCACCATCGCGCTGTCGCGCAGCGGCGGTGCCCGAAGCGTCGACGTGACCGTGCAGATGGAGGCGGTCGTGGTCGATGCCGCCAACGATCAGGTAGTGTCGCGCCTGACCTCGCAGTCGATGGAACGCGTCCGCTACGAGAGCACCGACATCACGGTGCCTCCGATCCAGCAGGATCCCACCGCCCAGGCCCTGCGCGACCAGGGGGTCGCGGACCTGGCGCCGGCCGTGGTGGGCGCCCTGTGGAGCGGCCTGGGCATCGACGCGGGCGCCTCTGGCGGCTGATCGCTGATGGCCGCCCGGCTCGCCGCGGAGCACGGCCCGCGGTGTCAGCGGAAGTAGTTCCGTATCACGTCCTGATACTCGAGCGGGATGTCGCCCTCGGTGAGCGCCTGCTCCGCCGCTTTGCGGTAGCTGTCGAGGCTACTGCCGGCGGGCAGGTCCACGCTCGAGGCTCCCGGAAGGCGTACCGCTCCACCGCTCGCCTGCTGTCCCGGACGGATCTGACCCGGCAAGAACTGGGGAAGCTGCGACGCTCCGGCCGCCGGAGGCGTGGCGGAGCCTCCCGTGCCCGGTGCGCTACCGCCGCTGCCGCTCCCCTGCGCCCGCTCGCCGCCGGGAAGGGCGCCTTGCGGGACGTCGGCGGCGCTGCCCTGACCACCGCCGGTGCCGCCTTGCTGTGGGCCGCCACCGGGCTGTGCACCGGCATCGGGCCGGCCTCCGGAGCCGGACCAGGGCGCGGGCGCCCCTTGGCCCGAGGGCTGGCCGCTGCGGCCGCTGCCCTGGCCGCTGCCGGGCTGAGAGGTGCCGCTCGGGCCCTGCCCGCTCCCCGCGCCGTTCGGGGGCGCGGAGCTGCGGCTGCCAGCGTTGGGTGCGCCCGGTGTCGAGGGCTGGTCGTTCGCCGGGGGCGCCTGCCCGCCTGGCGCGGCCGTCGGGTTGCCAGCAGCCTGGCCCGGGCTACCGGACTGCGGGCCGGAGGGCGGGGTCGAGCCCGATGCCGGCTGCGAGGCCGAGCCGTTGCCGGCGCTCCCCGTCGCACCTCCGGGCCGGCCCGGCTGCGCCGCCGTTGCGGGGGGAAGCGTCGCGTTCGCTGCACCCTGCCCGCTCGCGCCGCCGGCGCCTCCGCCGGCCGCCGGCGCCTGCTGCTGCAAGCTCTGCAAGTAGCGCGACAGCACCTGCTGGTCGTTCGGGCTGCCGGGAGCGCCGCCGCCGGCCTCGCTCGCGCCGCTACCCGGGGCACCGGGCGTCGCGCCGCCCGCCGCCCTGGGTGGGGAGGCGGCCGGCGGCGTGGGCTGCCCCGCTCCCGTCCGCGGCCCTGCCGCCGGCGCGGCGGTGCCGGGCGATCGCGCGCCGCCCAGCTGCCGGGCGGCGGGGCCGCCCGCCAGCGAGACGAGCAGCAGCGCCAGAGCCGCAGCGAGGGCGGGTAGCCACCAGGGGTGGAGCTCCGGAGGGCGAACGTCGCGCACGCTGTCCACGGCGCGGGCGCGGACCGCTCCGGCGAAGCCGAAGGGATCGCCGTTCGGCGGTAGCCCGAGGGTCGTCTCGTAGGCCAGCCCCGCCCGCTGGCGGATGTAGCGCAGCGCCTTCGCGTCCTCGTTCGGCACCGGCAGGAAGGCTCCCAGCAGGCAGGCACCGGCGAGGGCGGCCGCCTGCTGCCAGGGCGAGGCACCCACCGCGGCCGCCACCAGGGACGCCAGCAGGGCGGCGAGGCTGCCCCGCAGCAGGTGCGCTTGCACCCGTTGCCGGCGCGCGATGCGTCGGTGCAGCAGGAAGGCCTCCTCGACGCTCGGGCGGCTCGCCCGGCGCCGGCGGCTGGGGCGGATCACGGGGCGGACGCCCCCTCACCGTCCGTGGCGGCCGCCCGGCGGCCCGGCCACGCCAGCCATACCGCCCCGGCGACGGCCAGCGCCACCATCAACAGCGCGTGGGGCCACGCCACGCTCTGCGAGCTCGTGAGCGGGTTGAGCAGGTCGAGTCCCAGGCGGACGTCGAGCCAGGTAGCCGCGATCAGCGTCAACGGCACCAGCAGCGTCAGGAAGGCGTCCAGCCGAGCCAGGGCCGCCGCTCGCGCGAGCGCCGTGCCGAGGCAGAAGTAGGCGAAGGTCTCGATGAAGGGAAGCACCGAAGGCCACCACAACGGCACGGCGGGGTAGCTGGCGGCGTAGGACGCCACCTCGAAGGGTACCGACGCCACGACGAAGACCAAGACCGCGCCAGCCGTGGCACGTCGGCGAGCGGGCGGCTCGCGCGCTTCGGCAGCCCCGAACCCCATGGCGATGAGCGCCAGCAGTGCCGCCCGCGTCGGCGCGAGCGCGAACCAGGTTTCGTTGGCCCCGCCGCCGCCCGGCCAGCGCACCGCCAGAACGAAGAGCAGCGCCGCCAGGAACAGCGCCAGCGCCTGGAGCACGTCGGGGCAGCGAGCGCGGCGCGCTACGGCGGACAGGGCGGTCATGGTGGGGTCCCGCCGTCCGTGATGGTCGGGGGTAGCGCCACCCACAGGCGCTGCGGGCCCTCCGCGAGCGCCGTCCCGCGGGGGAGGAGTGCGCCCAGCCGCGCCATCATCGGCGACGCCGCGCCCTCCTCGCCGGGCGCCACCGCCCGTGAGGCGCCGGCAGCCAGATCGCCTTGCGCGCCCATGCCGACCACGTAGACGTCGCGGAGAGCGGTCGTGCCGGCATTGCGCAGGCGCCCGCCCTGGTAGCGGAGCGCCGCCTGGCCCAGGGAGGGCCGGAGTGCCAGCGTCACGCCGTGCCAGCGCGGCAGCTGCACGTGCGTCCCGCCAGCGTCGGTGAGGTACGGCTCCGGCGTGAGCGGCCTGGCGGCGCCTGCCACGCTCACCTCGCCGGCCGGCAACGTCAGCCGCTCGGCCACGCTCAGCCCCAGCGCCAGCTCGCCGCCGCCTACCATCAGCGTGCGCCCTGCGCTAATGACCGCAGCCGGCGGCCGCATCAGGCGCCAGCCGGCAACGGACAGCACCAGCGCCAGCGCCACGGTCGCGAGCACGCCGGGCGTCCCGCCGAACCGCAGCGAGAGCAGCGCCAGCAGGGCGTACGCCGCCGCCAGCGACAGCACCAGCGGCTGGGGGGCCGACCTCGGGCTACGGACCAGAGGCGTGGCGGCGAGCGCCGCCAGCAGGGCCCCGCGGTCCTGCTCGTGCCAGTCGGCGAGCGCTCGGCTGGCGGCGCCCACGGAGGCGGGCACGCGGCGCACCTCGCCGGCCCCCAGGCGACTGACGCCGCTGCCGGCGAGCCGTGCCAGCCCCGCCTGGCTGGCGGGGAGAGCTCCTGCCAGCAGCACCTCCGCGCCGCCGGCCGCTGCCGCCGCGACCGAAGCCGTCCGCGGAGACGCGGCCGTGCCGTCGATCAGCAGGCTGGCGACCCCGTCGTAGGCGGCCGCACGAGCGGGCAGCTCGGGCGCCGCCACATCGACCACTCGCGCGTCGCTCGGGTAGGCCGCGCGCCACGCGCCGGGGTCGGCCGACACCACCACTTGCAGGGGCCGGCCGTCGGCCTCGCGGGCGCCGAGGCTCCCGCTCGCCAGCACCCGTCCGGCGCTGACCAGCCGCCAGCTCAGCGTCTGGAAGGCGGGAACGTAGAGATCGTCGTCGAAGACGCTCACGCCGCTGCCTCCCGGCAGCGACGCACGATAGCGGACGATGCGCGGCCCGGTCACCAGATCGCCCTCGTCGATGCGCACCTCGAGGGTGGTGGCGGCGGCATCGCGGACGGTCACCTCCAGCGGGTTCCAGGCGCCCGCCACCAGCTTCCCGCCCAGGCCCAGGATCACCCGTGCCCCGTCGGCGCCCTGCCCGCGGGCGCTGCCCGCCACGGCGACGGCCACCAACACGAGCCAGGCGAGCGCCGGCCGGTGTGGCCGCCGGCGCGCGCCGCCCGCTCGTCTGCGCGCCCACAGCAAGAGCATAGTCACCTGATCGGAGTATACGGGCGCGGCCGGCGCACTCGGTGGTGCAGGGCACGCTGCTTCGGGCGAGTGCCTAGGGTGCCGCGTTGCTGATGACGCCCGCCTTCGGGCGAACCACGATGGCGCTGACCACCTTGCGCTCGAAGCTGCGGTTGACCGCCTTGCCGTCGGCGACCAGGGTAGCGCTCGAGCCGCTGTCCAAGCGCATGGCGGCGCGCGCGCCCAGCTGCAGGAACAGCGGCACCAGGTCCGCTGCGCGCATGCGCTCGGCCACGACCAGCAAGACCGTGCCGTCCGGTTTCACGCCGATGGCCGACTGCTGGGTCACGGCATCCAGGATGCGCTCCCCTTTCGGGAAGCCCTCCTTGACGGGGTCGTAGGCCGCCTGGCCGTTCTCGACCAGCAGCGGGCCGGCCTCCACCGCGTAGGGGGCGGTCTGGAAGGCCTGCGGCTGCAGGCTCAGGTGCAGCGCGACCGCCGCGCCTGCGTCGACGCGCGCCAGGGCGCGCTTGTCGGGCGGGTAGACCAGAGCGAAGCCCGACCGGGGCACGCTCCGCGGACCCACCATGTTGCCGAGGACCACGCCGCGTTGCGCGGTGATGACGCCGAGCCTGGGGCCGCCGACCAGCGCGCCGGGTGCGGTGGCGAGCCACACGCCGTCCCTTCCGCTATCCCCCACGTCGACGTTGGAGGTGCCGACCTGTAGCCACAGGTGCGCCTGGTCGAGGCGAGCGATGACCGCCCCCGCGGGGCCGAGCGCCACGGCGGCGCGCGCGGCGGTGGGCAACGACAGCAGCCCGAAGTCCACTCGTAGCAGGCCGACGGCGGCGAAGGTGTCGGGGTCGAAGTACCCGGCGTTGATGCCCGCCACCGCGCCGGAGCTGAGCTCGCTGAGCGTGTGACCCTGACCGCTCGCGCCCACCACCCTCAGCTCGGCCTCGCCCGGGACCACCGAGATGACGTGGACCACGCTGGTCCCTGCCGAGGAGGGGGCATTGAAGCGGTGGTAGATGATACCCGGAGCCAGCGTGCGCCGGACCTCGGGCAGCTTGGCCTGGACCTGCGGCACGACGTCCACCACCAAGCGGGCGGGGTTGGCGAGAGGGAAGACCTGGTAGTGGAAGGCGGGGCCGAACACGGTCGCCCGCACGCCGCCCGCTTCGGGGTCGACCTGGACGTCGATCCCCTGATAGGCGTCCGGTGAGCCCGCCGGCAGCAGCATGGGAGGGAGGTGCAGCGTGAGCGGATTGCCCCGGGCGACGTCACCCTCGAAGCGCAGGCCGCTCAGGTCGCTCTCGGACACGCCGCTCAGGTCGAACACGATGCGCACCTGGGCGTCTCCGCCGAAGCGCACGTCCGAGAGCCGCGGCAGGCGCACGCCCAGGGCGTCGAGGATGGTGCCGTCCACCAGCACGCCACCCGCCGTGACCTTGGGAGGGTCGGCCGAGACGTCGCCGAGCCAGCCGAGCCCCTCGACGTAGGTGAGGGTGGTGCCGCCGTAGGAGAGCGTGACCCCCCCGTCCTGCACCTGCACCGACGCTCCCGGCAAACGGTAGAGGGGAGCCTTCTGCGCCCCCGCCACGCCCGCTACGGCGATCAGGAGGAGCAGCAGCAGAACGTGGAGGGGGAGACGACGCATCAACACCTGCACCCCGAGTCTTGCAAGCCCGAGTGCTTCAGAGATGAGACAAACTTCCTATGCAGGGCTTGGATGAAGGCGGGCCGGCCGGCCGCCGGTCAGAGGTTGTGGAAGAGCTCGAGGAAGGGCTCCACGCCCACCTGCGAGCCCAGGATGTGGCTGAGGCCCAGCTCGACCAGGTAGGCGTCCAGGTCGAATCGGTTGAAGGTGAGCGCGCCGACGCTCATGGCTCTCCTGCGAAGCGCGGACACCGGCTCGCCAGCGACGTCGAGCAGCGTGAGGTGCGGCCCCAGCAAGGAGCCCGGAACGCTCACCGTGTCGCTCAAGCGCACCAGTAGGTCGGCCCGCTCGAGCAACGTCGGCACCAGGGGGTCGCTGGCTGCCCGCGCCACCACACCCGTGCTGGCCGCGAGATGGGGCATCGACCGCTCGGCATCGGCCGGGCTGTCGGCGAGCACGGCGACCGACGCCGCGCCCTGGCTGGACAGCTCACGCGCCAGCCCGCGGGCCGCCGGCCCGCCGCCCAGCAGCACCACGTCGGCCTCGCGCGCGTCCCAGCGGGCGCTGGCCAGCAGCGCCGCCGCCGCACGCCCGAGGTTGTACTCGGCGATGATCCCACCCGGCGTGACGGTCACGGTATCGGCGCCGCCCACCTCGGTGGCGTCGAGCGAGGCGCGATCGGCGTGGTCCAGCGCGGCCTGTTGCACCGCTTGGTCGAGCACCAGCGCGCCGGCGAAGTCGAGGCGGCGCAGGCCACGGTAGAGCTCCTCGACGCCTCCCGGCGCGACCGGGTGGAGGTGGAAGCGCCCCTGGCCGTCCCGGAAGCCGCGCAAGGCGTGGGTGATGTCGGCATCGGCGCTGGCCACGGCGACGAGGTGCATGGGCCCCAGTATAGCCGCGCCGGCCCGCCGCCGCCTCGCCGGGAGAGCCCGGAGCGCGTCTGTCACGCGGTGTGTGCCCGGCGAGCTGTGTTACAGTGGCCCATGGTCGGACCGGCCCACCTCGTCGCGCGGGGCCGCGGCAGCGCCCGCCTGGGGGCCAGCCCCGAGCCGGTGCTCGCTCGGCCGACGCGGCGAACGTCTCGGTGACGCTCGCCTGCCTCACGCTTGCCATCCCACAATCCCCCAGTGACCCGAACCACGAAGAGGTGCAGCATGCATGTTGTTCTCCCCGACGGTAAGCCCCTGGAGCTGCCGCCGCACGCCACCGGCGCCGAGATTCCCCGCGCCATCGGGCCAGGCCTGGCCAAGGCAGCCTTGGGCGTGGAGGTCGACGGCCGCCTGTCCGACCTGCTGAGCGAGGTGCCCGAGGGCGCCAAGGTCAAGGTCCTGACCAAGAAGGACCCTCAGGTCGTGACCCTGATGCGCCACACCCTGGCGCACGTGATGGCCCAGGCCGTGACCGAGTACTTCGTGCAGCAGGGCTTCGACGCCCGCCAGGTGCGTATGGGCGTGGGACCGGTCATCGAGGACGGCTTCTACTACGACTTCGACCTGCCGCGCACGCTCACCCCCGACGACCTCGGCGCCATCGAGCAGATCATGCGCCGGATCGTGGCCGACGACCTTCCCCTGCGCAAGTACGCGCTGCCGCGCCGGCAGGCGCTGGCGCGGTTCGAGGAGCGCGGCGATCCCTACAAGGTGGAGCTGATCCAGGACCTGCCGGAAGCCGAGGCCATCACCTTCTACGAGCAGGGCGGCGCCGAAGGCTTCACCGACCTGTGCCGCGGACCGCACGTGCCGCGCACCGGGGCCATCTCGCCGCACTTCAAGCTGATGAGCGTGGCCGGAGCGTACTGGCGCGGCGACGAGCGCCGGCCCATGCTGCAACGCATCTACGGGGTGGCGTTCCGCAGCGCCGACGAGCTCGAGCACCACCTGTGGCTCCTGGAGGAGGCGAAGAAGCGCGATCACCGCAAGCTCGGACGCGAGCTGGGGCTGTTCACCCTGAGCGAGGACATCGGCGCGGGGCTGCCGATCTTCTTCCCGCGCGGCGAGATCGTGCGCTACGAGATGGAGCGCTACGTGCGCGAGCTGCAGACCAGCTACGGCTATCAGCACGTCTGGACCGGGCACATGGTGCGCGAGTCGCTCTACGCTCGCAGCGGCCACCTGGAGAACTACGCCGAGGTGATGTTCCCGGCGATGGAGGACGAGGAGGTGCGCATGCGGCTCAAGCCCATGAACTGCCCCAGCCACATGACCCTCTTCAACGCCGAGCACCACAGCTACCGGGAGCTGCCGCTCCGCTACGCCGAGTTTGCCACCCTCTACCGCTACGAGAAGTCCGGGCAGCTGTCCGGCCTGACCCGCGTGCGCAGCCTCACCCAGGACGACTGTCACATCTTCTGCACCGAAGAGCAGGTCCAGGAGGAGTTCGCCCTGGCTCTGCGGCTCATCCAGGAGGTGCTGTCGACCTATCGGCTGACCGACTACCGCGTCCAGCTCAGCCTCCGTGGCGAGGAGGGCAAGTACGTCGACGATGACGAGAAGTGGGTGAAGGCCACCGACGCTCTGAGGCGCGCGCTGGATGCCGAGGACGTGCCCTACGACGAGGTTTCCGGCGAGGCGGCGTTCTACGGCCCCAAGGCCGACTTCATGGCCCGCGACGCGCTGGGGCGCGAGTGGCAGCTCTCCACCATCCAGGTCGACTTCATCCAGCCTGCCCGGCTGGACTGCGGTTACATCGGGGAGGACGGCGACCGGCACACGCCCGTGGTGCTCCACCGTGCCGTGACGGGCTCCACCGAGCGCTTCATGGGTGTGATGCTCGAGCACTTCGCCGGCGACCTGCCGCTGTGGCTGGCGCCGGAGCAGGTGCGCATCGTGCCCATCGCCGACCGCCACCTCGGCTACGCGGGCGAGCTGAGACAGCGCCTGCTGGATGCCGGGCTCCGCACGGAGACCGACGACCGCAGCGAGCGCATGAACGCCAAGGTGCGCGACGCCGAGCTGTTGAAGGTGCCCTACATCGCCATCCTGGGCGACAAGGAGGCCGGGGCCGGCAGCGTCTCCTTCCGCAGCCGCAAGGAGGACGACCGCAACGGCGTTCCGGTCGCCGCCTTCGTGGAGCACCTGGTGAGCGCGGTCCGCGAGCGCCGTGCGGAGGTGGCGCCGCTCGCCGCGTCCGCGGCCTGAGCGTGACCGGCGCCGCCCGCCGCGGAGGCGTCAGCCCCGGGTGTGGATGGTCACCTGCTCCATCACGTCGGGGGCGGGCTTGGCTCCGGGACGCGAGGGGTCGATGCGCTGCAGCGCGTCGAGCACCTCGTGCCCCTCGATGACCCGGCCGAACACGGCGTGGCGGCCGTCCAGCCAGGGGGTGGCGTCGAAGGTGATGAAGAACTGCGAGCCGTTGGTGTCGGGACCGGCGTTCGCCATCGAGAGAACGCCCTTGCCGTCATGGCGCAGCTCGGGGTGCAGCTCGTCGGGGAAGCTGTAGCCCGGCCCGCCGCGACCCGTGCCGGTGGGATCGCCGGTCTGCGCCATGAACCCGTCCAGCACACGGTGGAACGGGACCCCGTCGTAGAAGCGCTCCAGCGCCAGGAACACGAAGTTGTTGACGGTCGCGGGCGCGCGATCCTGGTACAGGTCGATCACCATGTCGCCCTTGCTGGTGTGGATGAGGGCGCGGTAGTCGGTCCCCGGCTGCAGCACGTCCTGTGCCCGCTCGAAGCGGGCGTTGGCGGCCGGCGCCTCGCCGGCCTCGAGCCGGCTGAATCCCTCTAGCGCGTTCGTTGGCATGGGTATCCTCTCTCCGCCCTCTCGGGCCGGGTCGGGAGGCGGGTCGCCATGGGCGGCGCGCCACCTCGCGGCGACGACATCGGCTGGCGCGCGGCGGCCGGCCTCACGAGGCCGGCCGGGTACCGACGACCACGCGCTCGAGCGTATCGGGCTGCGGGTAGAAGGCGACCGCTGGCTTGCCGCTGGCGGCGCCCACCACGCCGCGGTAGCCGTCGATGGTGAACGACTGCCCGGCCACCGGCGGGGCGCCGAGCGCCTTGGCGAGCGCCGCGCCGACGGTCGTGCTGCGGCCGCCGGCCAGCGTGACCCCCTTGGAGGCGAGCAGCCCGAGGGTATCGTCCATGGCCACGACGGCCTCGGGGTTCTGCGGATCGATCCGCTGGAGCTTGTCCAGTACCGCGCCGCCGGCGATGACCTGGCCGAAGATGTTGTAGTGGCCGTCGAGCCACGGGGTGGCGGCGAAGGTGATGAAGAACTGCGAGCCGTTGGTGTTGGGCCCGGCGTTGGCCATGGCCACCACGCCGCGCTTGTCGAAGTGCAGCCGCGGCGAGATCTCGTCGTTGAAGGTGTAGCCCGGCCCGCCGCGACCCGTGCCGGTGGGATCCCCGGTCTGCGCCATGAAGCCGTCCAGCACACGGTGGAACGGGACCCCATCGTAGAAGTGGTGGAGCGCCAGGAACACGAAGTTGTTGACGGTGCGGGGAGCATCGGCGGCGAACAAGCGGATGGTGATGGGTCCCTTCGACGTCACCAGGACCGCGACGTAGTCGGTCTTCGGCGCCAGCACCTGCCGTGCCCGGTCGAAGACCAGCTGGCGCTGTTGGCTGAGGTACGGCGCCGCCACGTAGCCCTCCGGCAAGGCCACGCTCGAGGCGGTTCCCGCCGCGCCGCCGCCCGCCGACTCCGCCGGAGGCGTGCTGCCCGCCGCCGCGGCGTCGAGCGCAGCCTTGCCGGCGGCGGGAGCGGCCACCCGTCCGGCACCCCCGGCGGCACCGGCGGCGGTCGCAGCCTTGCCGCCGGTGGCCGCCTGCGACCCGGACGGCCGCCGCGCCAGCCAGAAGCCGGTGAACACCAGCAACAGGGTGAGCAGGACCAGGGCCAGGACGCGCATCATACCGGCCTCAGGTGGGCGCTCCCGGCGCGGCGTCCAGCTCCCGGGCCCGGTCGATGGCACGCTGGACCGCCAACCCGTCGACGACGGTCGCGGCGTGGCCCAGCGCCTCCCGCTCGCCGTCCCCCAGGGCTCGGTTCAGCGCCTCGGCGAAGAGCACGCTGCCGGCGGCGAAGCCCGACGCCCGGAAGCGGTTGGGAACGATCGTCGGCAGGGGCGTCACGTACTCCTTGAGCTGACCCCCGCCCTTGCCGTAATAGAGCTTCAGGGAGCGGTCGATCACCAGGCTGCCCTCGGTGCCGCGCACCGTGAAGAGGTCGATGGCGTCGTCGAGCGCCGCCCCGTGGAGCAGCGCGGTGCCTACCACCGCGCCGGCGCGGAAGGTCAACGAGGCGATGTCGTCGGCCGTCACCCGGCGCTCCTCGCCGTCGGCGTCTGGCCGGGCAGGGTAGACGCGGCCGAGCGTGGCGCCCCGCACCTCGACCTCTTCGCCCAGCAGCCAGCGCACCGAGTCGAGCACGTGGCTGCCGAGCGCTCCCAGGATGCCGCCGCCCTGGGCGGCATCCGACCACCAGCTCCAGGGCCTGCCGGGATCCACCCGCGAGCGATTCGCCACGCGGGCGGTGACCGTGATCACGCGGCCGATGGCTCCGGACGCGATCAGCTCGCGGGCCTTGCGCCGTGCGGGGGTGAAGCGCAGCTCATGGTCGACCAGCGCCAGCCGGTTCGCCTGGCGCGCCGCGGCAACGATGGCCTCGGCACCGGCGGCGTCGAGGGCGAGCGGCTTCTCACACAGCAGGTGGCGGCCCGACGCCAGCACCGCGACGGCCTGCTCGAGGTGAAGGCCCGGCGGCGTGGTCACCGCTACCAGCGCCACGTCCATGGACAGCAGCTCGCGCCACGAGCCGGTCGCCTCGGCCACTCCGTGCCGCTCGGCGACGGCGCGCGCCCGCGCCGCGTCGTGGCTCGCGACCGCCGCCACCTCCAGCCCTCCCGCCTGGAAGGCGGGGATGAGCACGCGGTCGGCCCAGCCGGTACCGATGACGCCCACGCGCACGCTCATGGGAGAGGCACCTGCCGTCGCATACGGCTCGTAGTCTACCCGCTCGAGCCGCGGCCGAGTCGGGCCGGGAAACGCCGCCGCGCGTGCCGGAGCCTGCTCCGCTCCGCGAGGCCCGCCGCCACCGGCTGTAAGACCTCCGTCAGCGGCGCGTAAGGTGCGCGTGACAGGCGGCCGGTTAGCCTCGTCCCATGCACTTCAACGATCTCCTGAAGCAGCTCGTGGAGCGAGGCGCGTCCGACATCCACCTGCACGTCGGCATGCCCGCGCTGGCGCGCATCAACGGCAAGCTCACCGCCGTGAGCGAGTCCAAGGTGGCGCCCAGGTTCACCGAGTCGCTGGTCGAGCTGATGTGCGACGATGCTCAGCGGGGCGCGTTCAAGACCCGCCACCAGGTCGACCTGGCCTACAGCGTGGCGGGGTTGGCGCGCTTCCGCGTCAACCTCTTCCGGCAGCGTGGCTCCGTGAGTGCCGTATTACGCGTCATCGTCAGCGACGAGTCGGTGTTGGACGTCGTCAACCTGCCTCAGGACACCATCGACTACTTCCGCGACCAGGAGAAGGGGCTGGTGCTGGTGACCGGCCCCACGGGCAGCGGCAAGTCCACCACCCTGGCGCGCATCGTCGACGAGATCAACCGCACCCACGCCAAGATGATCGTCACCGTCGAGGACCCCATCGAGTACCTGCACCGGTCCAAGCGGTCGGTGGTGGTCCAGCGGGAGCTGGGCGTCGACGCGCGCTCGTTCTCCGAGGCGCTCGTCGCCGCCATGCGGCAGGATCCGGACGTGATCATGATCGGGGAGATCCGCGACCACGCCACCGCCACCGCCGCGTTGAGCGCGGCCCAGACCGGACACCTGGTCTTCAGCACGCTCCACACCCAGGACTCGGTGCGCACCATCAACCGCGTCATCGAGCTGTTCCCACCGCACGAGCGCGCCACCGCCCGCATCCTCTTCGCCGAGTCGTTGGTGGGCGTGGTGTCGCAGCGCTTGCTGCCGCGGGCCGACGGCAAGGGCCGGGTGGCGGCGCTGGAGATCCTCAAGGGCACGCTCCGGGTCAAGGACCTGGTGCGCGACGAGGAGCGCACGGGAGAGCTCTACGATGCCTTGCGCGACGCCCGGCTGGACGGCATGCAGCTGTTCGACGACAACCTTGCGGAGCTCTACGGGCAGGGCGTGATAAGTTTCGAGACCGGCATGGCGGCCGCCACCAGCTCCCAGGCGTTCAAGATGGCGGCCACCCAGGTGGACCTGACCCGCGAGGACCGGGCGGCGTCCGGGAGCATCGCAGCCAGCTAGAACGGCACCTCCGGAGCGGGCGACTGGCGCTGGCCGTAGCCGTTGCCGGCGGGTCGCTCCGTCAGCAGCCGGCGCTGGTCGAGGGTGACCGTCGTTCGCAGCCAGGGGCAGCTCGCCTGCAGCTCCTCGAGCCGGGCGACGTCGACGCGCACGCCGTCGGCGGCGTAGCTGGCACGCCCCTGAGGGCCCTCCAGCTCGAGCCTCACCGGCGTGGTGCCGCCGTACTCGTCGAGCAGGGAGCGCAGCTCGAGCAGGTGATGGCGCCCCACCTGCGACACGTCGAAGCGCAGCACCGCGACCTCCAGCCCGCGCTCGCGGGCGTCCCAGCGGATGAGGCGGTCGGCCACCAAGCGGACGCCGTCACCGTCCTCGGATACGTCCGCCACCACCACCACGGGCGCGTCCTCGGCCAGCAGGTGCGCCATCGCCTCGTAGCTGCGGCTGAAGGCCACCAGCTCCCGCGCGCCGGACTCGTCGGCCACCTCGAAGCGCGCCATCATGGTGCCCTTGCGGGTGGGACGCTTGGCGACATTCTGCAGGATGCCGGCGAGCACGATGCGCACGCGGCCTCCCGGTCGTTGCGGCGGGTGCTCGCCGACGTACGCCTGGACCGCGTCCACCGGGCAGGTGGCGGCGTCCGCCAGGCCCGGGTAGGAGTTCATCGGATGGGCGCTGATGTACAGACCCAGCGCCTCCTTCTCGAAGCGGAGCAGCTCGAGCTCGCCGAGCGCCTCACCGCCCTCCAGGGTGGGCGGCTTGATCTCCTCGGCGCCGAAGAGGCTGGTCTGCCCCTGGGCCGCCTGCTCGCGCTGCATCGCCCCCCACTTCAGCGCGGGCTCGAGGTTCGCCAGCAGGACGTGCCGCTCGCCCAGCTGGTCGAAGGCGCCGGCCTTGACCAGGTGCTCCACCGCGCGCTTGTTGACCAGGGTGGTGTCCACCCGTCGGCAGAAGTCGAACAGGTCGGCGAAGTCGCCGGACTGCCGGCGCTCGCTCAGGATGTGGTCGACGGCCAAGTCCCCGACGTTCTTGATGCCGTAGAGGCCGAAGCGCACCAGGCCGCCCACGGGGGTGAAGTCGGCGTTGGACTCGTTGATGTCGGGTGGCAGCACCTCGATGCCCATATGGCGCGCGTCGGCGACGTACTCGGCGACCTTGTCCGAGTTGGCTCGCTCGACGGTGAGCAGGGCGGCCGCGAAGGCGACCGGGTAGTGCGCCTTGAGGTACGCGGTCTGATACCCGAGCACGCCATAGGCCGCCGAGTGGGACTTGTTGAAGCCGTAGTTGGCGAAGCGCTCCAGCAGGTCGAAGATGCGGTTGGCCTCGGCGCCGTCGATGCCCTGCTCCGCGGCGCCCGTGGTGAAGATCTGGCGCTGCTTCTCCATCTCGGCAACCTTCTTCTTGCCCATGGCGCGGCGCAGCAGGTCGGCCTGGCCCAGCGAGTACCCGGCCACCGCCTGGGCGATCTGCATGATCTGCTCCTGGTAGACCGGGATGCCGTAGGTCTCCTCCAGGATGGGGGTGAGCAGCGCCTCGGTGGCGGGGAAGTCCGTGTAGTCGATCGCCTCCTCGCCGCGGTGCCGGCGCAGGTAGGCGGGGATGTTCTCCATGGGGCCCGGCCGGTACAGCGCATTCACGGCGACCAGGTCCTGGATGCGGCTGGGCCGCACCTTCTTGAGCGTGTCCACCATCCCCGGCGACTCGAACTGGAACACGCCGGAGGAGTCGCCGCGGGAGAGCAGCTCGTAGGTGGCGGCGTCGTCCTGGGGGAAGGCGTCCGGGTCGAGGTCCACACCCAGGGCGTCGCGCACGATCTTCACGGCGGCCTCGATGAACGAGAGGGTGCGGAGCCCCAGGAAATCCATCTTGATGAAGCCGAGCTCCTCGACCGAGCCCATGTCGTACTGGCACACCACCGGCCCGTCGCCGGCGCGGAACACGGGCGCCAGCTCCTGGACCGGGCGCCGCGAGATGATGACGCCTGCGGCGTGGACCGAGGCGTGGCGCGTGAGCCCCTCGAGCGTCTCCGCCACGTCGACGTACTCCCGCGCGCCGGAGTCGTAGAGCTCGCGGAACTCGGGGACCTCCTGCTTCGCGCGGGCGATGGAGACGCTGCGGCCGTACACGACGGGAACCAGCTTGGAGATGCGATCGGCATCGGCGAAGGGGGCCTCCATCACGCGAGCGGCGTCCTTGATGGCGGCGCGCGAGGCCATGGTGCCGAAGGTGGCGATGTGGGCCACCTTGTCGTCGCCGTACTTCCCGCGAACGTAGTCGATGACCTCGCCGCGGCGCACGTCGGAGAAGTCGATGTCGAAGTCGGGCATGGAGATGCGCTCGGGGTTGAGGAAGCGCTCGAACAGCAGCCCGAAGGCCACCGGGTCGATGTTGGTGATGCGCAGCGCGTACGCCACGATCGAGCCGGCCCCGGAGCCGCGCCCGGGCCCCACCGCGATGCCGTGGTCCTTGGCCCAGTTGATGAAGTCCGCGACGATCAGGAAGTAGTCGGGGAAGCCCATCGCCACGATCACCCCGAGCTCGTACTCCGCGCGCCGGAGCAGCTCGAGCGCGTCCGGCTCGGCATGCCCTTCGAAGGCGTCGAGGTGGGGGTAGGCGTAGCGGTCGTAGGTGTCGCCCTCGCCCTTCGGTCGTCGCCCGCGCTCGCCCTGCTCTGCCAGCGCCAGCAGCACGCCCTCGAGGTCGAGCGCGGCCACCTCCTCAGGCTCGCGCGCCTGCGCGAGGTAGCTGCGGTAGAGCGCCTCGTCGATCACCGGGTAGCGCTGCATCAGGCCGCGGTAGCTCTCCAGGCGCAGCTGCTGCGCCAGCGTGCGGCCTTCCGGCAGCGGCAGCTCCGGCATCTGGTAGACGCGCCGGCTGCCGATGGGCAGCACCACGTCGCACATGTCCGCCACCCGCAAGCTGTTGGCCAGGGCACCGGGGAAGGCGCTCTCCGGCAGCGCGGCCGCCATCTCCTCGGGCGTCTTGACGTAGAACTCGTCGCAGGGGAAGCGGAAGCGGTCGGGGTCGGAGAGCACCGTCTTGGTCTGGATGGCGAGCAGCGCCTCGTGCGCGCGGGCGTCCTCCCTGCGCACGTAGTGGCCGTCGTTGGTGGCCACCATGCCAAGACCGTAGCGCTCGGCGTACCCCTTGAGGACGGAGTTGAGGCGGCGTTGTTCGTCGAGGCCGTGGTTCTGCAGCTCGATAAAGAAGTCGTCGCCGTAGATGTCCAGGTAGGCCTTCAGCATGCGCTCGCCCTCGTCCTCGCCGAGATCGAGGACGGCGCGAGGGATCTGCGCGCCGAGGCAGCCGGACAGCGCGATGACGCCCTGGCTGTGCTCGGAGAGCAGCTCGTGATCCACGCGCGGCTTCATGTAGAAGCCTTCCAGGTAGGCGCGGCTGGAGAGCCTGCAGAGATTCTGATAGCCGGTGAAGTCCTTGGCCAGCAGCGTCAGGTGGTAGTAGCCGCCGTCGAGGTTGCCCGCCATGCGCCGCTTCTCGAAGCGCGACCCGCTGGTGACGTAGGCCTCCATCCCCAGGATGGGCTTGACGCCGGCGGCCTCGGCGGCCTTGTAGAACTCCACCGCCCCGTGCATGTTGCCGTGGTCGGTCATGGCCACGGCGGCCTCCCCGGGCGTCACCTGCCGGACCCACTCGACCAGGTCCTTGATCCGAGCGGCCCCGTCCAGGAGGCTGTAGGCGGTGTGCTGATGGAGGTGGGCGAAGGCGGGCAAGGGTCCTTCCGGCATGGCCCATGCTACCCTCGCGTCCGCCCGCCGGAGGCGGGGCGCCGGATGCGCGGCACCGCCCGGCGCCGGTCCGGGCGTCGCGCCGCAGACGGCGGCTCGCAGCCCTCCTCCGCCGGGCCCGGAGGCTCCCGCCTGGACGGCAAAGGTCGCGTTGACAGCGAAAAAACCGGCGTGCTACGCTTCACTAGCTCGGCGGCCACCAGGGCGTCGAGCGGAGGCGTGGGCCACGGCGCCGTAGCCAAGGGGTAAGGCAGAGGTCTGCAAAACCTCGATTCACCGGTTCGAATCCGGTCGGCGCCTCCACCACTCGGTCCCACCCGCAGGTCGCGCAGGCGCGTAGCTCAGTGGGAGAGCGCTACATTGACACTGTAGAGGTCGGCGGTTCAATCCCGCCCGCGCCTACCAAGCGAGAACAGCCTCACGAGCGCAACGCCAAGCCCCCGGACCCCGCCGTCCGTGGGGCCTCGGCGTGGTGGACACCGCCAGCCTGGCGGCCGCAGGCAGCCGGCCCCCGCGAGCTGCGGCGTCCGGAAGGCGCGTGGCGAGGCCGGTGGAGGAGAGGGGGAGACCGCCCGCAGCCTCCCGCGTCGACCGCTGGGCGGCGTGACGCCGGCCGCTGTCAGTCGGCTCGCTCCAGCGGCAGGACCTTATCCGCGTCGGCGAGCCGAGCCGCCACGGTCTTGCGCTGGTGCCAGATCGGGTACGGCAGCCGCGGCCGCGAGGCTCGTTCGATACGGTCGACCTGGTCGGCGGTCAGCTCCAGCTCCGTGGCGGCGAGGTTGTCCGCCAGCTGGCCTGCGTTGCGCGCGCCGACGATGACGCTGGCGACGCCGGCGCGTGCCATGAGCCACGCCAGCGAGACCCGCGCCGCCGAGCAGCCGTGCTCCTCGCCAACCTCGACCAGGGCGTCCACCGTGCGCCACAGCCGCTCCGGATCGTCCACCGGCGGCTCGTCCCATTCCGACAGGTGGCGTCCGCTGTCGGGCTTGGCGTCCCGGCGGTACTTCCCGGAGGTCAGCCCGCCGGCGAGCGGGCTCCACACCAGCATGCCCATGCCCGCGTCGATAATGGCGGGCAAGAGCTCCGTCTCGACGTCCCGGAACGCCGGACTGTAGAAGTTCTGGCTCACCACGAAGCGCGGCAGCTGCTCGCGCTCGGCGATGCCCAGCGCCTTCATCAGGTGCCAGGCAGAGTAGTTGGAGCAGCCGACGTAGCGCACCATGCCCTGGTCCACCAGGTACCCCAGCGCGCTCAGCGTCTCCTCCAGCGGGGTCAGGCCGTCCCAGGAGTGGACCTGGTAGAGGTCGATGTGGTCCCTGCCGAGATTCCGAAGGCTCTGCTGGCACTGCGTCACGATGTGCTCGCGCGACAGGCCGCCATCGTTGGGACCGTCGCCGACCGACATGCCGACCTTGGTCGCGATCAGCACGTCGTCCCCGGCGTCTGCGAGCGCCTCGCCGAGGATGCGCTCGGAGACACCCCAGGAGTACACGTCGGCGGTATCGAACAGATTCACCCCCGCGTCGCGGCACGCTGCCACCAGCTCCCGGGCCTCCTCGACCCCGGTGTTGCCGGTATTGGCGAAGGCGCCCTCACCCCCGAACGTCATCGTCCCGAGCGTCAAGGGCGAGACCATCAGTCCCGAGTTGCCCAATGTGCGGTACTCCATCGATCCTCCTTCACGCCTGCTGCGTGGCGTCAGCTCCGTTGGCGCACGGTACCAGGGCCGTTCCCGGCCCGACGTCGGCGGCCGACCGGCCTCCGCATGCCGCACCCGCCGGACGGGGCCAGGCCTCGGACGTCGGCTCGCCCCTGCCGATGCATGCTCCTGCTGAGGTAGATCAGACCATCGGGACGCTCCAGGAGGACGGTGAGCAGGTAGGGAGCGATCACGTTGACGGTCATCAGCCGCGGCGGCGTCGAGGCCGAGGCCTTGCGTCGAGCCGGTGATGAGGATGCGAGCCACGCTCGGCGGCTGGCGGCCGCGTCAGTCGGCCGTGATCTCGGCGACGAACCCCGGCAAGCGCACGCTCGGAAGCCCCATCGACTCGAACACGCCCTGAGGCAGCCCGATGTCGCCGACGAAGAGCCGGCCCACCACGCCGCCGGGCTTGACGCCCACCTTGGGCAGCGCCACCGCCAGGGTCATGGACGCATGCACGATGTCGCCCGGCACCTCGCCGTCGTCGACCATCATGCCGGTGGGGGCGTCGAGCGAGATGACGCAGCAGCCGTCCGCCATGTGGTTGAGCACGGTGATGACGTCCTGGGTCCTGCCTCGTGGCGGCCCCTCGAGGTTGGTGCCGATGGCCGCGTCGATGACGCACGCGAACTTCATCTTCGGGAGGCTGGTGCGCACCCGCACGCGATCGAAGTGGCGCAAGTGCTCGAGCTGCTCCTTGGGCGTTCCGGAGTAGTTCTCGGCCTCGTGGGTCGGCACCACCCATACACGCCGCCCTTGCGCGCCCAGGAGCCGCGCGGCGGCCAGACCGCCGCTGCCGTTGTTGCCGCGGCCGGCCACCACCAGCACCGACCCGTCGCCGGCGAAGGCATCCACCAGCGTGACCAGGTTGCGGGCTGTGTGCTCCACCAGGACGCGGTTGTCGAGGCCGTACTTGCCGGTCGCGAGCATGATGAGCTGCTGCATCTGCGCGGCGGTGATTGCCGGAACCTCATCCCAGCGCACGCTCGGAAAGCCCATACCCCTCCTCGCCTGGTCAGCCGACCAGCTCGACGTTCTCTAGGTTCGCCGTCGAATAGACGTTCTGCACGTCGTCAAGGTCTTCGAGCGCTTCGAGGAAGCGCACGACCTTCTCGGCATCGGCCTGGGCCAGCTCCGTCTCCGTCTGTGCGAACTTGTCGAGTTGCGACACGCCGGGGCTGTGCCCGGCCTTCTGGAGGCCGTCCACCACGGCGTACAGCTCGCTGGGAGAGGTGTAGACGGTGAGGCTGGCGTCGTCGACCTCCAGGTCCTCGGCGCCGAGGTCGATGGCGAGCTCCTGTAGCGCCTCGTCGGCGTCCTCGAGCACGATGACGCCCCTGGTCTCGAACTGCCAGGCGGTGGAGCCCGACATGTTGCCGCCGTGCTTGCTGAACACGTGGCGCACCTCGGAGGCGGTGCGGTTGCGGTTGTCGGTCAGCGCCTCGACCAGCACGGCCACCCCGGCAGGCCCGTAGCCTTCGTACTGGGCGGGCTCGAAGTCGCCGCCCTCGCTGCCGCCGAGGGCACGCTCGATGGCGCGGTCGATGTTGTCCTGGGGGACGTCGTCGGTCTTGGCGGCCGAGAGGGCGTTCTTGAGCGGCAGGTTGGACGAGGGGTCGCCGCCCCCGCCCTCGCGCACCGCCGACTGGATCGCCCGGATGTGCTTGCTGATGATCTTCCCGCGCTGGCGATCGTTGACCGCCTTCTTGCGCTTGATCTGTGCCCATTTGCTGTGGCCGGCCAAGGATGCGTCCTCCTGCTCCCGGTGTGGCGCTGGGGTAGTGCCTGGAAGCGTACGCCCACCATTGTATCGCACCGCCACGGTCCGGGCGGACCCGCCCCTGGCACGGCCCCGAGGTGAGGCGGCCGGCGCTTCGCGCGCCGGCCGCCTCGGGGTGCCGCGGACGTCGGACGTCAGCGGATGATCAGCGTGGTGGAGGCGACATCCCGCACCTGGTAGGGGCGGATGTCGAGCTCGATGGCGGACGACCACGCGTCGCTTCCGAAGCGACCGCTGTAGTGCACCCGGTTCGGGTCGGTCCGAGAGCCGGTGAAGGCGGCACGGATGATGTGGTAGCCGGTCGGCGGGGCGGCGCTGAAGCTCACGCGCATGTCCGGCGTGGGCAGGATGACGGTGCGATGCCCGGGCACGTAGATGTTGCGCGCGAAGACGTACACCCGGCCGTCGGGGTCCATCGCGGACAGCGTGACGTAGCCGCTGACGTCCGTGCGGATGCGGAACTCGACGTGCTGGCCGAGATAGTACACGGCACCCGCCCCGCGCGTCGGCTGGAACAGCTCGATGACGTGGTCCAGCGGCACGCCGATGTGGCTGGGGGTCGGCGGGCCGGGGCGCACGTAGACGGTGCAGGCGGTGAGTGCCGCCGCCAGTACGACGGCGATGGGCAGCACGCGGAGCGGTCTGGGAATGGTCATGGTGACCCCTCCTCCTTCAGTCCATGCTAGCAGGGCCCCAGGGCACGCCCGTGGGTGACGCATTCATCCCCGCTTTAGCGAACGGCGCTCGAGCCCGCGCGGCGGCTCACTGCGATGACGACCCCGAGGGCTGCGAGCTCTGGGCACCGCGGTTGCGGTCGTAGGTGGTGAGCAGGTAGGGGAGGTTGGTCTGGTGGTAGCGACCGCGATCGTCGTACCAGTAGATGTAGGCGCCCTGCGAGTCGCCGCTGCCCGCCCCCTCCGACTTGGTGCTCGAGCGCGTCACCTTGCCGTCGACCATGCCGTTGAACACCTGCTTGCCGTCGTAGGAGTACAGGGTGATGTACATCCGCTGATTGGTGAAGTCCTGGATGCTCCGCCGGATGCGGTTCTGCGTCTCGTTGCGGCACGCGCTCAGGCCGAGCGCCAGCGCCACCAGCAGCAGCGCCATGCCGAGCCTCTTGGTCACGCCACACCTCCATGCCCGTGTCAGCCGGGCATTACCAGCACGATACCATCGGGGTCGGCTCGACCGATCCGGTCGTGCCCCCGGGCGTGGCTTAACAGTCCCAGACTCAAGTTATGTATATCATGCGCCATAGTGAGCCCGGTTGCGACCAACCCGTACGAGGTCCTCGGCGTACCGAAGGGGGCCAGCGACGACGACGTCAAGTCGGCCTTCCGCAAGCTGGCCATGCGCTACCATCCCGACCGCAACCCCGGCGACAAGCAGGCAGAAGAGCGCTTCAAGGAGATCTCCGAGGCCTACGCGGTGCTGCGCGACCCGCAGGCGCGTGCCCGCTTCGACCGCTACGGCACCACGGCCGCGGCACCCGGTAGCCAGCCCGACTTCAGCGGGATGGACTGGCAGACGATCTTCCGCGAGGCGGACATCCCCATCAACTGGGACCAGCGCCAGGGCGCGCCGCGCACCGGCAACGCCGTGTTCGACGCCCTCTTCGGCATGATGACGGGCATGTTCCGCAACGCCGGGTTGCTACCCGGCGAGACCCGTGAGATGCGCATCGGCATCCCGCTGGAGCTGGCGCGCGAAGGCGGCCAGCGCCGCCTGCGCGTGCCCGGCCCCAGCGTGTGCCCGACGTGCCGCGGGCAACGCACCTTGAACGGCGCCGTGTGCCCCGATTGCGGGGGCGCGGGCGTGAGGGGCGGCCGCGCCGAGGTCGACCTGGCGATCCCCCCGCGCATCAAGAGCGGTACCCGGCTCCGGCTCAAGGGGCTCGGCGGCCCGGGGAACCCTCCCGGCGATCTCTTCGTGCGCGTGAGCGTGACCCCTCCGGGGAACGCCAGGCTGCAGGGGGACGACGTGCTGGCCGATGTCTACCTCACGCCGGCGGAGGCCGCCCGCGGCATCGCCACCCGCTTTGCGGGAACGACGGTCCGCATCCCGCCGGGCACCCGTGACGGCGGCACGGTGCGCGTGAGCGGCGGGGGCTTGGGAAGCGGCGACCTGCTGCTCAGCGTGCACCACGACCTGTGGCGCGGACTCGCGCGGGGAGCGTCGGACTGGCTGGGGAAGCTGACGGAGGGAAGGACTTGAGGCATGAGCGCTGAGCAGGACGCCAACGAGCAGGAGGCTGTCGGGCGCGGGGCCGACGACGAGACGGAGCGCGGGGCCGAGGAGCGCGCGCCGGGCATCGACAAGGACAAGCCGCTCTACGTCATCAGCGTGGCCGCGGAGCTGGTCGACATGCACCCGCAGACGCTGCGCCTCTACGAACGCAAGGGCCTCATCGAGCCCAGCCGCAGCGCAGGGAAGACGCGCCTGTACTCGCAGCGCAACATCGAGCAACTGCGCGATATCCGCCGTCTCACCCAGGAGCTGGGCGTCAACCTGGCCGGCGTGGAGGAGATCATCAAGCTGCGCCGGCGCCTCGACGAGCTGCAGTCGGGCATGGAGAACCGCATCTCCAACCTGCAGGTGCGCCTCAAGGATCACCTGGAGACGATGCGCCGCCAGGCGCTACCGCCGGGACGCGACGAGGGCGCGGGCGAGGGCGCGGGCGAGGGCGCGGACGAGGGCGCGGACGCCGGT
>CAZBZU010000020.1:38275-50116 GCA_964496495.1 uncultured bacterium
CGAGGGCGCGGACGCCGGTGGGGACGGCAACGAGGACGGCTGAGCCGGCGTTATACTCGGCCACATGCCGCTCAACGACTATCTGGAAGCCAACCGCGAACGTCACCTGAGCGAGCTCTTCGAGCTGCTGCGCATCCCCTCGGTATCGACCGACCCCGAACGTAAGGGGGAGGTGGCCGCCGCCGCCGAGCTGGTCGCTCAGGCCCTGCGCAAGGCGGGGCTGGAGGCCGAGCTCATTCCCACGAAACGCCATCCGCTGGTCGTGGGCCGCTCGCCCGAGGTTCCCGGCGCCCCCACCGTGCTCATCTACGGGCACTACGACGTGCAGCCTGCCGAGCCCCTCGAGCTGTGGGAGACGCCCCCCTTCGAGCCGACGCTGGTGGACGGCGACATCCGCGCGCGCGGGGCCAGCGACGACAAGGGGCAGGTCTACGCCCACATCAAGGGGGTAGAGGCGCTGGCCGCGGTGGACGGCGCCTTGCCCCTCAACGTGCGCTTCGTGGTGGAGGGGGAAGAGGAGATCGGCAGCCCCAACCTGCGCCCCTTCCTGGAGCAGCATCCCGATACGCTGGCGTGCGACGTGGCGGTCATCTCGGACGGCGCCATGCTAGCCCCGGACACCCCGACGCTCACCTACGGCCTCAAGGGCCTCGCCTACCTGCAGGTCGAGGTGCGCACCGCCGCACGCGACCTCCACTCGGGCGCCTACGGTGGCGGCGTCCCCAACCCGGTCGACGCGCTCGCCGGCATGCTCGCGCACCTCAAGGACCAGGACGGCCGTGTGAGCGTTCCCGGCTTCTACGACGCCGTGGTACCGCTCAGCGACGAGGAGCGCCGGCGGATGGCGGCCGCCCCCTTCGACGAGGCCGCCTTCCGCGCCGACGCCGGCGTGTCGGCCACGCCCGGAGAGGCCGGCTACAGCCTCATCGAGCGCCTGTGGGCACGCCCCACGCTCGACTGCAACGGCATCTGGGGAGGCTTCCAGGGCGAGGGCGCCAAGACCGTCATCCCCGCCACCGCCGGCGCCAAGGTCTCCTGCCGGCTGGTCCCGGATCAGGACCCCGACGATGTCAGCGACAAGCTCGCCGGCTACCTGGAGAGCCTGGCACCGGAGGGCGTCGAGGTCAGCGTGACGCGTCTTCACGGCGGCAGGCCCGCCTCCACACCGCTCGATGCGCGCAGCGTGAAGGCGGCGGCCCAGGCGCTCCGTGCCAGCTACGGTCGCGAGCCCGTGTTCGCTCGCACCGGCGGCACCATCCCCGTCGTGGCGGACTTCCAGGAGCTGCTGGGGTGCGAGGTGGTGCTGGTGGGGTTCGGTCTCGAGGACGACCGCGCCCACGCCCCCAACGAGAAGTTCGCGGTGCGCGACTACCTGCGCGGCATCGCCACCAGCGCCCACCTGCTGAGAGCCCTGGCGAGCGGCGGCGCGTGAGCGCCGCCCGATCGGCGCCCGCGGGCGCGGGGTAGACTGGCCCGTGCGACTGACCTCTCTGTCGCTGCAAGGCTTCAAGAGCTTCGGCAACCGCACCGCCATCGAGCTAGCGCCCGGTGTCACGGCCATCATCGGCCCCAACGGATCGGGCAAGTCCAACCTCGTCGACGCCCTGAAGTGGACCACCGGTGGCGGCCGGGCGCGCGAGTTCCGTGCCAGCGACAAGCGTGACCTCATCTTCCACGGCGCCAGCGGCAAGCGCAGCGTGAGCCTCGCCGAGGTCGAGGTGGAGCTGAGCGGCAACGGCAGGACCGTCAAGCTCTACCGCAGCTTGGGCCGCGACGGCGTCACCCGCCTGAAGCTCAACGGCCGCAACGCGCGCTTCCTCGATCTGGAGGAGGCGCTCGCCGGCAGCGGGCTCGGGCGGGCAGGCGTAGCCATCATCGGGCAAGGCGAGGTCAGCCAGGTGCTGATCGCCGACCCGCCGAAGCTGCTGGAGTATGTGGCGGAGGCCGCCGGGGTGGGGCGCATGAGTGGGCGCCGCGAGCTCACCCAGGCGCGCCTCGAGACCGCGCGGGGGCACCTCGACCGGCTCCAGGACGTCCTCGTCGAGCTCGGGGAGCGCTGCCAGGCGTTGGCCGCCGAGGCCGACGAGGCCGAGCGCCACGCCTCGCTGGGCGCCCAGGCGCTGGCGCTGCGCCATACCGCCGCCAGGCGTCGCGCCGACGGGCTGGCGGCCGAGCTCGACGGGCTCGACCGGCGGCGCGGGGAGCTGGAGGCCGCGATCATCGAGGGCCGCGGCCGCCTGGCGGAGCTGCGCCGCCAGCAGCAGCAGGCCCGCGACGAGCGCGACGCCACCGAGGAGCGCTACCGCCAGGCCCTGGCGGAGGCGGAGGTGAAGCGGGGCGACCTGCGGGTCGCGGAGGAGCGTGCCGCCCGCGCCCAGGAACGGCGTGAGTCGGTGGCGGCGGCGCTGACCACGGCGCGCGAGGAGGCGGCGCGGCTGGAGGCGGCCGAGCCGCCGAACGCCCCGGAGGAGGACGCTACCGGGCTGGGCGAGCGTGAGGAGGCCCTCGCCCTGGCCGTCCGGCGCGCGGAAGAGGAGCTCGCGCGGGCTCGCGAGCGAGCCGCGGCAGCCGCCGCGGAGCTGGAGCGCGAGCGGCAGGCCGAGGCGAAACGCCAGCGGCTGCAGGCCGAGTACCAGATCCGCAGCGCCGAGCTGGCGCGCCAGGCTCGCGAGGTGGACGAGCGCCTCGCGGCGCTCGGACCAGCCGAGGACGGCGCCTTGGAGGCGTTGGCAACTGCCGAGAAGGGCGCGCGTGCGCGCGCCGAGACGACGGCCGCCGAGCTGGAGGCCGCGCGCTCGGCGCTGCGGCGAGCGCACGAACGTCACGCCACCCTGGAGGCGCAGCGGCAGGCGCACGCCCGGACCCTGGAGCGGCAGCGGGCGGCGTTCGAGGCGCGCCGCTCCTACGCGCAGGGGCCCCGCAACGCGCTCACCTCGGGGATCCCAGGGATCGTCGGCTCGGTCGGCGAGCTGTTGCGGGTACCGGAGCGCTACCGCACGGCCCTGGCCGCCGCCCTGGGCCGCCGCGCCGAGTACGTGGTGGTGGAAGATGCCGACACCGCTCGCAGGGTGCTGGATCACGTCCGCCGGCAGGGCGGCTTCGTCACCGTGCTGCCGCTCGATCTGCTGCGCGACGAGCGCCGCCGGCCGCCCACAGAGCTCCTCGCCCGCCAGGGGGTGATCGGCGTCGCCGCCGAGGTGGTGGAGGTCGACCCCGCCTACCGTCGCGTGGTCGAGCAGCTGCTGGGAGGCACGGCCCTGGTGGAGGACATGGCCACCGCCACCGAGCTGGCGCGAGGCCGCGGCCCTCGCACCCGGATGGTGGCGCTGAACGGCGACATCCTCGAGGCTTCCGGCGCCATGAGCGGCGGCCGTCGCGCGAGCCAGGGGAGCGTGCTGGGCGCCGCCGAGGAGCTCGAGACGGCGCAGGCCGAGGCCGACAAGGCGACCGCGGCCGCCACCGAGGCCGAGGCCGAGCTGGCGCGCGAGCGGGCACGCCTGCGCCAGCTGGAGGCGCGCGAGCCGGAGCTGCGCACCTCGCTCGAGCAGGCTCGCGAGGCGCTCTCCGAGGCCCGCGCCCGCACCTCCCGTCGGGACGCCCTGCTCGAGGAGCTGCGCTCCCGCGAGGCGTCGCTGGCCCGCGAGCGCGCGCAGCTCGCGGCGCCGAAGGCAGCCGGCGACGGCGAGCGCCCGGAGGCGCTGGCGCGCCAGGCCGCGGCGGCGACGGAGGCGCTGGAGGCCGCCCGCGAGGCGGAGGCCGCCGCCCGGAACGAGCTTGGCGAGCTGCGCCAGAGGCGCCTGGTGCTGGAGGAGCGCTGGCGCTCCTACCGGGGTGCGCGAGCCCGCTTCGAGGAGGGCCGGGCGCGGGCGGCCGAGCTGCGTACCCGCGCCGGCCGTCACGAGCAGGCGCTGGAGGCGCTCGACCGCGAGCTGGGCGCCGCCCGCCAGTCGCTGACTGCCGCCAGGGAGGCGCTGCCGACCGGCCTGGAGGCGGCCGAGGCGGCGATGACGGCGGCGCGCGAGCAGGACCGGGCCCTCGAGGACGGGCTGTCCCGGGAGACCGAGCAGCAAGCCGCGCGCGGCCAGGAGCTGGAGGCGACCAACGTCCAGCGGGCACGTCGCGAGACGGCGCTGGAGCTGGCGCAGGAGGAGTTGAGCGCGTTTCCAGAGGGCGCACCGCTGCTCGACCTCGGCGAACGCACGGCCCGGAGCAGGCTGCGCGAGGTGGAGGCCGACCTCGAGGCGCTCGGCCCGGTGAACCATCGCGCCGCCCGCGACCTCGAGGACACCCGCCGACGCCAGCAGGAGCTGGAGGTGGAGGCGGTACAAGCGGCCCTCGCCGTTACCGACCTGGAGGGCACGCTCCAGCGCATCGACCGCGAGACCACCGCCCGTCTCGAGGCGGCCCTGGCGAGCCTGAGGCGCGGCTTCCAGTCACACGTGGAGCAGCTGTTCGGCAGCGAGGGGACCGGTGACATCGAGGTCGATCACGACGGCGGGCGCCCGGTGGGCGTGCGCATCAAGCTGCAACCGCCGGGCAAGCAGACGCAATCCCTCCAGCTGCTGTCGGTCGGGGAGCGCACCATGGGGGCGCTTGCCTTCCTGTTCGCCCTGATGTCGGGCGACGACGGCGCCGCGGGCCTACCGATCGCCGTCCTGGACGAAGTCGACGCGCCGCTCGACGAGGCCAACATCCGCCGCTACTGCGCCTTCGTGACACGCCTGGCTCGGAGCGGCACCCAGTTCGTGCTCATCACCCACCAGAAGGCCACCTTCGAGGTCGCCGACGTGCTCTGGGGGGTCACCACCGAAGGGGGCGTCAGCCGCGTGTTCAGCATCCGCCGCGAGGAGGCGGTCGGAGTCGCCTGACGCCATGCCGCTCGCCATCGCCTTCCGCATCGAGCGCTTCGACGTGCTTGCCTCCACACAGGCCGAGTTGCGCCGGCGCCTCGAGCGCGGCGAGCGGGTCGACGGGCTGGTGGTGCGCGCGGCGAGGCAGTCGCAGGGGAGAGGCCGGCGTGACCGCGTCTGGGCCAGCGGTCCCGGCGGCAGCTACCAGTCGCTGGCCGTGCGCGATCCGGGGCCGCCACGCCTATCTCGCGGCGGCAGTGCCGTGGCCGTGGCGGTAGGGCTGGCCGAAACGCTGAAGGCCTACGGGGTCCGGCTGCAGCTCAAGTGGCCCAACGACCTGTTCTACCGGGACGGCAAGCTCGGCGGCATCCTCACCGAGTACGTCGAGGAGCACCTGCTGGTGGGCGTCGGCGTGAACGTCGGCAACGTCGTGCCGGACGGCGCCGCGGCGTTGCGCGGCTGGAACCTCGAGGACGTGCACGGGGCCGTGCTGGCGGGCATCCGGCGCGGGCTCGACGCCTGGCTCGACGCCCCGGAGCGGCTTCCCGAACGCTTCGAGCGCTTCGACGCGCTGGCGGGCGCCACGGTCCACGTGGCCCGGGGTCGGGCGCACCTCCGCGGCGTGGCCCACGGGATCGACGGCGACGGTTGCCTGCTTCTGGAGCGCGTCGACGCCACAGGCCATCCTGTCGCAACGGCGGCTGCCGGCACGGGCGCGTCCGGCGCGAGAGGGCCCGACGGCCGCCTGCGCGCGGCCCTGCAGCCGGTGTGCTCCGGCAGCGTCGAGCTGCCGGAGGGGCGCCTGCCGCGTCGCTGACGACGTCGGGATCGCGCATGACACGGGACGCCCCGCGGCGATGGCAGAGTGAGCGTGGAGGTGACGCGGATGATACGTGTACGTGCTCTCGGAACGACGGGGGGCAAGCTCGCGGCGGCACTGGTGGCAGTGGTGCTGATGGCCGCACTCACAGGCGCGCTGGCGCAGGCGCCGTCCAGGATGCAGGCCTTCACCGCCACCCTGGCCTCGCAGTACGTGGTGCCTGCGTTCTCGTCCGGAAGTAGCGGTTCCGCCCTGGCGATCCTCGACGGACAGGAGTTGCTCGTCACCGGCAAGTTCAGCCTCACCAGCCCGATCGATACGGCCGAAGCCGGAGGAGCTCACATCCACCGCGGGGGCCCGACCGAGAACGGTCCGGTCGTGTTCGAGCTCGACGTCACCGGCACGCTCGCCGGGACGTTCCAGGGCCGGTTCCAGCTCAGCGCCGACCAGGTGACGGCGCTGGAGAATGGAGAGTTCTACATCCAGGTGCACTCCCAGGACCACAGGAGTGGAGAGATTCGCGGCCAGCTGACGCCCCAGTAACGCTCCCGGCACCCCGTCACCAGTCGTCGATGTCCTCTTGGATGGCGTCCTGATCGACCTTGGCGTAGATGCGCGTGGTCTGGATGTCGGCGTGGCGAAGGTGCGCCGCTACCCGCCCCAGATCGTGCGTCTGGCGGTAGTAGCGGGTGCCGGCACCGTGGCGCAGCCCGTGCACGCCAGCCGAGTCGTAGTCCACGCCGGCGCGCCGGCACAGCCCCCTGAAGCGCTTACGCGTGCGGTCGGTGGCCCAGGGCAGCACCAAGTCGGCGTCGCGCTGCCGGCCCGGTGACGTACCCTCGGCGCGCAGCGCCGCCAGCGACTCGCGCAGGCGCCTGGTCATGCGCACGCGAGCGCGCTTGCCGCCCTTGCCGGCCTCGACTCGCAGCTCGCCGCGGCCGAGGTCGATGTCGGTCCACCTCAGCGCGGTCATCTCGCTGATGCGCAGCCCGGCGTGGGCGCCCAGCAGGATGACCACTCGCTCGGCAGGCGTCGCCAGCTCGAGCAGGCGCTCCACCTCGCGGTCGGCATACGGCCGGCGCTTCTCCCAGGGCGGCGTGGGGTCCTTGGCGACCCGTACGTTCTCGAAGGGGCGTGCCTCGGTGGCCCCCGACCAGCGCAGCGCGCGGTAGAGCGTCCGCGCCGCGGCAAGCTTGACCTGCAGCGTCGACGGCTGGGGCACGGCGCCGGTGTCGGGGTTGGGCGTCGACTCCAGGCGGCGGATGTAGAGCACCCCGGCGTCACGCGCCGGCCTAAGCAGGTTCTCGTGCTGCCAGCCGGCCAGCACGTCCTCGACGCCGCGACGGTAGGTGCGCAGCGTGTGCTTGCTGGCCCGCGCGCCCTTGGAGCCATGCAGGAACAGGTAGGCCTCGGTGAGCGCCCACAGCTCCTCGAGGTCGCGCGCGTTGGCGGCCCTGGCGGCGCGGCGCTTGAGCTCGTCCGGCGGCAGCGCCGCCCATCCTTCGGCGCGGCTCATCATGTCGCCCTGGTAGCGTTGGAGCTGGCTCATGTCGTGGCCTCCGGAGCCGCGGGGGCGCGTCGCCGCGGGAGCGTAGCGAGGATCATGCGCGCAGCGTAGCAAGACCTGATAAGACGAGTTATCAGGTTTTTCACCTCGGAGATGGTCGCCGGCAGCCACTGGCGGCCAGCAGCCTGCGGGCATCAACCCGCCACCGCCAGAGGCACGACCGGCCACCGACCGGTCACCGACCAGCCACCGACCCGCCACCGGCCCGGCTACCGGGCAGCGTCAGCGGGCACCTTGCCGCGGGCACCTACTGCGAATTCCGCCGTGGGCCACGTGGGCCCCGTGCGCCCTCGAACGGCGGCGAGACGGACCGGCCGCCAGACAGAACGGTCCGGCTCGCGCGAGCGGTGCAAGCTGCCGGGAACCGCCTGTGCGCTGGCCCGCGCGCACGCGCTCACGAGAGCCCGCCTCGCGATGGTGGTTGGCGCGATCGTACGGAGGACGCCGGTGGGCGGCGCCTGGGGGCCTCAGGCGATTTGATAAAACGGCTCGAAGGCGACCATCAGCGGTGGTCCGCGGCCGGACAGACCGAGCTGCCACCCTCAGTCTGGATATATAGGATGGTCGTTCCACCAGCTGGCGGGCTCTCCAGCCGCGCCGCCCGCGCCCTGCTCAGCGCCAGGCGGCGAGCGCCACGTCCGGCTCGGGGGTCACGCCCCAGTGCCCGGTGCACGCCAGCCGCACGCCCTGCAACTGCGCCAGACGCGCCATCGACCGTACCTGCTGCTCGCTGTCCAGGTTGATGTAGCGCCGCAGCGGCCGCGCCAGGCCGTCCACCAGCTTGAAGGCGTCGCCCGAGAACAGCGCCCAGCCGTCCACCAGGAACGCCATCGAGCCGGGGGTGTGGCCTGGAACGGCGATGGTCCGGACCCGCGTGGATCCGACGCTCACCACCTCGCCGTCGGCCAGGCCGCGGAAGCTGCGGCCGAGCCGGTTATGGTACGGCCCCAGCCTGGCCCGCTTGCCATCGACCATGGGGCGCTCGTCGGCCGACAGGAACAGCTGCGCCCCGCGCAGCAGCGACACCGCCCCCGTGTGATCGGGGTCGGAGTGCGTCAGGAAGAGGTGTGTCGGGGCGCCCGGCGCCACGCCCAGGCGGCGCAGCGCCGCCGCCGCCCACGGCCGTGTGAGGCCACCGTCGAAGCACAGCGGGCCGTCGTCGGCGAGGTACAGGAAGAAGTTGACGGGTCCCGTCCTGACGGCGAGGACCCGCTCGGCCACGGGGCCGCTCGGCACGGGCCGGCCGCGTCCGACCGCCGCCGGTTCGAGCTGGTTCCGTGCGCGCGCAAAAGCCTCCACACCGGTGACCAGGGTAGCGCCCTGGACAGCGGCATGATGGCGACCGCGAGCATCTCCCCTGTGGGCGGCAACCTCTGCCACACCGCGCGCTCGCGCACCGGGGCGAGGCTCCCGGCGCGGGTGTGGACCGCTAGTCGCCGGAGGTCGAGCCCCGGCGGGACTTGCCGTAGGCGTGCAGCGGCGTCTGCAGTCGGTCGAGGAAGGAGCGGTGGCGCGGCCCGCTCAGGTCCATGTGGTGGTAGGTCGCCAGCTTGGCCCAGTCCTCGATGAAGATCCAGACCGCGCAGTAGCCCCAGATCAGGCCGATATCGGGCCACGAGACGGGCGCGACCAGCCCCAGCCCGAATGCGACCAGCAGCGTGGCGGCGATCTTCGTCACGATGGCGGACCACAGCACCATCGGGGCCGGGTGCGGTCGACTCAGGAACGGTTTGCGTGTCCGGGCCACGAACAGCGTCAGGTGCCCGGCGACGGCCAGCTTCAGGAAGATGAAGCTCTGGATCTGAGCGGTGTCGAGGCCGAGCCACACGCGGCCGAGCACCAGAAGCCCGAAGGTCTCGATGACGCCGATCAGCCCCAGCACCGTCGACACGGTCAGGATGCGGCGCATGTCCCAGCGCACCGGCTTCGGGTCGAGCCAGGTGTTGTCGTAGGCGATGGCCATGATGGGAACGTCGTTGAAGAACGCCAGCAGGATGATCATGATGGCGGTGATCGGGTAGAAGCCGTACACCGTCATGGCGAGAACGACGAACACCATGATGCGGATCGTCTCGGTGATGCGGTAGATGGCGTAGCTGTTCATGCGCTCGAAGATCCTGCGGGCCTCCTCGATGGCACGCACGATGACCGACAGCCCCGGGGCGACGAGCACCAGGTCGGCGGCCGCGCGGGCGGCGTCGGTCGCTCCGCTCACCGCCACGCCGGTGTCGGCCTGCTTCAGCGCCGGAGCGTCGTTCACGCCGTCACCGGTCATGCCGACGATGTGACCCAGCGCCTGGAGCCGCTTCACGATGCGGTACTTGTGCTCCGGGAAGACCTGCGCGAAGCCGTCGGCGTCCTCGACCGCGGCACCCTCGAAGCCGCCATCCTCGGCGTCCGTGGTCAGCTCCGCAGCGGACCGGATGTTATTTCCCAAGCCGAGCCGGCTGCTGATCTCGCGGGCGATCGCCACGTCGTCGCCGGTGACCATCTTGACGCGCACGCCGTGCTCGCGGGCCCGGCGGAGGGTCTCGGGCGAATCGTCCCGCGGCGGGTCGAACAGCGGCAGTACGCCCAACAGGCGCCACCCGCCGTCCTCCGTCGACCGCGCCACCGCCAGGGTCCGGAAACCCTTCGCGGCCAGGTCGTCGATGGTGCGCTCGGCCTCGGCGCGATCCTGCGGCGCGGGCCCGCACAGGTCGAGGATCACCCGTGGCGCCCCCTTGCTGACCTTGAACGAGCCGCCGGAGGACTCGTCGACCGTCGCCTCCGTGCGCTTGCTGACGGGGTCGAACGGGGTGAACGAGCGCCGCTGGTAGGCCTCCATCGCGGCCGGATCGCTCAGCCCGCCCAGCACCGCCAGGTCGATGGGGTCCTGATCCTCGGCGACCGACGCCAGCGCCGCAGCCAGGATGAGATCCTGGGCATCGGCCGCACCGAACACCACGGGCTCGCCCAGCGTCAAGCGGTTCTGCGTCAAGGTGCCGGTCTTGTCCGAGCACAGGATGTCCATGCCCGCCATCTCTTCGATCGACTCCAGGCGCGTGACGATGGCCTTCAGGCCGGCCAGGGTCCGGGCGCCGATCGCCATGGTGACCGACAGCACCGCCGGCATCGCCACCGGGATCGCCGCCACCACCAGGATCAGGGTGAACTGCGCCAGGGTCACCAACCGCGCGCCGCGGTCCAGCTGCACGAGCACCAGCAGGGCGGCGAGCGCCAGGCTCAGGTAGATCAGGTAGTCGCCGATGTGGAGCACCGCGCGTTGGAAGTGCGACACCGTCTTCGCCTCACCGACCAGCTTGGCCGTCCTGCCGAAGAAGGTAGCGCTTCCGGTGGCGCTGACCACGGCCACCATCTCCCCTTGCCTGACGACGGAGCCCGAGTACGCCACGTCGCTGGGACGCTTCTGCACCGGCAGCGACTCGCCCGTCAACGCCGACTGGTCGATGCTGAGGAAGTCGCCGTCGGCCAGCTTGACGTCGGCGGGCACGATGTCGCCCAGACGGAGCCGGAGCACGTCACCCGGCACGAGCTGCGCGGCATCTATCTGCTTCCAGCGTCCCGAGCGGCACACCCGCGCCTTGAGCGCGAGCTGCTTCTTCAGCGCATCCACGGCGCTGGTCGCCTGGAACTCCTGCAGGAACCCGACCGCCGCGTTGAACAGCAGCAGGATCACGATGATGATGAGGTCCGCCCAGTGGCGGTCGACGACCGAGAGGATGGCCGCCACCTCGATCATCCAGGGGATCGGCCCCCACAGGTAGGACAGGAACTCCGCCAGCGGGTGGCGCCTACCCTCCACCAGGGCGTTGGGGCCATAACGCTGCAGGCGCCCGATCGCCTCTTCGTCGCTCAGGCCTTCGAGGGTGGTGTCGAGGGCATGCAAGACCTCGTCGACGCTACTCTCTTCCTTAACAGGAGTCTGAGCGCCCGAGCCCGGAACGGTTCTCTTCGACCGAGTCATCGGCACCTCCTGTACCCGCCCACCATACGCCCCGGCTCCAGGGACATTCGGCTCCCACGGATAGCGGCTCGGACGAGTTCCTACAGCAAGGTTCCGGACAGCATGATGGCCGCCACCGTGAAGAAGATGACGATGCCCGTGACGTCCACGATGGTGGCCACGAAGGGGGCGGAGGACGATGCCGGGTCGGCGCCGATGCGCTTCAGGACGATCGGCAGCAGCGAGCCGGCGAGCGAGCCCCACAGCACCACGCCGATCAGCGAGAAGAAGATGGTCGCCGCGATCAGCGGCCAGTGCGGGCCGTAGCTGTCGAAGGCGAGGGCCCACACGGAGATGCGCACGAAGCCCACCGCACCGAGGATGACGCCCAGCGACAGGCCGGCCGCCAGCTCGCGCCGCATCACGCGCCACCAGTCACGCAGCGTCACCTCTCCCAGGGCCATGGCGCGCGTCACCAGGGTGGCCGCCTGCGAGCCGGAGTTGCCGCCGCTGGAGATGATCAGCGGGATGAACACCGCCAGCACCACCGCCCTGGCGATCTCGTTCTGGAAGAAGCCCATGGCGGTGGCCGTGAGCATCTCACCGATGAACAGCATCACCAGCCACACCGCGCGCTTGCGCACCAGGGCGGGGATGC
>CAZBZU010000021.1:0-11630 GCA_964496495.1 uncultured bacterium
ATGAACAACCTCGACCCCGAGGTCGCCGAGAAGCCCGACGAGCTCATCGTCTACGGCGGCAGCGGCCGGGCGGCGCGCAGCTGGGAGGCGTTCGACGCCATCGTGGCGACGCTGCAGCGGCTCGAGAACGACGAGACGCTGCTGGTGCAGTCCGGCAAGCCGGTGGGCGTGTTCCGCACGCACGAGATGGCACCGCGGGTGCTCATCGCCAACAGCCTGCTGGTGCCCGCCTGGGCCAACTGGGACGAGTTCCGACGCCTCGAGGCTGCAGGCCTCACCATGTTCGGCCAGATGACCGCGGGCTCGTGGATCTACATCGGAACCCAGGGCATCCTGCAAGGGACCTTCGAGACCTTCGCCGAGGCGGCCAGCCAGCACTTCGGCGGTAGCCTGTCCGGCCGCTGGACGCTCACCGCCGGCTGCGGCGGCATGGGCGGCGCCCAGCCGCTGGCGGTCACCATGAATGGCGGCGTCTGCCTCATCGTCGAGGTCGACCCGGAGCGGGTGCAGCGCCGGCTCGAGACGCGCTACCTGGACGAGGTCGCGAACGACCTGGAGGACGCCCTGGCGCGCGTCGACCGCTACCTCGCCGCCGGGCAGGCCCGCTCCGTAGGGCTCGTGGGCAACGCCGCCGACGTCGTCCCGGAGCTCGCCCGCCGCGGCCGCACGCCCGACCTCACCACGGACCAGACCTCGGCCCACGACGCCCTGAACGGCTACGTCCCCAGCGGTGTCACGCTGGCCCAGGCCGCCGAGCTGCGCGCCCGCGACCCCGCGGGGTACGTCGCGCGCGCCAAGGCGAGCATGGCGGCGCACGTGCGGGCGATGCTCGAGCTGCAGCGTCAGGGCTCGGTGGTGTTCGACTACGGCAACAACCTGCGGCAGCAGGCCAAGGATGCCGGCGTGGACGACGCCTTCGACTTCCCCGGCTTCGTGCCCGCCTTCGTGCGGCCGCTGTTCTGCGAAGGCAAGGGGCCCTTCCGCTGGGCTGCGCTATCGGGCGACCCCGCCGACATCACCCGCATCGACCGCGCTATTCTCGAGGCCTTCCCCGACGACACGCGGCTCATCAGGTGGATCCGCCTGGCGGGCGAGCGGGTCGCCTTCCAGGGGCTGCCCGCACGGATCTGCTGGCTCGGGTACGGCGACCGCGCCAAGCTGGGAGGGATCATCAACCAGCTGGTGGCCTCCGGCGAGGTGCGCGCGCCGATCGTCATCGGGCGCGACCACCTCGACAGCGGCTCGGTCGCCTCCCCCAACCGTGAGACCGAGGCCATGCGCGACGGCAGCGACGCCATCGCCGACTGGCCGATCCTCAACGCGCTGCTGAACACCGCGGCCGGAGCGAGCTGGGTCTCGGTGCATCACGGCGGCGGGGTAGGCATCGGCTACGCCATCCATGCCGGGATGGTGGTGGTGGCCGACGGCACCGACCAGGCCGCCGAGCGGCTCGACCGGGTGCTCACCAGCGACCCCGGCAGCGGCGTCATGCGCCACGCCGACGCGGGCTATCCCGCAGCCATCGCCACGGCCCGCGCCAAGGGCATCGATCTGCCCATGCTCGACAGCGGACCCGAAAGCAGGTGACCGCCTCCGCCCCGCCACCAGGCCGCCAGGCCGCGGAACCGGCGGGCGGCGCCACGCTGCTCGTCACCCACGCCGACCAGCTCGTCACCGCCGCCGGCTTCTCGGCCTCGCCCGCCACCGGCAACGACCTGGCGCGCCTGGCGACGATCGAGGACGGCGCCGTGGCGGTCGCGGGCGACCGCATCGTGGCGGTGGGCACGACCGAGCAGCTAGAACGGTCGGTTCGCCTGGCCAGCGGCGCACGCGTGCTGAACGCCAGCGGCCGCACGGTGCTCCCGGGCTTCGTGGACCCGCACACGCACCTGGTGTTCGCGGGCGAGCGCTCCGCCGACCTCCCGCTGCGCCTGCGCGGCGCGGGGTACCTCGACATCCTGCGCTCGGGCGGGGGCATCCTCAGCACCGTCGCCGCCACCCGCGAGGCCAGCGAGGAGGCCCTCGCGGCAGGCACCCGCGCGCGGCTGGACACGGCGCTGCGCCACGGCACCACCACCCTGGAGATCAAGAGCGGCTACGGGCTCGACACCGCCGCCGAGCTCAAGCAGCTCCGCGCCGCCGCCCGCGCCGCACGGGCGCACCCCGTCACCACCGTGCGCACCTTCATGGGCGCGCACGCAGTACCGCCAGAGCACCGGCAGGAGCCACAGCGCTTCGTCGAGCTGGTCGCCGAGGAGATGGTGCCGGCGGTGGCCGAGGCGGGGCTCGCGACCTTCTGCGATGTCTTCTGCGAGGAAGGCGTCTTCACCCGGCAGCAGTCCCGGCGCGTGCTCGAAGCGGGGCTGGCCCGGGGCCTGAGGCCGAAGGTCCATGCCGACGAGCTGGCCGCCTCGGGCGGCGCGGAGCTGGCGGCCGAGCTCGCTGCCGTCTCCGCGGACCATCTGGTCCACGCCACCGCGGCCGGCATCGGCGCCATGGCGGACGCGGGCGTGGTTGCCGTGCTGCTGCCCGGCACCACCTTCGCGCTCATGGGCAGCGCCTACGCGCCCGCCCGGCGCCTGGTCGATGCGGGCGTGGCGGTGGCCCTGGCGACCGACGCCAATCCCGGCTCGAGCCCGACCGAGTCGATGCAGATCATCCTCACCCTGGCCTGCCTGCAACTGCGCCTGAGCCCCGAGGAGGCCATCATGGCGGCGACCGTCAACGCGGCCCACGCCCTCGACCTGGGGCGCGAGGTCGGCTCCCTGGAGGTCGGCAAGCGCGCCGACCTGGTGCTCTATGACGCGCCGGGCTACGGCTACCTGCCCTACCACTACGGCACCAACCTGGCGGCCGTGGTGGTCGCCGGCGGGCGCGTCGCCTGGGAGCGGGTGAGCTCACCGTGACGGAGCGCTACCCGGCCGGCCTCTCCCCCACCGGCATCGCCACCTTCTTCAAGGCGCCGCTGGTCGAGGACCTCCGCGCCTGCGCCGGGACGGTGGCGTTCCTCGGCGTGCCCCACGACCTGGGGGTGGGCTACCGGCCCGGCGCGCGCTTCGGGCCGCGCGCCGTGCGCGAGGCGTCGACGCGCCTGGGGCCGCTCGGCGACCGGGGAATCTTCGACGTCGAACGCCGGCGCAGGGTGTTGGCCGGCCGCCGCATCGTCGACGCCGGCGACGTCGATGCCCTTCGGAGCCGGCCCGCCGCCACCCTCGAGGCGGTGGAGCGCGACGTGAGCGCTCTGCTCGGCGTCGGCGCCTTCCCCGTGGTGATCGGCGGCGACCACTCGATCACCGGGCCCGCGATCCGCGCGCACGCCGCTCACGGTCGCTTGGGCGTGCTGCAGCTCGACGCGCATCTCGACGTCGCCGACGAGATCATGGGAAGCCGGGACACCAGCAGCAGCCCCATGCGCCGCGCCGCCGACACGCCCGGCGTCGTGCGCATCCTGCAGGTCGGCATTCGCGGGCCGCGCACCGCCGAAGCCGGGGTTCGCGAGGCAACGGCGCGAGGCAACCTGGTGCTGACCCGCGAGCAGATGCGCGCGCGCGCCAACCGGGATGCGCTGCTGGAGGCCGTCGCCGGCCTGGAACGCTGCTACCTCACGCTCGACATGGACGCCTTCGACCCGGCCGTAGCGCCGGGCGTGTCGAGCCCCGAGCCGGGCGGGTTCGACTATCCCGAGGTGCGGCAGCTACTCAGGGAGGCCGCCGGCGCCACCCACATCGTCGGCTTCGACGTGACCGAGGTCAATCCGATGGTGGACCCCGGCGGCGCGACCGCGTACCTGGCGGCCGTGGCCGCGTTGGAGCTCCTGGGAGCCGTCTTCGGCTGACGCCGACGCGTTCTCGCCGAGGTCCCGCCGGCGTGACGCCCGACGGCGCCACCGGCGCACGGGCGCCTCGCCGGCGCCGGCGCCGGCGCTAGACTCGTGGACGTGGCCTCTGCGCTCTCGCACTTCCACCCGCTGGTGCAGCGCTGGTTCGAGGCCGAGGTGGGCGAGCCGACCGCCGTCCAGGCCGCCGCCTGGCCGGTGGTTGCGGCAGGCGAGAGCGCGCTCGTCACGGCGCCCACCGGCGGTGGCAAGACCCTCGCCGCGTTCCTCTTCGCGCTCGACCGCCTGGTGACCGGCGCCTGGGAGCCGGGAGCCACGCGGGTGCTCTACGTGTCGCCGCTGAGGGCGCTCAACAACGACGTCCGGCGCAACCTGCTGGCCCCCCTGGCCGGGCTCAGGCGCACCTTCGAGGCCGCCGGCCGGCCGTTCCCTCGGCTTCAGGTGCTCACCCGCAGCGGCGACACGCCGCAGTCGGAGCGCCGCCGCATGCTGCGGCACCCGCCGGAGATCCTCATCACCACCCCCGAGAGCCTCAACCTGCTGCTCTCCAGCCGCGGCGGCGAGGGCCTCTTGACCGCGCTTCGAACGGTCATCCTCGACGAGATCCACGCCGTGGCCGGCAGCAAGCGCGGCACTCACCTGATGACGGCGGTGGAGCGCCTCACCATGCACGCCGGCGAGGTGCAACGCATCGCACTGTCGGCAACGGTGCGACCGCTCGATACCGTGGCGGCCTTCGTCGGCGGCTACCGGCGCCAGGGGACGGGCGCCGGCTCGAGCTACCTGCCGCGGCCGGTCCGCATCGTCGAGGCAGCCATGCCCAAGCGCTACGAGCTGCGTGTCGCCTTCCCGCAGCGGCTCCCCGACGAGCCCCTGGAGAGCTCCATCTGGCCGGCCGCCGTTCGCGACCTCAAGCGCCGCATCGCCGGGGCGCGATCGACGCTGGTGTTCTGCAACAACCGCGGGCTCACCGAGCGCCTCACCTTCATGCTCAACCAGGACGAGCCCTCCCCGCTGGCCTACGCCCACCACGGGGCGCTGTCGCGCGAGCTGCGCCACGAGGTGGAGGCGAGGCTCAAGGCCGGCGAGCTGAAGGCGATCGTCGCCACCGCGAGCCTGGAGCTCGGCATCGACGTGGGCGCGGTGGAGCAGGTGGTGCTGGTGCAGACGCCGCCCTCGGTGGCGGCCGCCCTGCAGCGCCTCGGCCGTGCCGGCCACCGGGTCGGCGAGACCAGCCGCGGGCTGCTGCTCGCCACCTACGGCCAGGACGCCCTCGGCGGAGCGGTGCTGGCGGAGCTGGTGCAGGAAGGCGCCATCGCGGGGGTGCGGCCGGTGCGCGGCGCCCTCGACGTGCTCGCCCAGGTGCTGGTGTCCATGACGGGCCTGCGCGCCTGGGATATCGACGAGCTCTACGCCGCCGTGCGCGAGAGCTGGCCCTACCACGAGCTCCCACGCGGCGAGTTCGACCTCGTCCTGGAGATGCTCGCCGGCCGCTACCAGGACACCCGCGTGCGCGAGCTGCGGCCACGCCTCTCGATCGACCGGTTGGAGAACAGCGTCGAAGCGCGCCGCGGGGCGTTGCAGGTGCTCTACGCCTCCGGCGGCACCATCCCCAACCGCGGCTACTACCAGCTCCGGCATGCCGGCAGCCGCGCCCGCATCGGCGAGCTCGACGAGGAGTTCGTGTGGGAGGCGCGCGTGGGCGACGCCTTCACCCTGGGGAGCCAGACCTGGCGCATCGAGTCGATCACCCACAACGACGTGCTGGTGCTGCCCACCGGCCGCGCCTCGGCGGCCCCCTTCTGGAAGGGCGAGGCGCTCGACCGAGACGCTCACCTCGCCGAGGCGATCGCCGGGCTGCTGGAGCGCGCCGACGGCTGGCTCGCGAGCGGGCGGGCGGCCGCCAGGCTGGCCCAGGCACTGCCGCTCGAGCGCGCCACGGCCGAGGCGCTCGCGTCCCATCTGGAGCGCCAGCGCGCCGTCACCGGTGCGCCGCTCCCCCACCGCCACCATCTCCTGGTGGAGCGGGTGGAAGCCGGCTGGGGCGAGGACGAGGCCCTGCAGGTGATCCTCCACACGCAGTGGGGCGGGCGGGTCAACCGGCCCTTCGCGCTGGCGCTCGCCGCCGCCTGGGAGCAGCGGCACGGCCATCATCTGGAGGTCGTGCCGGCGAACGACGCGGTCGGCGTGATGCTCCCTGCGGACGCCGATCCGCAAGCGCTGCTGACGCTGGTCGACGCGGGCAACCTGGACGAGCTGCTGCGCCTGGGGCTGGGGCGGAGCGGCTTCTTCGGCGCGCGCTTCCGCGAGGCCGCCGGTCGCGCGCTGCTGGTGACGCGCTCCGGCCCTCAGCAGCGGCTGCCCTTGTGGGTCACGCGTTTGCGCGCCCAGAAGCTGCTCGACGCGGTGTGGAGGCTGCCGGACTTCCCCATCCTGCTCGAGGCGTGGCGCACCTGCCTGCAGGACGCCTTCGACCTCGACGGGCTGCGGGAGCGCCTGAGCGAGCTGGCCGCTGGCCGCATCACCGTGTCGTACGCCGCCACCCTGGAGGCCAGCCCGTTCGCCGCCGGCCTGGTTTGGAACCAGACCAACGACTACATGTACAGGGACGACACCCCCGGCACCTTCGCCGGCGGCGCCAGCGGGCTGCGCCAGGACCTGCTGGCCGAGGTGGCGCGCTCGCCGGAGCTGCGGCCGCTGGTGCCGCCCGAGCTGATCGCTGCCTTCGAGCGCAAGCGCCAGCGGCTCGAGCCGGGCTACCGACCGGAGACGCCGCGCGAGCTGTTCGACTGGGTCAAGGAGCGAGTGATGATCCCCGAGCCCGAATGGCGGGAGCTCACCGCCTCGCTGCCCTTCGACCCGCAAGAGGCGCTGGCGGGACCGCTGGCCTGGCTCGAGCCCCCCGGCGCCGCGCAGGCGTCGGTGGTCGCCCTGGAAGATGAGGACGCGCTCAGGCGGGCGCTCGGCCTGGCGCCGGACGGGGTCGAGCCGGGCCGCCTCGAGGACCTGCTGGCGCAGTGGCTGCAAGCGTACGGGCCGCTGCCCGCAGACCATATCGCCGCCGTCTGGGGCCTCGCTCCCGCCGAGCTCGACGGCGCCGTCGACGCGCTCGCCGAGGCGGGCAGCGTGCAGCGCGGCGCCATCAGCGCGCCGGGCGCGGACGAGGTGTGCGACCTCGAGAACCTCCAGGCGCTGCTCAGGTTGCTGCGTCGCCACGCCGCACCCACCGTGCAGGCGCTGCCCATCGACGCGTTGCAACCCTTCCTGGCCGACCGCCAGCGCATCTGCGCGGCCGCCACGGTGGCCGAGGCTCTGGAGCCGCTCCTCGGCTTCCCGGCGGCCGCCGAGCTGTGGGAGGAGGAGATCCTGCCGGCGCGGGTGCCCGGCTATGCCCCCCACCAGCTCGACGCGCTCTGCGAGGAGACGCAGCTGACGTGGTTGGGCGCCGGCGAGCGCGCCGTGACCTTCTCGCTGCCCGACGAGCTGCAGCTCCTGGCCGACGGAGGGGGCCCGGCGGAGACCGCGGCGCGCGAGCAGCTGGAGCCGCTCTTCCCCGACCCGCTGGGACGCTACGACCTGGAGACGCTTCAGCGCCGCGCCGGCATCGGCAGCGGCGAGCTCACCCGCCGGCTGTGGCGGGGCGTGTGGGCCGGGGTCGTGGCCAACGACGCGCTGGCGACGCTCCGGCAGGGGGTCACGAGCCGATTCGAGCCCGCCGCGGTGGACGCCGCCGGCGGCGGGGCGCCGCGCGCCGGGCGCGGCCGGGCCGCCTTCGCACGCTGGCGCAGCTCGCGGCCGTTCGCCGGCAGCTGGCGCCTGCTGGACGCGCCGCCGCAGGAGGAGGACCCGTTGGCCGCGCTGGACGCTGACAAGGAGCGCGTGCGGCTGCTGCTCGAGCGCTACGGCGTGCTCTTCCGCGAGCTACTCGAGCGCGAGTGCGCGCCCCTGCGCTGGGGCCTCCTGTTCCGTGCCTTGCGCCTCATGGAGCTCGCCGGCGAGGTGGTGGGCGGCCACTTCTTCGAGGGGGTCAGCGGCCTGCAGTTCGCCGACGCGCGGGCCCTGGCCGCTCTCAGGGCGGGACCCTCGGAGCGGGTCTACTGGCTCAACGCCGCCGATCCGGCCGCCGTCACCGGCCTCGGGCTGGAGGGGCTGCGGGGCCGGCTGCCGGCGCGCGTCCCCTCGACCCACCTGGCCTTTCGCGGCGGCGCCCTGCTGGTGGTGTCGCGCAGGAACGGCGCCGAGCTCACGGTGGCGACGCCGCCGGACGACGCCGACCTGCCGCAGCTCCTCGGTTTCCTCCCGCACCTGCTGGAGCGCGCCCGCCGCCCACGGCGCCACCTCACGGTCAAGGCCGTCAACGGCGAGCCCGCCGCGGCCAGCGCCTACCGGCCACTGCTCGAGCGGCTCGCAGAGGCGACCAGCGAAGGCGAGGCGCTGAAGCTCTTCAAGCGCTACTGATGCCGCCGGGCCTTCATCATCCTCAGCGGCTACGGCCTCACAATGGCCCGGCAGTGGCGGATCGGTGGGGGATCGTGCTCCTCGGCGCACCAGCCGTGCGCCTGGGCGAGAGACCTGAGCAAGCGCTCGAGCGGAAGGCGGCGGCGCTGCTGGCGTACGTGGCGCTGGAGGGGCCGACGCCGCGCGCCACCCTGGCCGGATTGCTGTGGCCCGCCGTCGTCGAGTCGCGTGCGCGGAACAACCTGCGGCAGCTGCTCCACCGCCTGCGCCGCTTCCACGACCTGCTGGCGGCAGCCAACGAGGTGCGGTTGGGAGACGCCGACGCCGACGTGACGGAGCTGCGGAGCCTCCAGGATGCCGGCGACAGCCACGCTATCGCGGAGCGCTGGGGCAGCGAGGCCCCGGTTCTGCTGCGCGGCCAGGAGCTCGACGATTGCCCCGATATGGCCGAGTGGTTGGAGGCCGAGCGGGCGCGCCTCTCCGAGGCGGTGACGCGGGCCGTGGAGGCCGAGGCTGAGCGGTTCGAGGCCACCGGCGACGTCGGCCGCGCCCTGGAGCAGGCGCAGCGCCTGCTGACGCTCGACCCTCTGTCGGAGAGCGCCTACCGGCGGGCGATGCGACTGCACTACCTGGCCGGCGATCGCGCCCAGGCACTGGACACCTACCACCGCTGCCAGGCGGTGCTGCACGATACCTTCGCGGTCGACCCGCTGCCCGACACAGTGGAGCTGGCCCGGGCGATCGACGCCGGCACCGTGGAGCGCGTTCCCGCCAGCGAGCCGCGTGCCCTGCCGGTGACCCTGCGGCGCCCGCCGCGGCTGGTCGGTCGCGCGGCGGCCTGGGAGCGGCTTGAGCTTGCCTGGGACCGGGTGCGCACCATCGTGGTGACGGGCGAGCCCGGCGTCGGCAAGACGCGATTGCTGCAGGACTTCCTCCGCAGCAAGGGCGACGTCATCATGTCGAAGGGGCTGCCGGGCGAGCGCAACGTGCCCTATGCCGCCATCGCACGCCGCCTGGGCGACATCCTCCACGCGCAGCCCGAGCTCGCTGCGGAGCCGTGGGTGCGCACCGAGCTCGCGCGCATCCTTCCCGGCCAGTTCGAGCCGCCCGCCGGCCAGGAGCCGATCGCCGGCGAGCCCCAGAAGCTGCGCCTGTTCGAGGCCATCGCCACCGTGGTGGACCGCGCGCTCCAGACGCGGGTGGCCCTGCTCAACGACGATCTCCACCTGTGGGACGCCGCCAGCTTCGAGCTCGGGGCGTACTTCATCTCGCGCTTCGCGGACTCGCATGCGCGCTCGTTGAGCACGGCGCGGCCGGACGAGCTGGCGCCGGAGCACCTGCGCGAGGTGGAGCGCGCCGCCGACGCGGGGCTGGCGGAGATCATCGAGCTGGCGCCGCTCGACGCCGATCAGCTGGGCGAGCTCATCGACGATGTGGGCGGCGGTGACGGGCCGCCACCCGGCGAGGTCTTCCAGCTGTCGGGCGGCAACCCCTTCTACGCGCTGGAGTTCCTGCGGAACCGCTGGGCGGCGGCGATCGAGGGCGACGACAGCGGCGTGGCCGACAGCGGGGCCGGCGTCCTCGAGGCCCGGCTCCGGCGCCTGTCGGGAACCGCGCACGATCTGCTGCGGGTGCGAGCGTTCAGCGGCACCTTCTTCTCGCTGGAGCTGGCGGGTGCGGTGCTGGAGCTGCCGGCGGCGGCGGTGCGGGACGCGCTCACCGAGCTCCACCGCCAACGCCTGCTGAGCGACGACCACGAGGCCCACGAGCTGGTCTACGAGGCGGTGACGCGGCGCACCCCGCCCGAAGCCAGCCGGCTGTGGCACAGGCGGGTGGCGGTGCACCTGGAGGCGTTCGGAGCGGGGGCCGCCGCGGTCGCGCGCCAGTACCTCGCCGCCTGGGAGCCCGCCGCCGCCTACCCCTTCCTGCTGCGCGCCGGGGCCGATGCCCAGGCGGTTCACGCCTTGGAGGACGCCCGCAGCTGGTACCTGCGGGCCCTGTGGGCGGCTCCAGGCGAGCGGCAGCAGGCCGACGCCCTGCTGCGGCTGGACGACGCCGGCGGCCAGCATCTCAGCCTGGAGCAGGCCGAGGGAGTCCTGAACGAGATCCAGCGCCTGGCCGTGGCGTTGCAGGAGCCGGTGCTGCTGGTGGAGGCGGCGCTCAGGCGTGCCCGCTGGCTCACCCGCAAAGGCGACCATGTCATGGCGACGCGCCTGGCGAACGAGGCGCTGACCGATGCCGGCCGCCTGGACGACGGCGAGCTAGCCGAACGCGCCCGCCTGACGCTGGGCGATCTCGCCTACCTCGGCGGCCGTTACGCCGAGGCGCAGGCGCGCTTCCTCGAAGCCACCCAGGCGGGCCGCGACGACCGTCGGCTGCGCGCCTTCCAGCGGCTCGGAGCGCTCGAGGGCATCCGCGGCGACGTCAGCGCCGCCGCCGAGCACCACCAGCAGGCGCTGGCGCTCGCCCGCAAGCTCAACGACCTCCCCCTGGTGGCCACCCTGCTCAACAGCGTCGGCGCGGACAGCGAACGGATGGGAGCCTTCCCCGAGGCGACGGAGGCCTTCGCCCGGGCAGCCGAGGTGGCAGCTCGCATCGGCGACCGCCGCACCGCCGCCATCGCCCTGTCGAACGCCGGCCTGACCCACACCGAGCTCGGCGACCTCGCCAGCGCCTTGCGGTCGGCCGAGCGTGCGCTGCAGGCGGCTCGGCCGCTCGGATTCGATCGCTCGGTGGCGATGGCCCACTTCGTGCACGGCTACGCCCTGCGGCGGCTGGGCCGCCCAGCCCCCGCCCGCGACGCCCTGGGCGAGGCGATGCGGGTCCGGCAGGCGGCCAACGACGTGCGCGGCGCGCTCATCGCCCGCTTCAACCTCAGCGTCATGGAGCTGGAGGCGGCGGCGCCGGACGGGCGCGGCGCCGCCCGCCGCAGCGCGGCCGACCGCGCCGAGGCGATCCTGGCGGAGGTCGAGGCGCTCGGCATCCCCCAGTTCCTGGCCTGGTGCCTGGTGGAGCTGGCGTTCTTGGAGCCGGACGCGGGCGTCGCCCAGGCGCGCGTCGCGCACGCCTTGACGCTGGAGCAGGGGGAGCACCTGAGGCTGGCGGCGTCCGCCGCGGCACTGCGCGCGGCGATGCTCGCCGGCGATGCCAGCGAGACGCGCCGCCGACGACAGAGCCTCCTCGATCACCTCGACGGCCGCGCCTACCTCGAGACCAGCCTGGCGCATCTGCTGCTGGCGAGCGCCGCGGGCAGCCGTGCCGCTCGCGAGAAGCACGAAGCGAAGGCCGCCAGGCGCATCGAGGAGGAGGTCGGCCGTCTCGGTCCCGACGCCGCCGG
>CAZBZU010000021.1:11730-45571 GCA_964496495.1 uncultured bacterium
CCGCGGGGGTGAGCCGCTTGGGCGAGCGGCCGGGGTCGGCCGGCGCTCCCTGGCGACGGCCAGCGGGCGGCAGGCAGTAATCCCTAGCTTGACACTCGGAATTCTCCGTCGGTAGACTGCCGCATTCCCGAGTGACCAACTCGGGTTTACGCCCCGACCCGCCCTGCCGGTCCGCCCCGGCGGACACGCCGCCCACCGGCCAGCGGCCGCGAAAGGACGCATGCCCATGGCCCCCCCGGCCCGTCCGCGCCTCTCCCGACCCGCCGCAGTCGACCCTCGCCCTCAGCCCGCCGGGCGTGGCCGCAGGCGGCTCGGCGCCGCCATCCGGGCCGCGCTGACGGTCGCCGCCTGTGCCGCAGCCACCGTTCCCGGCGTGGCCGCCGCCGCCTCGCCCCAGCAGGCCGGCTCCGGCTCGGCGGACCCGGTGGCGGTGAACCTCTACCGGGTGGCCGCGCGCGCCCGCGCCGCCCTCGACCTGCTCCGCGGCGGCGACCCGGCCGCCGCCTCCACGCAGCTGGACGAGGCCGACCAGGGGCCGCTCGCGCAGCTCGGCCCCGCCCGGGGCGAGCTGGCCGCGGCGCTGCGCCGTCTGCGTCAGGCCCTGGCGGCCGGCGATACCCGAGCCGCCCGAAACGCGGAGGTGGCCGTAGGCGACGCCGCTCGCCAGGCGGCGGCCAAGCGCCAGGGCGCCGGCGGAGCGCCGCTGGTCGCAGCCCTCGTGCGCGACGCGGGAGACGAAGCGCAGGAGGCCGCAGCGGCAACGGGAGCTCAGGCCACCGAGCCGCACGCCTATGCGCTGGCGCTTACCGAGGTGGCCGGCCAGCTGGCGCGCGCCGGTGGCCTACCGGCCAGCGGCCGCGACGCCGTGAGCGCCCTGGCGGCGGCCATCCGCGGCCGCTCCGACGCCGCTACCGTCGCGGCCGGCGAGAGCGCCGCGCTCGCCGCCCTGGGTGCGCCGCCGAGCGCCCAAGACGTGGGGCGCGCCTTCGACGCGATCGACCGTGACCTCGACCAGGCCGTGGCGAGGTACCGCCAGGCCGACGCCGATGGCGCCCTGGACGACCTGATCGGCGCCTACCTGAACGAGTTCGAGGGGCTCGAGCCCGCCCTGCGCCGGGTCGACGCCGACCTCGAAGAGCGCCTGGAGGCCACGCTGGCGCACGGCCTGCGCGGCCTCGTCCGTGATCGCGTCTCCGTCACGCGCTTCGCCGCCGCCGTCGGCCAGGCCCGCGCCGATCTCCAGACCGCGCGGGGGGCTCTCGAGTGACGGCGGCGAGGGCCACCTTCGGGTCGTCCTGGGGGGGCCGCGTCCCGGCGGCCGTGGCCGCGCTGTTGCTCGCCGCGTTGCTCGCGCTGGCACCGCAGGCTCACGCCAAGGGGGTGGACGTCGCCTCCGAGCTCCACACCGCCCACGACATGGTGGCGCGCAGCCTCCGCCTCTACCGCGAGGGCCACGCCGAGCGCGCTTTCCGCGTCTCGCGCTCGGCCTACCTCGACCACTTCGAGTACGCCGAGCCCAAGCTGCGCGTCCTCGACCCGGACCTCATCCTCGACACCGAGTTCCTGTTCGCCAACCTGCGCAACGGCATGAACTCCGGAGCGCCGTTGCGCCAGGTCCAGGCCACCGCCGACAAGATCTACGCCAACCTGCTGCGGGCCGAGACGGTCGTCTCCGGCACCGGTGCCCTGGCGCCGGCGCTGGCCGCAGGAGGCAGCTTCTTCATCCTCTTCCGCGAGGGCCTGGAGGTGGTGCTGCTCCTCGCCGCGATCCTCGCCTACCTGCGCAGCACCCGCAACACCCGCCTGGCGCCCGGCGTGTTCTACGGCCTGGGCGCGGCCGTGGTCGCCACCGCGCTGACGTTCCTCGCCGCCGCCACCGTCGTGCGCGTGGCGCCGGCCTCGCGCGAGCTGCTCTCCGGCATCACCAGCGTGGTGGCGGTGGCGATCCTGTTCTACCTGAGCTTCTGGATGCTGCAGCAGAGCGACCGGCGCCGCCACATGGAGTACATGCGCGCCCGCCTGGGCCAGGCGGTGCAGCGAGGCAGCCTGCTGGCGGTCGCCGGCGCGGCGTTCGTGAGCGTCTACCGTGAAGGCTTCGAGACGGCGCTGCTCTACCAGGCGCTCATCGGCGTGAGCGGGCCGGTCATGGGCTACGTGTGGCTGGGTCTGGGGGTGGCGGCGGCGGCGCTGGCGCTGGTCTCCTACGTGATCCTGCGGCTGCAACGACGCGTCCCGCTGCAGGTCTTCTTCCGCGTCGCGGTCACGGTGACGGCCCTGCTCTCCATCGCCTTCGCGGGCAACGCCGTGAGGGCGCTGCAGGGCGCCGGCGTGCTTCCCATCACCAACCTGCTCGGCACCCTGCCGCGGCTCAACCCCAGCCTGGCTGCGCTCACCGGCTTCCATCCCACGCTGGAGACGGTGCTGGCACAGGCGGCCCTGACCCTGGTCTACGCGGTGGGGATGGTAGCATTCCTGCTGCGCCGCGGCGCCCGTGTCGGAGGCGAGGAGGGCTCGCAGTCCGCTCGGGGGGCCCACTCCGGCTGACCCCCGGGCAGGCGCCGGGCCACCGCCCCGCGCTGCGCCGGCCATCGCCATGACCCAGCCCGCCGCCCCGATCCCACGCGCTGCCACGCGCATCGGCATCGACGTGGGGGGCACCTTCACCAAGGGGGTGGCGCTCGACGCCGTCACCCGCGAGGTGCACGCGCGCGCCCGGGTGCCGACCACGCACCGGGCCCCCGAAGGGGTGGCCGCCGGGGTGCTGGAGGTGCTCGGGGAGCTCCTCGCCACGCTGCCCCCGGCGCAGCCGGTGGCCCTGGTGGCGCATGCCACGACCCAGGCCACCAACGCCCTGCTCGAAGGCGACGTCGCGCATGTCGGCTTGCTGGCGCTGGGCCCCGCCGCGGAGGAGCGGCTGATCCGCAAGCGCACGCGCCTCTCGCGCCTCACGCTCGGCAACGGGCGCCGGCTGGAGCTGAGCTACGCCTTCCTCCCGAGCGACGACGCCAGCGCCCTGGGGGAGCGCGTGCGCCGGCTCGCGCGAGAGTGGCGCGCGGCGGGCGTCGAGGTGGCCGCCGTCAGCCAGGCCTTCGCGGTGGACGACCCCAGCCTCGAGAGGCGCGCAGGCACGCTGCTTCGCGAGGCCGGCCTGCCGGCCACGGGCGGGTCCGAGCTGACCGGCGTCTACGGCCTGGAGATGCGCTCGAGCACCGCGGCCATCAACGCCTCCATCCTGCCCACCATGCTGCGCACGGCCGAGCGCGTCGAGCGCGCGCTGAGGGCCACGCTGCCGCAGGTGCCGCTCCTGGTGGTGCGCGGGGACGGCGGCGCCGTCGACCTGGCGGGTCTGCGCGAAGCGCCCATCCAGACCGTCGTCAGCGGGCCGGCGGCCTCCCTGGCGGGCGCCATCCTCTACCACGGGGTCAGCGACGGCGTGCTGTTCGAGGTCGGCGGTACCAGCACCAACATCGGCGCCATCAAGGCCGGCCGGCCGGTGATGAAGTACATGACGGTGATGGACTTCCCCACCGCCCTGCGCGCCGCCGACATCCGCATCGCCGGCGTCGCCGGCGGCAGCCTGGTGCGGCTGTCGCGCCGGCGCATCGAGGAGGTGGGGCCGCGCAGCGCCCACATCGCCGGCCTGCCCTACGCCTCCTTCGCCGAGCCCGCCGCGCTCTCGGGGGCGCGCCTGGCAAGATCGGCACCCCGACCGGGCGACCCCGAGGACTACGCCGTGATCGAGGCGGACGGCGGGCGCTTCGCGCTCACCCCCACCTGCGCCGCCAACGCCCTCGAGCGACTGCCGAAGGACGACCCCGGCTACCGGCCGCCCGCCGCTGCGCGGGCGGCGCTCGCCGCGCTCGCCCAGGGCTTGGGAGCCGGTGCCGACGCGGTTGCCGAGGCCATCCTGGAGGCGGCAGCCGAGAAGCTGGTGGGCACCGTCAGGGCCCTCGCCGACGACCACGGCCTCGGGGGCGCGCCCCTGTACGGCGGCGGCGGCGGCGCCCGGGTGTTGGGGCCGGTGGTCGCCAGGCGGCTGGGCATGCCCTTCGAGTGCGTGCCCGAGCCAGACGTCATCTCGAGCATCGGCGCGGCCCTCACGCTGATCCGCGTCGAGCGGGAGCGCAACGCCGGCATCGACGACCCCACCGTCGGCGACCTGCTGCTGCGGGAGGTGGAGAGCGAGGCGGTGCGCCTCGGCGCCGACCCGGCCAGGCTGCAGACGGAGGTACGCTACCTGCCCGAGGAGCGGCTGCTGCGGGCCGTCGCCTTCGGCGCGCATCCCGTCGACGGGCATCAGGGCGAGCTCAGCGACGAGCTGCTGGCGCGGCTGGCCCGCGAGCAGCTCGGCTGCCCGTGCCAGCTCGCCTACCGCAGCCCGGCGCTGGTGCTGCTCACCGGAGAGGCCCGGGCCAGGCGGCTCTTCGGGCAGGTCGCGCGCCATCCGCTGCTGGCCATGGACCGGCACGGCGCGCGCCTCCTCGAGCTGGAGGACGCCCGCGCCCTGAGTGGCCCGCCGGCCGCCGTGCTGGCCGCCGCCGAGCCCTGGCTGCGCCGGGACCGCGCACCCCAGGTGCATGCCGTCACCCCCCGCAGGCTGATCGATTGCGGCCACCTGAGCGATCCCGAGGCCGTCCGTAGGTTCCTGCGAAACGCCTACCGGCTCGAGTCCGACGTCGCGCTGGTGATCAGGGAGAGCTGAGGAGGAGACCATGCTGTACCGTCGGCAACGTGACTTCCCTGCCTACCTGGTGGCCTTGATCACCGCCGTGGTGCTGTTCCCCCTGGGCTTCCTGCTGGGCCGCGGGACCGCTCCCACGCCGTCTCTCTCCACCGACCTCACGCCATCGATCTACGCCGTGCAGCAGGCGCAGGGCACCCTCGACGTGGTCGACCTCGAGTACGCCCGGGCGGCGGCCGACCAGCCCGGCGACATCCCCAAGCCGGGCGCCAGCCTCACCGCCGCGCGCGACGCCGCGCGTAGCGGGCTCCAGGATCTGGCTCGAGCGACGGACCTGGCGCGGCTCTACCCCTCCCGCGCGCGTGCCGCCCGCGCGGACTTCGAGGCGCTCGTCCGCGCCATCGATCAGCGCGCCGACGGCGACGCCGTGCGCACCCAGACCACCCAGCTGCGCGGCGACCTGGCGGCGTTGATCCCGGCTCTGTGACGGCCGGGCGACACCGGCAGCGCGTTGCCCCGGCAGGCCGGGACGTCGTAGAATGCCTTTCCGCGGCCGGCAGCTTTGGCGCCGTGCCCCGCTGGCGCGCCCGTAGCTCAGCTGGATAGAGCAGGGGACTCCTAAGCCCAAGGTCACAGGTTCGAATCCTGTCGGGCGCACCATCCACCTACCCTTTCGCCCGCCGAGGGGCGGCGGGCCCGCCCGCGTCGTCGCGGGAGTCGCCGCCGGAGCGATGCCCAGAAGCCCACACCTGCGGTGGTGGCTGCCACCTACACTGGCGCGTGATCGGACACCTGCTCGCCTTCCTCATCTTCATGGTCGTCTTCGGGTTCTTCCGGCTGGTGGCCGGCCACGCCATGGGCATCGTCCCCTCACTGGTGGTGAGCGTGCCCTGCGAGGTGGCCGGCGTGGTGGCCGGCCGGTCCTTCAAGCGCTGGATGCAGGGCGGCTGACCAGGGGGCGGCCTGGCACGCGGCCAGGCGGCGGTCAGGTGGCGGCTGGCCGGCGCCCGGTCGGCGCCGCAAGTGTAGGGGAATCTCCGACAACGACGTCAGAAAGCGGGGGATGGGCGCCTCCGGCCGCGGCCGTAGGCTGACCGTGAGGGCGCGGCTCGAGGCGCGTCCGGCGGTGGCGGAAGGGGGCCTGCATGCTCGTCAGCGATTGGATGGTGGCGGACCCCGTGACGGTGACCCCGGGGACGAAGCTCTTCGAGGCCCAGAAGCTCATGCGTGACGGGGGCTTCCGGCGCTTGCCGGTGGTGTCGAGCGGTCGGCTCGTGGGTATCGTGACCGACCGCGACCTGCGCGAGGCGGCGCCTTCCAGGGCCACCAGCCTGTCGGTCTTCGAGCTCAACTACCTGCTCAGCCGTCTCACCGTGAAGGACGTGATGAAGACCTCGGTGCTGACGATCTCGCCGGACGACCCCATCGAACGAGCCGCGCTGCTGATGAACGAGCACAAGATCTCGGGCCTGCCGGTAGTGGACGCCGGTGTGGTGGTGGGCATCCTGACCATCACCGACCTGCTGCAGGCGTTCGTGGCCCTGCTGGACCTGCAGGACGGCGGGCGCGCGACGCCGCTGGCCGGCAGCGCCAGCCCCTGACTCCGACTCTCCTTCTACCTCCTAGCGCACCCTGTCCGCGGCCATGACGCCGCGGACAGGCGTTTGACGGCCGGATCGCCGCGGGGTCAGGGGGCGCCGGCCGCCGCCACCTCGTCCAGCACCTCGCGGGCGAGGCGGTCCACGGTGGCGGCCACCTTCGGGCTGAGCCCCTCGCCGAGGCCGAAGTCCGCCCCCTCCACGGCGAAGACGAGCAGGCGGCCGGGCATGACGCCCAGAGTGCGCGCCAGCTCCACGACGTGCTGCAGCGGCAGCACGTGGCCCGACACGGGCGTTCCGGCGGCGCTGAGGTCGCCCGTGGAGCCGTCGATGCGCAGGTGGGTGCCGGCCGGCTTGCCGGTCCGCATGGCATCGACCACCACCGCCAGGTCGGCGTCCTTCCAGACATCGACGAGGTCGGCCGGCTCGCCCGCGTTCACGACCACCTGCACGCCGGGGACGTTGGAGGCCGCGATCCGCAGGGCCACCGCCGGACCCACGCCGTCGTCGCGACGCCAGGCGTTCCCCAGGCCGGCGACCAGCACGCGGCTCATGGTTGCCGGTCCACGTCGAGGGTCAGGAAGTGGGTGGCGCAGGAGATGCACGGATCGTAGTTGCGGATGGCCTGCTCGCACCTCAACGTCAGCGCCGCATCGTCGAGCGAGAGATTCTCCTCCACGAAGCGCGCCAGGTCCGCCTCGACCGCCCGCTGGTTCTGCGACGTCGGCGGGGTGATGACGGCCTCCAGCACGGTGCCTTCGCCGTCAATCGTGTAGCGGTGGTAGAGCACCCCTCGCGGCGCCTCGCTCCAGCCGTAGCCGCGCCCGGCGCGCGGACGAACGTCCGCCGCCGCCGGCTCGGGCGGGCGGTAGCGCTCGATGATGGCGATCGCCTCCTCGACGGCGTAGAGCGTCTCCACCGCCCTCACGACGATGCTCTGGTAGGGATTGCGGCAGGTGTCGCCGAGCCCGGCCGCGCTCGCCGCCTCCTTCGCCCGCGGCGACAGCCTGTCGAAGTTGAGGCTGTAGCGCGCCAGGGGGCCGGTGAGGTAGGGGCCGTGGCCGCGCAGGACGGCGTGGAGGGCGTTGGAGCGCTCCACGTGCAGCTCCTCGACGTGGGACTCGAAGGACTCCGGGCCGATGTCCAGGCCGCGGTCGGACACCAGGCGTCCATCCTCGATGGCGTAGCTCTCGGGAGATCGAAGGGCGACGTACTCGTGGTCGTGCTCGAAGCTCGGGAACTCGAAGCCGCCCACCCAGCGCACCGTCTCCTCCGCCGCCTCCAACGCCCGCTGCAACGGCTCGAGCAGCGCCGTCAGCTCGGACCTGGCGGGGGCCCGGTGGAACCCCCCGACGGCCGTATTCACCGGGTGCACCGCGCGCCCGCCGATGACGGCCATCAGGTCGTTGCCGGCCTTCTTGAGCGTCAGCCCCCGCTGCACCGCCTCGGGTGCGGACTTCGCCAGGGTCAAGGCGGAGTCGTAGCCGAGGAAGTCGGGGGCGTGCAGCAGGTAGATGTGCAGGGCATGGCTCTGGATCCACTCGCCGCAGTAGAGCAGGCGCCTGAGCGCACGAACCTCGGGACCCGGGTCGACCCCGCAGGCGTTCTCCAGGGCCTGCACCGCGCTGGTCTGGTACGCCACCGGACAGATGCCGCAGATGCGCGAGGTGATGTCGGGCGGCTCGAGGTAGCTGCGGCCGCGCAGCAACGCCTCGAAGAAGCGAGGCGGCTCGTAGATCTCCAGCGTGGCCTCCTCCACCTTGGCTCCGCGCACGCGCAGGTGCATGGCGCCCTCGCCCTCGACGCGCGCCAGCGCGCCCACGCTGATCCGGCGAAGCTCGCGAGGCTCAGTGTCCATGCCGACCCCCCTCGGGCGGCGCGTCCGGGGCCTCCAGCTGGAAGCCCGGCGCCGCCGCGTTGAAGGTGTGCAGGGCGCGTTGCACGGTGACCTCATCGGCTCCCAGGGCCTCGCGCCAGTAGGCGGCCAGTGCCGGCACGTTGGCGCTCTCGGCGGGGCCGAAGCAGCCGTAGCAGCCGCGGCCGTACGCCGGGCAGATGGCTCCGCAGCCGGCCTGCGTCACCGGCCCCAGGCAGGGGATGCGGTGCGCGACCATCACGCAAGGAGTGCCGCGGCGCTTACACTCCTGGCACACGCTCACCTGCGGTAGCCAGGGCCGCCGGTCGTGGAGCAGCGCGGCGAGCACCTCCAGCAGCTGACCCTTGTCGATGGGGCAGCCCCGGAGCTCGAGGTCGACCGTCACGTGATCCGCGATGGGCGTGGCGGTCTCCAGCGTGTCCAGGTACTCGGGGTGCGCGTAGACGGTGCGCGCGTAGTCGCTCACGTCGGCGAAGTTGCGCAGGGCCTGGATGCCACCCGCGGTGGCGCAGGCGCCGATGGCCACCAGCAGCTTCGACTGGCGGCGGATCTCTCGGATGCGCTCCGCCTCGTCGGGCGTGGTGATCGACCCCTCGACGAGGGACACCTCGTACGGGCCTTCGAGCACCGTGCTGGACGCCTCCAGGAAGTAGGCCACCTCCAGGCGGTCGGCGAGGGCGAGCAGCTCGTCCTCGCAGTCGAGCAGGGTGAGCTGACAGCCGTCGCAGGAGGAGAACTTCCACACCGCGAGCCGCGGGCGCCGCGGCGTGCTCGACCCGCCCCTGGGGGACAACGGAGTCCTCACGATCCGCACCTCACCGTCGTCGCGGCGGACATCACAGCTCCGCCGTCTGCAGCAGCCCGCGTACGGCCTCGAAGGGGGCCACCGGGCCGTCGCGGCACACGAAGATGGGACCAAGCTGACAGTGCCCGCAGAGGCCCACGCCACACTTCATGTTCCGCTCGAGCGACACGTGCACGCGCTCTGGCTTCAGGCCCAGGCCGAGGAGCTCCTGCGCCGCGTAGCGCATCATCAGCTCGGGCCCGCACACCAGCGCCACCGCGCCGGCGGCGTCGAGCTCGACGCGCCGGACCAGCTTGGTCACGAACCCGACCGCGCCACGCCAGTTCTCGGTGGCGCGATCCACCGTGACGAGGACGTCCATGTCGAGGCGCCCGCGCCAGCGCCGCAGCTCGTCGATGTAGAGGATCTCCTGCGGGCTGCGCGCGCCGTAGAGCAGCGCCACGCGACCGTAGCGCTCGCGATTGGCGAGCAGGTGGTAGAGCGCCGGCCGCAGCGGCGCCAGACCGATGCCGCCGGCGACGAGCGCCACGTCGTGCCCTTCGGCCTCGGTCACCGGCCAGGGGCTCCCGAACGGCCCCCGCACCCCCAGGCTGTCACCCGGCCGCAAGCGGCACAGCGCCTCGCTCACCGCGCCCACCCCCCGCACCGTGTGCACCAGGCGGCTGCGCTCACCGGTGTCGCCGCTGATGGAGACGGGCACCTCCCCCACGCCGAAGGCGTAGAGCATGTTGAACTGGCCGGGCCGGCAGCGCCGGCAGGCGTCCGCTCGCGCACCGCCGCCCACCGGCACCATCTCCAGGGTGACGGTGTCGTGCGTGTCGGCGTGATTGGCCAGCACCCGGTAGGGGCGCGGCAGCATCGCCGGCGCGGACGCGGCCGTGGCCAACCGCTCAGTCCCCGCGTCCATAGAGGTCCAGGAGCTGCATGCGGGTGGCCTGCAGTCGGTCGGCGATGACCCGCGCGAAGCGCTTCATCAGCTCGTACCCGAGGGTGGCGTCCCGGTCGCACTTGTCGCGCAGGCAGGCACCGTCGAAGGCGGTGGCGCGGATGTCCGTGAGCGCGCGCGAGTCGAACTGCCAGGTGTAGGGCGGGTAGAGCCAGGACCATCCCATCACGTCGCCGGCGGTGAGCGTCTCGATGCGCCGGGCGGTCCCCGTCGGGGGACGGATCTCCACCGCCGCCGTTCCGCTGCGGAGCATCAGGAAGCTCTCCGCCGGCTCGCCGAAGCGGAAGATCATGGACCCGGCCGAGAAATGTACGTTCCAGCCGCAGCCCGCGATGAACGCCAGGCTGTCGTCGTCGAGCCCGGCGAACACCGGGTTGGCGGCTAGCAGCGCGGCCACGTCCTTGATCATGGTGGTCCCCTCCTCCGCGCCCCTTGCGCGGCAGCCTGGGCCGACTGCGCCACCGCCACGGCGGCTTCTTCGGTGATGTCGATGCCGACCGGGCACCAGGCGATGCAGCGGCCGCACCCGACGCAGCCGACCTCGCCGAACTGCGGCACCCAGCTCGCCAGCTTGTGCGTGAGCCATTGCCGGTAGCGTGCAGCGCCGCTCCGCCGCACGCTGCCGCCGTGCAGATAGCTGAAGTCGAGCGAGAAGCACGAGTCCCAGATGCGCCAGCGCTCGGCATGATCGCCGGTCAGATCGGTGGTGTCGCGCACCGTGGTGCAGAAGCAGGTAGGGCACACCAGCGTGCAGTTGCCGCAGCTCAGGCAGCGCTCGCCGAGCGCCTGCCACATGGGCAGCTCCGCCCCGCCGCTCAGCGCCTCGCCCGCGGCGGGCGCGTCGAGCGTCCGCGTCATGCCGGCGGCCGCCGCCGCCAGCAGCGCCTGCCGCGCCTGCTGGTCGGCCGCGCTGGCGGTGCCGGGCTCGAGCTCGGCCAGCACCTCGCGGCCTCGGTCGCTCCCGGCCCGCGCCACGAACCCGTGCCTGTCGCCGTCCAGAATCTCCGTGAGCGCCACATCGAAGCCATCCTCGACGCCCGGTCCGGTGCCCATGGACGCACAGAAGCAGGTGGCGTTGGCATGGCCGCACTCGACGGCCACCAGGAACGCTCCGGAACGCCTGCCGGCGTAGATGTCGTCGGCGGCGCCCGACGCCAGCAACACGCGGTCCTGTACGCCGACGGCCGCCAGGTCGCAAGGCCTGACGCCCAGCAGCGCCAGCGTCGCTTCCGGGGCGGGGTCGGCCGTGACGCTCAGGCTCCCCTCGGCCTCGCGGGAGGCGCTGAACAGGCGCACCTCCGGCGGGTGCAGGAACTGCTTCCAAGCGTGCGCCCCGAGGGTCACGCCGAAGCGCTCCCGCGCGGCCGGATCGTCCTCGGCGCGGCGCGTCAGCCGGTAGCGGCCCGGCGCCGCCTCGTCCTGCCAACCCGTGGGCAGCGCAACTCCCTCGGGCAGCTCGGCCAGAACGTAGTCGCCGCCCCGTACCTGCGGCGCGACGACGGTGAAGCCACGGCGTTGCAAGCTGGCCGCCAGTCTCTCGGGGGCGTCCGCACCCAACCACAGCGTGTCCGCGCTCATCCTCCGCACTCCGCCGGGGAAATGGGCGGCGTACCACCGAGGCCGTCATTGCGATGGTCGCTCGTCACCCGTCCTCCTCTGGGATCGCGCCCCGGCCCGCGACCCCAGCGCCACGCTACGGTCGACGGCCCCGACCCGCCCACTGCCAAACGGCCGACAGTCGCTGTGGGACTTTCCCCGACAGAGAGCGGACGTTTGCCCTCCTCTCACCGACGGCGCATCGCGTCCTGGTAGAAGGGCTCTATGCGCGTCGCCGTGTCGCTCGCCGCTCTCGGCCTGGCCCTCGGCCTGGGGTTCTCGACCGCGGCCGGCGCCGCCTCCCCCTACCGCGTGGGCGTGATCGTCTCCAAGGAGGGCACCGCCCACAGCGCGGGCGATGCTCAGGCGCTGGCCGCCATCGCCTACGCCGCGCGCCTGCGGGCCGGCGGCGGCATCTTCGGCACCAACATGGACGTGCAGGTGGTCGACGACGCCGGCGACCCGGCGCAGGCGTTGTCGGCCGCTCGCGACCTGGCGGCGGGCGGCGTGGACGCCCTGGTGTGCTGCACGGTGCCCGCCTCCGCGCAGCGAGTGGCCGCGTGGGCGGAGACGGCGGGCGTGGTGATGCTCTCCCCCGCCGGCCTGGAAGGGCTGAGCGCCACGCCCTACTGGGCGTTCTCGCTCGCACCGCGCGACCAGGACGCGCTGGCGGCGGTGGTCGCCGACATCCAGGCGCAAGGCGCCGGCAGTCTCGCCGTCATGACCCTGGACAACAGCTTCGGCGACCAGGCCGTGGCCGACGTCCGAGCCCTCGCGAAGATCGCCGGGGTGAGCTTCGCGGGCGAGGCGCGCTACGCGCCCGGCAGCAGCGATCTCACGCCGGAAGGGCTGTGGATCGCCACACGCCAACCCGACGCGGTGATCGTGTGGGGCCTCAAGAGCGATCTCGTGCCGGCGGTCCGGGGACTGCGGCGTCGCGGCTACCAGGGCCCGATCTACGCGCGCACCGCGCTGTTGCGCACGGTCGTCGGCGGGCTCGATCTGGCGGCCCTCACGGGTGTGCGCTTCGCCGTGCCGCCGGTGGTGGTGGCGGACGGCCTCGCACCCGGGGCCCCCTGCGCCGACGCCGCGCGCACCGCCGCCAGCCGGCTGCAGGAGGTCTACGGCGGCGTGATCGACCTGCAGCCCGCCGCGCCGGTGTACGACGCGCTCGACCTGCTCCGGCGGGCGTTCGAGCAGGTCGCCGCGCTGCGGCTGCCGGACGGGGACCTCTCGAGCCGGCGCCAGGCGGTCCGCGACTCGCTGGTCGCGCTGCCCCCGACCTGTGGCGCCAACGGCCGCTACGACCTCCAGGAGGGGCAACGTGCCGCCGAACAGCCGAGCGGCCTCGCCATCGCGCAGGTGGCGAACGGCCGCCTGGTGGCCGCCCCCTGACGCCGTCCCGGCGGCCGTCCATCGCGCCCTCCCGGCCCCGCAGCGAGACCTGGATGGGCCAGCCACCGCGGTACACTGAGCGCAATGATCGAGAAGCTGAATACCCTCACGGACGAGTTCGAGGCGCTCGAACGACGTCTTGCGGACCCCGCGCTCATCGGCGACGGTGCGCGCTACCGCGAGGCGATGCAGCGCTACAGCGAGCTCAAAGGGATCGTCGATGCCTTCCGGGAGTACCGGGAGGCATCGACGCAACTGGAGGGGGCTCGCGAGCTGCTGTCGGACGCGGAGCTGGGCGAGGAGGCCCGCAGCGAAGCCGAGCGTCTGCAACCGCGCGTCGACGCCCTCGAGCGCTCCCTGGAACGCCTGCTGTTGCCCAGGGACCCCTTCGACGACAAGGACGTCATCGTGGAGGTCCGTGCCGCCGCCGGCGGCGACGAGGCCTCGCTCTTCGCGCGCGAGGTGCTGGAGATGTACCTGCGCTACGCCGAGAGCCTCAGCTTCCAGGCCGAGGTGCTGGACTCGCACCCCACCGACGTGGGCGGCCTCTCCAAGGTGTCGCTCGAGGTGCACGGCCGCGGGGCGTACAGCCGCTTCAAGTTCGAGTCCGGCGTGCACCGCGTCCAACGGGTGCCCGCCACGGAGGCGCAGGGCAGGATCCACACCAGCACCGTGACGGTAGCGGTGCTCCCCGAGGCCGAGGACGTGGACGTGGCGCTCGAGCCATCGGACTACCGCGTGGACGTGTACCGCTCCAGCGGCCCAGGCGGCCAGTCGGTCAACACCACCGACTCGGCGGTGCGCATCACCTACCGGCCCGGCACCTCCGAGGAGATCGTGGTGACGTGCCAGGACGGCAAGTCGCAGATCAAGAACAAGGAGAAGGCGTTGGCGGTGCTGCGGGCCAGGCTGCTCGAGCGCGAGCGCGAGCGTGCGGCCGTGGAGGCGCGCGAGGCCCGCCTGGTGCAGATCGGCAGCGGCGAGCGCAGCGAGAAGGTCCGCACCTACAACTTCCCGCAGTCGCGGGTGACCGACCACCGCATCGGGTACACCACGCACGATCTCCAGGGCGTCCTGCTGGGAGGCCTGGGGGAGCTGACGGCGGCGCTGAGCGAGGCGGATCTGGGCATGCGCCTCGAAGAGCTGGCAGAGCACCGCGAGTCGGAGCAGCCGGCGACCAGCCGGGCCGGTGGCACGGCGTGAGTTCGTCGTTGCCGCGGCGATCCTCCTCGACTCGCAGGGTCGAGTGCTGCTCGTAGGCAACGACTGGCAAGGATACGGCAACGTCCGCTATACCCTCCCGGGCGGCATGGTGGAGCGCGGCGAGTCGACGCTGGACGCCCTGAGTCGCGAGGTCAAGGAGGAGACCGGCCTCGTCATCACCGAGGTGACCCAGCTGGCGTACGCCGTCCACGTGGAGGACCGGCGGCGCAACGACCGCGCGGTGTCGTTCGCCTTCCACTGCCGCTACGATGGCCTGCTCAACCCTCGCGACCCCGACGGGTTCATCGTCGAGGCCCGCTTCTTCCCGGCCGAGGACGTGAAGAGCGTCATCCCCATCCCACCGCTGCGCGACCCGCTGGTGGCGTACCTGCAGGGCCGGCGGCCCGGGACCTTCTACGCCTACGGCGGCTGGGACGGGCGCAACATGACCCCGGTGTGAGCCGCCGCCGGGGCCTGCCACGCCGGCCGCGCTCGGGACGTCGCCCGCCATGCCGCGCGGCGGCTGGTAGCATGCGCCATGCCTGAAGGCGCTCCCCTGCCGCCCAGCGAGGCCGCGACGCTGCTGCGCGACGCCGCGCCCGCACCGGTGAGCGAGCCGGTCGCCCTCGAGGAGGCGCTGGGGCGGGTGTTGGCGGCGGACGTCGCCAGCCTGTGCGACCACCCCACGGTGGACGAGTCCGCCCTCGACGGTTACGCCTGCCGGGTGGAGGACACCGCCGGGGCCGGCGCCCAGGCGCCGGTACGCCTGCGCGTGGTCGGCGAGGCACCCGCGGGACGCCCGTACGCCGGCAGCGTCGGCGCGGGTGAGACCGTTCGCATCTTCACCGGTGCCGTGCTCCCCGAGGGCGCCGACGGCATCGTCGCGGTAGAAGCCAGCCGCGAGCCCGAGGACGCGCCGGGAACCGTCGAGCTGCTCGCCGAGGCGCGCCCCGGCGACGTGCGCCGGCAGGGGCAGGACCTGGTAGAGGGACAGGTCTATCTACCTCGCGGTCGCAGGCTTCACGCCGGCTCCGTCGGGCTGGCGGCGGCCATGGGGCACGCGCGCCTGCCGGTCGCTCGGCGGCCGCGGGTAGCGCTGCTGACCACCGGCGACGAGGTGGTGCCTCCGGGCGGGCCGCTGGCTCGCGGCCAGGTCTACGACAGCAACGGCGCCTCGCTGATGGCGCTCGGCCGCGCCGCCGGCGCCGACATGGTCCGGCTTCCGGCCGTCGCCGACGACCCCGAGGCTCTGGGCAGCGCGCTGCGCAAGGTCGGCGGCGTCGACCTGCTGCTCACCTCCGGCGGGGTGTCGATGGGCCGCTACGACCTGGTGCGCGAGCTGCTGTTCGAGCGCGGCAACGTGGTGTTCTGGAAGGTGGCCATGAAGCCGGGAGGGCCGGCGCTCTTCGGCCGCTTCGAGGACACCGCCGTGCTCGGCCTTCCGGGCAACCCGGTGTCGAGCATGGTGGTGTTCCTGGTGCTCGCGCGCGCCTTCATCGATGCCGCCCTGGGTCGCAGCGACCCCTCCCCCTACTTCGACCGCCGCTGGGCGGTGGCGGGGGCCAAGCTGCATGCCAACGCCACCAAGGAGAGCCTCCTGCGGGTGACGCTGGCCGAGCGGGACGGGCGCTGGCTGGCGCGGCCGCTGACCAACCAGTCCTCCGGCGTGCTCCGCTCCATGGCCGCGGCCGACGCGCTGGCGCTGGTGGCTCCCGGCCGGGACGTCGCCAGCGGCGAGAACGTGCCCGTCATCCCGCTCGCTCCACATCTCGGGTGAGCGCTCGGAGCACGGTGGCGCCGTGAGCGCGGCCTCGCCCGAGAGCCTCCCGCTGGCGTTCTACGCCAGGCCCGCTGACGTGGTGGCGCGCGAGCTGCTGGGACAGGTGCTCAGCGTGCGCCGGGCGGGCCGCCTGGTCAACGCCAGGATCGTGGAGACCGAGGCCTACCTGGGCGAGCGGGACCTGGCGTGCCACGCCTCGCGCGGGCGCACGCGACGCACCGAGACGCTCTACGGACCGCCGGGGACCGCCTACGTGTACCTGATCTACGGCATGCACCACCTGTTCAACGTGGTGGCGCTCGCCGAAGGCGAGCCGCACGCCGTGCTGGTGCGGGCGGTGGAGCCGGACCCGCCCCTCGCCGCCCGCACCGACGGCCCGGGCCGGCTCACGCGGGCGCTGGGGATCGACCTCTCCCACAACGGCATCTCGCTGCTGGCGCCGCCCATCACCATCCTGGCCGGCACGCCCCCGGAGAACGTCGCCGTGGACGCCCGGGTGGGCGTCGACTACGCCGGAAGCTGGAGCGCGGCGCCGCTGCGGTTCCTCGATGCCGGCAGCCGCTGCCTGTCCCGTCCGCCGAGCCTGGCGGCGGGGCGCGGCTGAACGCCGCGGACCTCAGCTCTCCTGAGGGAACTCCTCATGCGGGGTGCGGGCGCTGTCGCGAACGCCGGCCTCGAACGGCTCCACGTGCACCGTCGTGACCAGGTCGGAGAGCTGGCCGTGCATGCCCTTCTCCAGCCTCCCCACGAGGGCGTGCGCGTCCCGCACGCTCATGTCGGGATCGATGAAGACGTCCACCTCGGCGAAGCGCGAGCGCCCCGCCCGGCGCGTGCGCAGGCGGTGGTAGCCGAGCACCTCGGGCGCCTCGTCGAGCACCCGCAGGATGATGCGCTCCTCGTTCTCGGGCAGGCGCTCGTCGAGCAGCCCCGAGACGGAGCGCTGCATCACCCCCACGCCCGCCCGCACGATGTTCACCCCCACGAGGATGGCGATGATGGGGTCGAGCGGTCGGAAGCCGGTCAGCGCCACCAGCACCACCGCCGCCAGCACGCCGACCGAGGTCCAGACGTCCGTGAGCAGGTGCCGGGCGTTGGCCTCGAGCGCCGCGGAGCGCTCGCGGCGGCCGGTCCGGAAGAGGAACGCCGCCAGGGTGCCGTTGACGACCGTCGCGGCGGCAGCCACGCCGCTGCCGAACGCCACGTGCGACAGCGTCTGCGGATGGAGCAGCCGCTCGGCCGCGGCGATGAGGATGGCCAGGGCTGCGAGCACGATCAGCGTGCCCTCCAGCACGCTGGAGAGGTACTCCGCCTTGGCGTGACCGTAGGGATGGCGGTAGTCGGGCGGCGTCCCCGCCACCCACATGGCGATCATCAGCGCGACCGCCGCCACCAGGTTCACCACCGACTCGGCCGCGTCGGACAGGAACCCCACGGAGCCGGTCAGCCCGTAGGCGCCGAACTTCAGCAGCAGGATGACCACGGCGCCGGCGAGGCTGATGCCGGCGGCTCGCCGGCGCAGGTCGGAGTCGCGGCCGGAGTCGGGGCCGGGGTCGGGGCCGGAGTCGCGATCGGGGCCGCCGACGCTGCCGGGCCGGGTCACCCCCGGCCGTCCCCTCCGTCGTCGCCGTCCGGCGCGCCCGGCGAGGGACCGTCCGGGCCGTCCTCCTCCGGCGCACCGCTCAGGAGCGCCTCTGGGTCGGCTCCGGCGGCGATGGCAGCCATGATGGCCTCGAGCTCCTCACCCTGGTAGTCGGTCACGGTCTCCTCGATGAGCGCCAGGGCGCGCCCGGCGTCCTCCTCGGGCACCAGCACCAGCGCGGTGCCGGTGCTGCTGGCTCCCAGGTTCGAGAACATGTCCGACAGCATACCCGCGCCCCGGACCATGGCCACCATGCCCTCGTCCTCGAGCAGGGCCGCCACCATCTCGGCGAGGGCCTGCGCGGGAGCGACGTCGACCACCGTCCAGCGGTCGCCGTTCACCACCACCGTCTCGCCTTTCACCGCGACGCTCCGCCCAGGTAGGCGTGCACCAGGGCGCGGTAGCCGTGCCTGGCAGTGGCGAGGCTGGCGACGTCGACGCTCTCCTCGGTGGTGTGGGCGAGCTCCTCCTCGCCGGGCCCGAAGCCCACCACCGTGCCGCCCATCCGCGTCAGGTGGGGGGCGTCGGTGGCGAACCACCAGGTGCGCTCGCGCAGCCGCTGCCCGGCGGCCGCCAGCGACGCGCCGAGCGCACGCCGGGCGGCCTCCACCTCGCGGCTCTCGCCCGGCGCCAGGTATGGCGAGACCGAGCGCAGGAAGTCGCGCACCACGCGCCCGTCCTCGCTCTCGGCGTGCTCGCCCGGCACCGTCACCTCCACGCGCGGGTCCTCGGCCAGCGAACGCAGCAGGTCGCAAACGCTCTGCTCGCTCTCTCCAGGGATGGTGCGGTAGTCGACGGTAAGCACGGCGCTGCCCGGGACCATGTTGACGCCGCCCTCGGGGTAGCTCCGCAACTGCGTGGGGGTGGCGCTGGCACCGACCAGCGGGCCGCCGCTCGGCAGCTCGCACGCCTCCAGGCGCTGCAGGAAGCGCGCCGCATGGTACAGCGCGTTCTCGCCCAGCTCCGCCTTGGCGGCGTGGGCGATGCGCCCGGGAAAGCGCACCTCGACCTCGACGCGGCCGCGGTGACCCAGCATCAGGTCGAGCTTGCTCGGCTCGCCCAGGACGATCACGTCGGCCGCCCGCCGTTCGCCCAACACCCGCGCACCGAGGCCGCCGGTCTCCTCCTGCACCACGCCCGCGACCACCAGCGTGCCGGCGAAGCCGTCCGCCGCGGCATCCGCCGCCGCCAGGGCCATGCACGCCAGAGCGCTCTTCATGTCGCAGGCGCCCCGGCCCCACAAGCGCCCGTCCTCGACGGCGCCGGACAGCGGCGGGTGGGGCCACAGCGAGGCGTCGCCCAGCGGCACGGTATCCAGATGGCCGTTGAGCATCAGCACGGGGCCGTCGCCCCGCTCGAAGGTTCCGATGACGTTGCCTACCTCGTCCGTGCCGGCGCTATCGAACCCCAGCCGGCGGAAGGCGCCGAGCAGCACCTCCGCCGCCGGGCTCTCGTGCCCGGAGGGGCTCGGTGCCCGGATCAGCTCGGCGGCCAGTGCGGTCTCGGCGTCGCCTTCCATGCCTGGCATCATACGAACTTTCCCATCGCGTTCCCGCCGGCCGCTGGCTATGCTCCCGGCATGACCACGCTCGCCTGGGACTGCGGCGCCTGCGGCCACCACAACGAGGACGGCGCGGTGTGCGCGGCCTGCGGGGTGGCGAAGCGGTACCTGGACGACCCGCCCCTCGAGCTCCCGTACCCGCCGCGGCTCGCGGCGTTGCCCGCCTTCTACGCCGGCCTGCTGTGGGCGGCGACGGGCATGCTGGGGGTGAGCCTGCTGCTCGCGCCCGGCTGGCGAGCGTCGCTGGGGCTGACCCCGCTGTTCGTGGCGCTTGCGACCGGCTCGGCCGCGGCGGCCTCCTGGTCCTCGCTGACGTCGGCCGCGTGGCAGCGCCTGTTCAACGAGATGCGCCTGGAGGTGCCGCGCTCGGTACGCAGCGGCGACGACTTCGAAGCCGTCCTCACCCTGGTGCCGTACGACCAGGTACGTGACGTGCACGTCACCTTCGCGCTGGTGGACAGGTTCTACCAGCACGACGCCAACGGCGGCATCCAGACGCGCAGCCGCCGGCTTGAGCGGCAGCTGGCCCTGCTGGGAGAGCCCCTCAGCGGACGCCGGAGTCACGTGCTGCACGCGCGCTTCAAGGGTCCCTTCCCGTCGACCCGCCACACCGACGTGGCAGCCGAAGCCGTCGCGTCGGTCCTGGGGCTCGTCGGGTTCGTGGTGCCGGGGCTGCGCTTCACCGCGCGCAACCTGCGCGAGCACGGCGGCTACTTCGTCAGCGCCAGCGTGCGCGTCGGCTGGCTGCAGCGCACCTTCAAGCGCCGCGTGATCGCCTACTACGTAGGAGCCGACCTCTACGTCGGCTGATCCGGTGGGGCCGGCGCCTGCTCTCGCAGGGCGTCGTCCGGCCACCACTGGTGCCGCCTCAGCGGCACCCGCCCTCGGATGAGCGCGGTGCCCTCGGAGCGCAGCAGGGCCGCCTGCAGCTCGCCATGGCCCACCTTGTAGGTCGACAGCCCGCCGGTCGCGTTCACCACGCGCTGCCAGGGCACGGCGCCGTCGGCCTCGCGCAGGCCGCGGAGCACGGCGCCCACCGCCCGCGCGGCGCCGGGCCGACCGGCCAGCAGCGCCACCTGACCGTACGTCACCACCGTGCCCGCAGGCACCCGGCGCACGACCCGCAGCACGCTCTCGCGGAACGACTCCACGCCCGAGTGTAGCCGGCGCCGGCGACCGCGACCGGACGGCGACGGCGTGAAGGGAGCTTCATGCGTCCGGCGACCGGCGCGCGCCGCCAGCCGGTAGACTCCGGCATGCATTCCGCCTGTCGTCGCCCGCTGCGGCCGGTCGCCGGGCTGGCATTGGCGCTCGCGCTGGCCGCGCCGGTCGCCCGCGGCGCCGCCCTGCCCCTTCCCGCAACCGAGCCGATCCCCGCGGCCGACCCCACCCTGGAGGCGGCCCTCCTGGACGCCACCAACGCCGCGCGGGCACGCTTCGGGGCCAAGCCGCTCGCCCAGGACGAAGGGCTCGCTCGAGCCGCCCGCGAGCACGCCTCCGAGATGGCCCGGCTGAGCTACTTCTCCCATGGCTCGCCGCTCAGCGCCCACGCGACCCTGCAGAAGCGCCTGGCGCTCGCCGGCAGCCCGCTGGTCGATGTGGCGGAGAACCTGGTGCTCCTCGGCGAGAGCTCCGGAAACGCCGCGGACGCGCAGAAGGCGGTGCGCGACTGGTTGAACTCGCCCCACCACCGCGAGAACCTGCTGAACCGCAGCTACGACCGCGTCGGCTTCGGCACGGCCCGCAACGCCGAGGGGGAGCTCTTCGTCGTTCAGGACTTCGGCGCGCAGCCGGTGACGCTGCTCGACGCGTCCGCCGCGCACGCCCAGCGCAGCGTCAGCGAGGTGCACGTCCGCGTCGACGCCAGCCGCGCCCTGAGCGCGCTGTTCACCCTCGAGGGCTCGCCGCAGCAGACCCGCGACCTCCCTGCCGGCTCCTCGACCGTCGTGCTGAGCACCGGAGCCAGCGGCAGCGTCGCGCTCGCCGTGGGCGTATCCACGGGAGGCTCGAGCTACCTGATCGACGACGCCGGCACCGTCGACCTCGCCCGCGGCAGCTTCCGCGAGGACGCCGGACAACCGCGGCAGCAGCTTCGCATCGCCGGCGTCACCGTGCAGCGCCGCAGCGAGCAGGGCGCGCGACTGACGCTCGCCTACACCGCGCCCGCCAGCGCTCGGCTGGCCCTCTTCCTGCAGGGCAGCTACCAGCCGACCTCGCAGACCTCCCCGGGCCACTTCGAGCTGTTCCTGCCCGACACCCTGGGGGTCGCCACGGTGTCGGTCGGCGTCGACGAGGGCGGCGGGAACGTCAGCATCGTGCACCGCTTCCACATCGATCCGTCGGCCGCCCTGCCGCGGCTGCTGGCCGGGGCCGGCCCGGCGCCCTGAGCCGCTCGCGGCCCGCCCGCCGCCGCTGGCCGGGCGGCCGCCGGCTCGGGTATCCTCGCGGGCGTGGCCGCCGCACTCGCGCTCACCATCCGCGTCGCGGGGTATCTCTTCCTCCTGGGCATCTTGATGGTGGTGCTCTCCCCCGTTCCCGTCTTGTCCAGGCGCTTCCCGCGCCTCTACCTCAGCGGCTTCGCACTGTCGGTGCTGAGCCTGGTGATGGTGCTGCTGGGCGCGCTGCTGTTCCACTGAGGCGCCTGCGCCGGGTCACGGCGACCCCGGCCGCCGCCGCGCCCGGCTGCTAGAATGTCGCTCGCACGCCCCGCCGCCGGGCCGCGCCCGCGCGGCGCCCCGCTCTCTGGGAGGTCCCTCATCCGCGCGCACGTCATCACCTACGGGTGTCAGATGAACGAGTACGACACGCACGTCATCCACTCGGAGCTGGTGGCGGGCGGGCACAGCCTGGTCGACCATCCGCGCGACGCCGACCTCATCCTGCTCAACACCTGTGCCGTGCGCGGCAAGCCGGTCGAGAAGGTGGTCTCGCTGCTGGGCGAGCTGCGCAAGGAGCGGCGTGGCGGGCGCCGTCTCACCATCGGCCTGATGGGCTGCCTGGCGCAGCTCGAGGAGGGCCGGACCATCGCCGAGAAGTTCGACGTCGACATCCTGGTGGGGCCGGGCGCCATTCCCGACGTGCTCCCCGCGATCGATGCGGTCGCTCGCGGGGAGGGCCGCCAGCGCAGCCTGCGCTTCCGCGACGACCTCGACAAGCTGGTGCCACCCGCGCCGGACGCCCTCACCGGCTTCCTGACCATCATGCGCGGCTGCGACCACCACTGCACCTACTGCATCGTGCCCAGCACCCGCGGTCCCGAGGTGTCGCGGCCGGCGGAGCTGATCCTGCGCGAGGCCCGGGCGATGCACCAGGCCGGCGTGCAGGAGGTGGTGCTGCTGGGCCAGAACGTCAACTCCTACGGCCTCGGCGACCCCGAGCTGCCGTCCTTCGCCGAGCTGCTGAGGATGGTGGCGGGGGTGGGCATCCCTCGAGTCAGGTTCACCACCAGCCACCCCATGAACTTCACCTCGGACATCATCGACGTCATCGCCGACGAGCCGAACGTGTGCAGCTACATCCACCTGCCGGCGCAGTCGGGCAGCGACCGGGTGCTCAGGCGCATGGCGCGCGAGTACCGGCGCGAGCGCTACCTCGAGATCATCCGCGAGATCCGCGCCAAGGTCCCGGGCGTGGTGATCAGCACCGACCTGATCGCCGGCTTCCCCGGCGAGACCGAGGAGGATTTCGAGCAGACGCTCGGCCTCTACGACGAGGCGCGCTTCGATCACGCCTACATGTTCGTGTACAGTGCCCGCCCCGGCACGCCCTCGGCGGAGCGCTTCGATGACCTGCCCAAGCAGGTCAAGGTGGCGCGCCTGCAACGCCTCATCGAGCGGCAGAAGCACTGGGCGCTGGCCTCCAACCGCACCTTCGTGGGGCGCGAGCTGCGAGTGCTGGTCAAGGACCTCGGCAGGGACGGCCAGTACGCCGTAGGGCACTCCGATCAGAACCACACCGTGCTGGTGCCCCGCGATCAGCTGCAGCGCATGGGGCTGGCGCGCGTGCGGGTCACCCACGCCACCCCTCACGCCCTCTACGGCGATGTCCCGGGCGCTCGCCCGAGCGCCGTGCCGCTGGCGATGGCGTCGTGAGCGAGGCGGCTGTCGGCGACGGCGTCACCCGCGACCTGGCGGCCACCGTGTTCGTCGTGTGGCAAGGGAAGCTGCTGATGCACCGGCACCGCAAGCTGGCCATGTGGCTCCCCTGCGGCGGGCACGTGGAGCCGCACGAGCTGCCCGACGACGCCGCCGTGCGCGAGGTGCTGGAGGAGGCCGGGGTCGGCGTGGAGCTGGTCGGCGAGCGCGCCCTGGCGCTGCCCGAGCCGCGCCAGCTGACGCGCCCGCGAGGCGTGCAGCTGGAGACCATCCGCCCCGGCCACGAGCACATCGACCTCATCTACTTCGGGCGGCCGCTCGAGCCCTATGACGGGCGCCTGGAAGGCGACGAGGAGGGCCTCGGATGGTACGACGACGGCGCCCTCGAGAGGTTGGGGCTCACCGACGAGGTGCGCGCTTGGACGCGCCTGGCGCTCTCCGAGCTCAGCCAAGCGCCTCGCTGAGGTCGAGGAAAGGCGTCCAGGACGCGTTGACGCGGTGATCGGCGGTTGTCCGCCCGGGCGGCCGCGGGTATACTCTGGTGCCGTCCGTGCGGCGAGGCGGCCGAGCCGATCGGGCGCCGTCGCCATCCCGGACATCGGGGCGTAGCGCAGTCTGGTAGCGCACCTGCTTTGGGAGCAGGGGGTCGCCGGTTCGAATCCGGCCGCCCCGACCAGCTTCGCGACCGGGGCCCGCACCGCGCGTCGGCGGTGCGGGTCCCGGTCGCGTCCTGTCGCAGGCCCGCCTGGTCGTCGACCGGTCGTCAACCGGTGAGCTCGTCCGGCCGCCCGGGCGGGATGTTGTGGTTCACGTGGAAGAGGTTGCCCGGGTCGTAGCGGCGTTTGACCCCCGCGAGCCGGTCGAAGTTGCCGCCGTAGGCGGCGCGCACGCGCTCGTCCCCCTCCTCCATCAGGAAGTTCACGTAGGCGGCGCCGACCGAGTAGGGGTGGAGGGCGGCGTGGCAGTCGCCGACCCACTGCCGCAACCCGGCCACCCCCGCCGGCTCGGCGGCGGTGCCGATGATCGTCTGCGACCACACCGCGTCGCGGTGGCGGTAGGCGGTGGCCGACGGGCCCACGCGACCGGCCGCGCCGGTGACCGGGTAGAGGTGAACCTGCGACAGCCGCGTCGGGAGGGTGCCTCCCAGGCGAGCGTGCGCCCTGATGGCGTCGGGAGACAGCGCCGGCATGTAGTCCGCGCGCCAGTAGTGCTGCAGGCCGGCCGGCCCGAGCGGATCGAACATCGATTGCAGTGCCGGGAACGGCATCTCGTGCACGGCGTGGACCAGCGGCTCGGCCTCACCGAGCAGCGGCGCGACGAGCCGGTCGAAGGCGTCCCTGGGGCCGTTGAAGCACCATACGGCGCCGGAGGCGTTGCGGCCGTGCAGCTCCTCGGGGAACGCCGGCACGGGCGGCACGCAGGCGAACGCGAAGAAGCCCCCGAGCTCGACCGGCGCCTCGCTCAGCAGGCGCTGAAAGCCAGAGAGCGCGGCTTCCGCCAGCTCCATCGGCCAGAACGTCGACCCGCCGACCACCGTGGTCACGGGGTGCGCCCGGAACAGGAAGGAGGTGACGACCCCGAAGTTGCCGCCACCCCCGCGGAGGGCCCAGAAGAGGTCTGCATTGGCGTCGGCAGACGCCGTCACCACGCGGCCGTCGGCGAGCACCAGCTCGGCTTCCAGCAGGTTGTCGATGGTCAGCCCGAACGCCCGCGTGAGGTAGCCGGTGCCGCCCCCGAGCGTCAGGCCGCCGACCCCGGTGGTGGAGAACACGCCGTTGGGTACCGCCAGCCCGAAGGCGTGGGTGGCGTGGTCCACCTCGCCCCAGACGCAGCCGCCACCCACCCTCACGGTGGCGCTGCGCGGGTCCACGTGGACCCCGCGGATGCGGCCGAGGTCCACCACCAGGCCGCCGTCGACGGTCCCGAGCCCGGCGACGTTGTGGCCGCCGCCGCGCACCGCCAGCGCGATGCCCTCCTCCCGGGCGCAGTCGACGCAGGCGATGACGTCGGCGACGTCCGCCACCCGCGCGATCGCGCTCGGCCGCTTGTCGATCATGCCGTTGTAGACGTGGCGGGCGGGGTCGTAGCCGGGGTCGGTCGGCAGGAGCAGCTCGCCGCGCAGCCTGGCTCGAAGCTCCTCGGCGTAGCCGGGGGAGGCCACCGCCACGTGCCCGGTCGTCTCGATGGTGTGCCTGTCAGGGTCTCTCACTCTCGCCTCCATCTCGTTCACGGGTCGACCGACGACGGTCTCGCAGGCGCCGCCGATCGCTAGGGGGTGCGTCCGTCGAGCACGGCTCGCTCCGCTGCGCTCTCGCCACTCCGGGCGCCGCTTCGCCGGCGCGGCCGGCGCGCCAGCAGGGCCCGCAAGGCGATCGTGGGCCGGAGCAGGCTGCCGGGCGGGGCCAGCATGCCGAAGCTGTCGGCGAACGCCTTCCCCACCACGGGGCTGCGGTGGGCGGCGCGGATCACACGAGCGGTGTAGGCCGTCACGATGCGCCAGGGAAGTGGGCGCGCGCCCTCGATAGCAGGCTGCAGCAGGTCGGTGCCGGTCACGAAGGTCCAGGCGGCGTCGACCACGGGGCGGCTGGCGCGGAAGAACGCCCGGCCGGCGCCGCCAGGGCCGTGCCTCGCCAGGACGCCAGCGAGGGTCTCGGCCTGCAGCGCGGCCACGCTGATGCCGCGGCCGTAGATCGGGTTGGTGGAGCACAGCGCGTCGCCGATCACGATCAGCCGCTCGGGCAGGCGCGGCAGCCGCTCGAAGCGGCGACGGACGTTGGCCGGGTAGGCCCCGGTGACGGCGTCGCCGAGCGGCTCGGCAGATGCCACCAGGTCGTAGAGGTCAGGCGCCCACAGCGACCTGGCGTAGGCGCGGAAGCCGTCCACCTCGCTCGGCGCCCCCTCGCCTGCCAGGCCGCCCAGCGTGACCAGCCAGCGCCCGTTCTCAACAGCGACCGACGACCCCGACCTGGGCACTCCCGGGAGGGGCGCGACGATCGCGCCCAGGCTCCCGCCGGGGCCCGGGCCGTCCCGGCGGAACAGCCGGGTCGTGTAGCGGACGTCGACGCGCATGCGCTCCTCGGGCGGGGCCGGGTATCCGATCTCCTCGAGCCACCGCGCCACCCGGGAACCGCGGCCCGTGGCATCCACCACCAGGTCGGCCGCCACCGTCTCTGGGCGGCCACCGGCCTCGGCGGGCGCCAGCCGCACGCCCTGCACCTCCTTCCCGCTGGCGCCGGGCACCAGCCCTTCCACGCGGCGGCCGCCGCGGACGCTGACGTTGGCGAGCGCGAGGACCCGGCCGCGCACCACCCGCTCGATCAGCGGCCGGGTGGCGCCCACGAACAGCCACGACCTGCCCAGCAGGTCGAGCCTCACCCGCCCCCCACCGACGTTCATGCGATGCTGCGCGCCGTCGTCGAGCAGCTGAGCCCCCGCCGCCTGGAGGTCGGCGATGGTACCGGGGAGCAGCCGTTCGATGGCGGCGAGGCCCCCCGGCAGCAGCACGTGCAGGTGAGGTGCCTGCGGGACGCCCCTGCGTTGGGCGCCATTGGGCGGGTCGCCTGAGCGGACGCCACCCTCGCCGGGCAACGGGTCGCGCTCGATGACGGTGACGTGCCTGCTCACTGGAGCCAGAGCCGCCGCCGTCAGCAGGCCCGCCAGGCTGGCGCCCAGCACCACCGCCTTCTCGAGCAGGGGCCCGGCCCCTCGGTGCCGGCTTGCCGGTGTGCTCATGCCCAGACCTCTCCTCTCCCCCCTTGGAGGCGGAGCCGGTCGCCGGCAGGGCGGAGACGGAGGCGTGAGCGCTCGCCTCGCACGTGGCCGTATCGAGCCGACCCCGCGGCACGCCGGGGAGCGTACGTGCACGTCGGAGTACCGTGCCAGGCTGTACCAGGCGCCGCATCGTTGCATCGGAGGAAACCCTGAGTGGGGACCCTCGACGACGGCTTCGCTGGGGGCTCATGTGGGCTCGGGGGCGCTCACGTCGGCTCGGGGGCGCTCCAGGCGTGTTGAAGCGTGCTCAGGTGTGCTCAGGCATCCAGCGGGTCGTCCACCGAGCCGTCCGGATGAAGGTGCCTGACGGCGTAGGCGGCGGCCTCGGCACGGCTGCGCAGGTCGAGCTTGGAGAGCACGCTGCTGACGTGGTGTTCGACGGTCTTGAGCGAGAGATGCAAGCGGCCGGCGATCGCTCGGTTCGAGAGGCCCGCCTCGAGCAGCTCGAGCACCTGGCGTTCGCGCCTGGTGAGCAGGCCGGTGCCCCTGGGGCCGCGCCGCGCCGCCTTGACGCCGAGCTCGCGCAGCAGCGCGGCGGCGAGGTCCGCGTGGCGGCCGGCGCCCAGCTCCTCGAAGGCCGCCAGCGCTGCGCGGGCGCCGGCCACCGCCGCCTCCGGCGACGCGCCCGTCCGCGCCCGGGCCAGGAGCAACTGGCAGCGTGCGACGCCGAGCGGCATGGACAGCTGCCGGTAGTGGGCCAGCGCCAGCTCGAGCGGCTCGACCGCCTCGCCGCCCGCGCCCGCCGCCAGCAGGGCACCCGCGCGCGCCACCGCGCCGTCGGCGACCACCTGCAGGAAGCCGGTGTCACGGCCCAGCCGCTCCAGGGCGTCCGCCGAGGCCGCGGCGTCCGCCACCCGCCCGGCCTCCACGGCCGCCTCGCCCTGCAGCGCCAGCAGCCCGGCCCGTTCCAGGCAGCCGGCCGCGCCCGCAGCCAGCGGCCTCACCAGGTCTTCAAACCCGCGATCGAGCTGCCGCAGCCGCGCCGACAGAAGCTCCATGGCCGCCAGCGGCTGCCCGCCGGCGATCAGCAGCGCGGCCTGCACGCGGGCCGCGGACGCGTGAGCGTCGAGGCCCCGCACCAGCTCCGCGGCCTCCTCTTGCCTGCCCTGCGCCAGCCGCAGCTCCGCCAGCCCTGCCAGGGCCTCGCCGGACACCGCCGGCTCCGCCTCGCGGCCGATATGGAGGGCGGCCGTGAAATGCTCTTCGGCTCCCGCCCAGTCGCCGGTATGGAACAGCAGCTGCGCGTGCTGCGTGCGGCACACGGTCGAGACGTGGGGGCAGCCGTAGCGCTCGGTGAAGCCTTGCGCCGCGCGGACCCACTCCATGGCACGGGCGAACTCCGCCACGCGGCCGCAGGCGATCAGCGTGTTGCAGCTCGTCACGACCACCGTCTTGAGCTGCCTGCCCTCGCCCGCGAGGGCCGCCGCCATGCTCTCGTCGAGCAGCGCGGTGCCTTCCTCGATGAGGCCTCGCTGGACCATGCACGCCCCCAGCTGGCTGCGAGCGCACAGCTCCAGGTCGGCATCTCCAACCTCTTCCGCGATCGCGATCGCCTCATGTGCGGCCCGCTCCGCCTCGTCGGCGTCCTCGGGGTTGCCCGCAGCCATCAGCGTGACCCAGCCGCGAAGCTCGTCCAGACCGTGCTTGTCGACCAGGCGTGCGGCCCGCTGGAGCCAGCCGCGCGCCACCACCCGCCGCCCCAGGCTGTTGAAGCACATCGAGAACAGCTCCAGCGCGCAGTGGCACGCGGACAGTGGATCCCGCAGGCGAATGTAGCCGGCGTAGGAGCGTTGCAGGTGGTCGATGGCTCCGAGGGTGTCGCCCAGCCACCAGGCAGCCTCTCCCGACCCGGCATGCGCCTCTGGCGTCGGGTCGACATCGAGGGCCTTCGCGAATGCCTGGCGCGCCTCGGACCATCGCCCTGTGGCCAGCGCCTGCCGGCCCGTGGCGAGCCAGCTGGAGCCTTGTGGGTCCACCTGGCCAAGGGTAGCGCACGCGCGGCGGGCACCCCCGCCTCGTCGACACCCGGCGCGGCACGACAGTCCAGGTCGGCTCACTTCCCGGCGGCGCGCCCGAAGTGCTACCCTCTGGCTCGGAGCGGCACCCGTGCCTCGGACCGGGCCGCACCCCGGTCTCAGCGCCTGGAACGCGGCACGCTGGCGGATGCGGGAGTAGCTCAGGTGGTAGAGCGACAGCCTTCCAAGCTGTATGTCGCGGGTTCGAATCCCGTCTCCCGCTCCAACCCCCTCCGGCGGCACAGGGCGTGCACCAGTAGCTCAGTGGATAGAGCAGCCGCCTTCTAAGCGGTAGGTCGAGGGTTCGAGTCCTTCCTGGTGCACCAATGTCGTCCAGCACGCACATGCTGGACCTTCGACGACGGGCCACAAACGCGGAATGTGTGCCTATTGTGTGCCTGTCCCTGAGCGGCGAAGAGACGGGGGCATCGATGAAAGACAGATAGGGCGACAAGGACATGGAGGCTGCGCTTGCGCGCCTTGACCGCGTCCGGATGGACGAGCTTGCCGTCGTCACGGTCCGCTGGGATGAGCACTTCCAAAGGGCTGGGGACAGTCTCAACGACCTCTACATGGCCGCCATGAACGCAATCGCCTTTGCGGACTGGGCACTCGCATACTTCCGCAAGCGGGGCTTCATCGAGGACTTCGACGAACTCGCGCTGCACATGTTCGGCGCCTTCAACGCCGCAACCGTTCAGCAACGCGCATTGTTGGACCTCTTCAAAGTCTGCTGTGTGAACCGTACTTGGTTCTGTAGAGACTTCTCCCTCACGCGGCCTGCCTTGGCAGGGCCAGGTTTCGAGAGTACGCCGCCTCGAACTGGGCGGGGCTCTGGTAGTCGATCGCGGAGTGCAGTCTCCGCTCGTTGAACCACCGCACCCAAGCGGTGGTGGCCGTCTCCACTTCCTGCCTCGAGGTCCAGTTCCTGCAGCCGGCGTGAATCAACTCGGTCTTGTACAGCCCGATGGCGCTCTCCATCAACGCGTTGATGCTCCTATAGTTGTCAAGCCTCGATTCGTGGTGGGCTGCGTTTGGCTTTGACGAGGTGGTACACCTCTCGGATGACGTAGCGTTTGAGGCAGCGGATGATGTCGCGTTTGGTCTTGCCTTCGGCGGTGCGGCGTGCGACGTACGCGATGGTGGGCTCGTGGAAGCGCATCCTGACGATGACGGTGCGGTAGATGGCAGCATTCAGTTGCCGGTGGCCACCGTGGTTGATGCGGTGCCTGCCGGATGTCTGACCTGTTGAGGCTGGGATCGGGCTGATGCCGGCGAGTTTCGCGAGCGCCGCCTCCGTGCGGATGCGCTCTGGGTTGTCGCCGACGACGATGAGGATCTCGGCGGCGGTATCGACCCCGATTCCGATTGGCTCCAGGAGCTGCGGGGCGGTGCGTTTGACCAGCTCCTCGATCATCGCCTCGAGTTCGGTGGCTTCGTCGTCGAGGCACAGCCAGCGCTTGGCGAGGGAGCGCAGGGCGTGACGCGCGGAGTCTTCCGGCGTCTGAAGAGCTCGGGGTCGGAGCGCGGCGAGGTGCCGAGCGAGCTTGAGCTGAGATTTCCGTGTCGCCTCCAGTCGCAGCTCCTCGGGCGCGTGGACCAACAGCGCCTTGAGCGTCACCATGGTCGCCGCCCGGTTCCTTACGGCCGTGTCATGCGCGACCTTGAGCTGCCTGAGCATCTCCACCGTGCCGTCGGCGGATTTCGGGATGGCGGTCGCGAAGCCTGATAGCACGGCGCGGGCGGCGTTCACGGCGTCCAGCGTGTCCGACTTGCCGTTCAGGCGCCTCAGCCTGCGGTCGGGTCGGTTCACCTCGATGACCCGATGCCCATGGCGACGCACGAACGATGCCAGGGCGGAACCGTACGAGCCGGTCCCTTCAATACCGAACGCCATGATGCGCCCGAACGAGGTCGCCCACTCCATGAGCTGGCGGTACCCGCCGGCGTCGGCAGCGATCGTCATGGTGGCCACCGTTCCGCCGATGGCGTCCATGACGGCGGCAACGTGCACGTGCTTGTGCGTGTCCACACCCACCACAACGCGGTCGGAACGAACTACGGACTTCGGGTCTCCTATCGTCATGCTGCCTGCCTCCGGGTGCCGCTAGAATGGCGTTCGCGCTGTCGCCGACGGGAGGACAGGACTGTCATGGGGAAACACGTCGCGGTGGCTCCAGGCTCCTATCAGGTCACGCCCGTACGGCGGCAGTGCTCACTACCTGCCCAGCGGGGCGGCCGACAGATCAACGCCAAGACACCAGAAACGGGTCAATCATACGCAAGGGTCAGGCCACCACCGCCAGGACTTCCGAACCCAACCGGGTCCGGCGAAGAACAGTCTGACAGTCATACGCGGTGCCGACCCGGCCGATGGAACCGTTGATGCCATGATCGAGGAGCTTCCGGCTGAAGGCCAGGCTGGTGAATTCACGTCCTTTGCGGGGCGCGGGTGCCTAGGATGGCCAGCCTGCGGGCCCCACCCCAATTGCTTCCGGGTACTTGCCTAGGTGCTTCGGCGCCCGTGTACTGGTACCACTAGCGTGGTGCTGGCGCCGCGCCTGGCGCGGGCTCAACAGATGATGCCGCCAGGGTCACATTGAACGGGATGCCTCCTGACGGCGTCCAGCCATCGCAGGTGACATTTGCTGTGTGCTGTCCGAAGGGGAGAGAAGGTATTGGCTCTGAAAATGTCTGACTTGGATACGCGTCTACGCTGCCGACTACGCCCCCGTCTATCTCGTAGTCGCAGTGTGTCGTTCCGCTAATGATGAAGGAAATCTGGGTTGGGTTGGTCTGGCCTGCGTAGGGGGACGTTATTGTCAAGAACCTGTCCCCAAAGCCGCAGCTTGCCAATACCAATGTCAATCCTAGTGTTCCAGCAGCGAGCCTCAGCCCGGCTCTCAGCCCCAATCCTGGCCGCACAGCGCAATCCTATCGCTAAGGCGCGAAGCCGTCAAACTCTGGCCTTGCTCTCAGGCCCCCGGTTTGCCCAAGCTACTACAGCGTCAAATTGTAGAGCTTGGCCTTACTGCTGCGGGTTCGCCCAGATGAGTTCGGCGCCGGTGTAGGGGTCGAACAGGTACGTGGCGGGGAAGAACTCGCCGGTAGCTGGGTCCTTCTTCATCTGGCCTCATGCGCGCCGCCGGCGCCCGCCCCGATGGTGATGCTGGCAACGTTCCTGATGCCGGCGCGCGTGCCTGTGACGCGTAACCTACCGGTTACGGGATCCTGGTATGTGTAGTCGAGAGTCAGGCAACAGTCCCTAGGCCAGTGAACATATGCATAAGTGACGGTGAAGCGCTTGCCCTGTCTGTTTGTGATTATGGCCGCGCCTGTCGAGCGGTTGTCTGAACCGCACTGGGCTCTGGAGAGACTATTGTCTGACGCGGCCTGCCTTGGCAGGGCCAGGTCACGAGTGTATGCCGCTTCGAACTGTGCGTGGCTCTGGTAGTCGAGAGCGGAATGCAGTCTCCGCTCGTTGAACCAACGGACCCAGGCGGTGGTGGGCGTCCCCACTTCCTGCCTCGACATCCAACTCTTGCGGCCCAATCGCTGGCCCGCGAGACTGACGGCACCGCCTGGGTGTGGGGTCTTCTCAATCACAACGATGGCGCTACCAGCAGTACGCCTATGCAGGTCAGCGGCCTTGGCAACGTCACAGCAGTTCCAGCTGGCAACTCGTTCTCGCTGGTACTCAAAGCAGACGGCACCGTCTGGGCCTGGGGTGACAATGCTGAAGGTGAAATCGGCGATGGCGCTAACTCCGATTCCAGCGTCCCGGCACAGGTAGTGGCACCCTGAGTCTGAACCCGCGGCGTCCCAGATGCGTCGACGAAGAGTTCCGGCCCGGCGCGGTCGTCCGAAGGTATCCAGGGTGGTCGTCCGAAGCTACCGACGCAGAACTGGGTGTTCTGCTGTCGACGGTCATGACATCCTCCCCGTAGGCGGCCAGATAGTTCCCCACTGGTGGCCATGAGGTTTCCCCGCTGGCGGTCACGGGTTTTCCCCACGACTGCTTGGGTCTTCCTGCTTTTGACTGGGTGGCAGGGAGGCCAGCGTGAAGAAGGGCGAGGACATCGTGCGCATTTTGGAGGCCTTTGACTTGACGGGCTCGTACCGGGCCGCGGCGGAGCTGGCGGGTTGCGATCACCACACCGTGAAGAAGTACGTGCTGCTGAGGGATGCGGGGGTGGCGGTGGCGGCGCGGCCGCGGCGCGTGAGCGTGGCGGATGCCTTCCTGGGGAAGATCGAGGAGTGGGTGGAGCGCACCGAGGGCAGGGCGCGCGCCGACGTGTGCCACGAGAAGCTGGTGGCGATGGGGTACGTGGGTTCGGAGCGCACCACGCGGCGGGCGGTGGCGCGGGTGAAGGCCGCTTACCGTCGGGGAAGGTTGCGGGTGTACCGGCCGTGGCTGCCGGAGCCGGGCTTGTGGCTGCAGTTCGACTGGGGCGACGGACCCCTCATCGGCGGGCGGAAGGCGAACTTGTTCTGCGCGTGGCTGGCGTGGAGCCGCTTTCGGGTGGTGCTGCCGAGTTGGGATCGGAGCCTGGGCTCGCTGGTGGCGCTGCTGGATCGCACGTTCCGCCTGCTGGGTGGTGTTCCCACGTACGTGTTGACGGATAACGAGAAAACCATCACCACCGAGCACGTGGCGGGCTTCCCGGTGAGGAATCCATTGATGGTGGAGGTCGGGGAGCATTACGGCGTGAGCTTCGCCACCTGCGTGCCGGCCGATCCCGAATCCAAGGGCGGGGTGGAGGCCACGGTGAGGGTGGCGAAGGCCGACCTGCTTCCCCGGCAGACCAATCTCAGGCCGGAGTACGGGTCCTTCGCGGAGCTGGAGGGCGCCTGCGAGGCGTTCATGACGCGCGTGAACCA
>CAZBZU010000022.1:0-44312 GCA_964496495.1 uncultured bacterium
ACCAGGTCAGGTCGGAAGAAGCAGCCTTAAGGGGTGATCGTCAGGTGCCGTTGGCAACCGGCGGGGCGCTTCCTGGCCACGGGCGAGCGCTGCCGCGCGCGTGTCGCGTCGAGCGGGGCCAGCTCTCAGGCGCCCAGCCGATCCAGCCGCTGTCGCAGGCCGCTCAGGTAGGCGCCGCCGAAGAGCGCGACATGGACGAGCAGCGGGAAGAGCTGGTAGAGGTCACGGCGCCAGCGCTGGTAGCCTGCGTCGACAGGCCGGCGCGCCTGGTAGACCCGGTGGAAGCCCTCGCCGAAGGTACCGAACAGGTCGATGAAGGCCAGCTCCACTTCCGCGTGGGCGAAGTAGATGGCCGGGTCGAGGAAGGCGGCGACGCGGCGCTCGGCCATCAGCACGTTCCCGCGCCATACGTCTCCGTGGATGAGCGCGGGCGGCGGGTCCAGATCGAAGCGCGCCGGCAGGCCGGCGGCGAGACGCTCGACGCGTCGGCGCTCCTCGGCTGGCAGCATGCCCCTGTCGTGCGCCGCGGCGGCCATCGGGCGCAGCCGTCTGTCGGCGTAGAACTCCGGCCACGACTCGCTCCAGGCGTTGTCGAGCGGGAAGGGCCCGATGAGCGTGTCGCGCTCGAAGCCGAAGCGCGCTGCCGTGATGTCGTGGAGCCCCGCGAGCAGCTCGGCGGCGTGGCGCTCGGCCGCCTGGGATGTGCCGCCGGCCGCCTCCACGTAGCGCAGCACCAGCACGTCGGAGTCGACGTAGAGCACCTCCGGAACGGGTAGCGGGCTGTGCTCGGCGAGGTAGCGCAGCATGAAGCCTTCGACCTCGAGCGACGTGCCCGGCGAGGTCTTGGCCACCACCTCCCGCCCGTCGGCCAGCGTGCAACGCACCGCCTCCCCCACCTGCCCGCCGCCGAGGCGCACCGCGGAGCTCACGCCGACCCCCAGCACCGTCTCGAGGCGCCGGGCGAGCGACGCGCCGGCGCGTCGCTCCACGGCTAGGCGGGCGCCTCGTCGAGCCGCCGACGCACCTCCCGCAGCAGCCCGGTCGCGGCCGCCTCGATCAGGTCGAGAACGTACTCGAAGGCGTCGGGCCCGCCGGCGTAGGGGTCCGGAACCTCCCGCTCGGCGCGGTCCCGGGCGTACTCGAGGAACAGTCCCACGGCGGCACCGTCGCCGCAGGCACCGCGGATCCGGTTGAGGTTGCCGCGGTCCATCGCCAGGATCAGATCGAAGCGGCCGCAATCGGCCGGCGTGAAGGCGCGAGCGCGCAGATCGGCGATGTCGCAGCCCCGCGCGGCCGCCGCCCGGATGGCGCGCCGATCGGGCGGCTCTCCGGCGTGATAGTCGATGGTCCCGGCCGAGTCGATGGCGACCTCGCTCGACAGCCCGGCCTCGTCGACGAGCCGCCGGAAGACGCCGTGGGCCATCGGCGAACGGCAGATGTTGCCCATGCACACGAACAGGACGCGTAGCTGTGCTGCCATCGCGCCCACGGTAGCACCGCCACGACGGGCGCGGCCGCCGCGCGGCACGACCGGCGACGATAGACACACCGGTCGGCCCTCCCGGATCGCGTCTCGGCGCCGCCCTACGCCTTCAGCCCGGGCTTGGCTCGGTACACCTGGGTCACGTCGGAGATGCGGGCGACGTTGTCCTTGATGAACTCGATCTCCGTCTGGTCCTTGACGTCGACGCGGAAGTGGATCCGGGCCCTGGAGGCGCTCTGCACGTCTGCGGCCACCCGGGTGGCGCTCTTGTTCATGCCTGCGATGACGTCGAGCACGTCCTTGAGCAGGCCCGGACGGTCGACCGCCACGACCTCGAAGTCGACGGCGAAGACCTCGCCGGACGGCACGTCCCAGGTGACGTGGACGAAGCGCTCGCTCTCGCTCTCCATCAGGTGCTTGACGTTGGGACAGTCGACCCGGTGCACGGTGATGCCGCGGCCGCGGGTGATGTACCCCACCACATCGTCGCCGCGGACAGGCGAGCAGCACTGCGCCAGCTTGGCAGGAGCGTCCAGGCCGTCGACGTACACGCCGCTCACGCTCTTGCGCTCACCAGGCTCGGGCTGCGAGGGCTTGCGCTCACGCGCCGTCTCGGGCGCCAGGACCTCCACCACCTGCCTGACGGGCATACGGTGGTTGTCGATGGCGAGGTAGAGGTCCTCGGCCGAGTCGGAGGTGAGCAGCTTGCGGGCCGCTTCCTCCAGCCTGGCCTTGGTCGTGAGCGAGCCGACCGGCAGCTGCCGCCGCCTGAGCGCGCGCTCGAGCGCGCGCTTGCCGGACTCCAGGTGGCCCTTGCGCTCCTGCTGCCGGAAGTAGTGGCGGATCTTCTGCTTGGCGCTGCGGGTGACCACCATGTTGAGCCAGCCGCTCGAGGGCCCGTACTGGCTGCTGCGGTTGGTGAGGATCTCCACCCGGTCGCCGGTCTGCAGCTCGTAGCCCAGGGGCACGATCTCGCCGTTCACGCGCGCGCCGATGCAGCGGTGGCCTACCTGCGTGTGCACCTGGTAGGCGAAGTCGATCGGCGTCGAGCCCCGAGGCAGGTTGACCACGTCCCCCGCGGGGGTGAAGACGAGCACCCGCTCGGCCAGATAGTCGGTCTTGACGGCATCGACGAAGGCGCCGGCGTCCTCGGCGCCCTCGTCGACGTCGAGCAGCTGCTTCATCCACTCCAGGCGCTTCTTCACCTCGTCGGTGTCCTCGATACCCTGCTTGTAGGCCCAGTGCGCGGCCACCCCGAACTCGGCCACCTCGTGCATCCTGCGCGTGCGGATCTGCACCTCGATCGGTTGCCCCAGCAGACCGATGACGGTGGTGTGAAGCGACTGGTAGCCGTTCGGCTTGGGTACCGCCACGTAGTCCTTGAAGCGTCCGGGGATCGGCGTCCAGAGGCTATGGACGATGCCCAGCGCGCGGTAGCAGACCGCCTTCTCGGCATCCTCCGGCGCCATGCCCGCCATCGTCTGGTCGGCTCGCAGGATGGCGCGGATGGCCATCAGGTCGAAGATCTGGTCCAGGTTCTTGCTGTCGCGTTGCATCTTCCGGTAGATGCTGTAAAGGTGCTTGCTGCGCCCCGACAGCTCGAAGGTGAGCCCCTCCGCCCTGAGCCGCTCGGACAGCAGCCCGATCGACTCCTCGACGTAGGCCTCGCGCTCGGCGTGGCGCATGCGTACCTGACGCTCCAGCTGCCGGTAGCGCTCGGGCTCCAGGTAGAAGAAGCTCAGGTCCTCGAGCTCGTTCTTGATGTGGTTGATGCCAAGGCGGTGCGCCAGCGGCGCGAAGATCTCTATCGTCTCCCTGGCGATGCGCAGCTGCTTGGCGGGCGGCATGCTGGCGAGCGTGCGCATGTTGTGCAAGCGATCCGCGAGCTTCACCAGGATGATGCGGGCGTCGCTGACCATCGCCAGCAGCATCTGGCGCAGGTTCTCGGCCTGCTCGTCCTCGTAGACGCGCACCGCCAGCTTGCTGATCTTGGTCTCCCCCTCGACGATGCGCCTGACCGGCTCGCCGAAGCGGCCCTCGATCTCCTCGAGGGTGGCCGGCGTGTCCTCGACGGTGTCGTGCAGCAGGCCCGCCATGAGGGCGTTGACGTCGAGGTGCATCTCAGCCAGCAGCGCCGTCACCGCCACCGGATGGCTGATGTAGTCCTCGCCGGACCGGCGCTTCATGCCGCGATGGGCTTGCTCGGCGAATGTGAACGCCTCCGCGACGCGTTCCCGGTCGGCGGGAGCGAGGTAGTCGGTGGCGGCGTCGAGGCTGGCCAGGAGCCCATCCATTAGGCGTTAGATTGTATCACCGAGGGGCCCACGAGCTTGCCTGCGCGCCGACGGTGACGCAGTTCGGCGGGTGTGCGGGGCGCGCGAGATGCACCTGCGGGCGAGGTGCACAGGAGACTGCGGCCGCTCCCTGCGGGTGGCCGCGAACGCCGTCACGCGCGCACGCCACGCTCCGAGAGCCAGGCGCGGAGGGCCTCGCCGTCGGGGCGCATGCGATGCCGGTCGTAGAGCTCGAGGGCGGCGCGCGCATGCATGATGGCCGCCTCCGTTCGCCCCGCCCCGTCCTCCAGCTCGGCCAGCTCGTGGAGGGCGTAGGCCTCCCAGCCCGGGTTGCCACGCTGGCGAGCGACCGACAGGGCCTCCTCCAGGGCGTCGCGGCCGCCTGCCACGTCGCCGCTCCGACAGCGGGCGACGCCCAGGTTGAAGCGCGCGAAGAACCGCCTCTGGTCGATCTCCTGCGGTTCGACGTCGGGGCCCATCCGGTCGGCCACCGCCACCGCCTCGGCACTCAGCTCGGCCGCCTCCGCGTGGCGACCCCTCTCGCCGGCGACGAAGCTGAGGGCCTGAAGCGCTTGGGCGAGCGCCAGGTCGTCGCCGCTGCGACGCGCGAGCGCGACGGCCGCCACCACGTCGGCCTCGCCCTCGCGATCCCCCATCTCCACCCGCACGCTTCCATACAGGCTCCGCGCGATGGCCTCCCGGCTGGAGTCGCCTTGCGCACGCGCCAGCTCCGCTTCGCGCCCGTAGCTCTCACGCGCCCCACCGAGATCGCCCAGCAGCTCCCTGCGGGCATTTCCGAGCTTGCCGTAGAGGGTCCGGGCCGCGGGCACATCGAGCCCTTCTGCCGCTTCCGCCGTGCGCTCCAACAGCGCGAGCGACCCTGGCGTGTGCCCGCGTCCGGTGAAGAAGCCGTTCGGGCCGCACAGCCTGACCATGGCCGTCACGGCCTCGCCGGCCTCACCCGCGTCGAGCGTCTCCCGCACCGCCGTGACGACCTCCGCGAGCTCTTCCTCGACGAGGGCGTGCTCGCCGAAGCGGCGCTCCAGGAAGCGCAAGCATGCGCGTCGGGCCGCAGAGCGGCGTACGTGCGTGTTGGCTCGCGCCAGGCTGTGCGTGAGGTCGTGCACGCGGTAGCGCACGACGTCCGAGCCGGGCTCGCTCAAGCGTTCGGCCAGGGCGCGCGCCTGCAAGGCGTCCAGCGCGTCCTCCGCGGCGTCGACGCTGCGCCGCGTGAGCTCGGCGAGGAGCTCCGGCGTGACGGACGGAAGGCTCAGCGCACCGACCGCCATCAGCGCCTCGTGCACGTCGTCTGGCAGATCCTCGAGGCTCACCTCCAGGAGAGCCGCCACGCTCTCCCGTCCCGGATCCGCGAGGTCGGTCGGGAGGGCCAGCGTGTGCGGAGCCTCGGCGATGCGGGCCACCAGGTGTTCCACGCTCTCCGCGCCCGCCCCCAGCGCCACGCCGGCGATGCGCACCGCGAAGGGGTGGTCTCCCAGCAACGCGCACACCGCATCGGCGGCGGGCGCTTGGATGGCACGGCCGGCGTGGACCTCCAGCAGCTCACGCGCCTCGGGGCGTTCGAGCCGGTCCAGCCACACGCGCTCCAGCGACGGGTAGCGCTGCCGCGACGTCACCAGAAGCCGGCAGTCCGCGGGCAGCGTCTCCGCCACCCTCGCAACCGTGTAGGCGTTGGCCGCGTCGTCCACCACCACCAGATCGATCTGCTCGTCGGTGAGCAAGCGGCCCACGGCGACGGGGGCCGATACGGCACGCGCCACCTGCGCCCGCGCATCCAGGGCGGCCGCGAGCGCATCGAACACCGCGCTCGGGTCGGCGCCCGCCGACCGCACCCACACCGCGCGCTCGCCGCGCCCCAGACCGCGCGCGGTCACCTCCGCCGCCAGCGTGGTCTTCCCGATGCCACCGGCGCCGTGAACGAGCACCCGGCCGGTCTCCCGAAGGGCCTTCTCGACGGCCCGCAGCTGGGCGGCGCGGCCGAGCAGGCGGGTGGCCCGGCCCGGCACGGCGTCGCCGCGACGCAGCGCCTGCGCTCGCTCGCCCGCGGCCGCGGGAGCCCCCTCGATACCGGCGAGCTCGGCCAGCGTCTCTGCCATCGGCTCGACCCCGAGCTCGTCCCGCAGCAGCACGCGCAAGCGTTCGAACTGTGCCAGCGCCGTCTCGGTGTTGCCGCGCGCATGCTCGAGCCGCATGACGGCACGATGGGCGGCCTCGTCCAGCGGATCGTCGGCGACCAGACCTCTGGCCACCGCCAGCGCCTCGGCCGGTGCGCCTGTGCGTTCCAGCTCCGCCAGCAAGGCACGGCGCGCATCTGCGCGCAGGTTGCCGAGCCGCATGCGCTCGCCCGCGAGCCACTCCTCGAAGGGCTCGGCGTGACGCACCTCGAGGCCCGCCAGCAGCTCGCCGCGGTCGTCGGGCCAGGCAGCGAGCGCGGCGCGTGCGTCGCCCTCTGACAGTGCGGCCTCGAAGCGCGCGACGTCGGTGTCTGCGCGAACGCTCAGAAGGCTCCCCTCCGTCTGGAGCCACGTCTCGGAAGCCGGCAGGTCGCGCAGGCGGCTCAGCGCCACGCGCAGGCCACCGCTGCCGCTCTCCGGCCACAGCAGCGCGTGGACGGCACTCCGCGGCACCGGCCCGCTCTGAAGAGCGAGGTAGGCGAGCAGCGCCAGCTCCTTGGGCGGAGCGGCGGCAGCGGTCTCGTCGGTTACCTTCACCTCGACACGACCGAACAGTCTCAGAGCGAGCACGCCCGCACCTTCCCCGCCAGGAGCCGGCCGAACTCAGCCAGCCGCCCTGGCTCCGACCTTGCGATGCCGCCAGCATAGACCCTGATCCCTCGGCATGCCAGGAAACCGCGGCTGGAGCGGACGTCGTGGCGTCGGGCCGGCCCGCTCCGCAGCCTTCGTAACGGCAACGAAACGCCTCCCAAGTAGACTGCCGCGCTACCTCACGGCTGGGAGCGTTCGCAGCCACCGCCCGAGCGGCCGAGCTGCCATGCTCCGAGCTTCCCGTCTCGTGGACGGCACTCGCCTATGGTGGTGCCAAGCAAGGAGGGGGTCACAGATGACGCACGCCCGGATCGTCCTGACGTCGCTCGCCGCGCTGGCGCTGGCGGTGGGCGGGCTCGCTGCCGGCCAGACCGGCGGGACCCAGCCTGCCGGCACCCGTATGAGCATCGACCAGCTCATCCAGAAGACGCTGCAGGGCTCGCTGGTCGGGCTCGATGGCAACCTGCTCCTGCGGCCCGACCTCGGCAACTGCGTGCTCGACGATGTCGACGTGCAAGGGCAGGGCTACCGTCTATCCGGGTCGGGTGGGCTGGGCCTCGACGATCTGCCCGGGCTCGACGGTGCGACGGCGACGTCGGCTCAACAGGCCCCCAGGTATCTCGGCATGGCCGAGGGGGCAGAGAAGAACGACGTCGCCATCATGGTGGTCGACGACTTCGGGTCGACGCCGCACGCCGGGCTGGGTGACGCCATCTTCCATCTCTCGGCCGCGGATCTGCCGATGACCTCGGGCTCCGTCCTGAGCGCCCTGGAAGCCGAGCTCGCGAGCCTGGAGGCATCGGGCGCGGTGTCTCACGGCGCGCTCGTCTACGCCTACACGCTCGCCCTCGTCGCCCACCTGCCGAGCACCCAGTTCGTGAGGTTCGTCCCCCCGGGTGCGGGCGCGGACCACGTGCTGCAGCAGGCCGAGTTCGTGCACCTCGACCGTGCCGGGAACAAGCACAGGATCGTCGTTCAGGCCGTCGACACCACGCACTACACCACGGGCGTGATCCCGGTCGCCATCGAGAACGCGCTGGTGCAGGACGCGAGCGTGCTGAAGATCCAGCGCGTGGCGGTCAACATGAGCTTCGCCATCGTCCCGTGCAGCGTCAAGCAGGACTACGACACCTTCAAGAAGCGGACCGGTCTGGCGAGCTTCGACGCCTACGTCGATGCCCTCATGCACAGCCGCTATGGGGGCCTGCGGGAGGCCCTGCTGTCCGTGCTCTTCACCCCCTTCCCCAACGACCCGCTCGAGCTCTACCTCGCCTCCGACAAGTATCAGGCGAGCGGCGTACGGACACTGGTGGCCCTGGCGTCCTCCGGGAACGACGGGCTGCCCTTCCCCTACGCTCCGGCCGCCTGGCCCCACATCATCGCCGTGGGCGCCAACAAGGCCCTCAGCGATGAACGCGCGAGCTTCTCGAACCGCGCCGACGTCCGCACCGGGGGGGCCTGGTACCGGGTCGAGGATGCCATCGGGGGGAGGATGGCCGACCACGCGATCGTCGCCGGCACCTCGTTCGCCTCGCCGGGCGCCGCCGTGTTCAGCGCCCTCGACCTGATGCGCGCCGATCCTCGCTGCTGGGTGCCGGGCGAGGCCGAGCCTCGGCTCTACTCGCCGGCCCACCCCGACCGCACCCTGAAGCTCGCCGTCGACATCGCGTGCCTTCCCGGCGGACCCTGACCGGCGCCGCCCGAGCGCCCGCAACCCGCGCCCGGCTCCAACCGCCCGCCGCTCGTCCCAGCGGCGGGCGTCTTCGTGCCCGCCAGCGCACCCCAGCCGAAACGCCCTCGAAACGCTCCGTGCCTACCCTGGCGCCGTTCGACAGGCCCGCAGGGCACGAGGCCCGGGCCGGAGAGGGAGCCACGATGATGGTCGACCGCACGCAAGAAGCACAACGACGAGGCTCGCGCGAGCGTTGGTCGCGCGGCCGCAGCCTGGCAGCAGCGCTGCTGCTGGCCTGCACGGCAATCACGTTGGCGGCCACGGCCGCGGCGCAGGAAGGCGGCGTTCTGCAGGGATCGTCCACGCTGAGGTGCCTCCAGGTGGCGCACCTCACGGCCCAGTACGACCAGGCGGCGGCCGAGGACCACGCCCGGGCGTGCATCGCAGGCAGCGGAGCGTCGACGTCGGCAGCGCCTGTCCCGCTCGATCCGCGGGTATCGGCGCAGGAGATGCACGACATCAAGCTCGCGGCGCTGGCGCACCGCGAGGCCCTGGCACGCGCGGGCACCGCCCCGTTCGCGTACGCCGAGCAGATGCGCGAGCTGAAGCGGCGCGCGCGGGCGTACATGGAGAGCCACCAGCAACGAGCGGGCTTCCTGGAGCTGGCGACCCGCTGACGCGCCAGCCATGGTTGCTGGCGGCCTGAACGACCGACCGCCAGCCCGCCTGCGACCGACGTAGCGATCGAGGAGGAAGGACATGCACCCTTACGAACTGGAACTGATGATGCGCGAACGCCAGAGACAGCTGTCGAACGAGGTGGCGCACGCCAGGTTGCTGGCGGATGCCCGGCGCGGCGCGCCGAGGCGGAGGTCACGCCTGCTGCGAGGCCTGAGCGCCCTGTTGGCAGCCTTCAAGCGGGCTACCTGGGCGAGGCCGCCCGGCGACGCTCGGGAGCCTCGAGAAGGCGCCCCTGGGGGCTACGGCGTCCCGGCAAGCCCGCTGCCCCGCGGCCGTTCCGCGTTGCGGGAGCGTGCGGACGCCGAGCGAGGAGCGGAGGCGAGCTTCCACGAGGCCTAGTCAGAGCACCACGTGCCAACCGGCCCGCCGCTCACCGGAGCGGCGGGCGCCTTCTGGTCCGCACCACCAGGTGGGCCGCCAGCCTCTCGGGACGGCGCCGCTCAGCGCAGACGTACCCGCCGCGCCAGCAGGAACACCCCGATGGCGCCCAGAACGAGGTTCCCGAGCCAGGGGCCGAGCCACACCGGCAGGACGCCCGTCTGTGAGAAGAGCTGGCCGAAGGTCAGGAACAGGTACCAGACCAGGGTGACCACCAGGGAGAGGCCGAAGGCCACCCCGCGGCTACCGGCGTACAGCAGCGCCAGAGGGACCGCCACCAGCAGCAGCGTGAGGTTCGCGAAGGGCTCGGACAGCATGCGCTGGAACAGCACGGCCGCCTGGCGCCGGTCGTGGTAGGCGAGCTTGCTGTCGTGGGCGTCGTGCCAGGCGCCGGCGATCGAGCGCGTGTCCTCGAAGCCGCCGCGTGAGAAGCGGCTGATCAGGTCTTGCTCCGTCGTCGACGTGGTCAGGGTGAGCGTGGCGTTGGGGTCGCTGGGACGGTTCCTGACGCGCACCAGCCTCGCCAGCGCCTGCTGCGGATCGCCGGCGGCCGGCGCGTCCAGGGCGGAGAGGTCCAGCACGGCCAGATCGTAGCCCGTGAGTACCAGGTCGGTGCCGTGGAACCGTGCGCTGCGCGCGCGCAGCAGGGTGAGTCGCTGACCGTCCCACTTCTCTACCCGCACGCCCCGCATGCTGTCGTTGGGGCCGGTGTTCTGGAATCGCAACGTGAAGTCGCCGACCGGCACGTTCTCGTTGGCCAGCCGGAAGAGCCCGCTGGAGCCTGCGGTGAGTCGCCAGTACTGCTGCCCCACCATGGCATTGGTACGAGGAAGCACCCACTGGTTGAGCGCCAGGGCGCCGGCGGCGCCGATCACCCCGGCAACGATGAACACCGCCGAGGCCCGCAGCAGCGGAACCGTTCCGGCCTGGATCGCCAGCAGCTCGTTGTCGCTGCCCAGCCGGCCGAAGGCGAGGAGCACGGCCAGCACCAGGGCGATGGGCAGCGTCTGCTCCAAGGCGGTGGGGAGCTGCAGCGCCAGCCAGCCCGCGAGCCGCAGGATCGGCGTGCCCGCGACCCATTGGAGACGCGGCAGGGTCGTGCTTATCACCGCGAGGCTGCTGTACAGGAGCAACCCGAACAGCAGCGGTGGCACGCTCTCGCGCAGGAGATAGCGGTCGATCCTGGTCACGGTCCAACCCGTCCGCTCGAAGCCAGCGGCGTCCCGTCGGCCCGGGAGCCGCCCGACCCAGTCAGGTTCACAGCGGCGGCCCGGTCGCCGCGCCGGTCATGATACCTGCGCCGGCCCCGCCTGCCGCGCAGACCGGCAGGGTAGCGGCCGCGTCCGCCACGATCGTCGTCGCCGCCGTCCCGGACGGGCAGCTCACGGCGCCGACGCTCGAGGCTCCCGTCTTCAGGTCGAGCGCCAGCGAGACGCTGATGGTGCCGTCCTGGTCGCGGTAGCCGATCTTGATGGCGCCGCAGCAGGAAGGGATGGTCAGGTCCAGCCCGTGGCCGCTGATGGCGGGAAGTGCCCCACCCGCCACGGTGGGAGCGAAGTCGACGGCCAGGTACGGCCGAACTACTACCCCCGGGAGCTGCAGAGGAACCGCCGCGCTGACCTGCAGCAGATCCAGCCCCTGCGGGCCGGGCGCGACCCGGTAGCGGGCACGCGCTCCCAGCGCGAGCTCGCCGCTGTGGGCGTCCAGGCCCAGCTGGAGGTAGCCGTCGCGGTCGCCGTTGGGCGCGAGAACGCCGGCAAGCACCGCGTCGACCGAGCCGGTGAGGTCCCAGCCGCGGAGGGAGCGAGTCAGCGAGCCGCTGACGTTCAGGCGGTTGAGACCGGCGGCCACGGTGCTGTTGCCCACCAGGTCGTACTGCGCCGAGACCTCGGCCGAGGCGCGCCAACCGGGCGCCGGCGCGCCGGAGAGCGACAACCTTCCCGACGCGCGCTGCGCCGGCTCCAGCCGATCGAGGCTGGTGGTGAAGGGTGACCCGCTGTTGGTGAAGCGCGTCAGGTAGGCGAGCCTCAAGCTGAGCGGCCCGGCGTCCAGAAGGTAGCTGGGCTCGGCGCGCACGCCCCACTGCACGGCTCGCTGATCAGGGTATCCGGTCAGGCTGGCGCCTACGCGGAGCTGGGCCTGACCCCAGGTGGCGTCCGCGGCGCTCGCGACGAGCGCGGAACCGCTGATGCCGAGCCGGGCCCCGGCGACCGGGCCGCTTCCCGGAGACTGCGCCGAGGCGGCAGCCACGGCGTCGAGGGAGGCGTTGCCACGGAGCGCGGGGACGGCCGTGTGTGCCCGGGCATGCAGCGCACCCTCGCGCAGGCGGTCGCGGTTGCCCGGCTCCAGCACCCGGGTATCGAAGCCGGCGTCGAGCCACGGCGTCAACGCCTGATCGCTGCGCTCCACGAAGCGCATCCCGCCGGGAGCCTTGCCGAAGGTGAAGGACGTCCCTCCAGCCTGGCCCTTCAGCAGGGCCTCGCTCGCGAGCGGGTAGTCGGCATCTAGCCCGGTGGCTCCCACGCGGGCGTAGACCCCGGGCGCCAGGCCGAGGTGGGTGAGGATGACCCCCAACCCCGTGCCGGCCTCGCCGCTGGCGGCGTCGCTCGGGAGGTACTCGATGGAAAGCGGCAGGGCGAGCGACTTGAGCGTCTGCGCGTCGATGGTCACGGTGGTTCCGAGCGGCACGTGGACCCCCATGACGGTCACCTGACCGTCGCTGAGAACCACCTTCTCGGCGCGCGCGTCGAGGCGCGCGGACGCGCCGCTCACCCGGTAGAGTGGCGGCCCGGCGCAGTGACAGGTGGTGATGCCCGGCCCCGCCACGGTGACCTGATCGCCGGCCAGGGTGGCGCTGTCGCCGGAGAGGTAGAAGGCGGCACCGTGGAGATCGATGGCGCCGAGTCGCAGCTCGCCGCTGGAGAGATCGAGGACGGCACTGGCGGCGCGGCCGTCGACCCCGTGCCCGGTCAACATCACCTGCTGGAGCGTGAGCTGGGAGCTGTCCGCGGTCAGGCTGGCGGCCCTGGCAGTCCAGCCGCGCACCGTGACGGTCGCGCGCTGTGCGGTGATGCGGAAGTCGGCGTTCGCGCCGGCCACCTTGACCACGTCGGCCGCGAGCGTCCAGCCGCGGCCCGAGACGCAGACCTTGCCGTAGAGGTCGACCTGGTCGTGCGACGCATCGGTCTTGAGCTCGAGGAAGGTGGCGGTCGCGAAGTTGCCGATACTGAGCTCCGTCGCACCCTTGGCAGGCGCGCACTGCGCCGCGGCCATGCCCCCTGCCAGCAGCGACAGGGCCAGCGCCAGCAGGGCTCGCAGGAGTGGTGGAATGCGGCCGGCGGCCACTGTCGGGCGGCTAGTTGAGCTCGTGCGCGAAGCGCGCCAGGAGTGCGGCCGGGATCTGCGTGGCAGCGTCGTAGACAGGTGCGCCGTCGACCTGATGGAGGGTGAGCTCGAGCCGCCCGCCACCCTCCGGTGCGCGCAACGTGAACGGCCCCTCGCTGAAGCGGTAGTCGCCGAGCAGCAGCACGTTCCCGCTGTCGGCATCGAGCAACAGGCGATCGGCGCTGAAGTCGGGCGAGCTTCCCCTCACCGGACCGGTGAAGTCCGCCACCTGGCGGTTGGCGTCGTAGTGGAGCTTGGCCGCGCTGAGCGACAGCACACCGCGTGTCAGCGTCAGGTGCCCTGAGGCGATGAGCGCGCCGCCCCGTACGTCGATATGGAGCTTGTCCGCGCTCAAGGTGCCGAAGGCGCCGGTGACGGTGACGGTCTCACCGTCGATGTAGCTCCCGTCGACGTAGGTGATGCGCTTGGCCTCGAGGCTCACACCGGTATCGCGGTCGAAGATCGTTCCCCCCTGTGGCAGGGAGGTGATCCCGGTGGAGATGTCGTAGCTCTGGCTCCCGGCCGGCGTGACCGTGAGCGCCGCGAATGGCGCGCTCGCCGCGCCCGCGAGCCCGATGGTAGCCAGGCCCCCGACCGCCAGCACGCTCAGAGCGCGGAGGACGCGTCGCACAGGACAGTCTACGCACGGGAGTGATGAGGCTGCATTAAGACTCCGCGCCGTCGGGCCCGAGCCGGTGAAGGTAGAGCCGATCGAACGGCCGCAGCGCCAGCAGGGCCCGGCCGTCCTCGACGCTGCTGGACATGACCGCCCGTACGAGCTCCTGCACGCTCTGGTAGCGCCCTAGTGCCTGGTAGCCGGCGCCGAACGACACCAGCCGGCCCAGGGGCGTCTCTGCGCGAAGCGTCAGGGACGTCGCCAGCTTGCGTTGGGCGCGGCGCCACTCCTCGGCGTCCAGCGCTCCGTCCTGAGCCTCGAGAAGGACGCGCCGGTAGCTGCCGAGCACTTCGTCCGCGCGCTCCGGCGCGGCACTGACGTACCCGACGAAGGCGCCCGCGCCGTCGGAGGCCTCGTGCCCGAGGCTGGCGCTGTCCGCCAGACCCTTGTCCACCAGCGCCCAGAACAAGCGGGAGCCGCTGTCGTCCCCCAACACGTTGGCGAGCACCGCGGCGGCGTACCGCCGCTCGTCGGTGGCCGCCAGCCCCGGTGCGAAGACGGCGGCGTGCACCCGCGAGAGCGCGCCGTCGGCGGTGCGCCCCTCCCCCACCGCCGGCTCGGCTGGAGGCAGCTCGCGGCGGGCCTGGTAGGGACGCCAATCACGCGTCAGCCGCGCCACGCCGGTCGTCAGGTCCTCCCAGTCGTAGGCGCCGGACACCGCCAGCGCGAGGTTCGATGGTGCGTAGCGCCGCTGGAAGTAGGCCAGCATCTGCTCCCGCGTGAGCGCCTGAATGGACGCCTGCCCCCCGAGCACGCTGTGCCCCAGGGGGTGGCCGTTCCAGAAGCGCTGGCCCGCGAGCTCGAACACTCGGAAGTGTGGCCGGTCCTCGTACATGGCGATCTCTTCCAGGATCACGTTCTTCTCGACGTCGAAGTCATCCTGGCGCAGCGCCGGGCGCATCATGTCCGAGAGCAGGTCGAGCAGCTGGGGAAGCCGCTCCGGGAGCACCGCGCCGTAGTAGACGGTGCGCTCCTCGCTGGTGAAGGCGTTGTATTGAGCGCCCAGCTCGTCGAAGCTGCGATTGATGTCCGCCGCCGTGCGCCTGTCGGTGCCCTTGAACAGCATGTGCTCGAGGAAGTGGGATACCCCGGCCACGTCAGCGGCCTCGTCCCTGGCCCCGGTCCTCACGAAGTAGCCGGCGGCCACGCTGGCTGCGCCAGGGTTCAGCTCGCCGACGATGGTGAGGCCGTTGTCCAGGGTCAGCGTGTCGAAGCGCAGCTCGCCGCGCGCGGTGGTCTCGGGCCGGCCGCTCACGCCGCCGCCTCCTGTGACAGCGGTCTCGGGCCCAGCGTGACGACCGTCGGCTCGGGGAAGGGATGGGCAGCGAGGTAGTCGTTGAGAGCGTCGAGCTCGACGGCCTCGACCGCGCGGCGGATCTCCTCCAGGGTCCTTGCTCTGCCCTGCAGCAGGGCATCGGACGCGAGCCGGCCCGCTCGCGCCCCGCTCGACTCGCCTTGCATCACCATCGAGGAGAGCGTCCCGACACGGGCGCGCTCGAGCTCGTCGGCCTCGACGCCTCGCGACAACCGGCGGATCTCCTCCAGCAGCACGCGCAGCGTCTCGTCGGCGCGCTCTGGCGTGGTGCCCGCATACCCGAGCGTGTAGCCGAACCCGTGCAGCGCGCGGTAGTGGGCGCCGACGCTGTAGACCAGGCCGCGCTTCTCGCGCACCTCGGTGAACAGACGAGATCCCATGCTGCCGCTGAGCACGTGGAGGCCGAGGTCGAAGGTGTAGACGTCGGCGTCGCCCGGCGGCGGGGCCGCGAACGCCACCCCGATCTGGGTCTGCGCCGAGTCCGCGTGGACATGCTCCCGGCCCGGCGGGCGCAGCCTGGCAGCCGGCAGCGCGGCAGCCCCGCCCTGCCAGCCGGCGAGCGCCCGCTGGGCCGCGTCCAGGACCCGATCCCACTCGGCACCGCCGGCCAGGGCCAGGATGGCGCCAGCCGGGCCCAGGCGACGCCCCGCGTCCTCCCGCACCGACGCGGGCGTCAATGCCGCCAACCCCTCCTGGGTTCCGAAGGGGCTGCGGCCCGGCCCGCCGTCGAGGAAGCGCTCCATCAGGGCGTTGAAGAGCCGCTGCGTGGGGGCGTCGGACAGCGACGCCAGCTCCTCGAGCGCCAGCTCGCGCGCGGGCGCGAACTCCCCTTCATCGAGCCTCGGCTCGCTCCCCATCGACGCCACCAGCGGCAGCACCTCCGGCAGCTCGTCCGCCAGGAAGGAGGCGCTGAGGCTGGCCGCCTCGCGCCCGGCACCGCCGCCGCGACGCACGCCCAGACCCTCCAGCGCATCGGAGTGCGCTCGCGAATCCAGCGTGCCGGCGCCGCGCTGGATCCAGTCGTGAAGCACGGCCCCGCTGCCTTCGTGCCCTTCCGGGTCGGTCGACGAGCCGAACGGCAGCAGCAAGCTGGCGCTGAGGGTGGGAAGCCACGGCATCGGCTCGAAGAGCAGCCACACGCCGTTCTCGAAGCGATGCTGGTAGATGGTGTCGCTGTTCTGCGGTGACGACATGTGCACGAGTATAGCCTCGCGACCACGCCTGCCCGGTCGTCGCTCAGCGAGGGCGCGCGGGCTCCGCCGACACCGCCCGCGGCTCCCCGAGCGCGTCACCATCCGCCCAGGAGTCTGCCGACGGCCCGCGCGGGCCGGGAGGCCTCCTCCGCGTCGACGCCTGCCCCTGACGGTCGTGCGGCATCGGGCGGGCGCGGCGCTTTCTGGGCCGGACGACGAGATCGGTCACGGCGCTCCGCCAGCCCGGCCGCCTGCCGGTGCGAGGAGCGCCGCCAGCGCCGGCCCGGGGTCGTCGCTGGCAGCGAGGCTGGTGCCTACCAGGACGGCGTCTGCCAGGCCCGCGAGCGCCTCCAGCTGCCGCCGCTCGCGATAACCGGACTCCGCCACCAGCAGCCCTTCGTAGCCCGCCCCGCGGGCGGCGCGCAGCAGCCGCGGTGCGAGGCTCAGGTCGACGTCGAGCGACCGCAGGTCCCTGTTGTTCACGCCGATCACGCGCGCGCCCGCGGACATGGCCTGGGCCAGCTGCGCCCTGTCGTGCACCTCCACCAGGCACTCCAGACCAATGCCGGCGGCGTAGCTCAGGTAGGCCGGCAGCGCATCCCCGAGGACCGCGGCGATCAGCAACGCGGCGCTGGCGCCGGCCGCGCTCGCCTCGGCCAGCTGCGCCGGGTGGACCACGAAGTCCTTGCGGAGCAGCGGCAGCCGAACGGCCTCCGCCACCGCGCGCAGGTGCGCGAGCTCGCCGCCGAAGTGACGGCTCTCCGTGAGCACGCTCACCGCGGCCGCGCCCGCCTGGGCGTAGGCGCGCGCCACCGCCACCGGGTCGAGCTGGCGGATGTGCCCCTGGGAGGGGCTGGAGCGCTTGACCTCGGCGATCACCGACACCCCCGGCCGCGACAGTGCGGTCGCGAAGGCTGGCCGCGCAAGCCTCGCGATCGCCGGCCCCGGCAGCGGCATGTCGTGGTAGTCCGCCGAGCGCTCGCGAACGATCTCGCCGAGGACGCCCGGCACCGACCGCAGGCTGGCGGCGTCCAGCGGATCGGGAGGAGCGGCCCGCCCCGCTGGGCCGTCTGCCTCAGTAGACGAAGAAGCCACGGCGCGCGGCCCCTCCCTGAGCCCAATCGACCTCGACGCCAGCCACGTCGGCGTGGGGAGGCCCCTTGCGTAGCATCACCAGGAAGTGCTCGAGCTCGCGGCGGTCCCCCTCGGCCACCACCTCGACCCTGCCATCGGGCAGGTTCTCGGCGTAGCCGTCGAGCTTCAGGTCGAGTGCCTGGCGCCGCACGAAGGCACGGAACCCCACGCCTTGCACGCGGCCGCGCACCAGCGCGGTCAAGCGGGACGCACCACCACCCTGCATCGCAGCTCATGGTAGCGCAGCTTCTCATCGTCGGATGCTAGAGTGACGACGCGGAGGCGCCGTCGGAACCGGCATTTCTACTAGATCGCCCCGAGCGGGCGACGCCGCGGAGCCCCCACCAATGACCCAGGTGATCATCTCCGACCCATGCGAAAACGAACCCTCGCCGCACTGCTGGCGCTGACGGCGGTCGTCGCCCTCGTGGCGATCGTGCCGAGAACCCCTCCGGGGCGCGCCTGGCTCCTGGGGAGGGTGACCTCTGCGCTGAGCCGCGCCGGCGTCGACGTGCACTACCGGAGCTCCGCCGGCAATCTGTGGACGGGCGTCGAGCTGGACGGCGCCCGCGTCGACACCCCGGGGATGCACCTGAGCATCCGCAGCCTGCGGCTCCGATACTTCCTACCGTCGCTCATCAGCGGCGACCTGCCGCTGTCGGTAACGCTGGCAGGCGTGCGGGGATCGGTCGACGCCAGCCGGCTCGCCAGCGCCGGCGCCGGAGCCGGCGGGCTGCCCGTTCGGCCGAGGTTGCAAGAGGTCACCGTCAGCGACGCCAGCGTCGAGGTCCAGCAGGTGCCCTACACCATCCCCAGCGGGGCCGTGAGCCACGTTCGCATCCGGCAGCAGGGCAGCAGCCTGGCGGTCGAGGCCCAGCTGACCACCTCGGACGGTAGCGCCGTTGCCAGCGGCACCCTCGACCTGAGCGGCCCCCGCTTCGACGGCCGCGTGGTGCAGGCCGACGCGCGGCTGGCGCGCCACTGGTTCCCGGGGGCCACGGCCGGGACCCTCTCCGGCCCCATCCACGCCGGACCCGACGGCGTGCGCGCCGAGCTCAGCCTGCAAGGCGGGGCGCTCGACGCCATCGGGCTGCACCCGCAGGGCATCCAGGGCAGCATCCAGCTCCGCTACCCGCTCATCCACGCCGACCTCCGAGGCCACGTCCTGGGCGGAGACGTCGCGGTCCAGGGCGTGGTGAACGTCGCGGGGCGGCATTGGACCGCCCAGGCGCACGGGAACCCGCAGCTGCTGGCCGCGGCCGAGTGGCTCGCGGGCTCGAGCGTGCCCGGCCTCGGCTCGCTCCCCCTCGAGGGAACCGCCACCACCACGCTCGACGCCTCCGGCTGGACGCGCGTCCGGGTGAGCGGCGAGGTCTCGGGGGCAGGGACCATGGCGGGGCTGCCCCTCGACGAGTTGCAGGCGAGCTACCGCTACGACAGCGTCTCCGGCGTGAAGGTCCAGGCGACGGGCCGCGTTGCCGGGGGCGCCGCCGTGGTGACGGCCGCGACCGGGCCGCGCGCAACGACGATCGAGGCGGGCGCCAGGAGGATGGCACCTGTTCCGGGCCAGAGCGTCGACCTCCAGGCGCACCTGGAGCTGGCCGCGGGCGGGGCCAGCGGCAGCGTGCACCTCAGCGACGACGGCACGGTTGCGGGTCGGCCGGTCGCGCTCAGCCTGGAGGCCGGGCTCAACGGCGACGGGTGGCAAGCGGTGCTGCAGGGCAGCGACGCGGCAGGCGCCACCTTCGGCGGCGCGCTGGCGCTCTCCGGCGGCCGGGTGAGCGGCGAGCTGCATGCCGGCCGCCTCCGCCTGCCCGGACTCGACCGCCCGCTCACGGCCACGCTGCGCGCCGACGGACCCGCGGCCGCTCTCCCCGTGAGCGTGACGCTCGGCGCCGACGGACCCCTACAGCTCCAGCTCGGGCCGGAGCGTCTGGCCGCCGACCTGCGGGGGACGCTCCACGCCACCTTGGCCGGCGCCGCGATCCGCGACCTCCAAGCCTCGCTGGGGCCCCTCCAGCTCGCCGGCAACCTCGACCTGGCGCCGCTCCAGGGGACGGTGAGCGCCACCCTCGCCGAGACCGCGCTCCAGGGACCGCTGCGGTCCCAGCTCAAGCTCAGCGATGGGCGCGCGACCTTCACCGCGGCCGGCATCAGGCCCGCGGGCACCTTGAGCCTGGCAGACATCCGCGCCGGTCCGGTGCGTGCGTCACCACTGGCGCTGGACCTCGGGGCGCCCGCCAGCGGCAGCGGCCTGCAGGCCACCGCCCGCGACCAGGGCCTGCGTCTGGAGCTCGGCCACGGGCTGGTCCAGGCCAGCTTCCGCGCCCTTCAGCTGCGCGTGGCCGGCGTCTCACCAGCCATCGACGGCACGCTCGCGGTACCGCTGGGGCAGCGTCCGCTCGACCGGCTGACGGCGAACCTCGACGCGGCCGTGGCGGGCGCCAGCCTCGGCCTGCACGGTACCGGCGGCCGGATCGTCATGACCCTGACAGCGGCGCGCGGCACGCGCATCGGCCCCCTGGCCCTTGCCCAGCAGCTCACGCTCGCCGGAACCGCCGACGCGTCCGCCGGGCACGCGGCCCTAAGCGGCCGCCTCGGCGACGTGCCGCTGAGCGCCGCCGGCGACTGGGGTCACGCGCCCGACGTCAGCCTGGTAGCTGGCAGCGGCCCGCAGGCACTCCGGCTCAGCGCCGACAGCAGCGGCTGGGGCAGCCACGGCCGACTCGAGCTTGCAGCGCTCGCGAACGCCGTGGGCCTGCCCCTACGCGGGGTGCTCACGACCGACCTGCAACACCGGTCTGCAGGCTACACGGGACGCGCGAGCCTCGACGCTACCGCCCCCGCCACCGGGACGCTCACGCTACGCGGCAGCGGCGACGCGCTCGACCTCGCCCTCGACGCCTCGCTCCTGGGTCAGCCCCTGCGGGCCAGCGGCACCCTGAGCCCGCGGCTCGACCTCAGCATGTCGGCCGGACCGGTCGGTCCGGTGGCGTTGGCGAACGGCCAGCTGAACGGCTCCGGGGCGCTGGCGCCACAGGCCCTGGCAGCCGGTTTCGAGCTTCGACCTCTGCTCTGGCAACTTCACGGCTCGCTGTCCCCGCTGAGGCTGACGCTGGACCTCGGCGACCACGGCCGGGCGCGACTGGACGGGGCGAGCCTGGCGGCGCGCCTGAGCCTGCCGCTGAGCTACGGTGGGATGCCGCTGCGGCTGAAGCTGGCCACCGCAGGCAGCGGCGCCACCGTGGCGTCCGTGGGGGTCGCGAACGTACGGGTCGGCAGGTCGGTCGCCACCGTGCCGCTGACCGCTACCCTCGAGGACGCCGACGGCACGGCGCTCGCGCACGCGTCGGGAACAGCGGCAGGGATGTCGCTGACGGCATCCCTGCCGGCACGTCTGCTCGGCGCCCGGCTGCCGGGCGTGCTCGAGCCGGCGGGTCGGCTGGCTCTCACCGGCAGCGCGCACCTCACGGCGCCAGCCCGCTACCAGCTCGACGGCAGCTGGACGGCGGGCTCGACCCGCCTCGCGGTGGTCCTGTCCGGCACCCCGTCGGGCGGCACGGCGAGCCTCCAGGGGGATGGCATGTCGCTCACCGTCCGCCCCGGACAAGCCAGCCTCAGCGCCAGCGACGCCAGCCTGGCGCCGTTCTTCCCGCACCTTCCGCTCGCCCCCATCCTGAACGGCGCCCTCACACGCCAGAACGGCGCGTACTCGGGCGCACTCCGGCTGCGCGTAAGCGAGCCGAGCGCCCACGTGGATGCCGTTCTCCGCGGCGAAGGCGGCCGCCTGCTGGCCAGCGCGAGCGGTGCCATGGGACCGGCAGACCTCACGCTGCAAGGGCAGGCGCTGCCGACACCCGACCTCAGCGCTCACGCCGGAGCCCTGAACGGCGGCGCCAGCCTGACGGCCCGTGCGACGGGGAGCTGGCGCGCGCTGGATCTCACCGGCACGCTCACGACCGCGCCGCTCGACGCGGCCCCGTGGCTGAGCATGCCATCGCGCACGATGGATCTTCGACTGCAGCTCGCCAGCGGAGCGCTCACCGCTTCCGGCGACGGCATCGACCTTCACGGCACCGTGTCGGACGTGAACGGTACCGTCTCCCTGCCGCTTCACGCCCTGGGCGCCAGCGAGCGGCTACGCCTGGCGGTCTCCGGGCCGCTCGCCGGGCTGGCCCTCACCGGCGAGGTAGCGGGAAGCGCCGTCCGCGGGACGCTCGCCGGCACCGTGGCCGAGGGCCTGCGGGCGTCGCTGACGGTGCCGTCGGCGTCGCTCTCGTCCCGGCTGCCGCTGCTGGGGAATGCCCTGACAGGCGACCTGCACCTGACCGGCGAGATGCGTCCGTCCGGGGACTGGAACGCCTCGGCCGCCGCCGCCGTCACGGTCTCGGGAGCCAGGCTTCCCCTCCGAGCGCAGCTCCGCGGCTCGGGCACGAGCTACCGAGGCGCCCTCACGCTGGCGTCTGACGCTCCGACCCCGGACGCGCGGGCACCGGCGGCGGCGTCACCCCTGCTCAGCGCGACCATCGTGGGGAACGGCGCCGCGCTCCGGGCCGGCATCGATCTCGCCGGTGTCGACACCACCCGGCTCGGGAGGCTGCTGGGCGTACCGATGCACCTCTCCACCACCGGCGAGCTGCGGCTCACCACCCGGCCGACGACCGCGAGCCTGACGATCGACGCACATGGCACCACGGCCGGTCGGCCGCTGTCCGTCGCCGGCCACGCGAGCCCCACGGGTGTCACCTTGGACGCCGCCTACGCGGGGCTCGAGGTCCACCTCGAGGGCGGCGCCGGCGCGCCGCTCGGGGTGACGGTGGGCGCGCCAGCCGCTGGCGTCAGGCTGCGCGGCACGCTGGCGCTCGGCGGCTCACCCGCGGTCACGCTGAGCGGTGAAGCGAAGGGCGCCAGGGCCGCCGTGCGCCTCGCGCTGGACCCGTCCCGCGGCAGCGGCACGCTTCACGGCCAGCTTGGCGCTGCCAGCCTACGGGCCTCGCTGGTGCCATCGGGCACCGCTCTGGCCCTCACCCTCGATGCCCAGGCGCCGGCGGGCGCTCTGGCACCGCTGGGCCTCTCCGTCGGGGGCAACCTCGCCGCGACGGCCGACTACCACGCCGGCCGGGCCGCCCTCGACAGCCTCACGCTCGACCTCGCGGGCGCGCCCACGCCGGCCAGCCTCACGCTCGCCGGCCCGGTCTACCCTGCGGCCAACCTTCGCGGCACGCTCTCGGCGCCGGCCTGGCAGCTGTCGGGAGGCGTGTCACTGGCCGGGCCGCCGGGCGCGCTCGACGCCGGGCTCACGCTCGAGTCGCTCTCCGCCCTGGCCCAGATACGCGGCGGCAAGCTGGCGATGCTCAGCGCCGACGGCCATGCCAGCCTGGGGCCGGCAGGCGCGAGGTGGGCGGTGACTGCCGACAGGCTCAGCTGGCGGCCCGATGCCGGCTTCCGAGGCGCCGCGGGCGTGCGCCTGGCAGGCGGCCTTCTCGGCATTCCCGGCGAGGTGAACGCCTCCCTCGACGGACACGGGCCGCTGGCGGTGACGGCCACGGCAGGGCCCGCCGGCGGCGCCTGGGCGCGCCTGGACGCCCAGCTGGCGCCGCGCCCGCTGCAGGCGCAGGCGTGGCAAGGGGCGCTGCGTCTGGACCTGCCCGTGCTCCAGCTCGCAGGACTGCCGGTGCCCCGGCTACCCCTCACGCTGGCGGCGTCGCCCTCGGTCAGCGGCCCCCTGCTGTCGCCCTCGCTCGACGGGCCGGCCACGCTCACCGGCGTGCTCGGCGCGGACGGGACGCTGGCGTGGCACGGCACCACCGGCAAGCTCACGCTCACGGGCCCTCACGTAACGCTCGACGCCGGCTTCCAGGGCGCCTCCTGGTCGGCGAAAGCCGCGCTCGACGGCGCACCGTTGGACGCGTTCACCCCGGTGCTGACGGGAGGGCGCGCCAGCCTCCAAGCGGCCGTCCGAGGCGGGCCAGGTCGCACCGCCAGTGGCGACCTGTCGCACCTTCTCGTCACCGTCCCGGGAGCCAGCGTCAGCGGCACGGCGACGCTCCAACAGGGCATCCGTGCCGCCCTCCAGCTCCGCGCAGACCTGTCGCAGATGTCGCTCCCGGGGCCTACCCTGCGCGGCCAGATCCACGGGCCGGTGGTGCTGGCGGCCCCGCGACTCGACGCCATCGGTGACGGCACCCTCATCGCCATGCTCGATGTCGCCGGCCTCAGCGCCGGCAGCATCGACGGCGGCGTCGACGGCACGCTGCAGCTCGGCGGCACCCCGGCCGAGCCGGTCGCGTCCGCCGTCCTCACCGGGTCCGGCTCGGTCAGCGGCCAGCTGCGGGCCAACGCCGCTGCGGCCTCGCAGCGGCTCGAGCTCACCAGCACGCTGTCGTACCAGCAGTTGAGCACCGACCTGAGCGTCACGCTTCAGCAGGGCCGCGCGCACGCCAGTGGCAGCGCAGCCTGGGGCGACGCCAAGGTGAGCATCTCCACGACGCCGTCGGGTGCCGTGGTCGTCGACGGAGCGCAGGCCCTGGCCGGCTGGCGCGCGGCGGTCGACCCCACCCTCGCCAACGCCACGGTGGCCGGTCCCCTAAGCGGGCTCGGCACCCCCCTCACGGGACGGGCGACGGTCAAGGTCGGCGGCACCCCCTGGCTCGCTGGCGACGTCAGTGGTGCCGCCGTTGCGGGCGTCCCGCTCGGCGACGTGCGGCTGACCGCCGCGAGCGCCGGGGCTCCCGTCGAGCTGCGCGGCGCGCATCTCGCTGCCAGCGTCGACCCGAACGGTCTGGGCTGGCGCGCGCATGTGAACGCCCAGCCGCTGCCCGGCGGCATCAGCGTCAGCGGTGACGCCAGCGGCCGGGGCGGCACCGGCAGCGCCACGCTCACCACCGCCGGAAGCATCGCCGGCGAGCCGGCGAGCGTCACCGTCACGGCATCCAGCAACCGCGGCCTGGCGTTGGATGCCAGCGGACGGCTCCTCGGCGGGAGCCTTACGACGCACCTCGACAGGGTCGCGGGCAGCGGCTGGCAAGGCACGCTCAGCCTGCAGCAGTACGCCGTCGCCGGGCTCCACGGCTCCCTCCACGGGACGCTGACCTCCGCGGGCGCCGGACCGACGTTCGCCGCCGGGCTCGACGTCGGAGGCGCTCTGAGCGGCAGCGCCAGCGTGGCCGCCTCGCCTGCCGGAACCAGGCTCAAGGCCGACCTGAGCGGTGCCGTCATCGGCGGCGAGCTGACCCTGGCCGGCAGCCTCGCTCCCGCGCTCGACCTGCGGCTTGCGGGCACGCCGGCCGCCGGCGCGCAAACCGAAGGCGCGAGGGGTGCACTGCGGCTGTTCCAGGCGAACGGAGCGCTGCGTGGCGAGGGCGCACTGCGGCTGGCGGCGGGCCCGGCTCGGGTGTCGCTGAGCGGCAGCGGAGCCGGGGCGCCGCTAGCGGTCGGCGCCGCACTGCCGGCGATCGCCGGGCTGGCGCTCGAGGGGACGCTTCCGACCACCCCGCCGCTGGCGCTCCTGCGCTCCCTCGCCCGCGACGGGCTGGTGTTGCGCGGCGTCGGCCACACCAAGGGACAGGTGCAGCTGTCCCCGTCGCCGGCGCCGAGCGCCACGCTGCAGGCCCTCACGCTGGACGTGGCCGGCACGAGGGTGTCCGGCAACGGTACCCTCACCCCCGCGACCGGAGATGTGCGCGGCGCCGTCGTGCTACCCTCCGACCTTCCCATCGACCAGCTCGGCGGCGCCTCGATCCCCTACCGAGCGACCTGGCGTGACGGTCGCCTGACTCTCACCTCCGACGGACCCACCGGCAGCCTCCAGGCGGAGCTGCGGCCGGGCGCCGGCAGCGGCCACGTCGCAGCGGACCTGCATACCCTGGGAAGCGAGCCGGGGCAGGCCAAGGTCGATCTCTCCTTCGACCCCGCCGGTGGCCCGAGCGGCTCCGTGATCCTGACCGGCCTCACCGTCTCCCGGCCGCGCCTGCCGAGCTTGACCCTGTCCGGGAACGTCACCGTCGGTTCGGGCGCGGCCTCGGGCCGCATCGACTTGCAGGCGCCTCATGGCGGGCTGCGCCTCGACGGCAGCTGGGGCCTGGCGGGACTGCTGCCTGCGGCCCTCACCCCCGGCGCGTCGAGCGGCGGCAACGCCGAGGCGCGCGTGAACACCTTCGACCTCGCCACCCTCCCGACCCTGCAGCGCCTGGTGCCGCACCTGAAAGGCAAGCTGAGCGGCGTGGTGCGGTTCCGCAACGAGACGGTGGTGGGAGAGCTGCTATCGGCGGACCTCAGGGTGGCCGGCACTCCCCTCCCCCTCGATGCGCAGGTCTCCGGCACGCTCGGCGCGCTCGACGCGCGCGTCAAGCTCGGCGCCAGCCTCATCACCGCGACCCTGCTCCCCGGGGAAGCCAAGGGGCTGCTGCGCTTCCAGAGGTTCCCGGCCCAGCTGCTGGCCGAGGCGAGCACCGGCGCAACGGACGTCACCGCCGACGTCGACGGCGTCATGCGGTTCGACGTGCCGTACGCCGACCCGGCCGCCAGCTACCTGCGCATGGCCACGCAGCAGGTCAAGCTGGAGCGCGCGGGGGTCGTGACCACCGGGAGCGTGTCCTGGGTCTACGACAACCGAGCGCTGACGATCGAGAACGCCGCCTTCGAGGGACGCGGCAGCTGGGAAGCCCGGGGGATGGTCGACGCCTCCACGCTGGACTTGCAGCTCAGCGCCCGGAACGCCGACTTCACGCCCCTGCTGGGCCTCGTTCCGGTGCTCGCCCGCTACGGCGTCGGCGCCAGCGGCAGCTTCACGTTGAACGCCCAGGGCTCGCCTGCCGATCCCGACATCACGCTCGAGGCCTCGGGATTGGAGGCGCGTGTGGCGGGCACCCACTACCGCCTCGAGAACGCCAGCACCTCGCTCAAGGGCGACGCTCTGAGCGCGACCGCGCACGTGGTGGGCGTGGCGCCGTTTGGCGGCTCGGTCGACGTGAAGGGCAAGGCGGCACTGTCACTCACTCCGCTCGAGCTCACCGGCACCGACTTTCGCTTCAGCGGCAACGCCGAGCTTCCCGTCGTCGGCACGGTAACCCATCTCAGCGGCGGGATCACCCAGCCGCAGGGCAAGCAACCTCAGCTCGATCTCGCCGGCAGCCTCGGCCGGCCGTTCACCATCCGAGGCAGCCTCTCACCCTTCGACGTGCGCGTGAAGGGTACTGGCCTCGACCTGAAGGCCAGTCCGCTGTTCATCACGTCCAGCACCGTCGACGCCAACGTGCGCCTGCGCGGCACCAGGAAAGGCCTCAGCATCGGTGGCGAGCTCGACGCCACGCAGGTCCACATGAACATCGGCGCCCCCGCAGCCCCGGCGCAGCAACCGTCCGTGGGGGCCGCAGCCCCACCGGCCACGGCGAGCGCCCCGGCCCGGTCGCTTGCCAGCCCCGGCCCCCCGGCCTCCGGCAACGCCACCAGCGGGCACGCCGACACCACCCCAGGGGCTGCCGCCGAGGCTGCGAACGCCGCCAGGCAGTCGGTGCTCTTCGACCACCTGCATCTCAAGGCACCGCAGCGGGTGCTGCTGGACGCCGGCTTCGGCACCGCCGAAGCGTCCCTCGACCTGACGCTCGATGGAACGGCGGCCCAACCGCAGCTGGACGGCACCGCCAAGGCGCTCCGGGGCACGCTCACCTTCGCCGGCCGTGACTTCACGATCGACCGGGCCACAGCTACCTTCCAGGCAAGCCGCGGGGTCTACCCCGCCCTCGACGTCCAGGCCCACACCGAGTTCGACAAGCGGCGCGTGCTCTCCGGCACCAACAACCTGACGTTCACCGCGCCACGCAACAGCAGCACGTTCGGGGTCACCCTGACCTTCTCTGGTCAGGTCCAGCCCAGCACCCAAGGGCCGAGCCCGGTGAGGTTCGACATCCAGCCGGCGCTCTCGAGCGACGCCCTCGTCCAGGCGAGCGGCGACACCGGGGCCGGCTCGCCGAGACCGCTGTCGGACGCGGAGCTGCTGTCGCTGGTGACCCTCGGCAGGCTCGACGTGACGCCGCAGCTCGCCGGCCAGGGCTCCTTCGGCACCGCGGTGGCGCAGAGCGCGCTCGACACCGCGGTCGACGTGCTGGTGGTGTCCGAGCTCCAGAACGCGCTCAGCAAGGCGTTGGGCATCGACGTCGTGCAGATCCAGACCACCCCGCTCTCCAGCCTGCTAGAGAACTCCGGACAGCCGTTCGGGGTCTCGCTGCGGCTCGGCGGCTACCTCACTCCCGAGCTGTTCGCCAGCTACCGGCTGGGGAACTACAACGGCGTCAGTGGCAGCTACGGGTTCTCCAACGAGGTGAGCCTCAGCTACGACCTCGGACCCCTCAACCTCGATCTCTCGGGCCGCTTGAGCTTCCCCGAGTCGCCGTCCAACGTTGGAGCCGTGCCGGAGCTCGGCCTGGGGCTCAGCTACGCCTTCACCAACAACCTGGGCCTGGAAGCCGGCATCGACCTGTCGGACCTACGCAAGCAGGCCCGCTTCGGCGTCAGCGTCCACTGGTGAGCGCGCTCGCCCCGGCCGCTATCCCAGACCGGATTCGTAGCGGGCCAGCCGGGCACTGCCGAATGCCAGCGGCGCGACGGTCGACAGCACGGTGACGGCGACCACCGCCCCCAGCAGCGCCAGGCCGAGCGGTGAGCCCCAGTGGAAGGCGCCGGGCGTCCGGAGCGCGCGGTAACCCGGGTAGGCGAAGAGCAGCGCGACCACCACGGCGTACGCCAGCGACAGGGCCATGTACATGAGGCCCCCCAGCGAGAGCGCCACCTCGGCAGGGCTGGTCGCGTCGAACCGCGGGAAGGCGGCGCCAAGGCCCACACCCAGGCCCGTCGTGGCTAGAGCGGCGCAGGCGCCCGCGACAGGCGAGGCGATCGCCAGGGTAGGCGATACCCCCAGGCGGCCGGCCACCGCCAGGCCCAAGCCGGCGCCGAGCAAGACCATCGGCGGCAGCGCACCGTAGAACTTTGCCGCCACGACGTGGCTGGCCCGCAACGGGCCGGTGCGCAGGAGCCACAGCCCTTCCCCTTCGAGGGACACCATGGGGAAGGCCGTGCGGATGCCCACGCCGGCCAGCAGGAAGCCGAGGAAGATCAGGTTGAGGGCCCCGACCACGTTGCGGAAGCGCTGCATCTCGGCGGCCAGCGACGCCGTGCTGATGAAGTAGACGCCGGCCAGCGCCAGCAGCACGAGCAGCTGGGACCACTGGGCGGGGTCCCTGAGGAGCATGCGAACGTCCTTGACGATCAGCCCGCCCGCCGGCCCCAGCCGCGCCAGGGGGAGCTCCCAGCGGGCTGCCGGCAGGGTCCCGACCACGCCGCGTCGCGGTGCGCTATCGAGCCCCCGGAACCAGCCGGCACGGTAGGCCACCGCGGCCAGCCGCGCGACCAGGGCCAGTACCGCCACCGACACCAGCGCCAGCAGCAGCGTCGCGGCCGAGAGCCGACCCTGCAAGGCCTGCCACACCGCAGCGCTTCCCCAGGATGACGGCAGCCAGCCCACGTGCAGCTGCGCGAAGCGGGTCAGGGCCGCGTCGAACTGCGCGGACGTGAGGTGCTGCAGGCGCTCGGGCCTGAGCGCCCGCATCCCCACCACCAGGGACGCCGCCACCAGCACGCTGGCGGCGGTCGCCACCTCCTTGGCGCGGCCGGCCGGCGCGATGCGCATCAGCAGCAGCGCGGCGACCGCTCCCAGGGCCACGGGCAGCGCGTACAGCGCCAGCAGCGCGGCAACTGCGATCAGGTAGTAGACCGCCGGCGCATGCCGCTCGATCCCCAGCCCCAGCAGCACCGGCGCGGTGAAGAGAGCCGGCAGCAGTGCGCTCTGGACGTAGGTCTCGGCGACCTTGAGGGCGAAGACCCTGACCGGGTCGACGGGCAGGCTGAGCAAGAATGGCAGGTCCTGTGAGCCGTACAGCGTGGCGATCGCACTCGTCAGCACGCTGAACGCCACCGCCAGCATCAGCACCGTGAAGAGGGCCTCCAGGCTCCGTTGCTCCACGGCGCCGGCGATGCCACCGATGCCCGGATAGTGATCCAGGAAGCGGATGCCGCGACGGGTAACGGACAGCATCCCCAGGAACACGCCCGAGAGCAACGCCACCCCCACCACGAGCCTCACGGGAGCGACCCGGAAGCCGTTGAGGACGCCCCGGAGACGCATGGACAGCAGCGTCACCCGGGGACCTCCTGCCGCGCCGGTCCGCTGGCGGACTCGTCCGTCAGTTGCAGGAAGATCGCCTCCAACGAGGCATCCTGGCTGCCGACGCGCTGGCGGAGCTCGAGCATGCTCCCCTGCGCCCGCAGACGCCCGCGGTCGAGCAGCAAGACCGAGTCCGCTACCGCCTCGGCCACGTCCATCGAGTGGGTGGTGAGGAGCACGGCGGCGCCCCCGTCGGCCGCCGAGCGCATGAGCCGCCTGGCGTCGAGCGCGGCCCGGGGGTCCAGGCCCACCATCGGCTCGTCGATCACCAGCGCCTGCGGCTCGTGCAGCAGCGCCGCCGCGAAGGTCAACTTCTGGCGCATGCCGTGGGAGTAGGTCTCGATCAGCTCGTTGGCGCTCGCCTCGAGGCCGAAGTGCTGAAGCCAGGCCTCCGCCTTGCGCTCCCCATCGGCCACCCGCCGGAGCCTGGCGAGGAAGCGGAGCAGCTCGCGGCCGGTGAGCTTCTGGTAGAGGTAGGGCCTGTCGGGCACGTAGCCCAGCAACGCCTTGGCGCGCAGCGGGTCCTGCTCGAGCTCGAAGCCGCCGACCCGTACCCGCCCGCCGCTGGGCCGCAGCAGGCCGGTGATGGCCTTGATGGTGGTCGACTTGCCGGCCCCGTTCGGTCCCAGCAGAGCGACCACACGCCCCCGCGGGACGGCGAACGTGACGTCGTCGACCGCCAGCACCCGGCCGTACCGCTTGATCAGCCCCTCGACCTCGATCATCGATCCAGGCTACGCGCCGGGGTCAGCCGTCAGTGTGAAGCGTTCGCCGAGCTCCCCGCAGCGGACGCTTGCACCTCCTTGAGCACCGTGTCGTAGGCGACCTTCAGGGCATGGTCGCCGTTCAGGTTCACGATGGCCTGCCCCTGAACGCCGCTCACCTGTGGTCTGGGCCCGAGGGTGACGAACTGGAACGCGCCGTCCGAATCCGCCTTGGTGGTGCCGACCGTCTTGCCGTCCACCACGATGGAGATCGTCTGGCCCGGGTTCGCTCCGCGGCCGTCGACCGAGATGGTGTTGGGGTAGCGCGTGTCCGTCGCCATGATGTCGGGCGTGATCCCCTTCTTCTGGATGTTGGTGCGGTCGGGCGTCAGCCACTCGAAGGACACGTAGCGGAGCTGCCCGCCGTCGGAGAGGGACACCACCGACTGCGCCACACCCTTGCCGAACGTCCTCTCACCCACGACCTTGGCGCGCCCGTTGTCCTGCAGCGCGGCGGACACGATCTCGGAGGCGGAGGCGGAGTTGTGGTTCACCAGAACCACCATCGGCCCGCTGAAGAGCTGCTGCGGATCGGCGGACGCGAGCCGCTGCGTCACGCCGCGCGCCCGCTGGAAGACGATGTCGCCGTGACTCAAGAAATCGTCGGACACGTCGATCGCCTCGGTGAGAAGCCCACCAGGGTTGTCGCGAAGGTCGAGGATCAGGGAGGTGGCGCCCTCCTTCTTGAGCGTGTCGACCTGCTGCGTCAGCTGGTCGTTGATCTTCTGGTTGTTGAACGAGCTCAGCGCCACGTAGCCAACGTGGTCGGGAAGCATCGTCGAGGAGACGTCCACGACCTTGATGGTGTCGCGCTGGACGGCGAACTGCAGCGGCTGGGGGTCACCCGGCCGGCGCATGGTGAGGTGCACGGTTGTGCCTTTGGGTCCGCGCACCAGATCGGCGACGTCGCTCGCAGTCTTGTCGCTGACGTCCACGCCATCGACCTCGAGGAACAGGTCGCCGCGCTTGATGCCGGCCTTGTCGGCGGGGCCGCCCCGATACACCGTGAGGATCTCGACGCCCTTGCCTGTCTGGCGGTTGTGCGGCGTCAGCACCGCCCCGATGCCCTCGTAGTGACCGCTCATCTGCTGCGTGTCGAAGGCCGCGGCCTTCGGCTCGATGTAGCTCGTGAAGGGGTCGTTCAGCGAGCCCACCATGCCGTGGATGGCGCCTCGGATCAGGTCCTGTGTGTTGACGTCGTGCAGGTAGCCGGTCTTCAAGGCGCCGAACGCCTGCACGAGGGCCCTGCCGCTGGGATTGTTCAGGAGCTCTCCCGCGAAGTCCTGGGAGAGCTGCGCGTTCACGACCGCCGTGGTCAAGGCCAGACCCAACAGGCCGAGGATCAGCCATCTACGCTTCATGAAGCCTCCAAATGCCGCTCTGACATGGTTGCCAAAGTATATGCGGAGAGGGCCATTAGAACCGTAAGGACCCGACACTCGCCGCCGGACCCGCCGGGCGCGGCCCGGGCGAGCGCACCCGCCCGGCGGCGATGGCAGCGGGCGGCTGCGCTATCGTGATGCCCATGCGCGTGCTGTTTGCGAGCGCGGAGGTGCAGCCGTTCAGCAAGACCGGTGGCCTCGCCGACGTGGCCGGCGCCCTCCCGCGCGCGCTGGCCGGCCTCGGGCACGAGGTGCTGGTCGTGTCTCCCTGGTACGCGACGTTGGCCGCGTCCCCGCCGCCGCTGTGGATCGGCGATGTCGACGTGCCCTTCGCCGGAGGCACCGCGCCCGTCGGTGTCGGCACGCTGGAACGGCAGGGCGTCCGCTACGCCTTCGTCGGCCACGAGGACTTCCGCCGCGAGCGGCTCTACGGCTTCCACGACGACGTCCGTCGCTTCTGCCGCTTCACCAGGGCGGTGCCGCAGGTAGCCGAACGCTTGCAGTTCACCCCCGATCTCGCCCACGTCAACGACTGGCACACCGCCTACCTGCCGATGGTCCTGGCGCACGGGTGGCACCTGCCTGCCGGCTTCCCCGCTCTGCCCACGGTGCTCACGCTGCACAACGTGCAGTACCAGGGCGAGTCCGGCATCGACGAGACGCTGTGGTGGCTGCGCCTCCCCCCGTCCCTGGCCGCCTCGCCCATCGACCACTTCGGCCGCGCCAACGCCCTTCAGGCAGGCGTCGGCTTCGCGCAGCGGGTCACCACCGTCAGCCCCAGCTACGCCGAGGAGATCCAACGGCCCGAGTACGGCTACACCCTCGACGGCACCTTTCGGCATGTGCGGCAGCGGTTGGTCGGCATCCTCAACGGACTAGACACCGAGGAGTGGGACCCGAGCCACGACCGCTTTCTGCCGGCGCCGTTCGACGCCGGCGACGTCTCCGGCAAGGCGGCAGCCAAGACGGCTCTGGCCGAACGCCTGGGGATCGACGAGGCGCGACCCTTCCTGGGCGTGGTCTCGCGACTGGCGGAGCAGAAGGGCATCGACCTGGTGCTGGCGGCCGGGGAACGCCTGATCGCCCAGGGATGGGCGCTGGCGATGCTCGGCTCCGGCGAGTCGGGACTCGAGCAGGCGCTGCGCGCCCTGGCGAGCCGTCATCCGGGCCGGGCGAGCGTCACCATCGGATTCGACGAGCGGCTGGCGCACCTCATCTACGCCGGAGCCGACGCCCTGGCGGTGCCGAGCCGCTTCGAGCCGTGCGGCCTCAGCCAGCTGATCGCCATGCGCTACGGCACCCTTCCGGTCGCGCGCGACACCGGCGGCCTGCACGACACCATCGAGCACGGGGCGACCGGCTTCCTGTTCGAGCCGCTCAACGCCGAGGGCTTGCTGTGGGCCGCGGGCCTCGCACGCGAGGCGTACGGCAGCAGCGCCTGGCCGCGGATGCGCCGGCGCGCCATGGCCCGTGACTTCAGCTGGGCCCGCTCGGCCAACGCCTACCTGGGGCTGTACCACGACGTGGTAGCGTCGCGCCGATGAATGACCACCCTGACGCCTCGGGCGCGGATCGTCCCGAGGCGTCCGCGTCCCTCGATTGGAAGGCCGAGCTGGCCGCCGGACGTCTCGGCGCCGCCCACCGAGCCTACGTGATGTCGGGAGCGACCGACGCGGCGCTGCGCGAGGCCCTCGGCGGACTCTCCGACGTCGAGACGCTGCTGCGGCAGAAGAGCTGGCGACGCGCGCTGCGTCGCTTCGGGCAGATCGAGGCCCGCCCCGCGGTGGTCCCGTGGGGCAGCCTGGCGGCGGACCTGGAGCGCTTGCGTCGCTCCGGCGAGGCGCTGGACCGGCGCAAACCCGACGAGGCCGTGACCGAGCTGGACAGCCTCGATAGCGACGTGTTCTTCCGGGCGGAGGCCGACACGCAACGAGGGACCGCGCTGATCTACGACGACCGTGTGGACGACGCCGAGGCGTGCTTCCGGAGCGCGCTCGAGATCGACCCACGCCACTTCCGGGCGCTCACCAACCTCGGCAACGTGGCCCTCGAGCAGGGCCGCGTCGACGAGGCCATCGCCGCCTACGAGCGTGCCCTCGTCCTCGACGACGGCTTCGCCAACGCCCACCACAACCTGGCCGTGGCCTACCGGCGCAAGGGCCAGCTGGGCAAGAGCGTACGCTCGCTCCGCCGGGCGCAGCGCCTGATGCAGCGCCGCGATGCCGACGAGGCGCGCGAGCGCCTCGGCTCGCTCTCCGGCGGCCGGACCCTGCGCTCGTTGCGCTGGCTGCTCTACGCCGCGGCGGCGGTGGCGCTGTACCTGTTCCTCAAGAGTCGCGGGATGGTGTGACGGGAAGGCGAGCCTAGGCGTCCCCGGGGAGGAGGTCGTCGCGGATGGCGTCGACGTCGGCGTCCTCCAGCGGGACCAGGCGCAGCCGCGCCACCCTCTCGTCGTGCTCGTCGAGGAGCTTCTCGATGGCCTCCAACAGGGCGGGATCATCGACGCGCGCGATGACGCGGTGCTGGCGTTCGGCCCAGTGATTGGTGCCGTGCATGCTCATCCCTCCGGGCCCCCATCATACGGGGCGACCCGGCACGGTGATGTGCGCCTGTCGGGTCGTGAGCGGGGCGCGTTGCCCGCACCCGCGCTCACCACGCCGACGGCCACTCGAAGAACGAGGCGAAGGTGTAGTCGATCAGGTCCTGCCGGTCCTTGGCCGACAGCGCGGTGTACTTCGAGCCGGCCAGGTGGCGCATCAACCCGTCGACGTCGGCCTCGGTGTGGTTCAGGACCCAGCCGCCGTTCTTCAGGTTCTGCAGCTCGTTCCAGTGGAAGAGGACGAGCCCCACCGCGTCGGAGCGCAAGGCGTCGTTCGCCTCGAGTGCCAGGCCCTCGCCCTTGCGGATGTCCGAGCCGTCATCGGGAAGCGTCCACAGGTACCCGGTCACCTCCCATGCGGGCTCCAGCTCGGAGAGCGCGGCGGGGTGACCCGCCGTCATCCCCAGGCTCACGCGCGTCACCCAGGCGGGCGTCCGTCCCGCCCGCCAGTCGCGGCCCGCGAAGCGCCCGACCTGGTCGTGGCAGCGGGCGCAATGCGCGGCGTAGACGGCCTCCCCCGCCGGGATGCTGGGTTTGCCGGGCACCGGCAGCGGCCCCTGCTGGGGGGCGGGATGGCGGTCGCTTCCGGCCGCCAGGGCGGCCGATGCCGCCACCACCAACACCGTGGCCGTCAGCAGGGCCAGGGCGGAGCGCCGGACACCGCCGGCGACGGCGATGCCCGCTGACCGTCGTGCGTCGGGACGCGCCCGTCGCCTCACTCCACCGTGACGCTCTTGGCGAGGTTGCGCGGCTGGTCCACGTCACGGCCCAGCCGCACCGCCGTCTCGTAGGCCAGAAGCTGGAGCGGCACCACGTTGACGATGGGCGAGAGCAGCTCCAGGACCTTGGGCACGTACAGCACCTCGTCGGCGTGGCGGCCGATCACCGTGTCCCCGTCGCTGGCGATGGCGATGAGGACGCCGTCGCGCGCCCGCACCTCCTGCAGGTTCGAGACGGTCTTGTCGTAGAGCTCGGAGGCGGTCGCGATCGCCACCACCGGCATGTTCTCGTCGATGAGAGCGATCGGCCCGTGCTTCATCTCGCCGGTGGCGTAGGCCTCGGCGTGGATGTAGCTGATCTCCTTGAGCTTGAGGGCGCCCTCGTACGCGGTGGGCACGTTCACGCCCCGGCCGAGGAAGAGGTAGTCGCGGCAGTGCTTGAAGCGCTCGGCCACCTCGGCGACGCGCTCGCGGCGGCTCAGCGCCTCCTCCACCTGTTGCGGGATCTCGCGCAGGCCGCGCTCCAGCTCTTCGGCCCGGGCGTCGGACAGAGTCCCGCGTGCTCGCCCGAGATCGATGGCGAGCAGCGCGAAGGCCGCCAGCATGGCGGTGTAGACCTTGGTGCTCGCCACCCCGATCTCGGGCCCGGCGTGGATGTAGAGAACGTCGTCCACCTCGCGGCTGATGCTCGAGCCCTTGACGTTGATGATGCCGAGCGTACGCGCGCCACGACGCTTCGCCTCGCGCAGCGCCTCCAGGGTGTCGATGGTCTCGCCCGACTGCGACACCGCCACGCACAGGGTGCGCTCGTCGATGACCGGCTCGCGGTAGCGGAACTCGCTCGCCACCTGGACCTCGACAGGCAGGCGCGCGAGGCGCTCGAGCAGTACCTGGCCGACCTGGCCGGCGTAGAAGGCGGTTCCTGCCGCCGTTACGACCACCCTGTCGATCGCCAGCGGATCCAAGCTCAAGCCCAGGCTCACGTCGCGGCCGTTCCCCGCCAGCCGCCCGAAGAGCGTCTGCTGCAAGGCGACCGGTTGCTCGGCGATCTCCTTGAGCATGAAGTGCGGGTAGCCGCCCTTCTCCGCCGCCTCGGCGTCCCAGTCGATGGTGGTGACCTCGCGCTGCTGGCGGCTGCCCTGGAAGTCCGTCACCACCACCGCATCCTGCGAGAGAACGGCCATGTCGCCGTCCTCCAGGAAGACCATCCGGCGGGTATGGGGAAGGAGGGCGGTCACGTCGCTGGCCAGCAGCATCTCCCCCCGGCCCAGCCCGATCACCAGCGGGCTCGTCGCTCGCGCCGCCACGATGATGTCGTGGTCGGCGTGGGTCAGGACCAGCGCGTAGGCGCCCGCCACCTCGGCGAGCGCGTCACGTGCAGCCGTCGCCAGGTGCTCGTCCCCCTCCAGGGTTCCGTCGAGCCTCTGGTAGTGCTCCTCGATGAGGTGGACGAGGACCTCCGTGTCGGTTTCGGACAGGAACTGATGCCCGCTGGCGGCGAGTCGCTCCTTGAGCTCCAGGTAGTTCTCGATGATGCCGTTGTGGATGACGGCCAGGCGACCGTCCTCGGAGAGGTGCGGGTGTGCGTTGACGTCGTTGGGGCGTCCGTGGGTCGCCCAGCGGGTGTGGCCCAGGCCGATGCGGCCGCGGAGCGGGGTCTCGGCGAGGGCCTCGCGCAAGACCGACAGCTTGCCGGCCCGCTTGACGGCTCCGAGCTTCCGGCCGGGCGCGTCGCCCGCCTCGCTCACGACGATGCCCGCGGAGTCGTAGCCCCGATACTCCAAGCGGGCGAGTCCATCCAGGATGACGTCCGCGGCGTTCTTCGCGCCGACGTAGCCGACGATGCCACACATGATGCTTCCCTTCGTCGAACGATCCGAGGGATCGCTGGCCGCGGCGTGCTGCGCGCACGCCGCCACCGCCAAGTGTTGCTCGGCTGTGGTTCGGGGGGAGAGCCCGACGGTGGATCGAACCCGGACGCGATCCGAGTAAGGGGTTCTGCTCAGGAGGGGCCCGCAGACTCGCCGCCAACGGCGGCGGGAGCGCGCCATGGCGCTCCGCTCGCGTTTTCGATGTGCAACCGGTCGGCCCTGGCCTCGGAGCCGGAGCCCGCCGGTCGCTCTCACGTATCTTCCGGCCTCGCACAGGCGACCCGGAAGCCCTCCACCTCGTCACCGGCTCCAGCCGCTCACGCGGCCGCCGCCGGGCTTGCGCTTCCTCGGCGTCCCTGAGTGTCTCGCTACACCCCCTTCCCCGGCTCCGGCGGCACGTCCTTCCAAGGCTCGCCGACGACGAACAGCCGATGCAGACCTTGAAGCACGCGCTCCTGGCCTGCCTTGACGTCCCCCTGCCGTGCCAGCAGCGGGTAGAACAGTATATCGCGACCGAGCAGCACCAGCCTCGAGTCCGTCACGGCCGAGGCGACCGGCGCGGGCAGGTCGCGCGGGGGGTAGAACAGCTCGCTAGGGTTGGCCGGGTTGCGCTGGATGGGCAGCGACGTCACCAGCGAGAGCACCAGCGCCACGCCCAGCGCCAGCCCGCCGAGGCCGCCGAGGCCGCGCATCAGCACCCCTGCTCCGCGGTTGAGCTGGAACAGCCGCCTCCCCAGCATGCTCAGCCCCAGCCCCGCGGCCCAGGCCGCGACCAGGGCCAGGAATGGGTTCGCCTGCGAGACCACCAGCAGCGGGCGGAGCAACAGCGCGCCCCCGAGCCCCACGAAGAACCCGGACAGCCGCCGGTGCATCCCCAGCGACGTCACCGTCGCCACCACCAGGGCCAGGACGAGGTCGAGCCAGCTCATGCGCGGATATCATAGCCTGCGTCACGGACGGCGCTCATGACATTCCGCATATGGTCGTCGACCTCCGCATCGGTCAGCGCGCGCTGCGCGCGGCGGAAGCGCAACCGCAGCGCCACGGAGCGACGTCCCGGCGGCACCTGCTCTCCGCGGTAGACGTCGAACGGCTCCACCGACTCGAGCTCTTCGCCGGCCGCCTGGCGCACCAGCAGCTCGAGCCGGGCGTAGCCCACCGATACGGGAGCGACGATGGCGAGGTCGCGCTCCGCGAACGGCTGCCGCGGGAACTCGCGGTAGCGAACGCGCCCCTCGGGCAGCGGCAGACGCAGCTCGGCCAGGTAGACGCCATCGAGCTCGAACCGGGCCGCCACCTCCGGATGGAGCCGCCCGACCTCACCGACGGCCTCGCCCTGCCAGCGCACGGTGGCTGCCACGCCCGGGTGGAGGTAGGGCGCGTCGCCGGGCTCGCAGCGAAGCTCGGAACCGAAGCGGCCCGCCAGCTGGGCCAGCGCCCCTTTGACCACGTAGAAGTCGAGCGGAACGTCCTGGCGCCAGACGCCACGGGCCAGCGGGCCGCGCCAGAGCATGGCCAGCCGCTCCTCCTCGCCACCGCCGAGAAACACGTGTCCGACCTCGAAGAGCGCCAGGGAAGGCTCGTCGCGGTTGAGGGCGGCCGCAGCCAGCAGCCCCGGGTAGAGGGCGGTCCGGAGCACCGAGCGCTCGGCTCCCTGGGGGTCGCTGAGGGTGACGGCCGCGTCGGGAGCGGCGGCGCGCGCCAGCGCGTCGGGGCCGGTGAAGACGTACGCCAGCGTCTCCTGCATCCCCATGGCGGCGACGGCATCGCGCAACTCCCGGTGGGTGGGGTCCTTGACGGGCGGCACGAAGTGCATTGCCGGGACGGTCCGGCCGATGTGCTCGTAGCCGTGGAGCCGGGCCACCTCCTCGATCAGGTCCTCCTCGATCGCCAGGTCGTAGCGCCAGCTTGGGGGCGTGACCTGCCAGCCGCCGTCGCGGGTGTCCTGCAGGTGGCATCCGAGGCGTTCCAGGATCGCTCGCTGCTCCGCCTGCGGGACCTCCATCGCCATCAGGTAGCCTACGCGCGACGGACGGTAGGCGATGGCCGGCCGGCGGATGTCGGCGCCTGTCGCCGTGAGGCCGGGGTGCGGCCTCCCGCCCGCGATCTCGGCGATGAGCGCGGCCGCCCGGGCCGAGGCCCTGGGCGGCAGGTTGGGGTCCACCCCCCGCTCGAAGCGGTAGTGCGCGTCGGTGCTCAGACGGTGGCGGCGTGCAGCCTTGCGCACCACTACCGGCTCGAAGTGCGCCACCTCCAGCGCCACGTCGCGGGTGTCCGCCTCCACGCTGTCGTGACGTCCGCCCATGACGCCGGCGAGGCCGATGGCCCGGCTGCCGCCGTCGGCGTCCGGGGTGGCGATGACCAGGTCCTCGGTAACCAGGACGTGCTCCTGTTCGTCCAGGAGCGTGACGCGCTCGCCCTGCCGGGCCCAGCGGACCTGCAGGACGCCGCCTTCCAGCACGCGCCTGTCGTAGGCATGCGACGGCTGGCCGAGCTCGAAGGTGACGTAGTTGGTCACGTCGACGACGTTGTTCCGCGGCCGCAACCCGAGGGACGCCAGGCGCCGCTGCAGCCACAGCGGGCTCGGCCCGACCCGCACGCCCTCGATGAGACGGAGGGTGAAGCGCGAGCAGGCCCCCTCGTCCTCGATGTCGAGGCTCAAGCCGTCGTCGAGGCCGGGATCGCCGTGGTCCGATCCCGCCCCCGGCACCACCAGTGGCACCGCCAGCTTGGCCGCCAGGTCGCGAGCGACCCCCAGCAGGCTGAAGGCGTCACCGCGATTGGGTGTCAGGTCGAGCTCGATGACCGATTCGGCGGGCCACAGCTCCTCGAGCTCGGCGCCCAGCGGAGCGTCCGCCCCGAAGCTCACGATGCCGGCGCCGTAGTCGAAGATGCCGAGCTCCTTGGCGCTGGCGAGCACGCCGCGGCTCGCGACCCCCAGCATCTCGCGCTCGCTCACGGTGAAGCCCGCCCCGGGCAGCTCGGCGCCCGGCAACGCCAGGGCGCTGCGAATCCCAGGCCGGGCATTGGGCGCCCCGCATACCACCTGCAGCTCGTGCTCGCCGTCGCTCGCCACGGCTCGAGCCAGATGCTCGGAGCCGGCGATCGGCTCGGCCTCGACGATGTCGGCGATCACCACGCCCGCCGGCGCGGCGGGCAGGGCATGCACCGTCTCGACCGCCAGCCCCAGACCGTCGAGCAGCTCCACGGTGCCGTCGACGCCCGGCAGCGCTCCGCCCAGGAGCTCGTTCAACCAGCCGTACGGCACCCTCACGTCAGCGCCCTCGAGGCCGGGTCGTCGCTCATAGCGCCCCCCGGAACTGCCTGAGAACGCGCAGATCGCCCTGGTAGAAGGCGCGGATGTCGGGCAGGCCGTAGGGCACCAGCGCCAGGCGTTCGATGCCGAAGCCGAAGGCGAACCCCGTCACGCCCCGGTACCCCACGGCGCCGAAGACGTTGGGGTGCACCATGCCGCAGCCGCCCAGCTCGAGCCACTCCTGCCGTCGGCTGCGAGGGTTGGTCCAGTGGATGGCGAACTCCGCGCCCGGCTCCACGAACGGGAAGAAGGAGGGTTGGAGCCGGGTGCGGGTCCCGGCGCCGAAGAGCGCTCCGGCCATCTCCTCGATGGCGCCCCGCAGATCGGCCATGGTGATGCGTTCGCCCACCACCAGCGCCTCCAGCTGGTGGAACTGGGCTTCGTGCGTGGTGTCGACCGCCTCGTTGCGGAACACCTTCCCCGGCACGACGACCTTGAAGGGGGGCTTGTGCATCTCCATGTAGCGCACCTGCATGGGACTGGTGTGGGTACGCAGGAGCCGTCCGTCCGTCGTCCAGAAGGTGTCCTGCTCGTCGCGCGCGGGATGCTCCTCGGGGAAGTTCAGCGCCTCGAAGTTGTAGTGGTCGGTTTCCAGCTCCGGACCCACCGCGACCTCGTACCCGAGCGCCGTAAACACGTCCAGCAGCCGGTTGGTGACGCGCGTCAGGAGGTGGAGCCCCCCCGCGTTGAAGCGAGTCCCCGGCAAGGTCACGTCGACGCGCTCGCTCTCCAGCTGCGCCTCCAGGACGTCCCGTTCGAGCGCCTGGCGCCGCTCCTGGATGGCGCGCTCCACCGCCTGCTTGTCTTCGTTGATGCGCCTTCCGGCCTCTCGGCGCTCCTCCGGCGGCAGCGAGCCCAGCCGCTTGAGGCCACGTGTCAACTCGCCCTTCTTGCCAAGGTATCGCACCCTGACGGTCTGAAGCTCCTGCAGGTCGGAGGCGGCTTCCACGGCCGCCAGCGCTTCCTCCAGCATGCCTGCTCCTCCTCGCTCGGCAAACAAAAAACCACCGCCCGCCCGGGGCAGTGGCGTATGCGCGCAGGACGAGGTCCCACGCTCAGCGGGTAAAGGCGGGAACCGCCCTGGTTCTCATGCATGGGAGTCTAGCCCCCGCCTCGCGGGGTGTCAACGCGCCCGCCGTTCGTCGGTCGCTCAGGCCTCGTCCGCCCGGAAGACGTCGCAGAACCAGGTGCCGTTCATGGTGAAGGGGTCGCAGGTGTGAGGTTCCGACACGCTCCCGACCGCGAAGCCCTCGGCGGCGGCGCGATCGTCGAAGGGCCCCACGACCGCGCTGCCGGCGCGGTAGTCCGCGGCTGAGACCGGCAGGGCCAGCTCGCGCCGCCGGCCCCGCACGTCGCTCACCTCGCGGTAGAAGGCGTGGCGGCGACGCCACTCCGGCCGCTCCACCAGGCTCGCCAACAGCGCGTCGAGACGGCGCAGCTCATCGGCCAGCAACGGCGGGAACACCAGCAGACGATCGCCGCCGACGAGCGGCTGGCGGAACACCTCGCGATCCGGGAAGGCGGCCAGCAGCAGGGATCCAGCGATCTGCGCCATCTCCGGTGCGGCCCGCAGCGCCTCGCCGGCGCTGAGCATCATGTACTCCCGCGGCCGGTCGCGCTTGAGCGTGTCGAGGTCGATGCCTTCGCTCTCGGCACGGCGCTTGGCGGCTGCGCCCGGGACGTGCTTGCGGAGGCGCTCGTCCATGGGCTTCAGGCTAGCCCGGCGCTCGGCACCGGGAACGTCGTCCGCCCGCCGCTGCGAACGCCCGGCGCTCAGGCCGCAGCGGGCTGGCGCGCCTCCAGGAAGCTGTCGAGCAGCCGGCCGCCCGCCAGAACCCGGTCGAGGGCTTCGAAGAAACGGACGTAGTGCTCCTCGCGCGCGTTCTCCCCCATCAGGCCCAGCCGCCAGACCTCACCCGCGGTCGGGCCCAGCCCGCCCGCCACCGTGACGCCGTGCTCGCGGCGCAGGGCACTGCGAGCCGCCGCTTCGTCGACGGCGGCCGGCGGGCGAACCGCCAGCACCGTAGGCAAGCGCCGCGAGGCGGGGACGTACGGCTCGAAGCCGGCCGTCCGCAGCGACGCCAGCGCCGCGTCGGCCAGGCTCCGCGCCCGCTCCGCGCGTGCCTCCATCCCCTCCTCCAACGCCGCCGAGAGCGCCTCCCCCAGCGCCCAGTGGAGCTGCACCGGCACGGTGTGGTGGTAGGTGCGCGCACCCTCTCCCTGCTCCCAGTAGCGGCGCATCCCGAGCGCATCCCCGTACCAGGTCGCCACCGGCAAGCGCCGCCGCGCGATGCGTTCCATCGCCCGACCCGAGAACACCACAGGCGCCACCCCCGGCGGAGCCGACAGACACTTCTGCGAGCCGGTGTAGGCGTAGTCGATGCCCCAGGCCTCCATGGCGAACGGCATCATCCCCACCGTCGTGACGGCGTCCACGCTGTACAGCGCGCCGACCTCACGCGCCACCTCGCCGAGCTCCGCCACCGGGTTCAGCACGCCGGTGCTCGTCTCGCCATGCACGACCGCGATCAGGGCCGGCCGGAGGGCGCGGGCAGCGCGAGCCGCCGCCGAAGGATCGACTGCCGTGCCAGGCTCGAAGCGCAAGGCGTGAACGTCGCACCCGAGCCGCGTGGCCATCTCGACCATGCGCTCCCCGAAGGCGCCGTTCGCCAGCACCAGCACGCGCTCGCCAGGCTCGAGCAGGTTGGCCAGCCCGGCCTCCATGGCCAGGGAGCCGGTCCCCGACAGCAGGCTGGCGAAGGCACCCGGACCGCTGCCGTAGAGGCGCTTCAGATCGGCCACGATGCGATCGTTGTAGGCGAACACCTCCGGATCCATGTGCCCCCGCATCGGCCAGCTCATGGCGGCCTGGGCCCGCGGGTGGATGGGGGTCGGTCCCGGAGTGAGCAGCAGTACGTCGTCGGTCGGCATCATGGCAGTCCTCCTACCCCAAGCCGGGCTCCCTCCCGGCGCGGGGGCGGCCCCGGCGAGCCCTCAACAAAGCGACGAGACCTCGCTGAACAAGCGGGTCTCGTCATCCGCGACGCTCGGCCGACCCCTGGGGTCACCGTCGTCGCCAGTCAGGAAGCTCGCGCGGGTACAGTCCGCATCGACCGCGAGTGTACAGGAGCCATTCCGAGCTGTAAAGTCGAGCCCTTCACAGCGGCGGGCCGCGTCCGACCGGCTGGACCCACGCCCCATCTGCTTGAAGTCGCCGCCTGGCAAGGAGTATACTTCCGCCCGAACAACGTCCCGGCGTTTGCTCGGGTGGGTTCGCTGGGCCCACCCTCTTTTGTTGCCACCAGGGCGCCGGGGCGACACGCGGGAGGACGCATGGAATTGGCGCAGGCCGCATCGGAGGTGCTCGCGCCTCTCGGCTTCGAAGTCCTGGAGTGCTCTACCAGCGGAAGGGGCCGGCAACGGCGGGTGCTCCTGAGGATCGACCGCCTCGACGAACAGGTCGTCACGGTCGATGACGTCGCCAAGGCGGCAGAGGTGTTCGGGCTGGAGCTCGATCGCCTCGACCCCTTCGAGGACCCCTACCGGCTCGAGGTCGAGTCCCCGGGGCCGAAGCGGCCGCTCACGCGGGCGCGCCACTTCCAGCGCTTCCACGACCTGCTCGCCAAGGTGCGTGTCGAGGGCGAGAGCTTCACCGGGCGGATCCGGGAGGTCTCGAACGACACCATCGCCTTCGACGTCAACGGCGAGCGCCGGGTCGTGGGCCTCGACGCCATTCGTGGTGCGCGGCTCGCCGAGTGGCCGGACGAGCCGCGTTAGCCAGGCCCGTACACGTCTCTGAGGGCGGGGCCGCGAGCACCCGCCCCCGGGGAGATGCGAGCCCACAACCGAATAGGGAGAGTAGACGATGAACAAGGAATTCGTGGACGCTCTGAACATGCTGGCGGCGGAGCGGAACCTGGACAAGGACCAGCTGCTGGGCAGCCTCGAGGAGGCGCTCGAGCAGGCGTTCGAGCGAAACGTGATGCCGGGCAAGCAGATCGAGGTCACGCTCGACCCCGACTCGGGCGAGATGGAGGTGCTGGTCATCCGCCGCGTCGTCGAGGAGGTCGAGGACGAGGACAAGGAGATCTCGCTGACCGAGGCCCTGGACCTCGACGACAGCGTCGAGGTGGGGATGGAGATGGAGTTCCCCACCGACCCCGAGAAGTTCACCCGCATCGCCGTGCAGACCACCAAGCAGGTGATCACCCAGAAGATTCGCGAGGCCGAGCGCGCCATCGTCTTCGAGGAGTACAAGGATCGCGCCGGGGACATCATCACCGGCGTGGTCTCCCGGACCGACAACAAGCGCAACGTGTTCGTGGATCTGGGGCGGGGCGAGGCGATCATGCCGCCTCGGGAGCAGATCCACGGCGAGCGCTACATGGTGG
>CAZBZU010000023.1:0-6579 GCA_964496495.1 uncultured bacterium
TACTTCTCCGAGGTGCGCCACTTCGTGCCCTGCACGCTGTGCTGGTACCAGCGCATCCTGATGTACCCGCTGTCGATCGTCCTGGGCATCGCCAGCTACCGGCAGGCGACGGCCATCCGGGTCTACGTGCTGCCGCTCTCGATCCTCGGCATGGGCTTCGCCACCTACCACGTGCTGGAGCAGCACATCCGCGGCTTCGGGGCGCCGGGGCTGTGCAAGGCGGGCATCCCCTGCAGCCTGCACTACATCGACTGGCTGGGGTTCATCACCATCCCGCTGCTCTCGCTCACCGCCTTCACCCTCGTCACCGCGGTGCTGCTGGCCATGCGGCGCGCCCACAGCGCCCGCCTGTGACGGCCGCGGCGCGTCGCGACGCTCCAGGCCGAGCATGAGCGAGCGCCACGGCGACACCCGCGACGCCCCGGCCCGGGGCCCGCGCAGCAACTATCAGCGCGCCCTGGACTTCCACCTGCGCATCGGTGACGACCCACCCGACGGACCCGCGCGCCCGGACGACGCCACCCTGGCGCTGCGCATGCGGTTGCTGCGCGAAGAGGCGAGCGAGGCTCTGGACGCGCTCGCCGCCCTCGCCGCCAGCTCGCCGACCCGGGACGCCGACCGCGCCGCGGGCTCGGCCGGCGGCGGGGCGCGGCTCGAGGCCCCGGCGGCAACCGCTGCGCCCGCGCCGGATGCCACGGTCGATGCCGCGCTGGCCGCCGCCGCGCACGAGCTGGCGGACCTGGTCTACGTCGCCTACGGCACCTTCGTGGCGCTCGGGATCGACGCCGACGCCGCCTTCGCCGAAGTGCACGACGCCAATCTGCGCAAGGCGGGGGCGCCCCGGCGCGCCGACGGCAAGCAGCTGCGGCCAGCCGGCTGGCATCCCGCAGACCTCACGCGGTCGCTCGCCGAGCAGCGGCAAGCCGCCCGCCAGGGCCACCTCATCGAGCTGCTGCGGTCCGAGCGCCCGGAGCGCGACTGACGCGCAGGCCGGCCACGCGGGACGCGGCTCAGGCCTCGGCCACCACCTCGACGCCCGCGCGCACCTCCGCGGGCCCCCGGAAGCGGTGCGCGAAGCGCTCGCGGAACTCCCGCCAGGCCACCTCGTCGTGCGGCCTGCCCTGCTCTTCGCACCACATCAGGAACGGCACCAGGTAGGAGCGAGCGTTGCGCAGCTCCTCGAAGAAGATGCGCGCGCTGAGGCCTCCGCGCTCGAGGTAACCGCTGTCGAGGAAGGCTCGCTGCGCCGCCTCGCGATCGTAGGAGACGCGCCGGAACTGCGGCTGCCAGCTCCCTCGCTCCAGGCTCAGCACCAGGTACTGGGCGCGCGGGTCGCCGTTGAAGGGGGACCCGACGGCACCGCTGTTGAGCACCAGGAAGTGGCCCCAGCGCCGCCGCAGCGGCCGGTGGGTGTGCGAGCCGACCAGCACGTCCGCCGGGTGCATCTGCGTGATCTCCGAGATGGCCTCGTCGGTGAGGTAGCTGCCGTACCCCTCACGGTAGTGCCGCGGGCTCCCGTGCGCCACCAGCACGCTCGGCGCCCCCTCCACCTCGACCCGCACCGTGAGCGGGAGGCGCCGGATGGCCGCGATCAGGCCGGCCCGCTGCAACTCTCGGGCGGCCAGCCCGGCGCTCGCCCAGAAGTCGTCCTCGAACCACTCGCGCGGCAGGCTCGGGTCCTCCTCCGCCCACATCCGCATCAGGTCGTCGTGATTGCCCAAGGTGCCCTCATGGGGCACCCGCTCGAGCCGCCGCATCGCCTCGACGTTGCTGGGGCCACGGTTCACCACGTCCCCGTTGACGATGAGCCTGTCGATGTCGAGCCCCGCCACGTCCGCGAGCACGGCATCGAGCGCGGGCACGTTGGCGTGGACGTCGGCGATCACCGCGATCCTCACACGGGCCACTGTACAGCGGGTCGCCGCCGCCCCGCGGCCGCTCAGGCCATGGCCGCCAGCGCGGCCCGTCGCATGACCTCCAGCGGCGGCGCCAGCCCGAACCAGCGTTCGAACGCCAGGGCGCCCTGGTGAACGAGCATGGGTAGGCCGTTCTGGGCGCGCAAGCCAGCCGCGCGGGCCGCTACCAGCAGGGGCGTCTGGGCGGGCCGGTAGACCAGGTCGATCACCGCGCCGGAGCGCGGCAGCCACCCGGCCGGCAACGGCGACGCGCCCTCCGCCGCCCCTGCCAGACCTGCCGCCGTCGCCTGCACCAGCAACTCCGCCTCGGCCACCGCCTGGGCCAGCTCGGCGTCCGCCAGCAGGCGAACCGCCCCGCGCTCGGCCAGGTCGGCTGCCAGTGCCCGGGCGCGGGCCGGGGTGCGGTTGTGGAGCGCCACCCGGGCACCGGCCCCGAGCAGGGCGTCGGCCACGGCGCGGCCGGCACCACCCGCTCCCAACACCACGCAGGCGGTGCCGGCCGGCACCACGCCCAGCTCCGCCACTGCGCGCAGGAAGCCCTCACCGTCGGTGTTGTGGCCCACCAGGCGGCCGCTCTCCACGGTCACGGTGTTGACCGCGCCCACGCGCCGGGCCTCCTCGCCGAGGGCGTCCAGCCAGCGCATGACCGCACGCTTGTGAGGGATGGTCACGTTGGCCCCGACCGCATCAGGCCGGCGCAGCGCCTCGACCGCCTCCCCGAGCGCCGACGGCGGCACCTCGAGCGCCTCGTAGCGGGCGTCGATCCCCAGCTCCGCGAGCGCCGCGTTGTGCATGGCCGGGCTCAGCGAGTGGCCGGCAGGATAGGCGAGGAGCAGGACGCGGCGAGGCATGTGATCAGGCCGGCGCGCCGCGGGGCCGCGGGCGGCCGCGACCGCCCCTCAAGCGGCCGCCACCGGGCGCGCCTGGGTCTGGATCACGTTCAGCGCCTCCTCGACATCCTCGTCGCTCACCTGGTGGTGGAGCACCAGCCGCACCCGGTCCGGGCCAACGGGATTGAAGCGCACCCCGTGCTCGCCGCAGCGCTCAGCGAACGCCGCGGGGTCGGCGACCCGCAGGTACACCATGTTGGTCTGGACGCTCGCCAGATCGAGCGCGAGCCCCGGGTGACCGTCGAGCCCCTCGGCCAGTCGCCGCGCGCGCGCGTGGTCCTCGTGGAGCCGCTGCGGCATGGTCTCCAGCGCCACCAGGCCGGCAGCGGCCAGGACCCCAGCCTGCCGCATGCCGCCGCCCAGCATCTTGCGGTAGCGATGCGCCCGGGCGATGAAGGCCCTGCTCCCCAGCAGCACGCTGCCGACCGGAGCCCCGAGACCCTTGCTGAGGCAGATCGACACGCTGTCGAAGCCGGCGCACACCTCGCCGATCGGCACGCCCAGCGCGGCGGCGGCGTTGAAGGCGCGGGCGCCGTCCAGGTGGGCGGGCAAACCCTCGTCGTGGGCGAGCTTCACGAGCGCGCGGCTCACCTCCGGTGGCACCACCGTGCCGCCCGCGCCGTTGTGGGTGTTCTCCAGCGCCAGCAGCCCGCTCGGCGCCTGGTGGATGTTGCGGTGGATGGCCGCGCGCACCGCCTCGACCGTGGGGACGCCCCCGGGGGCGGGCACCAGCCGTGGCGCCAGGCCGCTGACCGCCGCCAGCGCCGCCAGCTCGTTCTCGTAGATGTGCGCACCCTCGGGTGCGATCACCTCCTGGCCGCGCTCCGTGTGCGTGGCCAGCGCCACCTGGTTGCTCATGCTGCCGCTGGGCATGTACAGGCCGGCCTCGAAGCCGGTGCGCTCCGCCAGCACGCTCTGCAGTCGGTTGACGGTGGGGTCCTCGCCGTAGACGTCGTCGCCCACCTCCGCCTCGGCCATGGCCTTGCGCATGGCGGGCGTGGGCCTGGTCACGGTGTCGCTGCGCAGGTCGATGACGTGCATGGCGGCATGCTACCCCAAGCTCACGCCCCGTCGAACCGTTCGTGGTACTCGCTCAGCGTGGCAAGGTCGACGTTGCCGCCGCAGATCACCAGCACCACGCGGGCCCCCTCTCCGACGCGGCCCTCGCGCCGCAACCTGCGGGCGGCCGCCACCGTGCAGCCGGCCGCCAGCTCGGCGCTGACCTTGACGCGCTCGAGCAGGAAGCGCGTGCCCCGGTAGGCGTCGGCGTCGGAGACCACCAGGACGTCCTGGCCCAGCCGGCGCACGACGTCCATGGCCAGCTCGCAAGTGCTCGGCGCACCCAGCGTGTGCGCCAGCGAGGTCGGCGCGATCTCCACCGGCCGGCCGGCGGCCAGCGAGCGGGACATCACGTCGGCCCCCTCGGTCTCGACCCCCCACACGCGCACGGACGCAAGCTTCCCGGCCAGAGCGGTCGCCACCCCGCCGAACAGCCCGCCCCCACCGATGCTGACCACCACGTCCGTGACGCCGGGCAGGTCCTCGGCGATCTCCAGGCCGAGGGTGCCGTTCCCCGCCATCATCGCCTCGGGCGCGAAGGGGTGGAGGGCCACCAGGCCGCCTTCCCGCTCGCGCTCGAAGCGCTCGAACATGGCCGGCATGTCAGGCACGAGCTGCACCTCGGCACCGTAGCCGCGAGTGGCCTCGAGGTAGTTCGCCGGCGTGCCTTCCGGCATCAGCACGCGGCAGCGGACCCCCAGCTCGCGCGCGGCGAACGCGGCCCCCTGGGCGAAGTTGCCGCCGCTCATCGCCACCGCGCCGCGCTCCTTCGCCTCTGGAAGCACCTCCAGAAGCTGGGCGAAGGCGCCTCGCGGCTTGAAGGACCCGGTCTTCTGGAACAGCTCGAGCTTCAGCCACGCCTCGCAGCCCAGCTCGCGCGACAGCGTGTCGCTCCGCTCCAGCGGCGTGCGGCGCACGTGCGCCGCGATGGCCTCGCGGGCCGCCTCGATACGGGCCAGGTCGAGCATGCCCTCTCCTTCCGCGGACGACAGTCCGCTCAGACAGCCACGGACTCCGCGGCGCCCGCCGGGAGCTCCGACACGAGCCAGGCGCGGAAGGCCTCGAGTCCCCGCCGGTACATCGCCTCGCGCCGCTCCCGTCTGCCCACCCCCTTGCGCTTGGGGACGGCGGGCACCAGGCCCCAGTTGGCGTTCATCGGCTGGAACCCCTCGGGGTTGGCACCCGACAGGAAGCGAACCAGCCCACCCAGCATGCTCTCCTCGGGCGGCACCAGCGGCGCCTGGCCGAGGGCGCGGCGAGCGGCGTTGCCGCCCGCCAGCCAGCCGGTGGCCGACGACTCGAGGTAACCCTCGGTGCCGGCCAGCACCCCGGCGGTGAACCAGTCCGGAGAATCGCGGAAGGCCAGGTCGGCGGTGAGCAGCCGCGGGGCGTTGAGGTAGGTGTTCCGGTGCATGACGCCGTAGCGCACGATGTCGGCCTGCTCGAGCCCCGGGATCGAACGCACCACCTCCTTCTGATCGCCCCACTTGAGGCCGGTCTGGAAGCCGACCAGCGACCACATGCGGCCGCGGGCGTCCTCCTGCCGCAACTGCGCCACGGCGAAGAAGCGCTCGCCGCTCTGCGGGTGCTCGAGCCCCACCGGCTTCAGCGGGCCGAAGCGGGGGGTGTCGTAGCCGCGCCGGGCGAGCTCCTCGATGGGCATGCAGCCCTCGAAGAACTCCATCCTCTCCCAGTCGTGCGGCACGTGCTTGCGCGCGGCGCTCAGCTTCTCGAAGAAGCGGTCGTAGGCGTCGCGCGTGAAGGGCAGGTTGAGGTAGTCGGCCGCCTGATCGTAGCGCCCCTTGCGGAAGGCGACGGCCATGTCGATGCTGTCGACGTCGATCACCGGCGCGGCGGCGTCGTAGAAGCCCAGGAGGTCGGTGCCGAGACGCCGCCGCAGCGCCTCGGCCAGCGCGTCGGCCGTCAGCGGGCCGGTGGCGAGCACCACGATCCCGTCCGGCACGTCGGCGAGCTGCTGGTTGTGGACGGTGACCAGCGAGTGGCCGCGGACCGCCTCGGTCACGCGCTTGCTGAAGGCCTCGCGGTCGACGGCGAGGGCGCCGCCGGCAGGCACGCGGCACGCCCGCGCGCTGCGCATGACCACCCCCCCGGCCGCCAGCATCTCGGCCTGGAGGAGCCCCTTGGCGTTGCTCTCGCCTTCGCCGCCGAAGCTGTTGGAGCACACCAGCTCCGCGAAGTCTCCGGTGTGGTGGGCGGGCGTCAGGACCCGCGGACGCATCTCGAACAGGTCGACCGCGACCCCCAGCCGCGCCGCGGCCAGGGCCGCGTCGCTGCCGGCCATGCCGGCACCGACGACGCTGATCCTCGGACGGACATCGCTCATTCAGGGAGTCTAGCAGCGGCCGGCGCGGGTCGCGGTCGTGGGCCGAGGACGCGGGCCTCAGCCCGCCGCGAGCGTCTGGCGGGCGCAGCTTCGAGGAATCCGGCACGAACGCGGACCACCCCGTCGTTGCAGGGTGGTCCGTGGGGTTCCGTCCCAGACGTTCTCAGTACGCCAAGCCGAGCTTCCTGATCGGCTCACCCCAAGCTACTGCCCGCGGGCGAGAAGGGGATGACGGCGGCATGAAAAGGCTGAGGGGCGCGGGAGCCGGCCACGCGCGCGCCGGCCGACGGCCGGTGAGCGTCTAAACTGGGTCCGAGCCATCATGTCGCGACTCCTGCGCCCCTCCCATCCGTTCCGCCTGCGCCCCTCC
>CAZBZU010000023.1:6679-42751 GCA_964496495.1 uncultured bacterium
AGCCATCATGTCGCGACTCCTGCGCCCCTCCCATCCGTTCCGCCTGCGCCCCTCCGCGGGCCGGCGGCGGGCCGGCGCGGCCGGGTGGCTCGCCGCGCTGCTGCTGACGGCGGCGCTGGCGCCCTGTGCCTCCGCTCAGGCCGCGGGGGGCTGGTGGCGCGCCATCTACCGCGGCAGCGGCGAGGACCGCAACGTCGTCCTCGACCTCACCCTGGACGGCACCCGTGCCAGCGGCCGCCTGCTCCTCCCCTCGGAGCATGCCGTGCTCGTGGCCTCGGGAAACGCCGCCGACCAGGGAGGCGTGAGCCTGGAGCTGCGCGAGCCGGACCAACGCGGCGGGCCGGACGGCGGCGCGACGGCCGCGGCCGGGGGACCGCAGGTCGGCAGCCTGGAGGGCACGCGCTCGCAGGCGCCCAACGACGATGGCAGTCGCTTCAGCGGCCGCTTGACGGTCGACGGTCGGGAGCGCACGCTGTCGCTGGTGCGGGTGGCACAGTACGTCCGCACGGACGTCCGCGACGGGCCCATCCACGTCCTCGCCACCGTCCCACACTTCTTCGGCCCCGACCTCGCCAGCCTCGATCCCGAGGTGGGACCCCCCGAGTGGGCGACGCTAACGACCTTCGTGCGCGAGGGCCGGAGCGCTCGTGCGGCCGGTGGGTTGTTCCACGCCTGGGAGCTGATCGACGAGACGCGTCTCGAGGGCATCGCGGGGCCCTACGTCAGCCTCATGACCACGCGCTACCGCTACACCGGAGGCGCCCACGGCCTGCAGTCGTTCCACCCTGCCAGCTACCGGGTCTACGACAGCGGCCCGGCCCGCCTCACCCTCGAGGGGCTGTTCGCCCCCGGAAGCGACTACCTGGCGCGCCTGGAGCCGCTCCTGCTCGCCGACCTGCGGGCGCAGGGCGCCCTCTGGGTCGTGCAGGGTCAGGTGACCCGCTTGCGCGCGCAGGACCTCGACCTGTTCACCTTGACGCCCGCGGGCCTGAGCTTCACCTTCCCGCCCTACGCCATGGGCCCCTACGTCCAGGGAAGCTTCACCGTGACCGTTCCCTACCCCAAGGTCCTCGACCTGGCGACCACCAACGGCGCCCTGCAGGCGTTCGCGCGCGCCGGCCGCTGACGGGCGCTCGCCCCGCCGATGCGGACGCCAGCGGCTTGCCGGGTCGCCCGCCCCGACGTACCCTGGATGGCGGCCCGAGACGCGTGCCGGACGCGGCCCGGCCTGGTATCCGAGACCACGCGGGAGGTGACATGCCCGACGAGACCATCGCCTTCAAGGCGGAGATCACACAGCTGCTCGACATCCTGGTGCACTCGCTCTACACCGAGCGCGAGATCTTCCTGCGCGAGCTGCTGTCGAACGCTGCCGACGCGCTCTACCGCTTCCGGCTGGAGAGCCTGACCGAGGACGCCGTCGTCGACCCGGCTGCCGAGCTGGGGATCTGGCTCGACCCCGACGAGGAGAGCGGCGTGCTCACGGTGCGCGACAGCGGCCGCGGCATGAACCGCGAGGAGCTGGTTCAGAACCTGGGAACGATCGCCCACTCCGGCGCTCGCGGCTTCGCCGAAGCGATGAGGCGCCTCAACGAGCAGGACACCGCCGCGGCACGGGAGCTCATCGGACGCTTCGGGGTCGGTTTCTACAGCGTCTTCATGGTGGCGGAGGAGGCCGAGGTGGTGTCGCGCAGCCTGCGGCCCGAGGACGCCCCCGCGCGCTGGCGCTCCCAGGGCGGCGCGGGCTTCGAGGTGGGCGAGGCCGGCAAGGACGAGCGCGGCACGGAGGTGCGGCTGCGCCTGCGCCAGGACGCCCGCGAGTTCCTCGAGCCGGCGCGTCTGCGCGCCATCGTGCGCACGCACTCCAACTACGTGCCGTTCCCCATCTACCTCCGCGAGGAGGGCGAGTGGCGGCAGGTCAACGAGCGTACCGCGCTGTGGCGCGAGCGGCCCGAGAGCGTGAGCCAGGAGCAACACCGGCACTTCCTGGGCGAGCTGCGCTTCGGGGCGCAGGCACCGCTGCTGACGGTGCACATGCAGGCGGACGTGCCCATCCAGTTCTACGCTCTGCTCTACGTCCCGGAGCACCGCGACCCCATGCTGCTGCGCGATCCAGAGGGCGCCGGGCTCAAGCTCTACGCCCGCAAGGTGCTCATCGACGACCACAACCGCTCGCTGTTGCCGCGCTACCTGCGCTTCCTGGTGGGGGTGGTGGACGCGGAGGACCTGCCCCTCAACGTCTCGCGCGAGACGGTGCAGACGACACCGCTGCTCGGCCGCATCCGGGCCGCGCTCACCAAGCGCGTGGTGGGCGCCATCCAGGACCTCGCCGAGGAGGATGACGAGCGCTACCGCAGCTTCCTGCAGCAGTACGGTCCCTTCCTGAAGGAGGCCGTGGCGGCCGACCCCGACCGCGACGCACGCATCCCCGATCTGCTGCGCTTCCGCTCGACCTTCGCCGAGCACACCTCGCTGGCCGCCTACCTGGAGCGGATGCCGGAGGGGCAGCAGGACATCTACCTGGTGCAGTCCGACGCTCCCGAGACGGCGCTGGCGAGCCCGCACCTGGAGCCCTTCCGGCGCCGGGGCCTGGAGGTGCTGCTGCTCACGGACCCGCTCGACGCCTTCCTGCCGATGGGCCTGCCCAGCTACCGCGACCACCCTCTGCGCGACGTGGGCGAGGCCGGTGTGGAGCTCCCGCCCGAACCGGAGGTCGCGGGCGACGAGGGCGGCGACACGGCGCACGCCTCCGCGGGCGCGGAGGAGGGCGTCCCCAACGACGCCTTCGAGCGGCTGCTGGCGCGCGCCCGCACGGTGCTGCAGGGGCGCGTCAGCGAGGTGCGCGAGAGCAGCCTGTTGGAGCGAAGCCCTGCGCGGCTGGTGGCGCCCGCCGGCGCCCCCGCCGGCCTGGAGCGCATCCGCCGCCTCACCGAAGAGGGGTACCAGGGCGCGCAGCGCGCCCTGGAGCTCAACCGCCGCAGCGACCTGGTACGTCACCTGGCAGAGCGGCTTGCCGCGAACGAGGACGACGCCCTGGTGAACGACCTGCTCACGCAGCTGTTCGAGACGCAGCTGCTGCTGGAGGGGCTCCACCCCAACCCGGCGGCCATGGCCGGCCGGCTCGAGCGCCTGCTGGACGCCGCCAGCCGGGCGCCGGCCGCGTCGCCGGGCGAGGCCGCCGCCGGCAGCGGGGAGCGCGAGGCGAGGGCCGCCGGAGACGCCGCCGCGGACGCTGCACCCGCGCAAGATGACGGCGCCCCGCCGCCGAGCGAGGCCGGCGACGGCTGAGCCGACGCGCGGGCCTCACTTCAGGCGCCAGATGTCGAGCACGCCGCCCTCACGGCGGGCGTTGGCATTCCCCTCGGGCAGTGCCACCCGGCCGTCGACCACGATGGGGCTGTTCCAGTGCCCCGGCCCGGCGGGCAACGTGGCGAGCGCCTCCCCCGTCGTTGGCTGGTAGACCCGCAGGTCGCCGCCACGCGGGTCGTAGACGTAGAGCAGGCCGCCCGCCAGGACGGGGCTGGTGCCAGCGTGGCGGTTGGTCCACGCCTGCTGCAAACGGCCGCCCTGGAACACCCAGGCGCTGGTGCCGCCGTTGTCGGCCGCGAACAGCCAGGTGCGCTGGCCCTGCTGCCACACCGCCGGCGCGGTGTACAGCTGCTGGCCGGACGGCGTCGCGACCTTCTGCAGGGCGCCGCCCTGGTGCCCCGCGCTGCCCTGCATCTTGGCCCAGTCGAGCACCCGGATGACCTCGTCCTTGCCGCCCTGAGCGATGAAGCCGCCGCCCAGCAGCGCCGGTGCGGCCGAGCCCAGGTCGAGGTCCTTGGCGTTGAGCTCCTGGGTGTTGGACGGCGTGTAGTTGCCGACGATCCCGGTCGCGTCGGGCGTCAGCTCGACCACGGCGTCGCCCCAGTCGGTGCGGCCGTTCCAGGGACCGTTGCCGGTGGCGATGAAGAGGTTGCCGCTGGTCGGGTCCACCACCACCCCGGCACGTCCCCAGATGGCGGCGTCGGAGCTGGAGCAGTCCGCGGCAGGGTCGAGAAGCCCCGTCCTGTCGCTACATAGCGCGTTCCACACCTGCAGCAGCCGTCCGCTCGCGCCGTCCAGCAGCGCCACGTGACCCTGATAGGGCGGCTGGTCGCCGATGTAGCCGCCGGTGGCTACCAGCACGCGGCCGTCCCAGAAGTTGAGGGCCGCGGCGATCTTCTCGCGCTGCGGCAGCTTGCTGACCTCGGTGGCCCAGAGCACGTGTCCGTCGGATACGGCGAGCTTCCGCACGACGCCGTCGGGGGAGGCCGCGTAGATGGCCTCGCGCGAGGGGTCGGCGACCGGGGTGGCGGTTGTGATGCGGTAGCTTCCCGCCCAGCCGGCGTAGCCCGGCGGGGTGAAGGTCCACAGGATGCTGCCGTCGCCGGCGTCGATGGCGAGCGTCTTGCCGTAGCTGGTGGTGACGAAGAAGACGTCGTGCCGGCTGCCAGCGACGCTCACGGCCGCCAGGTAGATGGGCGAGGCATCGACGGTTCCGGGCAGCGTCACCTGCTGGCGATGCCGGGCGAGCATGCCGACGTTGGCGGCCGTGATCCCGGTCGAGCCGGCGAACACGTCGGTGCGCGCTGCGTCGACGCCGAAACGCGTCCAGTCGTGGGCGCCCTGCGCCCGGGCGGCGGCCCCGGAGACCGCCCCGGCCGTCAGGGCGAGGACCATCACGGCCCGCGCGAGCCGCAGCCAGGGGCCGTCACACGATCCGTCCGAACGTCGGGTCATGCCACCGTCCTCCCTCCAGTGCGTCACGGCACCTTCGGCCGACCCCGAGCCGCCGTGACGCTCGACGTCCCATGGGCGTGCCGGATGATACGACCGGGCCGAGAGCCGGCCCGTCACCAGCGTCACCGACCGAAGCCGGCGGCGCGCAACCGGTCTAGAGGAGGCTCCGGCGACGGGGCCGCATGCGCCCCAGGAGCCACAGCACCAGCGCCAGCAACACCAGCGCACCGCCGAATCCGAGCACGATGATGTGGTTGCGCCAGGGCAGGCGCCAGACATCGGGCGGCAAGGCGTGAACGACGTAGCGCAGTGCCTGCGGCAGCCCGCCGAGGGCGCCGAACTGCGCCACCGCCGCCTGGGGTGCCGACTCCGGCGGGTGAAGGTTGCCGAGCCAGGCGAACAGCCAGGTGCCCCCGGCCGCGCTCGCCGCCACCGCCAGGCCGGCGTACACCAACCTGACCAGCCCCGCCGAGGTGGCCAGCAGGATGATCGCGAAGATCAGCGCCAGCACGCCGGCGATCCAGGTCCAGGCAAGGTAGCGCCGGTGCGCGCTGGCCGTGAAGGCGTCGAGCGCCGGCGCCACGCGCGTCACCTTGGCCTGCTGGTCGTTGCGCGTCATCAGCCCCACCACCGTCGCAGCGTCTGTCTGGAAGGTGCGGTTGGCGAGCGCATTCAGCACGGCGGTGTCCGCCTGCGCCGGCGACAGCCCTGCCAGCTGTGAGGCCGGCAGCAGCCCTCGCAGGCTCTCGCTCTTCTTGCCATTGCCCTGCAGCGCCGCCTTCGCCTCCGACAGGCGCGAGGAGATGGCGTCACGGTGCCCCAACACCAGCGTGGCGTAGAGCTGGTGGAGGCTCTCCGGCACGTCACCGGACAGCGCCGTGTCGAAGCGGGAGCGCAAGTTGCTGTTGACGACCTTCTGACGCGTGGCGGACGATCCCTCGGAGAGCACGTCGCCGGCTAGCTCGGCGACCACCAGCTCGCCGATCTGGCGGCTGGTCATGCGCGACAGCGTGGCTGGATCGGCGTACTCGAACACCCCCACGATGGGCTGCACCGGCTTGCCGGGCTCGGCCGCGGCTTGTTTCGGCCAGTCGGCGATGCGCGAGCCGTCCTCCAGCCCCGACGGCAGCATGTGGCGGTCGAGGCCTGCGGTGATCAGGGCGGGCACGGGACCCTTCATGGCGCTCTCCAGCTGCGCGCTGATGGTGGCGTCGCTGACGAGCTTGAGAGCGGCAGCGCCACCGCCCTGGACGGTCTGCTGCGCCAGCACCCCGGCGATGCGATTGACGGCCTGGTCGACGGTGAAACCCGCCACCTCGGTGGGATCGGCATAGACCTCGACGCCCGGCAGCAGCGCCAGCCTCTGGCCCGGCTGGTACGACGCGCCGGTGCGCACGGCCAGCCCGGAGAGGCCGCCGCTCTCGCCCGCCAGCGTGACCCGAAGCATCGCGCGCAAGACGGGCACGGCGCGCTGTTCGGTGGTGAGCTCGCTGAGGCTGAATGCCAGCGTGGCCACGGCCAGGCTGACGACCAGGAGGATGGCACTGACCCACTTGACGTCACGGTGCCAGGCAGGTCTACGTTCGCTTCTCAGCATCGATTCCTCATCCTCGGCGCGGCGCTCGTGAGCACGCTGAAGGGACGCCGGCCCGGCGCCGGGGGGACTGGGCTCTCACCCACCAGGGGCGACGGGCTCAGCTTACCGTGCCGGCCCGACCCCCCGTCGGCTACGGTGCCCCGCGCCAGGTGGTGGCGCGCGTACCATGGCCCATGGCCGCTCCACACCGACCCGTGGTGACCATCGTTCCACTGCTGGGGCCGCTGCACCTGCGCATGCCTCAGTACAACGCCGTCAGCGTGCTTCGTTGCGTCCAGGCGTTCCAGCCGGACGCGGTGGCGCTGGCACCGCTCCCCCCGGGGGCGCTCGCCACGCCCGCGTGGCAGGATTGCGCCGAGGTCGCGTTGCCGCACACCGTGGTGCCGTGGGCACGGCGAGCCGGCGTGCCGCTGATCGAGGTGGGCGCGCAGCCCGCCGATGCCGAAGCCGAGGAGGACTTCCGGCGCTACCTCGAGACGTTCGCGGGGAGCAAGGCGTTGCTCGCCGCCGTCGACGCCGAGGAGCGGCCGGTGCGCCAGCTGCTGTCGCGGCCGCTCACCCTCGACGCGGTGCTGGACGAGCTGCTGCCGGCCATTCGCAACCACCAGCAGCGCCGCGCCGAGACCTTCGGCGACGGACCCGGCACCGCCTGGCAGGGGGAGCGCGCGCGCCGCATAGCCGACGCCGTCGTGTCCATCGACGCGGGCCGGATCGCCGTGCTGGCCAGCGCCGACGATGCGCCGTCGGTGCACGACGAGCTTGCCGGCCGAGCCACGCTGGCGCGCCCGTCGGAGCCACCGGTGGACGACGAGGTCCGGCGACGCAGCCTGCTGGACTACGCCATGCGCGCCGAGGCCGCCGATCCCGAGGCGCTCCTCGAACAGCTCGAGCGGATCGGGACGCCCGAGGCGCGCTACCTCCAAGCCAACCTGCTGCTGCAACGAGGCGGCGACGACGAGGCGCTGGAGCTGCTCGAACGGGCGAGCGCCGAGGCCTTCGTCGAGCCGTACTACCTGCCCGGCTTCCTGCTGTCGCGCCTCGGGCAGCTCTACGACCTCGACGGCCGCCGCCAGGCCGCCTTGCGGGCCTACCGGGGCGTCCGCGCCCTGAGCTGGGCGCCTGCGGAGGCCCTCGCAGCCGCCGAGGCCGGCCTGAGCCGCCCCTTCGAGATGAGTGGTGGCGAACGCATCGAGGGCAGCCACGACTGAGTCCGGTGCCCGCTCCGCCCGCAGGTAGCTCACCGCCTGTACAATCGGTCATCCGACGTCGCCCCGGCCGCCGCCTTCCGGCGCCACGTTGATGCTTTCGCGACGACACGAGGGGGGAACGTGAAGCGCCGAACGCTGCTCATCGCCGGCTCGGCCGTGCTGTTGGTCGGCGTCAGCCTGGTGTCGCTTCGCCTCGCGGAGCTCACCCTTCCTCTGGGCGCCCTGCTACTCACCCTGGCGATCGTGCTGCGGGCGCCGCGCGTGCTCGCCTGGCGGCTCGCCGCCCTCGGCAGCCTGCTGTGGACCCTGGAGGAGTCGGTCTGGGCCTACGTCCGGATCAGCGGCACCAGCCCCCACCTGTTGCTCACCGACATCGGCTCCTACGGCGGCGCCGCCCTGTGGGTGGCCGCCCTGCTCCTCATCGGAGGCCGGGAGCTCCCCACGGCCCTATCGCTGCTTTTCCTGCCGGCGCTGGTGCTGTTGCTGTGGATCGACAGCCGGCACCTGCCGCTGACGCTGTCGCTCGAGTTCCCGCTCGTCGACATGCTGCTGTCGGTCGCGACGCTGCCGGCGCTGGAGGCCGCGTTGCGGGGACGCGCGTCGGAGGGCCGGTTGCTGTGGACCTTCGGCTTCTTCGTGCGGGCGCTCACCGCCGGCACCATGAGCTGGCTCTTCGACGTGCCAGGGCTCACGCACGGGTTCCTGATCCTGTGGCTGCTGCCGTACGCCTTCATCTCGGTGGGGGTGGCCATCGAACGCACCGACGAGCAAGCCGGCATGTGGGCCGCGGGGGTCACGGTGCTGGGGCTGGAGACGGTCACCGGCATCATGCTCACCCTGCTGTATCGCAGCGCCCTGATGGGCACCACGGCCGCCCTGGGGATCGCCCTGCTGCTGGGGTACGTCCAGTTCGCCGGCATCCTGCTGATCCTGCTCTCCGATCGACGCCGCCGCATCCACGCGGAGCGGGAGCTCAAGGCCTGGGGCGACGTCATCGACCGCGTGGTCACGCTCGAGCCGGGGGAGCTCGGCGCGCTCGGCACCTTGGAGGCATTGCTGTCCGCCTTGTCGATGCGGCTCGCGGGCGTCAAGGGGGTCGAGGTCTATGGCGAGGACCGCTTGCGGGCCGGCGAGCCGTTCGGCTACGCCCTGCCGCTGGTCACGCGCGGGACCGAGGTGGGCCGGCTCTACCTCGACCGCCAGCCACGCGATACCGGCGTGCTCGACGCCGTGACGCCCTTCCTGGCAGGACGCATCCAGCAGGCGCTGGACCAGGCTACCTGGCGCACGCGTGCCCTCACCGATCCGCTCACCGGGCTCCTCAACCGGCGCGGCATCGAGCTCCGCTCGGACGGCCTGGTGCAGCGCGCGCGGGAGGCGAGCGCCCCGCTCAGCGTCGCCATGCTCGATGTCGACCACTTCAAGCGCGTCAACGACTTCTACGACCACGCCACCGGCGATCGCGCGTTGCGCGAGACCGCCCAGATCCTGCACCACCATCTGCGGCAGCACGACCTGGCGGCGCGCTGGGGCGGCGAGGAGTTCCTGGTGCTGCTGATGGACGCGGACCGCGCCACCTCCGCCGAGGTGGTCAGGCGCATCCGCAACGAGCTTCGCAGCAAGACACTGAGCCCCATCGCCTGGTCGTTGACGCTCTCGGCGGGCATCGCGGGTGGCGGCGTTCCCGGCGACCTCGAGGAGCTCGAGCGCTGGATCCTGCAGGCCGACCGAGCGCTCGTCAAGGCCAAGGACGGGGGTCGGGACCGCGTGGAGGCGGTCGCCTGACGGGCCCCGGCCCGACCGGCCTGCGGCCTCAGGGCGCGCGCGAGCGCGGTACCGCGGCCTCCGCAGCGGCGCCGGACCGGGCGATATGATTGGCCCATGCGCGAGCTGCTCTACAACGCCGCCAAGCACTTCAAGCGCGGCCGCGCCCTGGCCGACCGTGGCGATGTGCGGGCGGCCATGCTCGCCTACCAGGACGCCCTGAGGGACCTGCACGCGGTGCGCCCGCAACGGATGCGGGATGTGCTCCTGGCCCAGGTATACCTGTCGCGCTACCAGATCGGACGCAGCGTCGACAGCGCGGTGGCGGACAGCGACCTGCGGATGGGCTACAGCTACGCTCGCACCACGCACGAGCCCACCGTGCGACAGCTCGCCGAGGCGCTCTGGAAGGAGCGCCTGGGAACCCCGGACGAGGCGCTGTCGGCGGCCGCCAGCGCCGACTGACGCGGTTGCCTGGCATCCGTGCGGCGGTGTCGCGGGTAGCATGGACGCCATGACCGGCCCCTCCCTGCTGCAAGGCGCTCGCGCCGCGTCCGGCGCCTACCTCGCAACCCTCGAACGGCTGGTGACGCTCGAGTCGCCCTCGCGCGACAAGCCGCTCACCGACCGGCTCGCCGACAGCCTCTCCGAGTTGCTGGCCGAGGACGGCTGGGCGCTCGAGCGCCACGCCCGCGCCGAGGTCGGCGACATCCTCGAGGCCCGTCAGCCAGGGCGCGACGCCGACGACGGCTCGCTGCTGCTCGCCCACACCGACACCGTGTGGCCGCAGGGCACGCTTCAGGCCATGCCGTTCCGGCAGGACGGCGACCGCGTCGCGGGTCCCGGCATCCTGGACATGAAGGCCGGCATCGCCAGCGCCATCCACGCCCTCAGGCTGCTGCGGGCCGAGGGTCTCGAGCCACGCGGCCCGGTCACCCTGCTCGCCACCACCGACGAGGAGACGGGCAGCCACCACTCGCGGGCGCTGATCGAGCGGCTGGCCCGCAGCCACGCCCGCGTGCTGGTGTTGGAGCCGGGGCGCGAGGACGGCGCCCTCAAGATCGGCCGCAAGGGCGTCGGCCAGATCCACCTCGCGCTGCACGGCATCAGCGCCCACGCCGGCAACAACCCGCAGGACGGCGCCAGCGCCCTGCGCGAGCTGGCGCACCTGCTGCTCTACGCGGAGGACCTGGCGGGCGATGCCGAGGGCACGACCGTGAATCTCACCGTTGCCCGTGGCGGCACCACCGGCAACGTGATCGCCGAAGCGGCGGAGGCCGACGTCGACCTGCGGGTGGTGGCGGCCGCCGAGGCGGACCGCGTGATGCAGGCGCTGGCGGCCTATCGAGCGCGCGACGAGCGTGTGCGGGTCACGGTGAGCGGTGGCCTCAACCGGCCGCCGCTCGAGCGCACCCCCGGGAACGACGCGTTGTGGCAGGAGGCGCAGCGGCTGGGCGCCTCGTTGGGCCTGGTGCCGAAGGGCGCCCTGGTCGGGGGCGGCTCCGACGGCTGCTTCACCTCGGCGTTGGGCGTGCCCACGCTCGACGGCATGGGCGCGGTCGGTGCCGGACCGCATGCCCGGCACGAGCACATCCGCCTGGCCGAGACCCTGGAGCGGGTGGCGCTGCTGTCGGCGCTGCTGGCCGGCCACATCGCGCCCTCATAGCGCCACCGCACCCCGGTGCTACCCTGATGCGCATGCTCCCTGTCCTGGCGGCGGCGGCGTCCGGCGCACTGCTCAGCCTGGCCCTGCCCCCGACCGGCGTGTGGCCACTGTTCGTCGCCCTGGTGCCGCTCTTCGCGCTGGTCGCGAACGCCCCCAGCGCTCGGCGGGCGTTCTGGCTCGGGGCGGCCTTCGCGCTCACCTTCTTCGCCATCTACATCCTCTGGTTGCCGCGGAGCTTCTCGCAGCCGTCGATGCTGGGGCCGTTCTTCTGGGCGGTGTTCCCGCTGATGCTCGCGGCCCTGTGCCTCATCTGGGGCGTGGTCACCTACCTGGCGCGCCTGCTGGGGGGCCGCGGCCTGGGAACGCTCGCCTTGCTCCCGGGCCTGTGGGTGCTGATGGAGTGGTTGCGCACGCAGGGGTATCTGGGCTTCCCCTGGGGCACGCTCGGCTACCTGTGGCTGGGCTCCCCCGCGGCCCAGCTGGCGAGCGTGGTCGGCGTGTACGGGCTCAGCCTGCTGGCGACGGTGGCGGCCGCGCTGCTGGCGCGGCCGCTGGTGCGCTCCCGCGGCGGCCCGCGCGGTGACCGCCGGCCCCCGCCGTGGAGGCGCGCCCTCGGGCCGGCCGTGGCGGTGGTGCTGGTGGCGGCGGCTCAGCTGGGCGGCGCGCTGCTGCTGCGGCGGCCGGTGCCCACCCCCGACCGCACCGCCGTCCTGGTGCAGGGGAACGTCGACCCCTTCGGCCGCGCGGTGACCGCCCCGCACGACCTGGCGATCCACACCGGACTCACGCGCGACGCGGTGAGCGGACTGGGCGGCGCGCCCGACCTGGTGGTGTGGCCCGAGGGCGCCGTGCTCGGCTACCTGGTGGACGGCCCTGGCGGCAGCGCGACACGTCGCGCGATCCAGGCCAGCTCGCCGGGCAGCGACTTCATCGTGGGCGGACGAGCGGTGGACGGCGCCCGGGAGTACGACAGCGCCTTCAGCATCGCGGACGGGTCCGTGCTGGACCGCTACGACAAGGTCCACCTGGTGCCCTTCGGGGAGCGCTGGCCGCTGCTGCACGCGGCGGCCCCGGTCTACCGCTGGGTGTTCGGCCTGCTGAACCTGCCGATGCTGGTGGACACCACGCCGGGTCGGGGGCCCGTGCCGCTGCGGACGAGCCAGGGACCGGTGGCCGCCTACATCTGCTACGAGTCGGTGTTCCCTCAGGTCCAGCGGGTGATGGTCCGCGACGGCGCGCGGCTTCTGGTCAACATCACCAACGACGCCTGGTTCGCCGAGGGCAACGGCGCCGAGCAGCACTTCGACATGGGCAACATGCGCGCCATCGCCACCGGCCGCTACCTGCTGCGCGCCGGGAACGACGGCATCACCGCCGTCGTCGACCCGCACGGTCGGGTGCTGGCCAGGCTGCCGCGCCATCAGGCGGCCGCCATGAGCGCCCACTACGCGCTCATCGACACGTTGACGCCCTTCGTGCGCTACGGCCGCTGGTACATCCCCGGCCTGGCGTTCCTGACCTTGGTGCTCACGCTCGGCACGCTGCTGCGTCGGGGCCTCTAGCCTGGGGCGGCTGGGCGCCGCGGCGTCGCCCGCGGCGCCTGTGCTTTAATGCGGCGTATGGACGTCGTCATCGTCGGAGGGGGCGAGATCGGCGCGCTCATTGCGGAGTCGTTGCACCGCACCCACAACGTCACCATCGTGGACCTCAGCGACGAACGCCGCAGCGCCTACGAGACCATGGACGTCCAGTTCGTGCGCGGCAACGGTGCCGACCCGGACGACCTGCGTGCCGCGGGGGTGGCGCGCGCGGACGCCTTCATCGCCTGCACCACCAACGACGACGTGAACGTGCTCGCCTGCCTGGCGGCCAAGGGACTCGCCGACATCGAGACCATGGCCTTCGTGACCCGCCAGCGCTACCTGGACGCTTTCGCCGCCTCGGGCGCCTTCGAGACCATCGGGCTGGCGATCGACCGGGTGCTGTGGCCGCAGCGCACGCTCGCGCGGCAGATCGCCGACATCGTTAGGGTGCCGCGGGCGCTCGCCAGCGCCGGCTTCGCGGGGGGACGGCTGACCATGCTCGAGTATCGCCTCGATCCCGAGGACCCCTTCCTGGGCCTGCCCTTGCACGATGCCCGGCTGCCGTCAGGGGTGCTCGTGGCAGGCGCGATCCGCGCCGATAGCTTCACCATCCCGTCGGGGACGACCGTTCTGGAAGCGGGCGACAAGGTGGTGTTCATGGGCAGCGCGGAGCGCATGCAGGCGCTCGAGAGGCGCTTCGCGCCGCGCAAACGCTCCCTCAACGTGGCGGTGGTCGGCGGCGGCAACGTGGGCTTCATGGTCGCCGAGCAGCTCGCCGGCGACCGCGCCAACATCACCATCATCGAGCAGAACGAGTCGAGGTGCGAGAAGCTGGCCCAGTGGCTGCCGCACGCGCTGGTGCTCAAGGGGGACGGCACGGACCTGGAGCTGCTGCAACAGGAGCGCATCGAGGACGCCGACGTGATGGTGGCCGTCACCGACGACGACGGCAAGAACCTGCTGGTGTCCCTGCTCAGCAAGCAGCTGGGCATCCCCAAGGTGATCACGCGCGTGAGCCGCAGCCGCAACCGGCGCCTGTTCGAACGCGTCGGCATCGACGCTCCCTTGACCCCGAGGGCGGCCGCCGTTCAGGAGGTGCTCAACTGGCTGCGCATCGACGAGGTCGACCACCTGGCGTCCATCGAGGATCGTGCTGAGGTGATGGAGGTCACCTACCCGGCGAGCTGCCGCGAGGGCAAGGTGAAGGACGTCAGCGCCCCGCGCGACAGCCTCATCGGCGCCATCCTGCGTGACAAGACGGTGTTCGTGCCTCACGGCGACACCATCGTGCGCCACGGCGACCACCTGTTCATCGTCACCACCCCCGACAACACCGGCGCGGTGGAGCGCTGGCTGGATGCCCGCCGGACCGTGCCGGGCTGACCGACCGTGCGCGGCCGCTTCGCTCCCTACGTCGTCGGCACCGGCCTGCTCGCGCTGGCGGGTGTCGCCGCGCTGTTCGCCGCCTACGCCGCGCTATCGCGCGAGCCGCCGGCCGGCTTCCTGGTGGCCTCCGCCGCGGGCGCGCTCCTGGGCTGGCCGCTCAGGCGCCTGGGCGCGCCGAACGCCGAGCCCACCCGCCGCGAGGCGCTGGCGGCGGTCCTGCTGTCCTGGCTGGCGGTGCCTGCCCTGGCCGGTCTGCCCTACGTGGTGACAGCCGGGTTCACGCCGCTCAACGCCCTGTTCGAGTCGATGAGCGGCTTCACCACCACCGGCGCCACCGTGCTCACCGACTTCGCCACCTTCCCCGACAGCCTCTTCATGTGGCGGGCGCTGTCGCAGTGGATCGGCGGCATCGGGATCCTGGTGATCTTCATCGCGGTCTTCCCGCAGCTCGCCATCGCCGGCCGCCAGCTGTTCTTCGCCGAGGCGCCCGGGCCCACCGAGGAGCGGCTCACGCCGCGGTTGCGCCACACCGCCACGGCCATCGTGGCGGTGTACGCCACCCTGACGCTGGCGTGCGCGCTGGCGTACGGCATCGCCGGCATGCCGGCGTTCGACGCCGTCGCGCATGCGTTCACCACCCTGGCCGCCGGCGGGTTCAGCCCCAACGCGCACAGCTTCCAGGGGTACGGCAGCGCCGCCGTCGACTGGGTGGGCGTGGTCTTCATGCTGTTCGCCGGCGCCAACTTCGCCCTCCTCTACCGGGGGGCGGTCGGGCGCCCGCGCGAGATCCTGCGCGACCCAGAGTTCCGCGCCTACATCGGCACCGCGGTGGTGGCATCGCTGGCGCTGAGCGCCCTCCTCCTGGGGGTGTACGGGCTCGAGGACGCCGCCCGCCACGGCTTCTTCCAGGTGTTCAGCATCATGACGACCACCGGCTACGCCTCGGCCGACTTCGCGGCCTGGCCGCAGCGGGCGCAGGCGGTGCTGGTGGTGGTGATGTTCATCGGAGGCAGCGCCGGCTCGGCCGGCGGCGGCATCAAGGTGGTGCGGTGGCTGATCCTGGCCCGCAACACCGCCCGTGAGGTGCGTCGGGCCCTCCACCCGCGGGCCGTGCTGCCGGTGCGGCTGGGGCGCCGTACGGTGCCAGAGGACGTGCTGCGCTCCGTTGCCGCCTTCATCACCCTCTACGTCCTGCTGTTCGCCTTCAGCACGGTGGCGCTGGTGATGCTCGGCAGCGACTTCGTCACCTCCTTCACCGCGTCGATCGCCTGCCTCGGGAACATCGGGCCGGGCCTGGCGAACGTGGGCCCCATGGTCGATTTCGGCGGCCTCCACCAGGCCAGCCGCCTGCTCCTCACCTTCGACATGTACGCCGGCCGGCTGGAGGTGGTCACCGTGTTCGTGGTGTTCACCACCGGCTGGTGGCGCCTGCCGCGGCGGCGGGCGGCGACGCCCAGCTGACAGGGGTCGCGGGAGCAGCGTCGCGGGACTGGCGTCCCTGGGGCGGATGTCCCGGAGACCGGACCGCCGCCACGGCGCCGGAGGTAGCATGAGGGGTCGATGGACTCCGCTAGCAGGCCGACTCGTCGCTTCCCGCCGCCCGCCGAGTTCCGGGCGGGGGCGCACGTCGGCAGCGTCGAGGCCTTCGAGCGCCTCTACCGCCGATCGCTGGACGACCCCGAGGGCTTCTGGGGCGACGCGGCCGAGGATCTCCACTGGTTCCGACATTGGGAGCGCGTGCTCGACTGGCACGAGCCGCACGCTCGCTGGTTCGTCGGCGGCCGCACCAACGTGGCGTACAACTGCCTCGACAGACACGTCGAGCGCGGCTGGGGCGAGCGCGTGGCGATCCACTGGGAAGGCGAGCCCGGCGACCGGCGCGCGCTCAGCTACGGGCAGCTGCTGAGCGAGGTGTGCCGCCTCGCCAACGCCCTCAAGGCGCGTGGCATCGCCCGGGGCGACCGGGTGGCGATCTACATGCCTCGCTTGCCCGAGACGGTGGTAGCGATGCTGGCGTGCGCCCGGATCGGCGCGCCCCACGCCGTGGTCTTCGCCGGCTACGGCGCCCAGGCGCTGGCCGAGCGGCTCGACGACATCCAGGCCAAGGCCGTGGTGACCGCCGACGGCGGCTACCGGCACGGCGAGGTGCAGGAGCTCAAGCGCACGGTGGACGAGGCCCTCGCCGGCAGCCCGTCGGTCACCTCGGTGGTGGTGGTGCGCCGCACCGGCCAGGAGGTGTCGATGACACCCGGGCGCGACGCCTGGTACCACGAGCTGCTCGAGGTCCACGACGCCAGCTGTCCTGCGGAGCCGCTCGACGCCGAGCATCCGTTGTTCGTGCTCTACGCCTCGGGCCCCGCGGGCAGCCCCAAGGGCGTGCTCCACACGACCGGGGGCTACCTCGTCCACGCCAATCTCACCTCCAGGCTGGTCTTCGATCTCCACGATGACGATGTCTACTGGTGCAGCGCCGACGTCGGCTGGGTCACCGGGCACAGCTACATCGTCTACGGGCCGATGAGCAACGGCGTCACCCAGGTGCTCTACGAGGGCGCGCCCACCCAGCCGTCGCCCGAGCGCTTCTGGGAGCTGATCGAACGGCACCGTGTCAGCGTGCTCTACACCACCCCCACGGCAATTCGCGCCTTCATGACGCTGGGCGAGGGGATCCCGCGCGCCCACGACCTCGGCAGCCTGCGGCTGCTCGCCAGCGGCGGCGAGCCGCTCGCCAGCGACGCCTGGCACTGGTTCCGCCGCGTGGTCGGCGGCGAGCGTTGCCCGCTGGTGCACACCTGGTGGCAGACCGAGACCGGCGCGGTCATGCTGGCGACGCTGCCGGGAGCGCACGACGCCAAGCCCGGTTCGTCGGGCGTGCCGATGTTCGGCGTCGACGCGGCGGTGGTCGATCTGGAGGGTCGGGAGATGCCCACCGGCGACGGCGGCTACCTGGTGCTGCGGCGTCCCTGGCCGGGGATGCTGCGCGGCATCTACGGCGATGACGACCGTTACGCCAACCAGTACTGGCGCGAGATCCCCCACGTCTACTTCACGGGCGACGGCGCCCGGCGCGACGAGGACGGCTACTTCTGGATCATGGGGCGGGTGGACGACGTGGTGAACGTGTCGGGCTTCCGGCTGGGCACCATGGAGGTGGAGTCGGCGCTGCTGAGCCATCCGGCGGTCAGCGAAGCGGCGGTGGTGGGTCGCCCCGACGAGGTCCGCGGCCAGGCGATCGTGGCGTTCGTAACCCTGCAGGAGAGCATCGAGCCGGGCGACGAGCTGCGCGAAGCCCTCGGCGACCACGTCGTCCGTCAGATCGGCGCGATCGCGCGTCCGGACGACATCCGGTTCACGCTGGCCCTGCCCAAGACGCGCTCGGGGAAGCTCATGCGACGGCTGCTGCGCAACGTGGCGTCCGGGCAGGCAACGAGCGACCAGGCCGGCATGCTCGCCGAGCGCAAGGCGATCCGCGACTCCCAGCCGCGGCCGGCTCCGAGCGGGGACGAGAAGGGCTAGCGGCCCCCCTCACGGTCCGTCGCCGCGGCCCTCTGCCGTGCCTGCTTGGCCGTAGCGCTTCGCGTGCTCGCCAGCGGGTGACCGGCCGGGAGCGGTGCCCGCGGCCGCAGCTCGCTGAGGAACATCGCCAGCACCACCAGGCCGCCCCCGACCCAGCCCGTCAGGCCCAGGCGCTCGCCCAGCACCAGGTAGGCGAACACCGCGGCGAACACGGGCTCGAGCACGAAGATGAGCGCCGCCACGTTGGCGCTCACGACACGCTGCGCGTAGGTCTGCACCACCGCCACCAGTGCGGTGGCCACCGCCGCCAGGTAGAGGATGGCGAGGTAGGTCGCGACCGGAACGTGGCGCAGCTCCCCCACCTGTGGCAGCGCCCACAGCCACGCCAGCACCGCCATGGGCACGTGCTGGAGGGCCGCCAGCGAGGTGGCCGAGGCGCGGCCCGCGACCTCCCCCAGGTAGACGATGTAGAGGGCGTATGCCACCGCGGTGGCGAGCACCCAGAGATCGCCGCGGTTCACCCCGCCGATGCCGGACTGCAGCGTCATCAGCCCCAGCCCCGCGAGCGCCACGCTCGCCGCCAGGATCACCTGCGCGCGCACCCGTCTTCCGGGCCAGACGCGCGCCGCGAGCGGCGTGAGGATGACGCTGAGACCGGTGATGAAGGCCGCGCGTGAGGCGCTGGTCAGCGACAGGCCCAGCGTCTGCGTTGCGAAGCCGGCGAAGGCCAGTACCCCGAGCAGCAGCGCCGGGCCCAGCGCGCGGCGATCGAAGCGCGCCCAGCTGAGCAGCAGCCCGGCCATGGTGAAGCGCACGGCCAGGAGCAGTGGCACCGGGATGGTGGCGAGCGCCTCCTTGACGACCACGAAGGTCGTGCCCCAGATGAGCGTGATGCCCACGAGGGCGGCGGCACCGGCGGCCGGAGGCATGGCAGCCATTGTCGCACGGGCCCCGCGCGGGCGCCGGCGACCCGGCCTCTGGGTGCGGGCGCCTCGCCACCGGGCGAAGGCATAGAATGGCCCGGTGAACGGCTTTCGCATCGGCTACGGCGAGGACGCCCACGCCCTGGCGCCCGGACGCCGGCTGGTGATCGGCGCGGTGGCCATCGACAGCAGTCCCGTGGGAACGGTGGCGCACTCCGACGGCGACGTGCTGCTGCACGCCTTGTCGGACGCGCTTCTGGCCGCCTACGCCATGGGCGACATCGGTCAGTACTTTCCGCCGTCGAACCCCAACTACCGCGGCCTGGACAGTCGCGTGATCCTGCAAACGGTGCTCCAGCGCCTCGCCGACCAGGTGGGCGAGTTTCGCATCCTCAACCTTTCGGCCGTGGTGGTGCTGGACCAACCTCGCCTCGGACCAACCCGCCGCGACATCCAGCGCCAGGTCGCCGGCGAGCTCGGCATCGACGTCTCCCGGGTCGGCGTCACCTTCAAGACCAGCGAGGGGATGGCGCCCGATTTCATCCAGGCGCGCGCTACAGTACTCTTGCATACGGAGTGACGGGCGCCGCCGGCCAAGCCCGGCCCGCACCTGCTCCGCGCCACTTCTGGAGGACCTCCATGCCGAAGGTCGGCGACACGGCTCCTGCGTTCACCTTGCCCTCGCACTCAGGCACTACCGTCAGCCTCTCGGACTTCCGGGGCGAACAGCACGTGGTGCTCGTCTTCTACCCGCTCGACTTCTCGCCGGTGTGCAGCATGCAGCTGCCGGAGTACTCCGACTTCCGCGAGGCGTTCGCAGAGAAGGGCGCCGCCGTGCTCGGCATCAACCGCGATAGCGTCTACACCCACCGAGCGTGGGCGGAGGCCTACGGCATCGAGATACCGCTCCTCGCCGACATGACGCTGGAGGTGGCGACCGCCTACGGCGTCGCCCTGCCCGAGCGCGGCATCAGCCGGCGGGCGGTGTTCCTCATCGACAAGCAGGGGATCGTGCGGCTCGTCCACGTGGAGCGCGACACCGGTGACTTCACGCTGCACGCCGCCGAGGCGCTCGACGAGGTGGAGGCGCTGGCCGCCTCGCCGGTGCCGGTGCGCTAGCCCGGCGCGCCAACCGAGCGCGCACCCTGCGCGCCTCAGGCCTCCTGCACCGACACCAGCACGCGGCCGTTCTCGACCTCGACGTCGTAGAGGCGGATCTTCTTGACCGCCGGCAACGTCGGCCGGCCGCTGCGCAGGTCGAACGTTGCGCCGTGGTGCGCGCACTTGATCTTCCCGTTCAGCAGCTCCGCGTCGTTCAGGGGGTAGCGCGCGTGGGTGCAGCGGTCGGGAAGCGCGTAGAACTCACCGTTCTGGCGGATCAGGACCATGCCGTGCTCGCCCAAGTCGAGCGCCGTGATGCTGTCCTCCGCGAAGTCGTCGACGCCGCCCACGTCCGTGCGCGTAAGGGTGCTCACGGCACCTGAACCTCCTGGGTCGCGCTGCGCACGACTAGAGTTTCTCCTTCACGCCCGGCACGCCCAGCTTGGCCTGCACCACGCGTTCGACGTACTGCGCCACCTTGGGCAGGGTGACCCGGCTGGTCACCTCGTAGAGGAAGCCCGTCACCAGCAGGTGGTCGGCGATCTCCGGAGGCAGCCCCCGGCTCATCAGGTAGAGGCGCTGGTCTTCGGGCACCGGGCCGGTGGTGGAGCCGTGCGAGCATCTGACGTCGTTGGCGCCGATCTCGAGCTGTGGGATGCTCACCGCCTCGGACTCGGTGTCGAGCAGCAGGTTGCGGTTGGTCTGGTAGGCATCGGTCTTCTGGGCTCCCGGGTCGACCAGGATGATGCCCGAGTACGCCGCTTGACTGCCGCCCTGCAGCGCGCCCTTGAACAGCAGGTCGGAGGTGGCGTGGTCGGCCGCGTGGTGCTGCAGCGTGTACTGGTTGAAGTGCTGCCCCTTGTCGGCGAAGTACAGCCCCAGCATCTCGCTCTCGGCCCCCGGACCCTCCAGGCGGCACTCCACCTCGGCGCGGGCGGCGTCGGCGCCCAGGCTCACGGTCAGCGACTCGAGGCGCGCGTCGCGGCCGAGGTGCGCCCGAAGCTTGTTCATGTGGGCGACGTTGCGGCCCCAGTTCTGCAGGCTGACATAGCGCAGCTTGGCGCCGTCCTTGAGCACGATCTCGGAGGCGGCGTCGTAGAACAGGCGTGCGTCGAACGGGTCGCTGGTGTACTCGTCGAGGTAGGTGAGCTTGGCGTTGTCCTCCACGACCACCAGCGTGCGGCCCAGCCCCACGCCGCCACGATCGGCGGTGGTGAAGGCGCCCAGCGGCAGGGCCACCTCCACGCCGCGCGGAACGTACACGAAGGTGCCGTTCTCCCACAGCGCCGAGTTGAGGGCAGCGTACTTGCTCTGGCTGGCATTGACGACCTGGTAGAGGTGCTCGCGCACCAACGCCTCGTGGTCGCGCAGGGCCGTGCGGAGGTCGGTGAAGACCACGCCCTGCTCGCCGATCGGCGCCTCGCGGTGGACGACCTCGTTCCCCTTGTGAACGATCACGCCCTCGGCGTCGGAGTCGGTGATGCGCATGCGGATGCGCTCGGACACCTCCTCGCTCGCCGGCGCGTCGACCAGCTCGAGACCATCCAGCGCGAAACGGCGCAGCTCGGTGTAGCGCCAGCGCTCGTCGCGCTCGGTCGGGAAGGGCCTGGCCTGGAAGCTGTGGAAGGCGGCGCGCCGCTCGTCGGCCAGCCAGCCGGGCTCGTCGTGGCGCTCGATCAGCCGCTCGACGGCGTCCAGCGAGAGCGCGGGGTTGCCAGTGAGGGTTGCCATGCGGTGTGGCCGCGCGCGTCGCCGCCCGCCCCGTCGCTGCGGGGCCGGGCGGCGTCAGGCGCTGCTCAGCCGACGCTCCCTTCCATCTCCAGCTCGATCAGGCGGTTGAGCTCGACCGCGTACTCGAGCGGGAGCTCCTTGGCGACGGGGTCCAGGAAGCCGCGCACGATCAGCGCCATGGCCTCGTCGGCGGCCAGGCCGCGCGACCTCAGGTAGAAGATCTGCTCGTCGTCGAGCTTGCTCACCGTTGCCTCGTGGCCCACGTGCGCGGTCTTCTCCCCGATCTCGATGTAGGGGTAGGTATCGGTGCGGGCCACGTCGTCGAGCAGTAGCGCATCGCACTCCACATTGGAACGGGCGTGGTCGGCGCCGTCGAAGATCTGCACCAGGCCGCGGTAGCTGCTGCGGCCCGTGCCCTTGGAGATCGACTTGCTCACCACGCTGCTGGTGGTGTGCGGCGCCGCGTGGATCATCTTGGAGCCGGCGTCCTGGTGCTGGCCGTCGCCGGCGAAGGCGATGGAGAGCACCTCGCCGTGCGCGCGCTCGCCCACCAGGTAGCAGCTGGGGTACTTCATGGTGACCTTGGAGCCGAGGTTGCCGTCCAGCCAGCCCATGGAGGCGCCGGCGTGCACCAGCGCGCGCTGCGTCACCAGGTTGTAGACGTTGTGCGACCAGTTCTGGATGGTGGAGTAGCGCACGTTGGCGTTGTCCTGGGCGATGATCTCGATGACGCCGGAGTGGAAGCTGTCGGTGTTGTAGGCCGGCGCCGTGCAGCCCTCGATGTAGTGGAACTTGGAGCCGGGCGCGCCGATGATCAGGGTGCGCTCGAACTGCCCGATGCTCTGCGCGTTCAGCAGGAAGTACGCCTGCAGCGGCACCTCCACCTCGACGCCTTCAGGCACGTAGACGAACGAGCCGCCCGACCACACCGCGCTGTTCACCGCCGCGAAGTAGTTGTCCTCCGGCGGGATGACGGTGCTGAAGTACTCCTTGAAGACCTCAGGGTGCTCCTTGAGGCCGGTGTCGGTGTCCAGGAAGATGACGCCCTTCTTCTCCCACTCCTCCTTGAGCTTGTGGTACACCATCTCCGACTCGTACTGGGCCCCGACGCCGGCCAGGACTCGCTGCTCGGCCTCCGGCACGCCCAGCCGGCGGTAGGTCTCGCGGACCTCCTCGGGGATCTCGTCCCAGGAGTCGGCCGTGCCCTTGCGCTCGCTCGGGCGGATGTAGAAGTAGATGTTCTCGAAGTCCAGACCGCTGAGGTCGGGGCCCCACTTGGGCGGCCCCTTCTTCTCGGCGATCTCCAGCGCCTTCAGGCGGAACTCGAGCATCCACTCGGGTTCCTCCTTGAAGTAGCTGATCTTCTCGACGACACGCTTGTTGAGCCCCTTCTCGGAGCGGTAGAAGTACGTCTCCGGAAGGCGGAAGTCGTACTGCTTGGTGTGCTCCATGCCCTGGAGCTTCTCGGCATCGGGATTGACGTTCGTCAGGTCCGACATGCGTCAGTTCCCCTTTCGGCGAGGCGTGCGGTGGTTTGCGGCGGCCGGGCTCACGCCCCGACCTGCTCCCGCACCCACTCGTAGCCCTTCTGGTCGAGCTCCATGGCGAGCTCCTTCTCGCCCTCCGTCACCACGCGCCCGTCCACCATGACGTGCACGCGGTCGGGGACGATGTAGTTCAGCAGCCGCTGGTAGTGGGTGATCATCAGACAGCCGAACTCGGGGCCACGAGCGGCGTTGACGCCTTGAGCCACGACTTTCAGCGCGTCGATGTCGAGGCCGGAGTCCGTCTCGTCGAGGATCGCGTACTTCGGCTCCAGGACCAGCAGCTGCAGGATCTCCGAGCGCTTCTTCTCCCCACCCGAGAACCCCTCGTGGAGGTTCCTCTCGAGGATCGACTCGTCCCAGTCGAGCGCCTTCACCGCTCGCTGCAGCTTCTTGTAGAAGTCCATCACGCCGATCTCGTCGCCCTCCGGGCGGCGGGCGTTCAACGCCAGGCGCAGGAAGTTGGCGATCGACACGCCGGGGACCTCGACCGGGTACTGGAACGCCAGGTACAGCCCGGCCCGCGCCCGCTCGTCCGGCTCGAGCCCCAGCACGTCCTCGCCCTCGAGCAGGATCTCCCCGTCGGTCACCTCGTAGCTGGCGTCGCCGGCGATGATCTTCGCCAGCGTAGACTTGCCGGAGCCATTCGGCCCCATCAGGGCGTGCACCTCTCCTCGCGGGACCGTCAGGTCCACGCCGTGGAGGATCGGCTCGCCGCCCGGGATGCCGGCGTGCAGATTGCGGATTTCCAGCGTGGCGTCGTTCATTCAGGCACCTCGTCAGCTCGGTGGGTCGGTGGGGTGGCGCGAGGTCCGAAGCGCCGGACCTATCTAAGACTCGTTCCGAGTTTGATTATAGCGACGCGACCGGCGAATGTCGAGTTGCGCGCTCAAGATTCAGGATAGCGCTTCCGCTGCCTCCGGGAGGTTGGCCACCAAGCCGATGGTACCCGCTGGCGAGGCCTAGTTGCGCCGTCTTCGCAGCCAGGCCAGCAGGCCGCCCCGCCGGTCGGGCTCCGCGTCCGGCTGCTCGGGGTCCGCCTCGCTCGGCGCTCTCGGCAGTCGGCTCGAGCGCCCGGTGCGCGGCAGGGCACCCTCGCCCCCCGCCTCCACGCCGGCGGCGCCCTCGAACGCCGCCGCGAAGGCCGCCACCGTGGCGAAGCGCTTGTCGGCATCGCGCGCCATGGCCCGGCCGACCACGCGCACCACGTCGCGCGGCACGTCGGGACGCAGCACGCGCAGGTCCCGCGGGATGCCCGACAGGTGAGCCAGCATCAGGCTCTCGTAGCTGTCGCCAACGAAGGGCCGCTCGCCTGCCAGGACCTCGTAGGCGAGCACCCCGAGGCTGTAGATGTCCGTGCGCACCGACGACGGGCTGCCCTCGAACACCTCGGGGGCCATGTAGAAGGCGGTGCCGACGCGGTCCTGCGAGCCCTCGCCCTGGAACACGCCACTGCCGAAATCACCCAGCTTGGCGATGCCGTCGGCCGTGAGGAACACGTTGGCGGGCTTGACGTCGCGGTGCAGTACCTTGCGCTCGTGGGTGTGCGCCAGCCCTCGCCCGACGCCGGCCACCAGCCGGTAGGCGCGCTCCAGGCTGAGCCTGCCCTTCTCCAGCAGCAGCTGGTCGAGGGTGCCGCCGCCGCACAGCTCGAGTGCCAGGAAGGCGCCCGAGCCCGTGGGGAAGCCGTCGAAGGCAGCCACGATGTTGCCGTGCGAGAGCTTGATGGTGATCTGCACCTCGTTCTCGAACATGCGCCGGAGCACCGGGTTCTGGTGCAGCTCCTCGCGCGGGACCTTGAGCGCGACACGGCCGAACTCGCGGTGCTCGGCCAGGTACACGTGCGACGTCTGGCCGGACCCCAGCTTCTGCACCACCCGGTAGCCTTCCGGTACGTAGACGGGCCCGTCGGTCTCCGCGCTCATCCCATCCCTTCACGAAACGCCGTGCGGCCGCGCCTGGCGTCCGGCCCGGCGCCCCCGCCGCCCGGCGCAACGCTCTGCGGGCTGCACCATCGTGTGTCCACTCTACCCGGCGCGTCGCCCCGCGCGAGAGAAGCATCCCGCACCTCACCCGCCTGCAGGCGGCCGCCCGCGGCTGCCTGCGCCGCCGGAGCCTTCCGCCCGGAGCGCCTACAGCTCCAGCGAGTCGCCCGGCTCCAACACCAGGCAACGGGCGTCGGTCTCGCTCTCGACACGCTCCTTGAAGGCTTGCGCGTCCTGCCGGATGGCGTCGAAGGTGTTGTAGTGCACGGGGATCACGCTTCTGGGCGAGAGCAGCTTCACCGCCTCCAGCGCGTCCTCGGGACCCATGGTGAAGAAGTCGCCGATGGGGACGAGCGCCAGGTCGAGGCCCTTGCGCCCGATCAGGCGCATGTCGCTGAACAGGGCGGTGTCCCCGGCGTGGTAGATGCGCTTGCCGCCCATGTCGAGCACGATGCCGGCCGGCATCCCGGCGTAGCTGCCGTCGGGGAAGGAGTTCGAGTGCCAGGCGGGGGTGAACGTCAGGCGACCGAACGGGAAGCTCGCGCCGCCGCCAAGGTTCATGCCGACGCCCTCCATACCGCGTGCCGAGACGTAGTTGGCGATCTCGAAGGACCCGACCACCTTGGCGCCGGTGCGCTTGGCGATGTCGGGCGTGTCGCCGTAGTGGTCGCCGTGGGCGTGCGTGAGCAGGATGTGGCCGGGGTTCAGCTCACCCGGGTCCACCGAGGTGGCGGGGTTCTGGCTCACGAACGGGTCGATGACGACCTCGTGGCCGCCATCCTGGAGCTGCAGACCGGACTGACCGAGGAATCGGAGCTTCATGGAACCTCCCCATGGCGATGCAGTGTTGCCGCTGAAGGTGACGAGCGTGCGCGCCCGGACCACGCCGGCGAGCACGACGATGTGCGTTCGGAACGACCATAGCAGCCGGGCGGCCCCGCGCGGGGCTCGTGGAGAACGGCGCAAAGATCGGCCGGCACCCCCGGCCGCAGGCGGCGCGCGGCCTATACTGATGGCCACGGGCACGGGCCGCGGGCGCCCCGGCGCGCTCGCCGCCACCTCGCCGGCCCGGCGATTCGTGGAGCCGTGAGCAACGCCGTCCTCATCACCAAGCTGCGGCCGCCCCCGGCCCGGCCGGGAGACACCCCGCGGCCACGTCTGCTGGCCAGGCTGGACAGCGGCACGGAGCGCCGTGTGACGCTGGTGTCGGCCCCCGCCGGCTACGGCAAGACCACCGCCCTGGCCGACTGGGTCGCGCACGGCTCCGCATCGGCGGCGTGGCTCTCGCTCGACGAGCCCGACAACGCCCCCCAGCGCTTCCTCCGCCACCTGGTCGCCGCCATGCAGCGGCGCGACGCGTCCCTGCGGGAGCTCGGCGACTTCGTCGGCGAAGACCTGGAGGCGGCGCTGATCACCGTCGTCAACGACCTGGCGGCCAACGAGGCTCCGCTCTGCCTGGTGCTCGACGACTACCACTGCATCGCCGCGCAGCGCGTGCACGAGCTGGTGGGCTTCCTCATCGCGCACGCGCCGCCGCAGCTCAGGCTGGTCATCGCCGGCCGCAACGATCCGCCGCTGCCGCTCGCGCGCCTGCGGGTTGCCCAGGCCCTCACCGAGGTGCGGGCCGACGAGCTGCGCTTCACCGTGGCCGAGGCGCGCAGCCTGTTGGAGCGGCAGGGCCTGCGACTGGCCGCCGCCGACGTGGAGGAGCTGACGCTGCGCACCGAGGGCTGGCCGGCCGGCCTCCACCTGGCCGCCCTGTCGCTGCGGGGTCGTAGCGACCCACACGCCTTCATCCCCTTCTTCACCGGCACCGACCGCTTCGTGCTGGAGTACCTCACCGAGGAGGTGTTGCTGCGCCAGCCCGCCGAGGTGCAGGACTTCCTGCTGATGACCTCGGTGCTGGACACCTTCGACGCCGAGCTCGCCGGGGCGGTCGCCGGCCTCGGAGGCGCCGGTGACGCAGCGGCGATGCTGGACCGCATCGAGCGTGACAACCTCTTCCTGGTGCCGCTGGACGGCCAGCACCGCAGCCTCCGCTACCACGCCTTCTTCCAGGACCTGCTGCAGCACCGCCTGCGCACGGCACGGCCCGACCTGCCGGCACGCCTGCACCGGCGCGCGGCCGACGCCCTGGAGGCACGCGGGCAGCCCGAGGAGGCGCTCCGGCACGCCCGGCTGGCCGCCGACGAGGTCCGGGCGCGACGGCTGGAGGTCTTCCTCGAGAGGCTGCAGCCTGCGGCCGAGGCGCTCGAGGCTCAGGCGCTCGACGCCGGCGGGCCCGACCCCGGCCGGAGCGACCGCGGAACCTCGGCGAGCGCCGCCGCCAGCCCTGCCGCCGACCCTGCGCTCGAGCCGCTCACCGAGCGCGAGCTCGAGGTGCTGCGCCTGATCGCCGCGGGTCTGGCCAACAAGCAGATCGCCCGCCGCCTCGACCTCTCCCTCAACACCGTGAAGACGCACGCGCGCAACGTCTACGCCAAGCTCGGCGTCGGCTCCCGCACGCAGGCGGCGGCTCGAGCCCGCGATCTGGGCCTGGCTTGAGCCGGCCGCGGGCAGCGAGCCGGCCAGGCCCGACCGGCCGGCCGGCTCACCCGCCGCCGGACGGTGGCCTCACCCGTTCGGACGATGCGGTCTCACCCTCCCCCGCCCTACCCTGATCGCAACGCGCGCGGGGTGCCGGGCAGCCCGCGCTTCGGCAGCCAGCGGCACGGGAACCCTCGAGGCCGAGGACGAGGAGGCGGCGAGCATGAGCGACGCAGGCAAGACGACGAGCCAGGGCAGCAGCGCTCGCGACTACACCGAGGAGTTCAAGGTCAGCGGCGAGGCCGTGGTGGCCAAGATCAAGGAGCTGGTGCGGGAAGGCAACGTCCGCCGCATCACCATCAAGAACGAGGAGGGGCACACCCTCATCGAGATCCCGCTCACCATAGGCGTCATCGGAACGGTGCTGCTGCCGGTGTGGGCCGCCATCGGCGCCATCGCGGCGCTGGTCGCCAACCTCACCATCGCGGTGGAGCGCCGCGGTCAGGACGGCAAGCGCGACGACGGCGCGGCCGCTGACGAGAGCGTCGCGCCCGGCGGCAGCGCTGCCGGCGGTGAGGGCGGCGGCACGCCGCAGCTCCCCGTCTGAGGCAGACGCGCGCGACGCGCCGGCCGGTCGTCCAGGGAGGGCGCGAGAGTCCGTTGTGCAGGAGGGAGAGACATGCGAGACCGTACCGGGAGTGAAGGCAGGAAGGACGTCTGGGATTACTTCGGGGAGGGCGTGCAGGCCGCGGCCAGGGCCGTTGTCACCCTCGTCAGGGAAGGCAACCGCCGCCAGCTGGCGCTGCGCAAGCAGGGCGGCGACCCGCTGGTGAGGCTGCCGCTCACCGTCGCCGTCCTCGTCGGCCTGGTGCTGCTGTGGTGGTCCTGGCCGCTGCTGGTGCTGGCGCTCGTCCTCATCCTGGCGCTGCGCGGCAGCGTCGTCATCCTGCGCCGCGAGCCCCGGGGCGGCTGAGCCGCAGCGGACGGGTCCGCGCCCGTGCGTCGCTCGTTACGGCGCGCGGGCGCGTCATGTCTGGTCGGGCGAGGCTCGGGAGCGCGCCTGCGCGCCGGCGTCCCGCAATCCCCGGCACCCTGCCGCCCGGGGGAGGTCTGATAAACTACTTCGTTGCACCCGCGCCGTCTCACGGGCGGTGCGGGCGCCCGCGGCGCGTCCGGCGCCGCGGGCGCTTCGGCATCCTCACGGTCGGCCCGCACGCGCCCCGCGCGATACCGCGCCGATCCCGAACGGCATGCCTGCCGCCCACTCCGGGCGGTCCCGGCAGGAGGCACCTTGCAGGACATCGTCATCCGCGGCGCCCGCGAGCACAACCTCAGAGGCATCGACCTGGAGCTGCCCCGCAACGCGTTCATCGTCTTCACCGGGGTATCCGGCTCGGGCAAGTCGACCCTGGCCTTCGACACCATCTACGCCGAGGGTCAACGTCGCTACGTCGAGAGCCTGTCGGCCTACGCGCGGCAGTTCCTGGGAATCATGGACAAGCCCGACGTCGACGCCATCGAGGGCCTGTCGCCGGCGATCAGCATCGACCAGAAGACCACCAGCCACAACCCCCGCTCCACGGTAGGCACGGTCACGGAGATCCACGACTACCTGCGCCTGCTGTTCGCGCGCGCGGGCGTGCCGCACTGCCCGGTGTGCGGGCGCACCATCGAGCGTCAATCGGCGAGCGAGATGGTCGACCGCATGCTGGAGCGCTTCCCGGAGGCGCGCGCCATGTTGCTGGCGCCGCTGGTGCGCGGGCGCAAGGGCGAGTACCGCAAGCTCTTCCAGGACCTCAAGAAGGAGGGCTTCGCCCGGCTGCGCCTCGATGGCGAGGTGCAGACCATCGAGCAGGCGCTGGCGGCCAACCTGGAGCGTTACGAGAAGCACGACATCGACATCGTCGTCGACCGGGTGAAGCTCACCGAGGAGGACCGCGCCCGCATCGCCGAGTCGACCGAGCTGGCGCTGGCGCGCGGCGAGGGGCTGATGCGCCTGTTCCTCCCCGACGACAACATCGATGAGCTGCTCTCGGAGAGGTTCGCGTGCCCCGAGCACGGCACCTTCCTGGAGGAGCTCGAGCCACGCACCTTCTCCTTCAACTCGCCCTACGGCGCCTGCCCGCACTGCTCCGGGCTGGGCTACCTGCAGCAGTTCGACCCTGAGCTCATCGTGCCCGACGAGTCGCTCTCGATCGCCCGGGGCGCCATCCAGCCCTGGAGCGGCGGGCGCGCCGACGGCTCCAAGGTCTTCTACTGGGACAGGCTTCGCGCCCTGGCCGAGCACTTCGGCTTCGACCTGCAGACACCCTGGCGCGACATCCCCGAGGACGTGCGCTCGGTGATCCTGAAGGGGACCACCGAGCCGATCGAGGTCGTCTACACGCGCGGCGGCCGCGAGACGATGCGCTTCAAGGCCGAGTTCGAGGGCGTCATCCCCAACCTGGAGCGGCGCCTCAAGGAGGCCAACAGCGAGTACGCCCGGGAGCGCCTCGAGGAGTACATGTCGCTGGTGCCGTGCCCGGAGTGTGGCGGCTCGCGCTACAAGAAGGAGGTGCTGGCCGTCACCGTGGCGGACCGCAATGTCGCCGAGCTGTCCGGCATGACGGTGCTGGACGCCCGCACCTTCTTCTCCGAGGTCGACCTTCCGGGACAGGCCGGCAAGGTGGCCAGGCCCATCCTGCGCGAGGTCAACGCCCGCCTGGGCTTCCTCGAGGACGTCGGCCTCGACTACCTGAGCCTGGACCGCAGCGCCAACACGCTGTCCGGCGGCGAAGCGCAACGCATCCGCCTGGCCACCCAGGTGGGCAGCGGCCTCACGGGGGTCCTCTACGTTCTGGACGAACCGTCGATCGGCCTGCACCCGCGTGACAACGCGCGCTTGCTGCGTACCCTGATGAGCCTCCGCGACCTGGGCAACACCCTGATCGTGGTGGAGCACGACGAGGAGACCATGCGCACGGCGGACTACATCGTCGACCTGGGGCCGGGCGCCGGCGTCCACGGCGGCGAGGTGGTGGCGGCGGCCACGCCGTCGGAGCTCGAGAAGCACCCCACCTCGCTCACGGCGGCCTACCTGCGCCGCGAGAAGAGGATCGAGGTGCCCGCCAAGCGGCGCGAGGGCAACGGCAAGAAGCTCACCGTGGTGGGGGCCCGCGAGCACAACCTGCGCAACATCGACGTGGGCATCCCGCTGGGAACCATGACCTGCATCACGGGGGCCTCGGGCTCCGGCAAGTCGACGCTCGTGCACAGCATCCTCCACGCCGCGCTTGCCAAGCAGCTCTACCGCGCCAAGGCGCAGCCGGGCGCACACACCAGGATCAACGGGTCCGAGCACGTCGACAAGGTCATCGAGATCGACCAGAGCCCCATCGGGCGCACGCCGCGCTCCAATCCGGCCACCTACACCGGCATCTTCACCGACATCCGCGACCTCTTCGCCCGCGCCCCGGAGGCGCGCAAGCGCGGCTACAAGCCCGGCCGCTTCTCGTTCAACGTCAAGGGCGGTCGCTGCGAGGCCTGCAAGGGCGACGGCACCGTCAAGGTGGAGATGTACTTCCTGCCCGATATCTACGTGCCCTGCGAGGTGTGCAAGGGGGCGCGCTACAACCGTGAGACGCTGGAGGTGAAGATCCGCAGCAAGTCGATCTCCGACGTGCTGGAGATGACCGTGGACGAAGGGCTGGACTTCTTCGAGAACATCCCGGCCGTGGCGCGCAAGCTGCAGCTGATGAAGGACGTCGGCTTGGGCTACATCAAGATCGGGCAGCCGTCTCCCACCCTCTCCGGCGGCGAGGCGCAGCGCGTGAAGCTGGCCTCCGAGCTGGGCAAGCGCTCCACGGGCAAGACCCTCTACATCCTCGACGAGCCCACCACCGGCCTCCACTTCGACGACGTGCGCAAGCTCCTCGACGTGCTTCACCGTCTGGTGGAGGGCGGCAACACCCTGGTCGTCATCGAGCACAACATCGACGTCGTCAAGACCGCCGACTGGATCGTCGACCTCGGGCCCGACGGCGGCGACCGCGGCGGCGACATCGTGGCCGAAGGCACGCCCGAGATGGTGGCGATGGACAAGGCCTCGAGCACCGGCAGCTTCCTGCGGGACGTGCCGGAGATCCGCGAGCGCGTTCACGAGGTCGCGGACGTTGCCTGAGGCCGCCGCTCCCGGCCTCCTGGCGGCCCTCTCATGCGCCCGCTGGGTAGGATGCGGGCGTGGAGTCCACGCCATGCTGAGGATCCGCGCGGCCACGGAGGGCCGGCCATGATCCGCACGGCCGCGCCACCGCGCAACGTGATCATCGGGGTGTTCCTGTTCCTGGCGGCGGCTGTGAGCGCCGCGGCGCCCATGCCACTGCTCTTCCGCAGCCTGGGCGTCCTGCTGTTCTCCTACCTGGCGTTCGCCGAGTCCGGCATGCAGGCCGCCTACTTCACGGCGCTGCTGGCGCCGGTGGCGGGCCTGGTGAGCGGCGACGGCGGCTGGCTCACCATGCTGCCCATCGTGATAAGCGCCAATCTGCTGGCGATGCTGGCGTTGGAGTACGGCTGGCCCTACCTGGCGGTGGTGCTGTCGCCGCTGTTGGAGGTCGTGCCGATGCTGTTCGTGGCGGCCGCTTCGAAGAAGGCGCTGTTCCTGGTGACGCTGCCGTGGGCCGGCGAGGAGCGGGCCTGGATCACGGTGCACGGCCTGGTGGCGTTCGCCGGCGTGCTGGTCGCGCTCTACCTCCACCGCAGACGAGGCCGGGCCCCGTAAGCGCCGACCATGCGCGAGGTCATGCGGCAGCCGCTTCTCTTCGGACGCCGCCTTGTCCGCCGCTTCCAGGACGCCAGGCTGCAGATGCTGGCGGCCGCGCTGGCCTACTACGCGACGTTCTCGCTGGGCCCGCTGCTGCTGCTCCTGGGGGGCTGGCTGGCGGTATTGCTGCGCACCAACCCCGAGCTGGCGGCGCAGTACCGAGCCGCTCTCGACGACCTCCTCACGCAGCTGCTGCCCTTGCAGCAGGACACGGCAGGGCTGGTCTCGCACAGCTTCGACACGGTGCTGCGGGAGCTCAACCAGGGGGCGCTGGTACGCAGCGCGCTGTCGTTCGTGGTGCTGGTATGGGCCAGCGGCAACTTCTTCACCTCGCTCCAGCAGGCGCTGGAGGTGGTGTTCGACGTTCCCCGTGCCCGCGGCTTCTGGCGCAAGCGCCTGGTGGCGATGGCGCTGGTGCTGAGCGTGGCCGTGGTCGTCTTCTTCGAGGTGGTGGGCGGTGCGCTGATCTCGGGCCTGAACGGTCTCTCGGGGGCACTTGCCAGCTGGCTCGCGACCTTCAACGTTCACCTGCCGGGCCTGCCGCTGGGACTGAGGGCCGGGCTCGCGATCATGATCGGGCGGGTGGTGATCGCGGTGGTCGCCTTCACCCTCACGTTCCGCTATCTCCCGCGGGAGAAGAGCACCTGGGGAGGTGCGCTCGGCGGCGCGCTGGTCAGCGCGGTGGGGGTGCTGCTGGTGCGCTGGGCCCTGCTCCTGACCTTCAACACGGAACGCTTCAACCTGGTCTACGGCGTCATCACCAGCCTGGTGGCGCTGCTGCTGTGGCTCTACCTGGCGTTGATGCTGTTCCTGGTCGGCGCGCTGGTGGCCGCGGAGGCGAGCGCCTGGCACCGCGCCAAGGGACCGCCGCCGGAGCTCAGCGCAAGCCCCGGCTGAGCTGACCGCAGCCGCCTCGCGGCTGCGCCGGACGGGGAGAACCCGCGACAGGCACTACAATCGAAGGGTGATCCGGTGGCTCGATCGACTCGTCAGCCGCAAGTGGTTCTACGTCCTGGCGGTGGTCCTGTTCCGTTCCTTCACGCGCCTGGTCTACGGCCTGCGGGTGGAGGACTCCCACAAGGTGCCGAAGGACGGCAGGGGGCTGGTGATCGCCTGCAACCACTTCAGCGCCTGGGACCCGCCCGTCGTCGGCGTGTCGGTGCCCCGTGAGATCCACTTCATGGCCAAGAAGGAGTTGTTCGCCTCGCCTGGCAGCATGTTGCTGATGCACGGGCTGAGGGCCTTCCCGGTGGACCGCTCCATCAACGACATCGGCGCCGTCAAGGACGCGCTTCGGCGGCTTCAGACGGGCGTGGCCATCGGCATCTTCGCGCAGGGGACCCGCAACTCGGGGGACAAGGAGGCGCTCGACGGGGCCGCCTATCTGGCGCAGCGGTCCGGCGTGCCGCTGCAACCGGCGGCGGTTTGGCGTGAGGGCCGCCGATTCCACGTGCGCTTCGGCGACCCCATCGAGCCCCGCGGCAGGACGCGCGAGCTGGCGCGTGCCGCGACCCGCGAGTTGATGCGCCGGGTCAACAGCATGTTGCCGTCCAGGACGCCACATCTTGGCGACGACGAGGGTCCGGCAGAGCCCCGCGAGAAGGCGTCGTGAGCGGCGCGTCCTGCACGCCGCGCACGCGTGAAAAATCCGATAAACGCCGTGACAGACTTGTACTTGCTGCATTCGTCTGCTACAGTGCAGCCAAGCTCACGGACCAAAGGAGGAGGATGTCGCAATGGCGAAGGGAAAGACTGTATCCAAGGCTGACCTCGTCGACATGGTGGCCGACGAGACCGGGATGAAGAAGAAGGACGTCAAGGAGATCATGGACACCATGCTGGGCAAGATCAGCTCGCACCTGGACAGCAGCTACAAGGTGCAGCTGACCGGCTTCGGTACCTTCGAGGTGCGCAGGCGCAAGGCCCGCACCGGCGTCAAGCCCGGGACCACCGAGAAGATCCGCATCCCGGCCAGCAAGTACCCTGCGTTCAAGCCCGGGAAGAGCCTCAAGGAACGCGTCCGCTGAGCCGAGCGCTCCTCGTCTGACATCGGGGCGGCCTTCACGGGCCGCCCCGTTCTCGTGCCCTGCGGCGGCGTCCAGTCCGTCATCCTCGCCGCTGCCAGGCGTCGCTGGCCAGCCAGGCCAGCGCGCCAGCCGCCAGTGCGCCCTCCAACAACCCCAGCGGGATGCTGGCCCGGCCCAGCGCGTGGGCCACGATACTGATCGCGCCGACCGCCAGCACCAGCACCACGAAGCCGTTGCGGGCGGCCCGGTCGGCGATCATGCGACCACGCTCGTCGCGCTGAAGCACGGCGCCGCGCTGGCCGGCGAGGTAGCGTCCCTGGCGGCGCGCCACCAGCAGCGCCACGGCCGCCACGCCCGCGAGGGCACCGGCCACGTACCACGAGGCCCCGGCGAGCGCGGCCAGGCCGCCCAGTAGTGCCGCGGCCAGCAACCGCGCGGCGACGAAGCTCAAGGGCAACCTCATGACTGTTCCCCCTCTCCCCCTTCGAGCCAGAACAGCTCGTCCAGCGGGGTCGACAGCTCCCGTGCCAGCACCAGCGCCAGCGCCAGCGACGGCACGTAGCCGCCGCGCTCGATCGCGATGATGGTCTGGCGGGTGACGCCGGTACGCTCCGCCAGCGAGGCTTGCGTCAGCTCGGCAGCCTCGCGCACCGAGCGCAGGCGGCTGCGCAGCTGCTCGGAGAGCGTCGCGCTCGGTTCGGCGGGGCGACGCGGTCGGACGGGTGAACGAGCGTCTCGCATGTCAAGTAGAGTTTACATGGGGCCGGCCGAGCACGTCAAGTCCCCTTTACATCGTGGGCGCGGCGGGGCGCCCTCGCCGGCCCGGGCGTCGCCGCGAACCACGGCGCCGCCGGCAGCGGGTATAGCATGGGCGCGTGGGACTCCTGGACATGGTGGGGCCGGTGATGGTCGGTCCCTCCAGCTCGCACACGGCCGGCGCCTGCCGACTGGCGCTGCTGGCACGTCACACGCTGTTGACGGCGCCGAGGAGCGCTCGCATCACGCTGCACGGCTCGTTCGCCAAGACCGCGCATGGCCACGGCACCGACCTGGCGCTCGCCGCCGGCCTGCTGGGCTTCCCGCCCGACGACCCGCGGATCCCCCGTGCCTTCGAGGAGGCCGAGGCCGCGGGGCTCGAGCTCGCCTTCGACACGGCGGACCTGGGCGACGTCCACCCCAACAGCGTGCGCCTGCAGCTGGCCGCCGGCGAGGAGCGCGCCGACCTCACCGGTTCCAGCATCGGCGGCGGGCTGGTGCGCCTGTTCAACGTCAACGGCTTCGAGGTGAACGTCACCGGCGCCTACCACACGCTGCTCGTGCTCCACGACGACAAGCCCGGCGTCATCGCGCGGGTGGCGCGCGTCATCGCCGACGACGAGGGCAACATCGCCACGTTGCACTCGGCCCGCCGCAAGCGCGGCGGCCTGGCGATGATGTCGATCGAGATCGACCGCCGCCTGGCTCAGTACGCGCTCGACTACCTGACGTTCGTTCCCTACATCCACTGGCTGCGCATGCTGCCCGAGGTCCTCAGCGGGCAGCCGCTCCCCGGTTCCCGCGACGGCGGCCCGCCGGCCCCCGCCGGGGGCGCAGGCACCGCTGCCGGCGACGGCGGGACGGGAGCGCCGCCATGACGCTGGCCGAGCTGGCCGCCGCCGCGGGGACGGCGTCGGAGCTGGCCCTGACCGACGAGGTGGGCAGCGACTCGGCGGAGCGCTCGGCGCTGCTGGCACGGATGCGCGAGCGCATTCGGGAGATGCGTGGCTCGGTGGAGCGCGGGCTGGCGTCGAGCGCGCCCAGCCGCACCGGCATGGTGGGCTGGAACGCCCGCCAGCTGTGGCGAGCCGAGGACGCGCTGGCGGCACCCCTGCTCAAGCGGGTGCAAGCCTATGCCATGGCCGTCAACGAGGAGAACGCCCGCATGGGCCGCATCGTGGCCGCCCCCACCGCCGG
>CAZBZU010000024.1:0-10518 GCA_964496495.1 uncultured bacterium
CAGGGTCATGTGACCGCAAGGTCGTGGGGGTTCAAGTCCCCCCTTCGGCACCAGCAAACGGCAAGCTGACAGGCGGCTCCGATCGGAGCCGCCCGCTCGCCCGAGCGGGCGCGCCTGCCCGGCGGCACGTGCACGGCGTCACGCTCCGACCCGCAGCGAGACGCTGACCGGGTCGCCCTCCACCAGACTCTCCGCCTTGCGCACGCGGATCTTGACCGGCAGGATGTACAGCCCGTCCTTGGGCCACAACGAGGTCGTCCACTCGGTGCCGCCTATCCGGGCCGCCACGGGGATCATGCCCCAGCCGTAGGTCACGAACCGCGAGGCGACCTTGAGCAGCTCCGACTCCGCTTCGGGCACGCTCACGAAGTACCAGGGGGCCGGGCCCCGCCAGTACCACAGCGAGCCCTCGAACGTCAGCTCCACGCGCCAAGGGTAGCGCGGGAAGCGCGCAGCCGGCGGGCACGAGCCGCCGGCACCGCAGTGCAGGCGCCCGCCCTCAGGCGCCCGCCCTCACGCCGCCCCCTCCAGCTGGTCCAGCGCGCCCAGCTCGCGCAGCACATCGGTGACCTCGCGCAGCAGCGCCAGGCGGTTGCCGCGCACCTCGGCATCGTCGACCATCACCAGCACGTTGTCGAGGAACGCGTCAAGCGGGCGCTTGAGGGCCAGCACCGCTCCCACGTCGCCGCCCAGCTCGCCCAGCGGGCGCTCGGGCGGGAAGGCCAGGTCCCAGCCGGGCAGGGCGTCGACGACCTCTGCCAGAAGGCTCTCCACCCCGCGGCGGGCCCCCGGCAACGCCTCGAAGAGCGGCGCCTCGTACTCGTTGCGGAACAGGCCCGGCTTGACGTTGTGCCGGCGCTTCTCCTGGCGCGCCAGGTTGGCGGCCCGCTTGTGGAGCGCCATCAGCGCCGGGAACTCCTCGTGGACCATCAGGGCACGCAGCAGGTAGGCACGGCGGGCAGCGTCCACCACGTTGCTGCTGCCCTGCACGGCGGCTCGCACCACCTGAACGGTCATCCCCTGCTCGGCCAGCAGCGAGGCGACGCGGTCCCACAGGAAGCGCACCACGTCGTCCTCCACGTCCTTGGGGATCTCCACGCCGGCGGCGCGGTGCGGTGCCGCGGCCTCCAGCACCAGATCGGGAAGGGGCAGGCGCCAGGCCTCGGCGTTCAGCACCCGCGCCAGCGCCAGCCCGTCGCGCCGTAGCGCGAACGGGTCGGCGGAGCCCGACGGGCGCTTGCCGAGCGCGAAGAACCCCACCACCTTGTCCAGCCGGTCGGCCACCGCCAGCACCGCGCCGATGCGTGACACCGGCAGCCGGCTCGCGGGTCCTTTGGGCATCACGCCGTCCTCCAGGGCCTGCGCCACCGCCTCTGGAAGACCCTCGGCGCGTGCGTAGGCGCGCGCCATCACCCCCTCCAGCTCGGGGAACTCGTAGACCATGTCGGTGGAGAGGTCGGCGCGGAAGATGGGGAGGGCCTGATCGAGGGCCGCCCGCTCCTCCCTGGGGAGCTCGAGCGCCTCGGCCAGGGCGTCGGCGACCTCACTCACCCGGGCGATCTTGTCCGCCATGGTGCCGAGGTCCTTCTGGAAGCCGATGCCCGAGAGCCCCCAGGCATGCTGCGAGAGGCTCTTGCGGCGGTCGGCGTCCCAGAAGAAGCGTGCGTCGTAGAGCCGCCCGGCCAGCACCTGCTCGTAGCCGGAGCGCACCAGATCGACGTCCGTCACGCGGTTGTTCGAGATGCCCACGAAGTGGCGCGCCAGCCTGCCCTCGCCATCGTGCGTCGGGAAGAAGCGCTGGTGGTGGATCATCACCGTGCTCAGCACCTCGTCGGGCAGCTCCAGATAGGCTTCGTCGAAGCTGCCCAGCACCGCGACCGGCAGCTCTACCAGGTTGCGTACCTCGGCCCGCAACGCCTGGTCGCCGCTCGCCGCCAGGCCGTGCTCCGCCGCCGCATCGTTGGCCGCGCCCCAGGTCGCGGCGTCGCGCTCGCCCTCGTCGGCCAGCACCGACGCGTCGCGCAGCGCCTCGAGGTAGGCCCCGGCGCTCGCCACCGGCACCTCGCCCGGCGCCAGGAAGCGGTGTCCGCGACTGCTGCTCCCCGAGCGCACGCCGGCGGCCTCCACCTCCAGCACCGTGTCCCCCAGCAGCGCGAGCAGCCAGTGCACCGGCCGCATGAACGGCGTGTCGACGTCGGCCCAGCGCATCTTGCGTGGCGCCGGCAGCTCCGCCACGGCGCGGGCGAGCAGCGCCGGAACCACGTCGGCCGCCGGCTCGCCGCCACGGTTGAGGCGCGCGAAGACGTAGCGCCCGCGGTCCGTCTCGCGGATCTCCAGAGCCTCTGGCTCGACCCCGCTGGCCGACGCGAAGCCTCTGGCGGCGCGGGTGGGACGGCCCATGTCGTCGAAGGCGACCTCGGCCGCCGGCCCGCGGCGCAGCTCCTCACGCGCCTCGCTCCGCTCCGGGACGTCCGACGCCACCACCGCCAGGCGGCGCGGCGTGCTGAAGCCCCGGACCGAGGACGGCGCCAGCCCCGCCTCGGTGAGCCGCTCGAGCACGAACTGGACGAGCGCGGCACGCCCCTCGTCCACGTACCAGCTGGGCAGCTCCTCGGTGCCGATCTCGAACAGCAGGTCCGGCATCAGGCGCCCTCCTCCAGGGAGGTGAGCTCACCGAGCTGAACCAGGTACTCGCGCGCGCTCGCCTCGCTCAGCCGCCGCACGCGCTGCACGTAGGTCTGCCGTTCGGTCTGCGACAGCACGCCGCGCGCGTCGAGCAGGTTGAAGGCGTGGGAGGCCCGCATCACGAACTCGTAGCCGGGGTGCACCAGGCCGAGGTCCAGCAGCCGCCCCGCCTCGGCCTCGTAGCGCTCGAAAAGCTGGCGCTGCAGCTCGGCGTCGGACTCCTCGAAGTTGTAGCGGCAGTGCTGCGCCTCGAAGTCGCTGCGCAGCTCGCCCATGCTCACGCCCGGCGCGTACTCGATGTCGAAGGCATGATGCACGCCCTGCAGGTACATGGCGATGCGCTCCAGGCCGTAGGTGAGCTCCACCGGCACCGGCCTGCAGTCGAACCCGCCGACCTGCTGGAAGTAGGTGAACTGGGTGATCTCCATCCCGTCCATCCACACCTCCCAGCCGAGCCCCCAGGCGCCGAGCGTGGGCGACTCCCAGTTGTCCTCAACGAAGCGGATGTCGTGCTTGCCGGCGTCGATCCCCAGGCTGTAGAGCGAGGAGAGGTAGACGTCCTGGACGTCCAGCGGCGAGGGCTTGAGGAGCACCTGGTACTGGAAGAAGTACTGGAACCGGTAGGGGTTGTCGCCGTAGCGCCCGTCGGTCGGGCGGCGGCTGGGTGCCACGCCAGCCACGCGCCACGGCGCGGAGCCGAGCGACCGCAGGAAGGTCGTCGGGTAGAAGGTGCCGGCCCCCACCTCGGTGTCGTGAGGCAGGGCGAGGACGCACCCTTGATCGGCCCAGAAGCGATCGAGCGCCAGCATGATATCTTGGAACAGCACAGCAACTCCTCAAGGCGTGCGCGGCATTTCTAAGTCAGCGTCCGGTGAAGGGCAAACGTAACGAACGCCCTTTCTGGACCCACATCAGGCGGGTACTATACCATCATGATTCGGCCGCCAACGGCCTGCTGCACGGTACCGAATCGACCGACGCCTCCTTCCCCCACCCGGAGGGCACCTTGAACAGGTACGACGATCGCGCGCGGCTGGTCTTCCACTTCGCCCGCGAAGAGGGCTCCAAGCTCGGGCACGCCATGATCGGTCCCGAGCACCTGCTTCTCGGCCTGATGCGCGAGGGGGGGACCGCCAGCAAGGTGCTGGCGGAGTTCGGCGCCACGCTGGAGGGCTTCCGCCGTCAGGTCGAGGAGATGGTGGGCCGGGGGGACGGCCTGCCGCGCAACGAGACGGCCGCCATCACCCCGCGCGCCCGCCGGGTGATGGAGCTTGCCGGCTCCGAGGCGCGCAGCCTGGGCAGCAACGTCATTGCCACCGAGCACATCCTGCTGGGCATCATCCGCGAAGGCGACGGCGTCGCCTACCGCATCCTGCAGAACCTCACCCGCGACGTGGACACGGTGCGCTGGCGCATCCTCGCCGCGGCCGACCCCAAGAACCAGTCGGAGACGGTGAACACGCCGTTCCTGGACGAGTACGCCCGCGACCTCACCAAGGAGGCGCGGGAGGACAAGCTCGACCCCGTCATCGGCCGCACCGAGGAGATCCGCCGGGTCATCCAGATCCTCACCCGGCGCACCAAGAACAACCCCGTGCTGATCGGCGAGCCTGGGGTGGGCAAGACCGCCATCGTCGAAGGGCTGGCGCAGGCCATCGTCGAGGGGCGGGTGCCGCCCAACCTCAGCAACGTGCGGGTGCTGTCGATCGACCTGAGCAACATCGTGGCGGGCACGAAGTACCGCGGCGAGTTCGAGGAGCGCTTGCGGCAGGTCATCGAGGAGCTGCGCAGCGCCAAGGTGGTCGCCTTCATCGACGAGCTGCACACGCTCGTGGGCGCGGGCGGCGCCGAGGGCACGCTGGACGCCGCCAACATCCTCAAGCCTCCCCTGTCCCGGGGGGAGGTGCAGGTCATCGGCGCCACCACCACCGGCGAGTACCACAGGTACATCGAGAAGGATGCAGCGCTGGAGCGGCGCTTCCAGCCCGTGATCGTGCTCGAGCCCTCGCCGGAGGAGTCCCTGGAGATCCTCGAGGGCCTGCGCGAGAAGTACGAGTCGCACCACGGCGTGATCATCCCGCAGGAGATGCTCAAGATGTCGGTGCGCTACGGCGAGCGCAGCCTGCCGGGCCGCAACTTCCCCGACAAGGCCATCGACCTCATCGACGAGGCCGCCGCGCGCACGCGCCTCAACAAGTCGCTCGGCTTCCCCGTGGTGGAGCAGGACGACGGTACGCCGGTCGTCAGCCGCGAGGATCTCGAGGCGGTGGTCAACTCGTGGGGCGGCATCTACGTCGACGAGACCGACTCGGAGAAGCTCGCCAACATCGAAGTGAACCTCGAGAAGACCGTGGTCGGCCAGGCCAAGGCCATCGGCGCGCTGGCCTCGGCCCTGCGGCGCGCGCGCGTGGGCCTGGGCGGCCGGACCCGCGTGGCGGCGTCGTTCATGTTCGTCGGCCCGTCCGGCGTCGGCAAGACCTTCCTGGCCAAGCAGCTGGCGTTGGAGCTGTTCGGCAGCGAGCGAGCGCTGGTGCGACTCGACATGTCGGAGTTCCAGGAGGCGCACAGCATCTCCAAGCTCATCGGGGCGCCTCCGGGGTACGTCGGCCACGAGCAGGGCGGCCGCCTCACCGAGGCGGTTCGCCGGCAGCCGTTCAGCGTGGTGCTGCTCGACGAGATCGAGAAGGCTCATGCCGACATCTACAACACCTTCCTGCAGGTGCTCGATGACGGCCGCCTCACCGACGGGCTCGGCCGCACGGTCGACTTCCGCCGCGTCATCCTCATCATGACGAGCAACACCGGCTTCAACCGCGGCACCACCATCGGCTTCCAGGAGGCCGCGCAGCAGGATTCCAGCTCCCCCCTCAAGGGCATCTTCAGCCCCGAGTTCCTCGACCGGCTCGACGAGGTCATCGTCTTCGAGACCGTCGACCGCGAGGGCATCGTGACCATCACCGAGCAGATGCTCGAGGACATCCGCGCAGAGCTCGACGGCCGCGACATCCACGTAAGCTTCGCCAAGGAGGTCGCCGAGTTCCTGGTCGACAAGCTGCCCCACGGCGAGAGCGTCAGGCCGATGCGCGGCATCATCCGCGAGCACATCGAAGATCCGCTGTCGCTGGAGATCCTCCAGCACGGTTCGGACGAGCCGCTCCTCGTCACCGTGGAAGCGGGTCGGGTGGTCTTCGCCAGGCCCGTTCCGATGGTCTAGGTCCTTGGGCGCGAGCGGCCTCGCCGTACGGCATCCCGTCGTCGTTCATCGTTGCCGAGGGGGCCGGCATCGGCGGTCCGGGCGAGCGGTATGGTGGGCGCCATGGTGAGCATCGCGCACCCGGGGGGCGCGTAGGCGCGTGGCCCGCGTCAGCGCGCGCTACGTGTGCCGGGAGTGCGGGGGCCACTCCGCCACCCCGATGGGGCGTTGTCCGCGCTGCGGCGCCTGGAACACCCTCGAAGAGGAGCTCACGGGCTCCAGCGCGCCGGCGGCAGCCGCCGCCACCGCCCGCCGACGTCTGCAAACCGTCGCCATCGACGATGTGCGCGATGCCGGCCTGGTGCGCTCGCCCTCCGGCGATGACGAGGTGGACCGCGTGCTCGGCGGTGGTTGGGTGGCCGGCTCTGCGCTGCTGCTGGCCGGCGAGCCGGGCATCGGCAAGTCGACCTTGCTGCTGCAGCTCGCCCACCTGGCGGTGCGGTCGGGTCGCCGGGCGCTCTACGTCGCCGGCGAGGAGTCGCTGGCGCAGGTGCGGCTGCGCGCCGAGCGCCTGGGGCTCTCGCAGGGCGTCAGCCTCACCCGAGAGACCGACGCCTACGTCATCGCGGAGCACCTGCGAGCGGATGCCCCGGACCTGGTCGTCGTCGACTCGATCCAGACGCTTCTGGCGGACCCCGAGGGCACGCCCGGGACCCTCAGCCAGGTGCGCGACGGCACCGCGCTGCTGGTGAGCGCCGCCAAAGACAGCGGCAGCACGCTGGTCCTGATCGGTCACGTCACCAAGCAAGGGTCCATCGCCGGCCCCAAGGTCATCGAACACGTGGTCGACGCCACCTTCGCGCTGGAGTCCGCCGGCGGCCTGCGCGTGCTGCGCGCCATCAAGAACCGCTTCGGCCCGGCGGGCGAGGTCGGCGTCTTCGACATGGCGCAGAGCGGCATGCACGCCGTCCCCAACCCGTCCGAGGCCTTCCTGGCCGAGCGCCCTCACGGCGTGCCCGGGTCGGTGGTGCTGGCGGCGCTGGAGGGGCAGCGGGCGCTGCTGCTGGAGGTGCAGGCACTGGCGTCCAAGACGCCGTACGCCTCACCTCGGCGAGTGGTCCAGGGCCTTGAGCAACGCCGCGTCGACGTGGTGCTGGCGGTGCTCGAGCGGCGGCTGCAGCTCCCGCTGGCTGACCTCGACATCTTCGTCAACGTCGCCGGCGGGCTGCGCCTCACCGACCCCGGCTCCGACCTGGCGGTGGCGCTGGCGGTCTACTCGGCCGTCACCAACCGCGCCCTGCCGGAGCGGACGGCGGTCGTCGGCGAGGTGGGGCTGGCGGGCGAGGTTCGCTCCGTGAGCCACCTGAGTCGCCGCCTCGAGGAGGCCAGACGCGCCGACCACCCGCACCTGGTGGGGCCGCGCTCCCGCGACCTGCGCGCGGGCGTGCGCAACCTCGGCGAGGCCATCGCCCAGGTGTGGCAGGAGGGCGAGCGGGAGGTGAAGGCGTGAGCGGCTCGACCGGCACCGCCACCTTCCTGGCCCGCGGCCTGTTCACGCTCATCGGCGGCCTCGCGGGCTACGGCCTGGCCTGGCTGCTGCTCGACCGCGGGCTGCTCACCGGGCCCAACAACCTGCTCTACCTGACCTTGCTGGGCGTGCTGGTCGCCTACCTGCTGGGCGGCGCGCCGGCGCAGCGCACCGGACGGCTGTGGGGCCGGTTCGTGCGGCGGGCGGCGAAGACTCCGCCCGAGACGATCCTGGCGGCCGGCTCGGGCGCCACCATCGCCCTGCTCATCACGGTGCTGCTCAACAACCTGCTGGCCAACGTGCCCGGCTTCACCTGGTACTGGTCGCTGCTCATCGCGGTCGTGCTGGTGGGCGCCTCCTCCGCGTTCTTCGTGGCCAATCGCCAGCTCTTCCCCTTCGAGCGCGCCACCCCGCGTGCGGCGCCGCGCGCCGGCGCGCCGCGCGACAAGCTGGTCGACACCTCCGCCATCATCGACGGGCGCATCGCCGACGTCGCCGAGGCGAACTTCCTGGACGGCTCGCTGCTGGTGCCCAACTTCGTGCTGAGCGAGCTGCAACGCATCGCGGACTCCGACGACCCTCTCAGGCGCCAGCGCGGGCGCCGCGGCCTTGAGGTCCTCGATCGCATCGCCAAGGACCAGACCGTCCCCACCCAGGTCATCCACGACGACCCCAGCGGCAACCTACCGGTGGACGAGAAGCTGGTGCGGGTGTGCCGGGCGCGCGGCGCCGACCTCATCACCACCGACTACAACCTCAGCCGGGTGGCGGCGCTGCAGGGCGTGCGGGTGCTCAACCTGCACCAGCTCGCGAACGCCGTCAAGGCCACCTTCCTGCCGGGCGAGAAGCTGTCGCTCAGCATCGTTCGGCCCGGTCGCGAGCAAGGGCAGGGGCTCGCCTACCTGGAGGACGGCACCATGGTGGTGGTGGAGTACGCCGGCGAGCTCGTCGGCCAGACGGTGGAGGCGGTCGTCACCAGCAGCCTGCAGACCAACATGGGACGCATGATCTTCGCCCGCCCGGACGGCCGGACGGAGGAAGGCGGCTGACCGACGCCAGCCGTCGCATCGCGGGAAGTACCGTCCAGCACGGGTCGCATCCAGCTTGACAGCCCACCGGTGCCCGCGTATCCTCAGGGCGCGCAGCGCGCCCGGCTGGGGCGCCGGCGCCCCGTGGGGCCATAGCTCAGCTGGGAGAGCATTCGCTTTGCAAGCGAGAGGTCGCCGGTTCGAATCCGGCTGGCTCCACCACCACAAGGTCGGCTTGGAAGGCACGTCAGGGGCGCTCCGAGCGGGCGCACGAACGAACGTCGGCGAGTGAGGGTGCGGCGCGGCTGCGCCACGTCTCGCCCCGCGATCCGGCAGTCGACGCCGGCGTGCGGGGTCTGGCCGAGGCGACTCGCGAGCTTCAGGCCAAGGGTCTCCGCATCCTCGTGGCCGACAAGGAAGAGCCGTGGGGGCAGCGCGTCACGCGCCTGCTCGGCCCCGAAGGCATCCTCGTCGGCCTCACCGTGACCCCCTCCCTGAGGGGAGCCGACTGACCCGACCGCGAGACGCCTGTAAGTCCGCGCCCTGCTCACCACGGGATCGGTGTGTTCTCCCAGCGCGTGAAGGTGCCCGACGGGCCGTCCGGCCCGAGCAGCGCGACGCGCACCACCTCACGAGACCCGTCCTCGAGGGACTCGGTGCCCTCGTAGCCGTTGAGGTTCGTGCTGGTGAAGGCCGGCGAGACCAGATTGACCTTGATCGCGGTGGACTCGAGCTCGACCATCATGGCAAGCGTCATCGCATTGAGAGCCGCCTTGGACGCCGCATACACCGGGCCGAAGGACGCGTGGTAGCGCGAGTCGGGATCGGCGTTCGCCGTCAGCGAGCCGACCTCGCTCGACACGTTGACGACGCGGGCGGCGGGCGACACGCGGAGCAGCGGGAGCATCGCCTGGTAGACGGCAAGCACACCGAAGACGTTCGTCTCCCACACCGCCCGTACCTCGTCGAGTGACGCGGTGCTCGCGCGCGATATCTCCCTGTAGGCCGCCAGCGACAGGCCGAGCGCCCGCGCTCTCGTGTTGGAGATGGCCGCGTTGTTGACCAGCAGGTCGAGCCTGGCGTGCTCGATGCGGACCCGCTCGGCCGCGGCCGCGATCGATGCACGATCCGTGACGTCGAGCTGGAGCGCGGAGGCACCCGGCCCTATCTCGCCGGCGGCAGCCTCCCCGCGCGCGAGGTCGCGCGACCCGAGCAGCACGGTCACGCCATTCGCCACCAGCTCCTTCGCCACCTGAAACCCGACTCCCTGATTCGCGCCGGTGACCAGCGCCACTCGCTCGTCTGCCACGATGTACTCCTCCCATGCCTGATCGGCTGCCAGCACCGTTTCCCCGGAGCTATACTAATCGGAACGGTGATCCGTTTATACGGAACGGCGTTCCGCTTGTCAAGAGGTCGCATGACTGACGATGCAGAAGCAGACGAGATCCTGGGGATAGCCGAGAACGCGGGGCGGCCCGTACGCGCCGACGCCAGGCGCAACCTGGACACCCTGCTCAAGACCGCCAAGGCGGTGTTCGAGACGTCCGGCGTGAACGCTCCCATCCGTGAGATCGCGGAGAAGGCCGGCGTCGGCGTTGGAACGGTGTACCGCCACTTCCCGCGCCGGTCCGGACTCATCGCGGCCGTCTTCAGCCGAGAGATCGATGCCTGCGCCGACGCCGCGGCGGTCCTGGCCGCCAAGCACGAGCCGAGCGAGGCACTCGCTCGCTGGCTGCAGCGCTTCTCGGCGTTGGTGGCGACCAAGCGCGGGCTCGCGACGGCCCTCCACTCGGGAGACCCGGCGTTCGAGGGGCTGCCGCAATACTTCGAAACGCGTCTCGTACCCGCGCTGCGGTCCCTGCTCCAGGCAGCCTCGGCCGCCGGGCAGGGGGTCGACGACATCGAGCCGGGCGAGCTCCTGACCGCTGTGGCGCGGCTGAGCGCCGGCACGCGCGCTGAGGAACCGCACCACCCCGACCGGATGCTTGCCCTGCTCATCGATGGCCTCCGCTACCGGGCAAAGCCATAGGACGGCACCGCGCAGCTGGCGAGAGAGCGCCGCGACGGCACGCTCCGCGCGG
>CAZBZU010000024.1:10618-42304 GCA_964496495.1 uncultured bacterium
CGCCCCGGTGGCCGCCCCTGGGCGTCAGGCCGGGCGGTACTCCTGGAGCACCAGCCTGCCGTCGAGCACGGTCGCGTTCAAGAGCTGCAGGTGGCTGGTGGGCGGGTCCCGGTAGAAGGGCTCGAGCCCGGCCTCGCCGAGCATCAGGGGGAAGACGAGGAGCCGCAGCCGGTCGATGAGGCCGTGCCTCAGGAGGCTCCTGACGAGGCGGAGGCTGCCGATGGTGCGGATGGGCGCTCCCGCCTCGCGTTTCAAGTCGGCGATGGCAGTGCCGGCGTCCCCCTCGAGCAGTCGCGTGTTGGCCCAGGTCAGCGGCGGACGGAGGGTGTTGGAGACGACCGCCTTGGGGGCGGCCCGCATGAGGCGGGACACCTCGTCCTCGCCCGCGCCGTGTGCCGCCAGGGCCTGGTAGGTGGCGCGACCCATGAGTATCTCGTAGCCGGGGTCGAAGTTGCCCATGATCCAGGCATCGAGCTCGGGGCCCCCGTAGCCGAAGTAGGCGCCGTAGCCCTTGGCTCCGGCGCAGCCGTCCAGGGACAGGAACAGGTCCGCGGTCAGGTCCCTCATCGTCGCCTCCTCACGCTGCGGCGTCCAGGCGCCGGGCATGCCGGTGCGCACCGGTTGCGGAGGGCGGCCTCAGTGCGCCGAAGCAGCAGTGGTGCGTGTGACCGTCCCGCACCGCTGCTGCCCCGAGACCGGCCGTAGAACGTCGTGCTACGGCGTGCGGATCGGCACGTCGGCCGGCGGCGGGCTGAACGCCATCATCATGCCATCGCCGGCCGGCACCGAGGGGATGACCTCGCCGATCAGTCGGTCGGCAGCGAGCGGATGAACTCGCTGACGAGGGTGAGGTTGGCGATCTCGCTGCGCCAGGACTCCGGGTCGTGGCGGGGTCCGGCGAAGAAGGGGTCGGAGGTGAGCACGACCACCATGTCGAGGTCGGGGACCAGCGCGATCAGCTGGCCACCGTGGCCCCAGGCGAAGTTGACGTGGTGCGCGCCGGCGTCGGCGGACCACCACTGGTAGCCGTAGCCGACCTGGTGGAAGAATCCGAGGTCGTCCCAGGCGTGCTGGGAGTAGATCCGCAGGGAGTCGCGGACCCAGTCCGCGGGGAGGATCTGGCGGCCGTCCACCTTGCCGTCCTGGAGGTAGAGCAGCCCGAAGCGGGCGGCGTCGCGCGCGGTGAAGTGCATCGTGCCGTGACCCATGTAGTAGCCGGACGCTTCCCGGGACCACTCGCCGACGCTGATCCCGAGCGGGTCGAAGAGGTGCTGCTGCGCGAAGCTCAGCAGGTCGGTGCCGCAGGCGCGCGCCACGATGACGGCGAGCCAGGTGGAGGTGAGGTTGCTGTACTGGAAGGTGGTGCCGGGGTCGGCCGTGAGGGGCACGTCGGCGACGAGGTGAAGGTAGTCGGCGCTGTACATGGCGTCCCAGAGCGCGTCGCTGGTCTCCTCCCAGGGGTAGCCGGCGCGCATCTGCAGCATCTGCCGGAGGGTGATGCGTTCCTTGCGGGGGTCGGTGATCCCGGAGGCCTCGTCGGGGAAGAACGCGAGCATGGTCTGGTCGAGGCCGGTGAGGCACCCCTCCTGCAACGCCAGGCCGACGAGGGCGGACGTGAAGCTCTTGCCGACGGACTGCAGGAGCGTCTTGCGGTCGATGGCGCCGCCGTTCAGGTAGCGCTCGCCGACGAGCCGGCCGTTCTTGACGATCAGCAGGGCGTAGGGGTGGTCGAGCGCCTCGACGTTGAGGTACGCCTCCGCCACCAGGGCACGATCCAGGCCTTCCTGTTGCGGCGTGGACACGGGCCAGGCTCCGCCCGGCCGGGGCGCGTAGTCGACGCTCGCGAGCGCGTCGGCGCCTGGCGCCAGCAGGGCGGCGATGCGCGGGCGCGCCGCCCGCAGCTCGGCATCGTCGAGGGTCAGGCCGAGCGGGCCCAGCGCCTCGCGGTAGGTCCGGTAGACGGGCGCGACCTCCTCGAAGGGCGCCAGCACCGAGGAGCGGGCGGTATGGCCCGCGTCATTCCTCAGGTAGCGGTTGGCGCCTGCGGCCAGCAGGGCCCGCACGATGTCCTCGCGGCCGAGGAAGGCGGCGGCGTGCAGGGCGGTGGAGCCCTCCGCGTTGGTGAGGTCGAGACTCGCGCCGGCGTCGATCAGGACCTTCGCTACGTCGGCACGGCCGAAGGTGGCCGCCACGATCAGCGGCGTCGAGCCGTAGGCGTCCTTCGCGTCGAGGTCCGTGCCGGCAGCGATGTGCTCCTGCACCGCCTGCACATCGCCCACCAGGGCGGCCGTGTGGATCGGCATCGCAGGCCCCTGGACGGGCGGCTGGACGGGCGTCTGGGCGCCCGTCCAAGGGCTGCCAAACAGCGCCGCCAGTGCCACGATGCCGACCACGCTAACCCGGGCGTTGCGACGAATCGTCATGCGCCACGTCTCCCACATCTGTGCCCCTCCTCCCATCACCCGACCGCATCTGCGAAGGCGAGAGCTCCGATGAGGACGGCCAGACTGGCCGTCGCTCCCAGGACACCCTGCTCGCTGAAGTGGCTCGACCGGCCGTTCCAGGCCACCATGAAGGCCAGCACGCCGGCGGCACCGCCCGCGACGGCGAGGGTGCGCCAGACGGGGGTGGCTCCGGGTGCCAGCGCCAGCAGCAGGCCGCACGCCAGCAACAGCGCGCCGGCCGCCACGTGGACGGCCAGGGTGCCCGTCCTCAGGGTCGCCGCCCCCAGGACGCCAGCGAGGAGCCTGGACCCGCCCTTGGAGCGCTGGAAGTCGTTGACCAGGTAGAAGGCGAACGGGACGTACAGGTAACCGTGGATGACGATGAGGATCGCGATCGCAATGCGCAACCAGGTCGCCATGGCAGATTCCCCCGATCTCTCGGTCGAGCTGCGCCGCCTCGAGGCGCTAGCACCCCGCGGCCGCGCGGCCGGCGCGCGGGACGACGCATGCTGGCGATGAGGCCTATGCGACGCTAGCGGCTGCGCGCGTGCCGCGGGTCGGCGGAGCGCCGACGGTCATGTGGGAGTATCGACCACGCGCCGGGTTGGGCGGAGTCCGTGCTGATCGGCGTCGCTCCGTCAGTCGACGAGCACGATGTCGAGGGTGCGGGGTCCGTGCACTCCCGCCACCCGGCTCAGCTCGATGTCGGACGTCGCGGACGGCCCCGACACGAAGGTGATGGGCCGGCCGGCGCGGGCCGCCGGCTCGAGCCGCCGGATGGCCTCGGGCACCGTCTCGACCACCTGGTCGGCGGCCACCACGCACAGGTGGTAGTCCGGCACCAGCGTCAGCGCCCGCCTCCCCTGCCCGGGACCGCCGTCCAGCACGACCGTTCCCGTCTCGGCGATGGCCACCGCGCAGCCGCTCACTACACCGTCGGACGCCGCCAGCCGCTCCACGGCCAACGACTCGCGCTCGTCGTCCAGCCACTCGACGCCGTCCGGGCGCCACTCCGGAGCCAGGCCCGGCGGCGCCACCACGCCGGCCGCCCGGCGCGACCGCAAGATCCGCAACAGCGTCGCGCCAACCTCCGCGGCCGCGCAGCGCTGGATGCGTACGCCGTACTCCTCGACGCGCGCCACGAACAGCGCCAGGCGCTCCTCGCGGCCCTTGGCGCCGCTCACCCGGTACGCCGCCGCCTCGCGATCGGGTCGGGCGCCGGCTGCGTCGTCCGCGGACGCCTCGCCCCCCGCGACGGCCGCGCGGATGCGAGCGAGGATGTCGTCGCGGGCGCTCACGAGCGTCCCCCCCGGTCGGCAGCGGCAGGCTTGGCTCGCTCCTGGTACCACTCGCGGAAGGTTCGGCGAGGCACCGCCGGCAGGTCCCGTGTCTGCGTCCAGCGGCCGAGGTAGCCGGGCAGCCAGGAGATGATGCCGCGGCGGGCCAGCAGCCCCTGGCCGCCGCGCGCCAGTCGCTGCGCCCGCTGGTAGCGCCACGGCTCGGCCAGCAGGTAGGCGGCCGCGCGCATGGCCGCGTCCTCGGCGCTGCGCCAGCCGCCCGGCGACCCCCGCCGCCGCTCCACCGCTCGGCCCCGAAGGTGCAGCAGCACCCGCGGGATGTCGATCTTCACCGGGCACACCTCGTAGCAGGCGCCGCACAGGGTGGAGGCGAACGGCAGGGTGTCGGCCTCACGGCTGCGCTGCAGCTGCGGGGTGAGGATGGCACCGATGGGCCCCGGATACACCGAGCCGTAGGCGTGCCCGCCCACCCGCGCGTACACCGGGCAGACGTTGAGGCACGCGCTGCAGCGGATGCAGTGCAGCGTCTGACGCGCCGCCTCGTCGGCCAGAACGCGGGTGCGGCCGTTGTCCAGCAGCACCAGGTGGAACGCCTGCGGCCCGTCGCCGGGCGTGACGCCCGACCAGAACGAGGTGTACGGGTTCATGCGCTCGGCGGTGCTGGAGCGCGGCAGCAGCTGCAGGAACACCTCCATGGCCTGCCAGTCGGGCACCACCTTCTCGATCCCCATCACCGTCACCAGCGTGTGCGGCAGGGTGGTGCACATGCGTCCGTTGCCCTCGGACTCGACCACGCACACGCTGCCCGTCTCGGCCACCGCGAAGTTGGCGCCGCTCACCGCCACGCGGGCACGGAAGAAGCGCTCGCGCAGGAAGCGGCGGGCGGCGGCCGTCAGCTCCCGCGGCTCGTCGGAGAGCTCCGACGGATCGAGTCCCATCCCTTCCACGAACAGCGCGCGGATCTGGGCGCGGTTCTTGTGGATGGCGGGAACCAGGATGTGCGACGACGGCTCGTGCGCCAGCTGCACGATCAACTCCGCCAGGTCGGTCTCGACGGCCGTGATGCCGGCCGCGGCCAGCGCCTCGTTCAGGCCGATCTCGTCGGTGGTGATCGACTTGACCTTGACCACCTCGTGCGTTCCCTCGGCGGCGACGATGTCTCGAACGATGGCGTTGGCCTCGGCGGCGTCGCGAGCCCAGTGCACCACGCCGCCACGTTCCTGCACCGCCGCCTCCAGCCGCTCGAGATGCTCGCCGAGGTGCGCCATGACGCCGGCCTTGACGCGCCTGCCGGCCTCGCGCAGCTCCTGCCAGTCAGGCATCTCCCCCGTCGCCACCGCCCGCTTCTCACGGATGGTGCCGGTCGCCTTGGCCAGGTTGCGGCGCAGCTGGCTGTCGGCCAGCGCCTCGCGCGCGGCCGCCTCGAACTTGCGCCGCCGGGGCGCGGCGCCGCTCATGCGCGCGCTCCCGGCGCGCTCCACGGGCGCGCCTCGGTCGATGCCAGCACCTCGGCCAGGTGCAGCGTGCGCACCCCGGCCCGCTGGCGAGACAGCGCGCCGCCGATGTTCATCAGGCAGGAGTTGTCCGCCGCCACCACGAACTCCGCGCCGGTAGCCAGCACGTTGCTCACCTTCGACGCGAGCATCGCGGCCGAGGTGTCGGCGTTCTTCACGGCGAAGGTGCCGCCGAAGCCGCAGCACTCGTCGGCCCGCGGCAGGGGCACCACCTCGATCCCCCTGACGCCGGCGAGCAGGCGCTGCGGCGCGTCCCCCACCTTCAACACCCGGATCGAGTGGCAGCTGGTGTGGAGCGTCACCCGGTGCGGGAAGTACGCGCCCACCTCCTCCAGCCCGAGCACGCCGGTGAGGAACTGGCTGAACTCGTGCACGCGCGGCAGCAGCTCATCGACGGCCGCCACCAGCCCGCGGTCGCCGCTCTCCCGCGCCAGGTCCGGGTAGACGTCGTGCACGAGCCCCACGCACGACGCGGAGGGAGCGACCACCACCTCGGCGTCGGCGAAGACGTCGACGAAGTGCCGCGCCAGCATGGTGGCTTCCTGGCGGTAGCCGGTGTTGACGTGGATCTGGCCGCAGCAGGTCTGCCCGCCGGGGTAGCGCAGCTCGTGACCCAGGCGCTCCAGCACCTCCACCATGGCCTGGCCGGCGGACGGGAACAGGGTGTCCACGAAGCACGGGATGAACAGGCTCAGCTGCATGGTCGCATCCGCACGGTCTCGCCCATAGGCCGCTTCCTCCTGGTACCTCAGCCTAGCGCGTGGCGGCGCGCGGCGACGCGCCAGCGTCATCCCGCAGGCCGCGCTCGCCGCCCCTCGACTACACTGCAGCATGCCTCGAGGACGCGTGAGCATCAGCAGGCGCCTGCCGGACGCCGGCCTGGAGCCCCTGCGCCGTGCCGGCCTGGAGGTCGACATGCGCCAGGCCGACGACCCCTGCCCCCGCGAGGAGCTGCTCGAGCGCGTGCGGGGGGCGTCCGCCGCCATCACCCTGCTCACCGACCGGGTCGACGACGCCTTCCTCGACACCGCCGGCGGCGATCTCCGCATCGTCGCCAACTACGCCGTGGGGTACGACAACATCGACGTGGCCGCCTGCAACCGGCGGGGGGTGGCGGTGGCCAACACCCCCGACGTCCTCACCGCCGCGACCGCCGATCACGCCTTCGCGCTGCTGCTGGCGGTGGCGAGGCGCCTGCGGGAAGGGCACGCGCTGGTGACCTCGGGCGCCTGGAGCGGCTGGCAGCCGCTGCAGCTCCTGGGCCGTGAGGTGGCCGGGACCACCCTCGGCATCCTGGGGATGGGACGCATCGGCAGCGCCGTCGCTCGCCGCGCTACCGGCTTCGGGATGCGCATCCTCTACCACAACCGCCGCCGCGACCAGGCCGCGGAGGCTGAGCTGGGCGCCAGCCACGTGGACCTCGACACGCTGCTGTCCGAGAGCGACTTCCTCAGCTTGCACGCCCCGCTCACCGCCGAGACGCGGCACGTCGTGGACGCCGCGGCGCTGGCGCGCATGAAGCCGACGGCGGTGCTGGTGAACACCGCACGCGGGGCGCTGGTCGACGAAGCGGCGCTGGCGGACGCGCTGGCCGGCGGCCGCCTGTGGGGCGCCGGGCTCGACGTCTTCGAGCACGAGCCGAGCGTGCACCGGCGCCTTCGGGAGCTGCCGAACGTGGTGCTGGCGCCGCACGCGGGGTCCGCCACCGAGCGCTCGCGGACCGCCATGGCGCGCCTGGCGGCGGAGGCCGTGGCGGCCGTGCTCGGCGGCGGGGTGGCGGCCAACGTGATCAACCGCGAGGCGCTGCGCCGCCGCTGAGCCGTCCGCCGCGCCGCTGCAAGAGCCGAACGTCCCACAGTTGCAACACGCGCGCAGCCTGGGTGATAGACTCACGCAGGTTCGGCATCAAGGCCATACAGGCGGTTCCAGGGCTTCGGCCTGTCGGACCAAGGGTCGACACCTTCCCACCTACACGCTCGTGGCGGTGAGCCGTAACGGGCGTGTCTGCCTGAGGAACACGCGGGGCCCGGCCAGGGGGTCGGGGGTCACCGCAGCGGGCAGGCGGCGACTCGCAATCCTAGTCCAGGGTGGAGGCTTCGCGGCGATCCGCCCGCGTGGAGTGAGCGTGCGTGCATAGACTCTACTCATCCGTTAACTCGGTACTCAACCCGGCCTCGCCCTACGCGGCTCACATCGGGCACCTCTTCTGGATCACCTTCTGGATCTCCATGGCGATCCTGCTGGCAGTCAGCGCCTTCGTCATCTTCAACCTCATCCGCTTCCGCGACCGAGGGCAGGAAGGCCTCCCGCCGCAAACGCACGGCAACACCCTCGTGGAGGTAACCTGGACGGCCATCCCCTTGGCCATCCTGGTGGTCCTCTTCGTGCTCACCATGCAAACCATGGCGGCGGTATCGCCGCCCAGGCACCCCGCCGGCGATCCCGTCAACGTGGACGTGATCGCGCACCAGTGGTGGTGGGAGTTCCGCTATCCCGGTAGCCATGTGGTGACCGCCAACGAGCTGCACATCCCCGCCGGCACCTCCATCGAGCTCAAGCTGACCTCCAAGGACGTGATCCACGACTTCTGGGTGCCGGAGCTGGGGCGCAAGATGGACGCCATCCCCGGGCATCCCAACACCATGGTCATCGAGGCCGACAAGCCGGGCGTCTACCTCGGCACCTGCGCCGAGTACTGCGGGGCCGGGCACGCCTGGATGCGGATCCGCGTGGTCGCCCAGACGGAGGCCGACTACCACAGCTGGCTGACGGCCCAGGCGCAGCCGCATCCGGCGCCGAGGACGGCGGCCGAGGCCAACGGCAAGGCGCTGTTCGTCGGGTTGACCTGCTCGAGCTGCCACAACATCTCCGGGTCCGGCGCCCCGGCCGGGCAGGTGGTCGGACCCGACCTCACGCACCTCGCCGACCGGCAGTCCCTAGCCTCCGGCGCCCTGCCGAACACGCCCAAGGACCTGCGCGCCTGGATCGCCGACCCGACCAGCATCAAGCCCGGAGCCCACATGCCGAACCTGCACCTGACGTCGTCGCAGCTCGACGCCCTGGTTGCCTATCTGGAGGAACAACCGTGACGCAGGAGTCGATCTCCGCGATCGAGGGGTCGACCGCGCCCCACGAGCACCCGTTCCCGCCGCTGACGCGAGGCTGGGGCTGGCTGTCGTGGCTCTCCACGACCGACCACAAGAAGATCGGCGTGATGTACATGGTCACGTCGCTGTTCTTCTTCGGGGTGGGCGGCATCGAGGCGCTGCTGATGCGCATCCAGCTCGCCGCGCCCAACGCCCGGGTGCTGACGCCGCAGGAGTACGACAACATCTTCACCATGCACGGCACCACCATGATCTTCCTGGTGGTGATGCCCATCTTCATCGGGCTCGCCAACTACCTGGTGCCGCTGATGGTGGGTGCCCGCGACGTGGCGTTCCCGCGCCTCAACGCGCTGGGCTTCTGGGTGTTCCTGCTGGGCGGCATCGTGATCTACCTGGCGGGCTTCACCGGCAGCCTGGCGAACGCGGGGTGGTTCTCCTACGCGCCCCTGAGCGAGTTCTCCTACTCCTCGAGGCCGGGGATCGACTACTGGATCGTCGGGCTCATCGAGACGGGCGTCGGCACCATCGCCGCCGCCGTCAACCTGCTCGCGACCATCGTGCGCTACCGGGCACCGGGCATGACCTGGCGCCGCATGCCGCTGTTCGTGTGGATGATGATGATCACCAGCCTGATCATCCTCTACGCCTTGACGCCGCTGAACGCCGGGCTCATCATGCTGCTCGGCGACCGGGTGCTGCACATGCACTTCTTCCGCGCCAACGTCAGCGGGGGCTCGGCGATCCTGTGGCAGCACATCTTCTGGTTCTTCGGTCACCCCGAGGTCTACATCATGGCGCTGCCGGCCTTCGGCATCATGTCCGAGGTGGTTCCGGTGTTCTCGCGCAAGCCCATCTTCGGCTACACCTTCGTGGCCGGCTCGGGCATCGCCATCGGGCTGCTCAGCTTCATGGTGTGGGTGCACCACATGTTCGCCATCGGGCTGACCACGGCCGTGAACGGCGCCTTCAGCGCGGCCAGCATGCTCATCGCGGTCCCGACCGGGGTGAAGATCTTCAACTGGAGCACCACCATGTTCCGCGGGCGATTGCGGCTGGACGCGCCGCTGCTGTTCGCCGCCGCCATGATCATCCAGTTCGTGATCGGCGGCATCACCGGGGTGATGTTCGCCGCCGTGCCGATCGACTGGCAGCTCACGGACAGCTACTTCGTGGTCGCGCACATGCACTACGTGCTCTTCGGGGGCTCGATGTTCGGGCTGTGGGCCGGCATCTACTACTGGTTCCCGAAGATCACCGGCCGCATGATGAGCGAGCGGCTGGGCCGCTGGCACTTCTGGCTGGCGGTGATCGGCTTCAACATGACGTTCTTCGTGCAGCACATCCTCGGTCTCCTGGGGATGTCGAGGCGCGTGTACACCTACCCCAACCTGCCCGACTACGGCACCCTCAACCTCATCTCGACCATCGGGGCGTTCATCCTCGGGATCGCCGTGCTGATGTTCCTGTGGAACCTGGTGTGGAGCTTCCGCCACGGGGAGAAGGCCGGCGACAACCCGTGGGATGCCTGGACGCTGGAGTGGGCGACCACCTCGCCCCCGCCGGAGCACAACTTCGAGAAGCTGCCGCCGGTCCGTAGCGCCCGGCCGCTGTTCGACCTCAACCACCCCGACCTCGCAGAGGTCACGCCCTCACCCACGACGGAGGGGACCGCATGACCACCGCCAACTCCGCTGCCGGCGCCGCGCGCGGGCCGAACGTCAACCGCCACAAGGTGGGGATGCTGTTCTTCATCAGCTCCGAGATCTTCTTCTTCCTGACGCTGCTGTCCAGCTACGCCTACTTGAGCGGCGCCTTCGGCAACCTGCCGCGCGAGAGCCTGGCGGTGCCGCGCACCTTCGTCTTCAGCCTCTTCCTGTTCTCAAGCAGCCTCACCGTGTGGCTGGCGGAGCGCGCCTTCCACCGCGGCCGGCACGGCACCTTCCGGCTGTGGATGCTGGCCACCATCGCGCTGGGGCTGGTGTTCCTCACCGGCCAGGGCATCGAGTACCACGAGCTGATCACCTCGGGCATCACCCTCAACTACGACGTCTTCAGCTCCGCCTTCTTCACCCTGACGGGCTTCCACGGGCTGCACGTCATCACCGGCCTGATCATGCTGAGCAGCCTCACCGGCCTCAGCTTCGCCGGCAAGCTCGGCCCCAAGAACGAGTCCGCTCTGGCCACCATCGCGTACTACTGGCACTTCGTCGACGCCGTCTGGGTGGCTGTCTTCAGCGTCGCCTACCTGATCTTCGTGTGAGCCTCGATGCATGATGACGACCGCGCACCTCATCTCCCTCGCCTGGAGCCCGGAACCCACCGTGCTCGGCGGCGTGGCGGGGCTGGTGGTCGCCTACCTCGCCTGGCTGGGCCGCCGGGTCTCCTGGCCGCGGGTGGCGGCCTTCGGCGCCGGCGTGACGGTGTTGACGCTGGCGCTGGTGTCGCCCATCGACCGGCTCGGGGAGCTCTACCTCTTCAGCGTGCACATGGTTCAGCACATGCTGCTGATCCTGGTGGCGCCGCCGCTGCTGCTCATCGGCCTGCCGCCGGCGGCCACCCGCGAGCTGCTGCGGGTGCCGCTGGTGAGCAGGCTGGAGCGCACCATCGGGCGTCCGCTGGTGACCCTGCCGCTGAAGGTGGGCGCGCTCTGGGCCTGGCACCTTCCCTTCCTCTACGACCTGGCCCTGCGAAGCGAGAGCGTTCACGCCTTGGAGCACCTGATCTTCATCGTCACCGCCACCATGTTCTGGTGGCCGGTGCTCACCCCGGTGCGGGAGCGGCGCCTGGCGCCGCCGGCGGCCATGGCCTACCTGTTCGCGGCCATGGCAGGGATCGCGCTGCTGGGCATCGTCATCACCCTGGCGCCGACACCCCTCTACCCCTTCTACGTTCATCCGCCCGACCCCTACGGGGCCCTCGGGCTCATCCGCAACGGGTGGGGACTGTCGGTGCTGGCCGACCAGCAGATCGGGGGTCTGCTGATGTGGGTGGCCGGTGGGCTGTTCTATATCGTGTGCATCCTGACGGAGTTCGGGTTGTGGTTCTCGATGCCTGAGCCCGACGAGGTCTCCACGGCCGCCGCGGAGGAGGGGGCCGAGCCCGGCAGGGCCAGCGGCCGCATCTTGGAAGGAGCGCGATGAACGACAAGCAGACCGTAGAGTGGCAGGAGCCGAGGGACATGCTCATCCCGCGGCCGACCACCTGGCCCCTGTTGACCGGCTTCGCGATCACCTTCGTGCTGCTGGGGCTGATCACGGTGTGGTTGGTGGAGGTGGCCGGCGTCATCCTCTTCGCCATTTCGATCGTGGGTTGGATGGGAGAGATGCTTCGTGACGGAGAAGCCGACGAATCCCACGGCTGACGGCGGAGCCGAGGGGAACGGGCAGGGCGAGACGCCCGACCGTCGCAGGTTCCTGGCGGCACTCAGCTTCGGTCTGGGCGGCTTCGCAGCGCTGCTGGTGGGCGTACCGGTGCTCGGAGCCGTGCTCAAGTCGATGTGGAAGACGCAGCCGCGGGTGTGGCGCAGCGTGGGCGCGGTAGACAGCTTCAAGGTCGGCACCACGGTGCCGGTGGCCTTCCAGAACGCCAACCCCGACGCCTGGGCCGGCAAGGCCGGGCGCACCGCCGCCTACCTCAGGCGCGTCAGCGCCTCTCAGTTCACGGCCTTCACGGTGAACTGCTCGCATCTCGGCTGCCCGGTGCGTTGGGAGCCGAAGGCCGAGATGTTCATGTGCCCCTGTCACGGCGGCGTGTACTACGCCAACGGAGACGTGGCGGCCGGGCCGCCGCCGCGGCCGCTGGCGCGCTACCCGGTGCGCGTGACCGGCAACACCGTCGAGATCGAGACCACGTCCCTGCCCATCGACGGCCGCGTGCCCGGACCGAGCTGACATGCTGAGGACGTTCCGCCGCATCAACGACTGGATCGAGGAGCGCACCGGCATCGGCGAGCTCATCGCTCCGGTCATGAAGCACCTGGTCCCCAAGGGCTCCAGCTGGCTCTACGTGTTCGGCAGCGCCACCCTGTTCGCCTTCATCCTCCAGGTGGTCACGGGCGTGGCGCTGAGCTTCCTGTACGTACCGTCGACCAGCCAGGCCTACCAGAGCCTGAAGTTCATCACCGAGAACTCCGCGCTCGACCACTTCCTGCGCTCGGTGCACTACTTCGGGGCCTCGGCCATGATCCTGATGGTCGGGCTGCACATGGTGCGCACCTTCCTGTTCGCCTCCTACAAGTACCCGCGCGAGGCGAGCTGGATGAGCGGCACCGTCCTGCTGTTCCTCACGATCGCCATGGGCTTCACCGGCCAGATCCTGCGCTGGGACCAGACCGCCATCTGGTCGGTGGTGGTGGGCGCCCAGCAGGCCGGCTACTTCCCCGTCATCGGCGCGGCGCTGGCGCGCTTCATGCTCGCGGGCGAGACCCTCGGCGGCGCCACGCTGGGTCAGTTCTTCGCCTTGCACGTGTTCGTCTTCCCCATCCTGATCGGCGCGCTGCTGGCGCCTCACCTGTGGATGGTGGTCCGCAACGGCATCTCCGAGCCGCCCAGGCGCGGCAAGCCCGTCAAGCGAGCGACCTACAAGCAGGAGTACGAGGAGCTGCTGCACCGCGAGGGCGTCCCCTTCTGGCCGGACGCGGCGTGGCGCGACGTCGCCTTTGCGGTGGCGATGATCGCCGTCATCGTCGGTCTCGCCATCGCCGTGGGGCCGCCCGAGCTGGCCGCGGCGCCCGACCCCACGCACCTGGTGGCGGCGCCCAAGCCGGACTGGTACCTGCTGTGGTACTTCGGGGTGCTGGCCCTGATCCCGCACGCCCTGACGCCCTACATGATCATCGGGGGGCCGGCGGTGGTGTTCCTGGCGATCTTCGTGCTGCCGCTGTTCGCCAAGGAGGGCGAGCGCCACCCGCTGCGCCGCCCCTGGGCGATCGGCACGCTGTCCGTGGTGGTGGTGTTCATCGCCTCCACCTGGTGGCTGGCCACCTGGGAGCCGTGGTCGCCACGCTACGACGCTCCGCCCCTGCCTACCCGCGTGGTAGGCACCAACCTGACGCCGGCGCAGCAGAACGGTGCGGTGCTCTTCCACGACAAGGGCTGCGAGGAGTGCCACCGCATCGCCGGCTTCGGCGGCTTCCGGGGGCCGGACCTCACCTACGTGGGCAACCGTCTCGACCCCACCGAGCTCACCTGGCGCATCGCCAACGGCGGCTACAACATGCCGGCCTTCGGGCAGATCCTGTCCGCCAAGCAGATGAACGACCTGGTGGACTTCCTGGAGACGCGGAAGCCGACGCTGAGCCACAAGTAGCCTGCGGCGCTGCGGGCGCCGAGGGCGCTCGACGCGGCCATCGGGGCCGGCACACGCCGGCCCCCTCGCGTCACTGGCACTGCTCGGCGGCCGGCGCCGCGGCTACAGGTCGAGCTCCGCCCGGTGGGCGTTGTCCTCGATGAACTCGCGCCTTGGCGGCACCTCCGTGCCCATGAGCATCTCGAAGGTCTCGCTGGCCTCGAGCACGTCCTCGATGGTGACGCGCCGCAGGACCCGGCCTTCGGGGTTCATGGTGGTCTCCCAGAGCTGCTCCGGGTTCATCTCGCCCAGGCCCTTGAAGCGCTGGATGTCGAGCTTCTTGCCGCGGTTCTCCTTGAGCAACCGTTGCAGCGCGGCGTCGTCGTACACGTAGGTGAGGTCCTTCTGGCGCCCGAAGCGCACGCCGTAGAGCGGCGGCTGCGCGATGTAGAGGTAGCCGTGGTCGATGATGGGCCGCATGTAGCGGTAGAAGAAGGTCAGCAGCAGCGTACGGATGTGGCTGCCGTCCACGTCGGCGTCCGTCATGATGATGATGCGGTGGTAGCGGACGTCCTCGATGTTGAAGTGGGCGTCGTCGCCGGTGCCGTCGATGCCGGCCCCGATGGCCGCGATCATGGCGCGGATCTCCGCGTTCTTGAGGATCCTGCCGATGTTCGCCTTCTCGACGTTCAGGATCTTGCCGCGCAGCGGCAGGATGGCCTGGAAGCGGCGTTCGCGCCCCTGCTTGGCGCTCCCACCGGCCGAGTCCCCTTCCACGATGTAGATCTCGCTCTGCGCCGGATCCTGCGACTGGCAGTCCGCCAGCTTGCCGGGCAGGTCGTCGTTCTCCAGCGGGTTGGCCCGGCGCACCAAATCGCGCGCCTTGCGCGCCGCCTCGCGCGCCCGGGCGGCGTTGGCGGCCTTCTCGATGATCGCGCGCCCGATGCGCGGGTTCTCCTCCAGGATCTCCGCGAACTTCTCGTACACCACCGACTGGACGGCCGTCTGGGCCTCGGGGTTGAGCAGCTTGACCTTGGCCTGCGACTCGAACTGCGGGTCGGGCAGCTTCACCGAGATCACGCAGGAGATGCCCTCGAGGAAGTCCTCGCCGGTGGGCGCAGGATCCCCTTTCTTGAGCAGGCCCTTCGACCTGGCGTAGTTGTTGAGCACGCGCGTGTAGGCGGTCTTGAAGCCGGTCAGGTGGGTGCCGCCGTCGCGGTTGGTGATCATGTTGGCGTACGTCAGCACGTTCTGGCCGTAGCCGCTGGTGTGGATGAGGCCGACCTCCACCTCGATGTCGTGGCTGGCCGTGTCCGTCTCCACCAGGGCCGTGCCGCTCACGAACACGGGCCGGTCGTAGAGGGCCTTGCTGTCCTTCGCCAGGTAGGCGGCGAAGGCGCCGAGGCCGCCGCGCTCCCGGAACTCCTCGTGCCGCGGGTCGTCACCACGCATGTCGTCCAGCACGATCTTCAGGCCTCCGGTGAGGAAGGCCAGCTCGCGCAGGCGCCGCTTGATGCGCTGGTAGTCGAACGAGCGCACCTCCTTGAACACGGACGGGTCGGGCTGGAAGGTGACCGTCGAGCCGCTGACGCCGCGCGGGGCGTCACCCACCACGTGCACCGGCTCCGCCACCTCGCCGCGTTCGAAGCGGATGCGGTGGCGCTTGCCGTCGACCGTCACCTCGGCGGTGAGGAAGGTGGAGAGGGCGTTCACCACCGACGCGCCGACGCCGTGCAGGCCACCCGACACCTTGTACGAGGAGTTGTCGAACTTGCCGCCGGCGTGGAGTTCGGTGTAGATCACCTCGATGGCCGGCCGCCCCTCCTTCTTCATCACCTCGACGGGGATGCCCCGCCCGTTGTCGGCCACGGTCGCCGAGCCATCGGCGTTGAGGGTCACCGACACGGCATCGGCGTAGCCCGCCAGGGCCTCGTCGATGGCGTTGTCGATGATCTCGGTGAGGAGCTGGTGGTAGCCGTCGACGCCCGTTCCCCCCTGGACGTACATGGCGGGACGCTTGCGCACGCCCTCCAGACCCTTCAACACCTTGATGCTCTCGGCACTGTAGGTACTCAAGTGATGCCTCCGCTCACGGCTCATGCGATGCGCATGGGAAAAAGGGGCGCTACCCCTACCCCTCACTATACCCCGCGCCGCACCCCCCGGTCAAAAGGCTTTTGCCGTCAGGGACGCAACTCAACGGCCGTGAACGGGCGCCGCGGCGCGCGGGCCGAATGTCAGTTGCCTTGCCGCCCGCGGCCCGTTACCCTCGGTGCGAGGGTGACGTGAACGAGACCGTGCTGATCGTCGAAGACGAGCCGCGCATCGCGGATCTGCTCGAGCGCTACCTGCGGGACGCCGGCTTCCGGACCGAGCGCGCCGCCAGCGGACGCCGCGCGCTCGAGCTGTGGCGTGCGGCCGATCCCGCGGCGATCCTCCTGGACCTGATGATCCCCGACATCGACGGCCTCGAGGTGACCCGCCGCGTGCGCGCCACCTCCGACGTTCCCATCTTGATGCTCACCGCCAGGGCCGAGGAGGTCGATCGGCTGGTGGGGCTCGAGCTCGGGGCCGACGACTACATCGTCAAGCCTTTCAGCCCGCGCGAGGTGGTGGCGCGCGTTCGGGCCGTCCTGCGCAGGGCCCACGGCGACCTCAAGCGCTCGCAGCGCTTCACCCTCGGCGAGCTCGAGGTCGACCTCGACGCCTTCGAGGCGCGCTGCCAGGGCACCGCGCTGGCGCTCAGCCCCACCCAGCTGCGCCTGCTGGGCGCGCTGGCGGCGACGCCCAACCGCGCCTTCCACCGCGCCGAGCTCCTCGACGTGCTGGACGATCCCACCGCCGACACCCGCACCGTCGACGCCCACATCAAGAACCTCCGCCAGCGGCTGGGCGCCTGCGCGGACAAGCTCCAGACCGTGCGCGGCGTCGGCTACCGGCTGCGGTCCTGAGCGTGCGCCTGCGCGGCCGGCTGACGCTGGTGGTGACGGGGGTGGTGCTCGTCGCTGTCGCGGTCACCGCACTGCTGAGCGTGCAGGTGGCGAGCCAGCGGGTGGGGCGGCTGTTGGAAGCGCCGGCCGCCAGTAGCTCGGCCGCGCCCGCGGGGCGCGGGCCGGGCGCGGGACGGGCTGCCGGCGGGACGGGGGCCACGGCTGTGGGCCCGGCCGGAGCCGCCGCTAGGCGGGCGCTGCTGGTGCGCGACCTGTGGCGCGCCAACGCCGAAGGGGCCGCCATCGCGCTGCTGCTGGCCGCCGTCGCAGGCACGCTCCTGGCCGCCCGCCTGGCACGCCCGCTCAGGCGCCTGACCGCCGTGGCGCAGCGCTACGCCTCCGGCGAGCGCGACGTGCGCGCCGCCACCGAAGGGCACGACGAGGTCGCGGAGGTCGGGGCGGCCTTCAACCGGCTGGCCGATCGGCTGCAAACCGAGGAGGAGCAGCAGCAGCGCCTCATCGCCGACATCGCCCACGAGCTGCGCACGCCGCTCACCATCCTGCGCGGCGAGCTGGAAGCGCTCGAGGACGGCCTGATGCCCGGCACGCCCGAGACCTACCATCGGCTCGGCGACGAGATCGCGCTCCTCACGCGGCTCGTCGGCGACCTGCGCCTGCTCACCAGGGCGGAGAGCGGCGAGCTCGAGCTCGAACGCGCGCCGGTGGGCCTGGAGGAGCTCGTGCGGCAGGTCTGCGACTCCTTCCAGAACCGCGCCGGCGATCGCCGACTGGAGCTCGACGTGGCGCTCGAGCCCGCCATGGTCGACGGCGACGCCAGCCGCCTGCGCCAGGTGCTGGTGAACCTGCTGGACAACGCGGCCCGGCACGCGCCCGAGGCGAGCCGCATCGAGGTGAGGCTGCGCCGCGACGGCGGGCGGGCCGTCCTCAGCGTGCGCGACCACGGCCCCGGCATCCCCGAGGTCGAGCTCCAGCGCGTCTTCAGGCGCTTCTACCGCACCGACGCGGCGCGCTCGCGCGCCGCCGGCGGCAGCGGCCTGGGGCTCAGCATCGTTCGCAGCCTGGTCGCGTTGCACGGCGGCACGGTCACGGCCAGCAACCACCCGCAGGGCGGTGCGCTGCTGTCGGTGTCGTTGCCGCTCGTGCCGGCCCCCCACGCCGCCGCGAGCGCCGGCGACGCGGCCTAGCCGCGCACCTGGCCGTCGCCGTCGATCAGGAACTTGTAGGTGACGATCTCCGCCAGCCCCATGGGGCCGCGGGCATGCAGCTTCTGCGTGCTGATCCCGATCTCCGCGCCGAGGCCGAAGGCGAAGCCGTCGGTGAAGCGGGTGGAGGCGTTGACGTAGACCGCCGCCGCGTCCACCTCGCGGCGGAAGCGCTCCGCGGCCGCCAGCTCGCCGGTGACGATGGCCTCGCTGTGCTGGCTACCGTAGCGAGCGATGTGGTCGAGCGCCTGGTCGAGGCCGTCGACGACCCGCACCGCCAGCGTGAGGTCGAGGAACTCCGTCTCCCAGTCGGCTTCCGTGGCGCTCGCCAGCTCGGGTGCGAGGGCGCGCGTGCGCTCGCAGCCGCGCAGCTCCACGCCGGCCTGCCGCAGGCTGGCGAGTGCCGGCGGGAGGAAGGCGTCAGCCACGGCGGCATCCACCAGCAGCGTCTCGGCCGCGTTGCACACGCCCGGCCGCCGCACCTTGGCGTCGACGATGATCGCCTCGGCCATGGCCAGGTCCGCCGCGGCGTGCACGTAGACGTGGCAGTTGCCCACGCCGGTCTCGATGACGGGCACGCGGGCGTTCTCCACCACGTGCTGGATGAGCCCGGCGCCCCCGCGAGGGATCACCAGGTCCACCTTGCCGCGCGCTTCGAGCAGCGCCGTGACCAGCTCGCGGTCGGGGGAGTCGACGAGCTGCACGGCATCCTCGGGAAGGCCACTGGCCGCCAGCGCCGAGCGCATCACCTGCACCAGCGCGCGGTTGCTGGCCAGGGCGTTGGACGAGCCGCGCAGGACCGCCGCGCTGCCCGCCTTCACGGCCAGCGCCGCGGCGTCGACGGTGACGTTGGGCCGCGATTCAAAGATCATGCCGATCACGCCGAACGGGACGCTCACCTTCCGCACCTGCAGGCCGCTCGGGAGCTGCCAGCCGTCCAGCACGCGCCCCAGGGGATCCGGGCGGTCGGCCACCTGGCGGCAGCCCTCGGCCACGCCGCGGATCCGCGGCTCGTCGAGCTTGAGCCGGTCGAGCAGTGCCGGCGAGGTGCCGCGGGCCCGCTCGGCAGCCAGATCGTGCGCGTTCGCCTCGACGATGCTGCCGGCGTGCCGCTCCAGGGCGTCGGCGATGGCCAGCAGGGCGGCGTCGCGGTCGGCCGCCGGCAGGCGCCGGCTGGCGTCGCGCGCCCGCTCCAGCAAGCCGTCGAGCGTCGCGGGCAGGGGGACGGACATACGGGAGTATAGCCTGGGCCGCGCCGCCGGGCGCGAGCGGGCCGCCGGGCACGGACGCGTCCCCGCCGTGCGGCGAGGCGGCCGCTAGACTGTGACGCAAGGAGGTCCGCAGCGCATGCCCGAGCCAGATGAGAGCCGGTCGGCCGCAGGGCCGGACGCGGCTCCCCTGCAGATCCCCGCCATCCTGAGACGCGCCTGCGACCTGGCTCCCGAGCGGAGGGCCTGGCTCCAAGCGCTGCCGGCGAGCGTCCGGATCCTCGCCCGCCGCTGGGAGCTGCGCGTCGGACGCGTCTACGCCGCGAGCAGCGACGGGCTTTGCGGGAGCTGCGCCTGGGTGGCCCGCGTCACCACGGCCGGCGGCCGGCGCGCGGTCCTGAAGCTGGGCATGCCCCACATGGAGGGAGAGGACGAGATCGCGGGGCTGCGCGTCTGGAACGGCGAGGGCGCGGTGCGGCTGCTGCGCTGGGACGAGGACCTGGGCGCCATGCTGCTCGAGCGCTGCGTCCCGGGACGCCCGCTGCGCTCCCAGCCGCCGGAGGTGCAGGACCGGGTCATCGCCGGGCTGCTGCCGCGCTTGTGGCACACCCCGCCACGAGAGGGTTTCCGCCCGCTGGCGAGCATGATCGAGCACTGGACCGCGCGGGCCCGCGAGGAAGCGAGCGAAACCGTCGATACGGGGCTGCTCGGCGAGGGCATCGCAGCGCTGCGGGCGCTCGCGCGGGGCCACGGCGACGACGCCCTGCTGCACACCGACCTGCATGCCGGCAACGTGCTGGCAGCGGAGCGCGAGCCGTGGCTGGCGATCGACCCGAAGCCGTTCCTCGGCGACCCCTGCTACGACGCCACCCAGCACCTCCTCAACGGGCTCCCGCGCCTCAGGAAGGACCCGCGCGGGACGGTGACGCGCTTCGCGGACCTGCTGAGGGTCGACGCGTCGCGGGTGCGCCTGTGGACGTTCGGCCGCCTGGCGCTCGGGGGCATCGCACCGGAGCAGGCCGAGGAGGCGCCGGCGATCGCGTCCATCCTCGCCCCCTGAGCCTGGCAGCCGCCCTCCGCCAGGCGCAGCCGGTGCCGCCGGCACACCATGACGTGCGCCCGACGGAACCGCAGCGGACACCGCCCGTAGACTGACGCCCTGAGGAGGCCCCGCCATGGCACGAGTCGAACCCCCGCACCCCCGCACGGTCGCCATCGCCGGGGCGGCCGGCGCGCTGGCGCGCGCCACCGCCGAGCGCTTCGCCAGCGAAGGCTGGAACCTGGCGCTGCTGGCCCGCCCTAGTCACGAGCAGGAGCTTCGCGAGCGCCATCCGCAGGCGCTGGTGGCCGGCGCGGACCTCGCCGATCCCGAGCAGGCCGAGCGCGCCGTGCGGGCCGCCGAGGAGCGCTTCGGCGCCGTCGACGCGCTGCTCAACCTCACCGGCGGCTTCGTCAGGCACAGCGCCCTGGAGGCCGGCCCGGGCGACGTCGACGCGCAGATGCGCGTCCATCTCGGCACCGCCATGGCCGCCACCCGCGCCGCCCTGCCCGGCATGCTGGCGCGCGGCCGCGGCTTCGTGCTGGGGGTCGCGGCCGCCCAGGCGCTGCGCGGCGGCGGCAACACCGCCGCCTACGCGGCGGCCAAGGGCGCCCTGCTGGGCTACTTCCGCAACCTGCGCAGCGAGGTGGAGGGCAAGGGGATCACGGTGAGCGTGCTGGTACCGATGGGCACCATCGACACCCCCGCCAATCGCGGGGCCATGCCCGACGCCGATCCGGCCGCCTGGATCGATGCCGGCGAGCTGGCCGACGCGATCCACTTCCTCGCCACCCGCAGCGTCCGCGGCCGGGTGGCGGAGCTGCAGGTGCACGCGCGCTGAGACGCGCTCAGGGCCAGGCCGCGTACGTCACCCGGCCCGCCTTCACGGTGCCGAGAACCGCCAGGTCGTCGAGGCTCGCCAGCGGATCGTGCGAGAGCACCGCGAGATCCGCGTCGAACCCCGGCAGCAGCCTGCCCGACCGCCCTTCGCGCTGGATGGCGAAGGCGCCGCCGACGGTGTAGCAGGCGAGCGCTTCCGCTGGCAGAATGGCCGCGTCCGGCCCCAGCACGGCGCCATCGGCTCCGGACCGCCGGCACGCCGCGCGCACCCCCGCCAGCACGTCCGGCTCCGCCACCGGCGTGTCGGACCCGAACGCCAGCGGGGCGCCGGCGTCCAGCAGGGCGCGCATCGGGTAGGCTCGCGCCTCGCGGTCGGCGAGCAACGAGTGCACGCTTCCCACGTCGAAGGTCAGGTGGATCGGCTGCATCGATGCCACCACCCCGGACCGCGCGAAGCGCGCCACGTCGGCGGGATGCAGGTGCTGGGCGTGCTCGATGCGCGGCCGCAGGCCGCGGGCGCGCCAGCGAGGGGCCGCGCTCTCCAGCGCGTCCAGCACCGCCCGGTTGGCGGCGTCGCCGATGGCGTGGGTAACCGGCACCAGGCCGGCGTCGATAGCCAGCGGGTAGCGCTCGGCCAGGACCTCGGGGCCGTCGACCTCGACCCCGCAACCGCCGCCCGCGTAGGGCTCGAGCATCCAGGCGGTGCGGCTCCCGAGCGCCCCGTCGCAGAAGAACTTGGCGCCGCCCACCTGGAAGTTGCTCCCGCCCTGCCCCGTGGCCACCCCCAGCGCGGCGGCGTGCTCGATGTCCAGCTGAGGCAGGCAGGCCCACACCCGCAACGGGTAGGCGTCGTCCGAGGCGGCCAGCGCCAGCTCGCGCCAGTAGGCGGGGGGCTCGTAGGCCATGTGGTGCACGGTGGTGATGCCGCGAGCGGCGAGGTCGGCCCCGGCCCTGGCCAGCGCCGCTCGCAGCTCGCTCGCGCCGGGCGGCGGGAGCAGGCCGGTCACCAGCTCGGCGGCGCGCTCGAGCAGCAGCCCGGTAGGCTCGCCGGCCGCGTCCCGCTCGATGGTGCCGTGCGGCGGGTCGGCGCCGTCGCGCCCCACGCCGGCGAGCCGTAGCGCCGCGCCGTTGACCCACACGCTGTGGTGATCCTGGCTGCGCAGCAGCACCGCCACCTCGCCCGAGGCCGCGTCCAGCGCGGCGCGAGCCCCGCCGGCGAGACCGGCGAGGCCCCAGCGTTGCAGCGCGAAGCCCGAGCCCAGCAGCCAGCTCCCCGGCTCGAGCCCGCGGGCGCGCTCGGCCACCAGCGCCACCGCGGCGTCCAGCGTCGCCGTGGACGCCAGGTCCAGCTGGCTCAGCTCCAGGCCGTGCTGCGTGAGGTGGAGGTGGGCGTCGTGGAAGCCCGGCAGCACGGCCGCCTCGCCGAGCTCCAGGACGCGCGTGCGGGGCCCGCACAGCTCGCGCGCGCCGTGCTCGTCCCCGACGTAGACGATGCGTTCGCCGCGGACGGCCACCGCCTCCGCCCGCGGACGCTTCGGGTCCATGGTGAGCACCCGCCCGACGAGCACGAGGTCGGCGTCGCTCACCGTCAGCGGCCCTCGAATCTCGCGGCGCGCTTCTCCGTGAAGGCGGCGAGACCCTCGCGCACGTCCCGGCTGGCCGCGGCGCGGCCCTGCATCTCGGCCTCCAGGGCGAGCTGAGCGTCGAGGTCGTTGTGCAGCGAGGCCCGCAGCTCCCGCTTGGCGAGCGCGAACGCCAGCGTCGGCCCGCCAGCGAGGCGCTTGACCTGGTCCCAGGCGGCCTCGGCGAAGCTGTCGGCGTCCAGCACCTGCTCGCCGAGCCCCATCGCCACGGCCTCCTCGGCCGGCACCCGGCGCCCGCTGTAGACGAGCTCGAAGGCGCGTCCCAGCCCCACCAGGCGCGGCAGGCTGTAGCTGCAGGAGGCATCCATCACCAGGCCGACGCCGGTGAAGCCGATCGCGAAGCTGGCGCGGCTGGAGAGAAGGCGCAGATCGCACGCCAGCGCCAGGCTCATGCCGGCGCCCGCCGCGATGCCGTTGACGCCGGCCACCACCGGCTTGGGAAGCTCCGTCAGGGCCCGCACGATCGGGTGGTAGCTGCGTTCGAGCAGCGCGCGGATGTCGGCGTCGACCGGCGTGCTGGCCAGGTCGGCACCGGCCGAGAAGCCGCGCCCCTCGCCCGTGAGCAGCACCGCGCGCACCTCGGGACGGGCGGCGACCTCCAGCGCCTCGCGCAGCTCGTCGAGCATCTCGGCGGACAGGGCGTTGAGCACGCGTGGCCGGTCCATGAGGATGCGCAGCGCGCCATCCTCCTGCTCGAGACGCAAGGTGTCGAAGGCCATCGCTCCTCCTCGTGCCGCGCCGGCGCGCGCCGCCGGGCTAGCTCGGGGCCGCCGGCGAGCGGCCGCTGGCGAGCGCCACCAGGCGCTCGTAGTCGTCGGGCCACAGCGGGTCGTCGAGCGCCGCACGGTTGCGGCGCACCGCGCCGCAGCGCCGGCAGCGGTGCACGATGACCCACCCTTTCTTGCCGTTGTGCTCGGCGGCCACCGGCTCCAGCACGCCGCCGCAGTCGCTGGCCCGGTCGCCGGGGTTCACGTCCACGTGCAGCGAGTGGAGGCACGCCGGGCAGTGGTTGCGGTAGCTGCCGTTCGCCAGCGCCGGCACCTCCGCTCCGCAAACCGCGCAGGTGAACCCCTGATTGGCGTCGCGGCCGGTGAAGCGTCTCACCCCCGCAGTCTACCCGGAGCCCCGCACCCGGCCGCCGGCCGCCTACAATGGAGGGCGGCTGCGCCCTGACGGGCAGCCCGTCCACGATGGAGTTGCTCGAGGCACACCAGGTCGCCCGCTTCCTGCCGGCCGGGCCGCTGTTCCGGCGGCTCGAGCTGACGCTGGCGAGCGGCACGCGCGTGGGAGTGGCCGGCGCCAACGGCAGCGGCAAGTCCACCCTGCTGCGCCTCCTGGCCGGCCTGGAGGCGCCGGACGAGGGCCGCGTGGCGCGCGCGCCGGGGGTCCGCCTGGCGTACCTGCCGCAGACCTCGGAGGCGCCGCCGGGCGGGAGCGTGTGGTCGGCCGCGGCCGCCGGCCTGCGCGCGGTGCGCGAGGCGGAGGCGCGCCTGCGTGAGGAGGAGCGCCGGCTGGCGCGCGGCGAGCCGCGCGAGGCGGCCCTGGCCGACGCGCTGGCGGACTTCGAGCGGCTCGGGGGCTACCGCGCGGAGAGCGAGCTGCGCGAGGTGCTGGCGGCGCTGGGGTTCCGCGAGCCCGATCGCGACCGGCCGGTGGCGGGCCTGTCCGGCGGTGAGCGCCGCCGCCTGGCGCTGGCCGCCGTCCTCTCCGGCTCGCCCGACGTGCTGCTCCTCGACGAGCCGACCAACCACCTCGACCTCGCCGCCCGGGCCTGGCTGGGCGAGCGGCTGGCGAGCTGGCGAGGCGCGCTGGTGCTGGTGTCGCACGACCGGGCGCTGCTGGACCGCGCCACCGACGCCACCCTGTTCCTGGGCGGCGGCGCGGCCGAGCTGCGGCGCGGAGGCTACCAGCGCGCGCGCCGCGCGCGCGAGCAGTCGCTGCATGCCTTGCGGCGGCGCGATGCCGCGCGGGAGAAGGAGGCCAGACGACTCCGCGCCATGACGGCGGCGCTGGCCGCGCGCGGCAACCGCGGCGCGGCCAGGCGGCGGCGCTCCGCGGACCGCCGGCTGGCCGCCCTGGCCGGGCTGGAGGCCGACATCGAGGCGAAGCTGGCGCCCTCCCGCGCGGGGCGGATGCAGCTCGACCTCGCCGGCCGCGAGGGGCGCGGCGTGCTGCTGGAGGCGACGGCGCTCAGGCGCTCCGGCGTCCTGGACGTGCCGGCCCTGCGGCTGCGCGCCGGCCAGCACGTGGCGCTGCTGGGCCCCAACGGCAGCGGCAAGAGCACGCTGCTCGCCCTGCTCGCCGGGACCCTGCCGTCCGACGATCCCCGGGCGGAGCTGCGCTCCCGGCCTGGCCTGCGGCTGGCATCGGTGGGGCAGCTCGACCGCGGCCTGGCGCAGGGGCGCGGGGTGCTCGGGCAGCTGGCGACGGTCGCGCCGGAGGGGAGGGCGCGCCAGCTGCTGGCCGAGGCCGGCCTCGCCGCGGATCGCTGGGAGCGGCCCCCGGAGGAGCTCTCCGGGGGCGAGCGCGCACGCGCCGGGCTGGCGCTGCTCGAAGCGCGTGAGGCGGACCTGCTGCTCCTGGACGAGCCCGGCAACGACCTCGACCTGCCCGCCATCGAGGCGCTCGAGCGTGCGCTCCTCGCCACCCCCGCCGCGGTCGTCCTGGCGACGCACGACCGCCGCCTGGCGGAGCGCGTCGCCCACGAGGTGTGGACCATCGCGGACGGCACGGTGCGCCGTCATCCGGACGTGGCGGCGTTCCTGGCGGGCGCTCCGGCCCGGGCCGTCACCCGCGCGACCGGCGCGCAGGCTCCCGAGGAGGGCGCAGCCGCAGTCGACGAGCCTGGCGCCGCGCCGAACGCGCCCGTCCGCGCCGGCGAGGCGCCCGGGCCGGGCCCGGCCGACGGCGCCGCCCGCAGCCTGGAGAGCCTGGAGGACGAAGCTCTTGCCGTGGAGGCGCTGCTCGAGGACCCGCTCAAGCTGGCCGGCCGCGAGGTCGAGCGGCTGCGCGCTCGCCGGCGCAGCCTGACCGATTCGCTGTCGCTGGCTTACGACGCGCGCTGCGAGCCCGCCGCGCCCCGCTACCGGGTGCGGGAAGCCGGCCTGGCGATCGTCGCCGAGCGCACCGCGGACGGCCTGCTGGTGCTGGCGACCGAGCCTGCCGCGGCGGCGCGCTCCGTCGACGCGCTCGTGCGGCTGCTGGCGGCAGGCGCCGACCCTCGCCTGGACCCCTCCCTGGCGCTGGCGCCCTGGGCGCGCGTGACGCGCCTGGGTACGGTGGCCCACGTGGCGCTCGACGAGCCGAGCGCCTGCTGCCTGCTGCCGTGGGCCCGGGCGGGGCTGGCCGACGGCGCGGCGCGGCTCGCGTTCACCTTGCTCGGCGTCACCGCAGTGCAGCTCTTCACGCCTCACGCGCTCCCCGGCAGCCGCCTCCAGGACGCCGGCAGCGGCTGGTGGACGCTGAGCCGCTCGGGGTTCGAGCGCGCCGAAGGCCTGCCGGTCGAGCTGCCGGCCGGGCCCCGGCGCTCCCGCCGCCGGTCCGGAGGCGCGTGACCCCGCCGCCTCCCCGTGTGCCCCGCGTGCCCCTGGCGCTGATCGGCCTGGGCGCCTTGCTGGCGCTGGTGCCGTGGCCGGCCTCGTGGGTGGAGCCGCTCTTCTCCCGCGGCCTCTTCCCCGTCACCAGCCGGCTGCTGGCCCCCCTGGTGGGAGCGGTGCCGCTGAGCCTCACCGGCACGCTCGCCGCGGCGGCCGTCGTGGCCGCGCTGGCGACGCTGCTCACGCCGCGCGGCCGCGCCCGCTTCGGCGCTCGGCTGCTCCGCAGCTGGCTGCCCTGGGCGGCGGCGGTTCTGCTGCTCGGCTTCACCCTGGTGTGGGGGCTCGCCTACCGGCGCGACACGCTGGCTCAGCTCCTGCGGGTGCCGGCGGCGCCACCCACCCTGGCGCAAGCGCGGGTGGCCCAGGCGCGGCTGCTCGCCATCCTGCGAGCAACCAGCGGCTCTCCGGTGCCGGGCCAGGCCGACATCGCGGCCGCCGCCGGCTGCGTCGGCGACGAGGTGCAGCGCTTGACCGGCACGGTGGTGGGGGTGCCGCGTCGCGTCAAGTGGCTGCCCGCCGGCACGCTGCTGCGAGCGGGCTTCGCGGGGATCACCTCGCCGTGGCTGCTGGAGCCGCACGTCGATGCCGGGCTACCGCCGGTGGCGCGGCTCGCCACCGCCACCCACGAGCTCGGCCATGCCGCCGGCTTCGCCCGCGAGGCCGACACCGACGCGCTCGCGGTGCTGGCTGGGCTGCGCTGCAACGACCCGTCGGTGCGTTACGCGCTGGCGCTGCACGCCCTCGCCGGCCTCGCCGCGGGCTTGCCGCAGCCTCTCGGCCAGCGCCTGCTCGCGAGCCTGCCGCGGCGCGCCCGGCGGGACCTGGCGAGCCTCGATGCGGCCGCCCTCCACTACCGGCTGCCCTGGCTGCAGCGTGCGGCCAGCGCCACCTACGGCACCTACCTCGAGAGCCAGGGGGTGTCCGCGGGCATGGCCGACTACGGCCGGGCGATCAGCCTGGTGGTTCAGGCGCTCGCTCGCCACGGCGGTGCCTGAGCGCCCGAGCCGGCGCCCGGCGGCTCAGGCGCCGATGTTGCGCCGGATCAGCGCCTCGGGGTCGGGATCGCGGCCCATGAAGCGGCGGAACAGCTCCTCGGGGTCCTGGCTGTCCCCCTTGGAGAGGATCGACTCGACGAAGGCGCGGCCCGTGCCGGCGTTGAAGATGCCGTCCTCCTGGAAGCGGCTGAACACGTCGGCGTCCAGCACCTCGCTCCACTTGTAGCTGTAGTAGCCGGCCGCGTAGCCGCCGGCGAAGATGTGGCTGAAGGCGGCCAGGAACTCGGTGTGCGCGAACTCCGGCCGGATGCCGTAGGGCTCCATCACCTGCTGCCCGAAGGCGATGGCGTCGCCGCCGGCGTTCGGGTCGAAGTCGATGTGCAGGGCCAGGTCGACCGCCGCCAGGCTCAGCTGGCGCATCTGCCAGGTGGCGCCCAGGAAGGTGCGGCTCCCCGCCAGGCGCCGGAACAGATCGTCGGGGATGGGATCGCCGGAGTCCTTGTGGCTGGCGAAGAGATCGAGGCCCTCCCGCTCCCAGGTCCAGTTCTCCAGCAGCTGCGAGGGCAGCTCCACGAAGTCCCAGGCGACGCTGCCGAGACCGCCCCGGGCCGGCACCTCCACCCTCCCGAGGACGTGATGGAGGAGGTGCCCGAACTCGTGGAACAGGGTGGCGACCTCGTCGTGCGTCAGCAGGGCGGCCTCGCCGTTGGCGGGCGGCGTGAGGTTCGCGGCGATGGCGCCGACGTGAGGCGCGAAGGGGACGCTGGTGCCGTCGCCGTCGGCCGTTCCGGCCGCCACGGGGCCGCCGGTCACCATGGGGTTCATCCAGGCGCCATCGCGCTTCGACTCGCGCGGGTAGAGGTCGAGGTAGAAGCTGCCGACGCGCACGCCGGCCTCGTCCTTGAGGTCGTACACCTCGACGTCCGGGTGCCAGGTCGGCGCGTCCGCGATCGGCTCCACCTCGACGCCGAAGAGGCGCTGCGCCACCGCGAACATCCCCCGGAGAACCGCATCGAGGGAGAAGTAGGGCCGCAGCGCCTCCTCGTCGAAGTCGTACCGGCGGCGGCGCAACGCCTCCGCCACGAAGGCGAGGTCCCAGGGCTCGATGCGATCCAGGCCCAGCTCCTCGCGGGCGAACCGCTCCAGCGCGTCCACCTCCTCGCGGAAGTGGGGAGCCGTCCGAGCGGCCAGGTCGCGCTCGAACGCCTGCGCCTCGGCCCCGCTCTTGAGCATGCGATCCTCGAGCGTCAGGTCCGCGAAGTCGGCATAGCCGAGCAGCTCGGCGAGCTCGCGGCGGGCGCCGAGGATGGCGCCGATGATGGGGCGGTTGTCGTGCTCGCCGCGCGCCGCGCGCTCGGAGAAGGCCCGGTACAGCTGCTCCCGTCGCGGGCGCGCGCGGGCGAACTTCATGAAGGGCCGGTAGGAGGGCGCCTGGAGGGTGAAGCGGTAGCCGGAGAGGCCCTTCGCCTGGGCCTCGAGGCGCGCGCGAGACACCGCTCCGTCGGGCAACCCGTCGAGCTCCGCCTCGTCGGTGATCACCATCTCGAAGGCGTTGGTGGCGTCGAGCACGTTCTCGCTGAAGCGCGTCGAGAGCCTCGACAGCTCGACGCGCAGCTCCCGAGCGCGCTCGCGCTGGTCCTCGGGCAGGTCGGCACCGGCCCGCCGGAACTCCTGCACGGTCTTCTCGAGGTGGCGGCGGCGCACCCCGAGCAGCTCGCCAGCCTCGTCGCTGCCGGCGTAGGCCCGAACCGCCGCCCACAGGCCGGCGTGCGTCGGCAGCTCGGCCATGAACGCCGAGTAGGCGGGCAGCACGTCGTTGTAGGCCGCACGCAGCTCGGGCGTGCTGCGAACCTGCGTCAGGTGCCTGGCGTAGCCGAACGCACGGGAGACGCGCTCGACCAGCTCGTCGAGCGCCAGCAAGGTGTTCTCGAAGGTGCGCGGGCCGCTCGCGGCCACCAGCTCCTCGAGCTCCCGGTCGGCGCGCTCGAGGGCCTCGCCGATGCCGGTACGCAACGCGTCCGCCGACATGCGCTCGAACGGCGGACGTACCTCACGCGATAGGAACGGGTTCTCGACCATCACATCTCCTCACCCGGAAGGGTCCCCGCAACAGTTTACCTGCGTGGCGGCGGCACGGCGCCGGCCCGCAGGTCCTCGGGTGAGGAGGTCAGGCGAAGGCCGGCACGTACTCGGCGGGTACGGCGTGGCTGAAGAGGAAGCCCTGGCCGTCGTCGCACGCGAGCGTGCGCAGCACGGCGTTCTGCTCGCGCGTCTCGATCCCTTCGGCGGTGATCCTCAGATGCAGGCTCTTCCCCAGGCCGATGATGGCTCGGACCAGCTCGAGGTCCTCGTCGGCCTCCCCGGCGCCCAGGCGCCCCACGAAGCTGCGATCGATCTTGAGCCCGTCCAGCGGCATGCCGCGCAGCTGCCGCAGCGACCCCTGCGCCACCCCGAAGTCGTCGAGCGCAATGCGCACGCCGATGCCTCGCAGCTCGCGCAGCTTGTCGCTGGCAGCCTCCAGCACCTCCCCGCTGGAGCGCTCGTTGATCTCGATCTCCAGCAAGCCGGGATGCAGGTCGCTGCGCGTGAGCGCGTCCTTCACGCGCGTGGTGAAGCTCCGCTCCTCGAGCGCTTGCAGGCTGGCGTTGATGGCCACGCGCCGCGGCGTGCGCTGCTGCTGCCAGCGCATCGCCTGCCGGCACGCCCGCTCCAGCACCCAGGCGAACAGCTCGCCGCCCAGGCGGGCCTCCTCCGCCACCGGCAGGAACTCCGCCGGCTTGAGCAGGCCGCGCTCCGGGTGGGCCCAGCGAACCAGCGCCTCGACGCTGGAGATCGAACCGGTCTGCAGGTCGACCTTGGGCTGGTAGTGCAGCACCAGCTGATCCTCGAGCACCGCGCGGCGCAGGTCGCGCACCAGCGTCGCGTGCTCCCGCATGGCACTGTCGAACCCCCCGGCGTGGAAGCGGTAGCTGCCGCGGTCCTCGGCCTTCGCCTCGGCCAGCGCCCGCTCGGCGTTGGCGAGCAACGCCTCGGCATCCTCCGCGCCGTCGGGATAGACCTCCACGCCGACGGTGGCGCTCAGCCTCAGGGTGGCGTCGCCGTCGCGCACCGGCTCGAGCACCGACGCCTGCAGCTTGTCGATCACCGGCAGCGCGCTGCGAGCGCGCGGGAGCTTGGTCAGCAGCACCGCGAACTGGTCCTCGCCCACCCGCGCCAGGGTGTCGGTGCGCCTGAGGTGAGCGCCCAGACGCTCGGCCACCTCGCGCAGCACCCGGTCCGCCCGGCCCGGCCCCAGGGTCCGGCCCAGGAAGCGGAAGTAGTCGAGGTCGATGAGCGCCAGCGCCGCCGCGCCGCCTTCGCGCCGGGCCTCGAACAGCGCCTGCTGCACACGATCCTCCAGCAGGCGGCGGTTCGGAAGCCCGGTGAGGGCGTCGTGGTGCGCTTCCTGCCACATCTCCGCGCCGGGCGCGGACGCGGCGGACGCGTCGCGGATCACCCCGTAGGCGACGCGCCGACCGCTGTCGGCTGCCCACCGCGGCAAGGTGACGTAGTCCTCCACCCACGCCGCCTCGCCAGCCTGCCTGGCCAGGCGGTAGCGGCCGTGGAACGGCTCGCCGGCGCACAGCCGCGCGGCCCGCTCCAGCAGGCGCTCGCGGTCCTCTTCCAGCACCAGCGACTCCAGGCCCGAGGCGAGTAGCTGCTCGCGGTCGAGCCCGGTGAGGGCGCCGCAACCCTCGGCCACCCAGGTCAGCTCGGCCTTGCCGTCCTCGAGCGACACCGCGTAGCCGAAGGACGCGCCTCTGCCGCCGGCGCGCTCCACCAGCTCCCTGCCCGCGGCCTCCGCGCCCTGCGCATGCATGGCGTCGGTGACGTCGCGCTGGAGCACCAGCAGGTGGCTCGGGCGGCCGTCCTGGTCGAGCACGGGAAGATGGCGCTGCTCGTTGAAGAAGAGCCCGCCGTCCTTGCGGTAGTTTCGCAGCACGCAGCTGCCGCCGCGGCCGTCGGCCAGCGCAGAGCGCACCTGCGCCGCGGCCTCCTGGTCGGCGTCCTCACCCTCGAGCAGGGCGAGGTCGCGGCCCTCGACATCCTCGAGCGCGTAGCCGGTGAGTCGCGTGAAGGCGTCGCTGACGTAGACCAGCGGCTGGCCGGCGCCGCCCAGCCGCGACACCGTGAACGATTCGCTCCCGAACAGGCGGACCGCGGCGTCGACCACGGCAGCGGTGCCCGCGGCGCTCACCGGGCCGAGCGCTGGCAGGGCCTCCTGCCCGCTCCTACCGCCGTCGGTGCTCATGCCACGCCTGCGCCTCCCTCGCGCTCCCCGCCGCCACATGCCGGGCGCCCGCTTCCGCCGGATGCGGGCGCCCGCTGTCGGCGGGCTCGATCTAGCTTACAGGAGGCGGTTCTGGACGCGTTCTCGGCGAGGCTCCCGGCGCTCGCACGTCACTCCCGATCCTCCCATGCTCTTCCCGGCCCGACCCTACCATCCCGGCACCCCGGGAGTGGTGAGATTTCTCCGTTGCAGAGGGCGTTCCCGGCATCACGCGAGGGCTCCTGGGGAGCTCC
>CAZBZU010000025.1:0-40438 GCA_964496495.1 uncultured bacterium
ACAAGCGGTAGGTCGGCGGTTCGAACCCGTCATCGCCCACCAAGTAGATAACGAGACAGCCATGGCGCCGTCCACGCTGGGCGGGGGCCCGTCTGAGGAGTCGGACGGCTCGCGCGGGCCTGGGGCCCCCGTGGCGTGCGCTGCGACGGCGAGCCCTTCGGAGGCCGTGCTTGCGGGGCTCACGGGCGTCGCCGCCAAGGGACTCGCTGAGTCAGAGACGAGCAGACCTCGCGCTCGGGCGCCGCAAACGGCTGCGGGCAGTCCGGGCGTCCGGCCCGAGCGTCTGCTAATCTGACTTGTCCAACAACGTCGCCGCTGCAAGTGATCCTTGGGAGGGGACCATGAACCGCTTCGCGCCCGTGTTGATCGGCGTGTCGTTGCTCGTTGCAGTGACCGGCTGCACCGTCGCGCCGCGCCTCGCCATCGAGGCCGACGTCACCGCCTTGACGCTCTATCTGGGCGACGACCAGAACGTGACGCTCCACGTCACACGCACCGGACCTGCCACCGCCGGCGTGACCCTGCTCGTCGACGGTCTGCCGTCCGGGGTGAGCGCCACGCTGTCGCCGACGACCCTGACAGGGTCCGACAGCAACGCGACGTTGACCCTGCACGCGGTCACGACCGCCACCCCGACGACGGCAACGGTGCGCGTCCGCGCAACCGACGGGTCGCTCGCTGACACCGCCACGTTCTCGCTCGACGTGCGCAGCCTCACCGTGCACGGAACGGCCGCCCTCTCCGGCCTCTCGGCGAGCGTGACCATCCAGGGCCACACGACCTCGACGGCGGCCGCCGACGGCAGCTTCACCATCTCCGGGTTGACGGTGCCCTATGACGCGATCGTGTACAGCGTGGCCGGCGGCTGGGCGCACGAGTTCCGCGGGCTCAGGAGTCCGAACCCCGTCTTCGACGTGAACGCCGTGTACCCGCCGATCGCCATTCCGCCGTCGCCCACCGCGCGCTCGACCGCGGTCACCGGCACGGTGAGTACGCCCGACCCGGTCGATGCGAGCCACCCCGTCGTGGTGTGCATCGAGGGCGTCGTCGACCCCCGCAATGGCTGCGATCTGCTCGACAGCAGTAGCAGTTACTCCATGTCCGTCTACTGGGACGCCTCCGAGGATCCCACCATGCGCATCCACGCGCTGCAGGTTCGCCTCGACAGCAGCAGGCTGCCGCGCGGCTACGCCTACGCGGCGTCATCCCAGAGGACGCTGCAAGATGGCACCCCAGCCACCGTCGACCTCTCGCTTGCAACGACGGGCGTCACCACGATCTCCGGCTCCGCGTCCCTCGCCGTCGGGTACGCCTTCGTGGGCCTCGGTGGCATGGTGGACGTCGCACCCAACCTGGCCTTGCGCCTCCCCATCGCGGAAACGGCGGTGCCTGCCACCTACGCGTTGATCGTTCCCGATCTTCCGGGCGCGAGCTACGACATCTTCGGGCTCGCCGTGCAGGGCGGGATGTTCACCGAGGTCTGGCGCAAGGGCCGTCCGGCGGGCGTGACGGACCTCGCGCTGCCGGCGGCGGCGGCCCCGAGCGCGCCAGCCGATGGCGCCGCCGGCGTGACCGCTACGACGCCCCTCACCGCGACCTGGGCCGGGGGCGGCGCGCTCACGTTCATTGTCACGCCGGCCTCGGGCAGCAACCCGACCTACACGGTCACGACGCAGTCCAACAGCGTCACGCTCGCGGACCTGGTGGCGGTCGGCCTGCCGCTTCCGAGCGCCGCCAGCTACACCTGGAGCGTGACCGGATCGCCTGGGTACGACACCGGTGACCTGGCGGCTCACTACTGGCGGTCCGACTTCATGAACCTGCTGTTCCATGACTCCGATGGCGGCCCGGGCATGGCCGCCGACGGCGGCTACACGCTGGCGCCGGAGCGGTCGTTCACGACGCCCTGACAGGCCCACCCCGTCAGCGTGCCGCGCGTCTCGCGCACGGCCTCTACGGGCGCTCGCTCATCGCGCCGCTGCTCGGCGTCCGAGAGGATGGTGAGGGTTCTGGCGGGAAGCCCCCGCATCTGCGAGAGGTGATTGCACGCTTCGGTGAGCACCTCGACCTCGTGTGCCGTGATCATGGCTGCCGGCATGTGCTCACTGGCATGGCAGCGCGAGCGCAGCGAACGCCCCCAGCCAGCCTGAGGACGTGCTGTTTGCCGCACGCTCGAACGCGCCGGGGGCGTTAAGGTACGGCCACGTGGAGTGACCGAAAGGGAGGGCGTCATGGTTCGTGGTCGCGTTGTCGTGCTGTCGGCGTTGGCGTTGGTGCTGGTGGTGGTGTTGGCGGCGTGTGCTTCGACGCCGACGACGGGAAGCCTGAAAGTGACGGTGAAGGGCCTTCCTGGTGGCTTGAATGCTCTGGTGGCGGTCACCATGGGTAGCTACTCGCAGACGGTGACGGCCACCACGACCCTGTCGGGCCTGATGCCGGGAACGTATTCCGTTGCCCCGCAGAGCGTGACGTTGCGGCGCAACGTCTTCGATGGCACGGCCAGCAGCGCAACCGTCACGGTATCGGCTGGCGCCGCTGCCAACGCTACGGTCACTTACGCTGCGCAACCCGGCAACCTTTGGGTCGCCGATCAGCTCGGCAACGCCATCTACGAGTTCGCGGCGGCCACCCTCGGTACCACGTCCACGCCGACGCTGACCATCACCGACTCGAACGGACCGACGGCTGTGGCGTTCGACGCTAGCGGCAACCTGTGGGTGGTCGAACTCGGCGGCGGGGTGGTCGAGTACACCGCCGCCTCGATCGCGGCCGGCACGCCGGCGCAAGGCACGTCCCTCAGCAACGGCCTGAACGGACCGAACGACCTGGCGTTCGATGCCAGCGGCAACCTGTGGGTTGCGAACTACAGTGGATACACGGTGGTGGAGTTCACGGCGTCGTCGCTTTCGAACTCGAGCGCCACACCCGCCATCACCATCAGCGATCCCGACCCTACGGGCCTCACCTTCGACGCCAGCGGCAACCTGTGGGTGGCGAACCTCAACGACTACCAGGTGGTGGAGTTCACGGCGTCGTCGCTTTCGAACCCGAGCGCCACACCCGCCATCACGATCGCCGATTCAAGCTGGCCGTTCGGGTTGAGGTTCGCCGCCAGCGGCGACCTGTGGGTCGGGAACTTCAACGACGCGACGGCCTTCCGGTTTGACGGCGGCTCGCTCAGCTCGTCGAGCACGCCGGCGGCAACCATCACGACCGCGGTGGGGTCGCCCGACGCGATCGCCCCCGACGTGCTCGGCAACCTGTGGGTCGGCAGCTTCAACAGTCCGACCATCGTTCAGGAGTACGCCGCGGCCGACATCAATGGTACCGGGTCGTCCACGCCGACGGCGCAGGCGACCCTCACCGGGTTCACGGCGGTGACGGGAGTGGCGTTCGACCCGCCCCCGTACAACCAGCCACTGTCCCACTGATCTCTAGCAGCACCATGCTGGCGGCCGGCGTCCTGCGGGACCTGACCGCCAGCGCTTCATCTCGTGAGCGCCCGTGGTGTGACGCCGGCGGCGGGCCGCGGCGCCGCCCGCGAGCTCAGGCCCCGCCGGCCGGCCGATCGGCCGCCAGCAGGTCGCGGATCTCCGTGAGCAGACGCTCCTCGGCCGGCACCGGCGCCGGGACTTCTTCTGCCGGCTCCGCCGGACCCTCGGCGCGTCGCTTCATGGCGTTGAAGCCGCGCACCACCACGAACAGCACCCAGGCGATGAGCAGGAAGTTGATGATCGTGTTCAGGAAGGCGCCGTACTGGATGACCGGAGCTCCCGCCGCAACGGCGTCCTTGACCGACGCGTAGGAGCCGGCGTCCTTGAGGATGACGCCGAGGTTGGCGAAGTCCACGCCGCCGAGAAGCAGCCCGATGACGGGCATGATGACCTGGTTGACCAGCGACGACGTGATCGCGCCGAAAGCAGCGCCGATGATGACGGCGACGGCGAGATCCAGCACGTTGCCTCGACTGATGAACTCCCGGAACTCCTTGATCATCGTGCCCTCCGAACTCCCATCAGAGATGGTCCTCCGCGATCACTCTACCCTCGCCGACACGAGTCGGCCACTCCTCGGCGGGGCCAGTCCTGGCACACCTCCGGCCCAGGTAGGGTGGTTTTCACCGTCGGGATCCACCGTAGCGCCTAGGGTCGTAGCCACGGGGGGACGGGGCGCCTGGCGCCCGCCAGGGGAGGTCCGTCCGATGGCCAACAGCATCCTCACGCTCGTCACGACGCCCTTCAAGCAGCCGTTTGCCCAGTACCCGGGCGTGTTCATCGTGCTTACCCTCCTCGGCCTGGCGGTGGGGTTCGGCCTCGGCCGCCTGCCCGGCGCGTACCGCCGTCGTGTCCTCGAGAAGCGCCTCAGCGACGCGAAGGAGCAGGCGCGGCGGTCGGAGGCCGACAGCAGACGCTTCGCCGAGCTGCTGGGCGTCAGCGCCGCCGGCCGGGCCGCGCTGACGCGCCTCGGCAACGACAAGCTGAGGGAGAAGACGCATGCCTTCGTGTCCGCCTTGCAGGCTCAGCTCGCCGCCTGGCACAAGGAGATCGACGCGCACCTCCTGAGCCGGCCGGCTCCCCTGACGGCCGCCACCAGTGCCGAGGAGGCGAACGAGGCATGGAGCCAGGAGGCGAAGCGGATGCTCGCGGAGAGCTCGGCCCGGCTGGCCACCTACCGGGACCGTTACAAGGTCGACGCGGTCATGCTGCGGGTCGAGATGTCCCGTCGCCTCGAGCGGCCGCCCGAGCGCTCCATGGACGCCGTGACGCGCGTGTCCAGCCCCGTGAGCCTGGCGGCCATGGCGAAGGTCACGGGCGATCTCGAGGCCCTGGCGAAGCTGCTGCCCGACGATGCCACCGCGCACGCGCAGAGCGCCGAGCGCCGGCGGCGCGTCCCCAGGCGCGCCTGAGCGCGAGCGGGGCGGCGCCAACGCGCATAGCCCTCAGGGCGCGGCTCGAGCCGTCCGCGCCGGCGTCGAGGCCGGGGCGTCTCGGTCGCTCGCAGCTACGCCTCGCCGGCCCAGCGCAGCACGCGCAGCGCATGCAGCGTGATCCAGCGGCTGGGCGTGCCGGGCACCTCGCCCAGGTCGCAGGGGAAGCAGTCCGCATGGGTAGCGTCGAGCGCCCAGCGGCCGTCGACAGCCCGCCGCCGAATCAGATCGACCGCCTCGGCGACGCATTCGTCCGGCTCGACGCCCGCCCTTCGCAGGTAGTCGAGCCCGCGCAGTACGTCGTAGTGGTAGCCGTACGGGTAGGCCAGCCGCAGCCAGGCGGGGTCGATCACCGCCCCTGAGGACTTCGAGCGGAACAGCCGCCGCTCGAGCAGGTACGCCTGGCCGCGCAGCCGCGCCGTGCGTACCACGGGCGCGTCCCCGTGCGCCAGCTCGTACTCGAGCAGGCCCTCGAGCACGCAGATGGTGCTGTGGAACGAGGATCGGCGGCTCGGAGGCGCCTCACAGTTCCAGCCGCCGTCCTCGAGCTGCTCGTCGAGCAGCCTGTCCACGACACCGTCGCAGGCCTCGCCGAAGTAGGCGCCGATCGCCACCACCCGGCCGTTGATGCACGCCTCGACCTCGCCGTCGAAGTACCGCTCACCAGCGTGGTAGTGCCTGAGGCCGTCACGGACCAGCCCCACGGCATGTCGGGCCTGCCGGCTCGCCGGATCCAGGCCGAGCTCGCGAAGGAGCGTGAGGGCGTTCAAGGCAGATCCATCGGGGGTCATGGTGTAGGCAGTCGGGTCGGCGACGCCCCAACCGCCGCCCGGATGCTGACGCGCCAGCAGCGTGGCCCCCGCCCCCTCGTCGGCGACGCGCGCACGCTCGCGCGCCACGGCGTCGTCCGGCGCCCCCGTCAGGTCGCGAAGAACCTGCCAGCGGACCGCCGGGTCGGAGTCCGTCAACCATGTCATCACGTCCACGACGGCTTACCCCTTCGCGGCCACCGCACGCCTCACGCCGCCGCGAGCTTCGCCGACGCTCGCCGAGGCCGGACGATCAGGCGCCGTCACCCCGCTCCACGTTGCGGTAGCGCCGCTCGCCCGTGCGCGGGTTGAACCACACCCGTTGCTGGATCCCCGTCGTCGGGTCGATGAACGTCTCGTCGGTGGCCTCGAAGCCGTCGAGCGGGCGCTGGTCCCGCCGGCGAAGGCGCCGCCGGCGACCCCACAGCGTCACGCCGACCGCCACCACCACGATGAGCACCTCGAGCGCGACGTAGGACGACAGGAACGCCAGCACCCGTCAGCCTTCGTGCATCACGACCGCGGTACCGTACGCCACGATCTCCGACATGGTCTGCCCCAGCTCGCTGGAGTCGAAGCGCATCATCAGCACCGCGTTGGCTCCCATGGCGTGGGCGTTCGCCACCAGCCGGTCGATGGCGGCCTTGCGGGCATCCTCGAGCATCTCGGTGTACTCCTTGATCTCGCCGCCTCCGAGGCTGCGCAGCGCCGCCGTGATGTTGCCGCCCAGGCCGCGGCTGCGCACCACCACGCCGAAGGCTTGCCCCAACACCCGATCTACGGTTTGACCCGCGATGGTCTCGGTCGTTACTACGAGCATGGTCCTCCTTCCGGCTCGCCCCGTCCACCACACGCCGGCGGCCGTCAGCAGTCTACGCCCGCGTCTGGCCGGTCGCTGCTACTGGCTGAAGCGGCGCCCGAAGAGCAGCTGCTTGAGGTACACGAACCGTGGCGTCAACGGCGGCAGGTTGTTGACGTCATTGAACGAGGTGTCGTAGTCCCAGTCGCGGTGAGGGGGCGTGTAGAGCTGGTTGGCCCAGCGGCCGTCGACGTGCATCGGCAGGCCCAGGCTCACGAAGGAGCCGCGGTAGCGGAAGGTGTCGCCGCCCCAGTTCTCGTGGAAGCGCGGGTAGTTCTCGAGGCCGCCGCTGTAGGAGGTGCCGACGTTAGGGGGTCCCGACACGTCGGTCCCGGCCAGGAAGGCCGCGTTGACGGTGGTGTCGGAGGCGTCCGGGCTCTGGCCCGGCCCGGACTCCTGGTCGCTCCAGTTGTTGGAGAGGATGTTCATGGAGTCGGCGATGATCGCCGCGGGCTTCTTGGGAACGATCGCGCCCGCGACCGTCCCGCCCGCGTTGTAGTCGCCCTGGACGTAGGCGGCCTGGTTGGTGATGACGGTCAGGCCGTGGACCTGCGGGGCGTTGGCGCTGTCCGCCCCGAGCGCCTTGCCGTCCACCAGGCGAACGCCGTAGTGGTTGAGGCACCCCTGCTGGGCAGGTTGCCCCGGCGTGGGCGCACTGCAGTTGTTCCCGGCGTCGCTCATGCCATCGGCGAAGCCGAAGTACCACGCCAGCCCGTTGCCGCTGAGGTCGTTGAGGTCGAACCCGAACCCGCTGCTGTGCGCGTGGATGCAGGTCAGCAGCTTGTCGACGTCGACGTCGATCATGGTGATCCAGCCGCCTTCGCGGTTGTTGTAGAAGCTCCTGCTGACCGACACCGCCTGGCTGGAGGGCGGGTCGCCGGGAGCGCGAACGCCGCTGGTGTCGGAGCACGATGCCAGCGCGGCCGTGGCGGCGGCATCGACCGCCCCGCTCGAGCTCTCCGCCACGAAGCTCGGGGCGCCGCCGGAGACGCTCGCCATCACGCGCAGGTCGGCTCCATCCCAGAAGTCGTTGCCCGCCCGCGGGTTGAGCGCGCTGACGTCCGGCAACGTCAGCGGCCCGCTGTTGGGGTCGACCATCGTGCCCCAGGTCCCGGCCGCGGCGGCGCCGCTGACCAGGGCCGGGCAACCGAAGGCGCTCGTCAGGCTCCGCAGCCGCCCCGACATGTCGGCCACGCTGGCGTCGCCCGTGGCCGGGCACGCCAGATGGTTGTTGATGTCGTCGGGCGATTGCCCCAGGTGGATGCCTCCGGCGGTGGTGACCTGGCCCTGGATGGCGAGGCTGTGGTAGGGGTTCAGGTAGAGGTTGCCGTTGGTGTGGACGGGTCCGTTGAGCGTCATGGGGGGCGAGGGCTCGATCTCAAGGTCGTTCTGGTAGAACGCCGCGAACTGGAACAGGGGAACCAGGCGGCTGAGGAAGTCCATCTGCAGGATCGCCGAGGGCTTGCCGCCGGGCCCGTATGCCTCGGAGTAGACCGAGTAGGTGTACTGGATGGCGTTGAGCCCGGCGAAACGGTCGTCGCCGGGCGGGATGCTGATCACCTCGCCGGAGCCGCCTCCCGTGACGTAGGTGACGACCCGCTGACCGCCCAGGGTGTAGCTGTGACACGCGAAGTCGCCGCTGCCTACGTTGCTGCCGTCACAGGGAGCGGAACTGCCTCCCGTAGTGGGGGCGGTGCCGCTGGGGCGGCTGTAGCCGATGAAGGTGGCGCGGATCGCCTCCGCTCGCAGGTTGAGGCCGCCCTCGGCGGCATAGAGGCCCTTCGTCGCGATCGCGGAGGAGCGCCGGGTGTTGGTCTCCACCCGCGTCAGGGCGAAGTAGGCCGCGATCAGCGCCATCAGCACCACCAGCATCAACAGCACGGTGACCATCGCGAAGCCGGCCTTCGATCGCACGCTCATCACCCCACCCTAGTTGGCGGCCTGGACCGACGAGAGAACGTTCCGCGGCGTCGCCCGGTCCACCAGCGTCCGCGTGACATCGCCGCCGCGCCTCCGGCCGACGCCGGTCACGGCCACCTCGAGGTAGGCGATGGCCTGCCAGTTCGTCGCAGCGAACGAGCCCTGTGGGGGGCCCGGCGCGACGACCGGGTCGCCGCCGCTCTGCTGCAGGTAGGCGTCCACCTTGAACGCCGTGATGTCGGGCACGACGTTCTGCGGAGCACCACCGTCGACGGTCAGCTGCAACGTGCCGGTGCTGGCGTCGAGCGTGTAGGTGCGCTGCTCGAGCAGGTACAACCGCGGCCTGTCGCTGGCGCTGTAGTCGTGCTGCCACTTCCCGGACACCCGGTGCACGTGCATGTCCGAGCTGTCCGTCTGGTCGATGGCGAAGAACTCGCCTTGCACCGTGACGGGGTCGAAGATGTAGGCCGTGATGACGTAGTTGCCCTTGGCATCCTTGGTGCCGTGAGAGATGCGGAACTGGTCCCACGTCTGGAGCGCCCCCACCGCCCCGGGATCGGTCTTGCTCTTGCACTCGGGGTTCTGGCTGTTGTTCTGCGCGACGAACACCACGTCGGTGCTGGCGCCGGCACGGAGGCTGGCGCAGACCGGAAGGATCGCGTCCAGCAGATTGCGCCGCAGCGTCAGGGTGTCGCCGGTCGCGCTCTTGCCGACCCGCACCGCCGGCATGTCCGGACCCAACCGCTCGCCCGCCTGCCGCACATCCGTCATGATGATGTCCATCCCGCTGCGCAGGTTCTCGTTGACGTCGGTGCGGGCACGGTCGAGGGTGAAGAGCTTGCGGCTCGACAGCACCAGCCCCAGCGCCAGGGCGAGCACGATGGCGGCCAGCACCGCCGCGAGCAGCAGCTCCACCAGCGTCAGCCCGCTAGTTCGCCGTGTCATTGACCTTGGTGTAGACGGTCTCGGCGGTGAACGCCGGGCTGCCGCGGTAGCTCACGGTCACCTGGATGTCGCGGCTGCCCGTCCCGCAGTAGCTCGCCTGGACGCAGTACGACGTCGCCACCTCGAACGTCCGCCCCTGGTAGTCGACCTGGGTGGACTGGGTGCCGGAGGTGGGCATGGCCTCGGGGTCCTGCAGCCGGTAGCGTTCGAAGAAGGTCTGCGCCACGTTGGACGCCGCGGTGATCACCTCCGAGCGAGAGTTCACGCGCAGGAAGCCGACGAACGCCGGCAGCACGCCTGCCAGGCCCACGGCCAGGATGGCCAGCGCCACCAGCACCTCGAGCAACGTCAGTCCGCGCCGCCTCACGACCGTATCCTCACCGCCCCGCCGAGCATGACCTCGACGTCCAGACGCCTGCCCTTGCCGTCGACGAGCCGGTAGACCACGTCCTCGTTCGCCGTCCCACGTGGATCGAAGCACGCCGGGGCTGAGCCTCCCGTGACGCTGAGGGTGATGTCGGCCGGCAGGTCGAGCGTCAGACGGTCGTCGGCGTGCCACGCCGAGGCGGCGGCGGCGCAGCTGACGGCGGTCTCGGTGATCAGGTGCGAGCCGCCGGCGGGATCGCGCACCACCCGATAGGCCGACGTCGTCGCCATCGCCTTGGCCCGGCTCTGCTTGAGCAGGCCGGACAGGTTGGTGGCGGCGTCGTGCAGCGGGTTGTCGAACGGCTTGAGGTGCAGCGCCCCCACCACCGCCACGATGCCGATGACGGCCAGCGCCACGATCACCTCGATCAGCGTGAACCCGCGCGCGCGCTCACGCCGGCCGCCGCGGCCGCCCCGCGAGCCGCAAGCCGAAGGCTCAGCCATAGTGCAAGATTACACGGCATCCGCTCCCGGGACCGTCGACCCGCCGGCGAGCGCGGCGGACGCCCGCACCTCTCCGGGCCGGAGAGCCCGCCGGCCGCTCGCCTCTCAGGCCGACAGGAAGCCCCCGTCCACCGCCACCGCGGCCCCCTGCACGTAGCCGGCGGCGTCGCTCGCCAGGAAGGCCACCACCGTCGCGACCTCGTCGGCCGATCCCATCCGCCCCAGCGGCAGGCGGCGGCTGTAGTCGAGCCCCTCGGCCAGCCGGCCGAGCTTGAAGTGCAGCACCTCGCGCGCGACCCGCCGGGTCCCCGGCGTGTCGATCCAGCCCGGCACCACCACGTTCACGCGGATGCCGTGCCTGCCGTGCTCGCGCGCGAGCGAGCGGGTGAGTGCGATGACGCCTGCCTTGGCCGGGCCGTAGTGCGCCAGGCCCGACTTGAACGGCATCACGGCCTCCACCGAGGCGACGTTGACGATGCATCCGCCCTGGCTCCGGCGCCGGCGTATCATCGCCTGGCACATCCAGAACACCGCCTCGAGGTTGACGCCGACCACCTCCCGGTAGGCCGCCTCGTCGATCTCCAGGAAGGGGGCGAACGGGTAGCTGCCCGCGGCGTTCACCAGCACCGACGGCGCGGGATCCAGCCGCTGCCACAAGCTCTCGATGCCCGCTCGCGTCGCCAGGTCGACGACCTCCTGCCGGGCCGGCGGCGCGCCGGGCACCTCGTGAATGGCCGCCGCGCTCGAGCACAGGCCGCCCTCGTCGCGATCCACCAGCACCAGCTCGGCGCCCGCCTCCGCGAGGCGCAGCGCCACGGCTCGCCCGATGCCCGAGGCGGCGCCCGTCACCAGGGCCCGCCTGTGCGCCAGGGAGAGCAACTCGGACATGACGCGCATGGTCGCTCCCGTCGCCCCTCGCCCTTATGATACACCCTAGCTCATTTCGGTGGTGCGTACCACGCCCCCCACGGCGGGTCGTCCCCGCGCCTCCCGGCCCCGCGCGAGGCGCGTCGGCGCGACGCGGCCGTCAGTCCTTCCCCTCCCCCATCGCCTCCACGGCGGTGAGGAAGGCGGCCACGCCGGTCTCCAGCGCCGCCTCGTCGATCGCGAAACGGGGGTGGTGGTGCGGGTAGGCGGTCTCCACGCCCGGCGGCTTGGCGCCGACGTAGAAGAAGGTGCCGGGCTTGGCGGCCAGGTACGCCGAGAAGTCCTCGCCCCCCATGTGCCGTGGCGACGTCCCCACCCGCTCCTCTCCGAAGGCAGCCACGAAGGCGCTGCGCAGCGTGTCGGTGACCGCCTCGTCGTTCACCAGCGCGCGGTAGCCGAAGTGGTAGGCGAACTCGTAGCTGGCGCCGTGCGCCTCGGCCACGCCGCGGATGACGCGCTCCATCAGCTCCGGCATGCGCTCTCGCAGCGCCTGGTCGAAGCTGCGCACCGTGCCGCCGAGCTCCGCCGTCTCGGGGATGACGTTGAAGGCGCTGCCCGCGTGGAACTTCGTCACCGACAGCACGAGCGGCTCGAGCGGGTCGATCTCGCGCGACACCAGCTGCTGCAGTCCGCCCACCATCTCCGCGCCGATGGCGATGGGGTCCACCGACGTTTCCGGCATGGCGGCGTGCCCGCCCTTGCCGATCACCTTGAGCTCGAAGGCATCCGGGGCCGCCATCATCGGCCCGGCGCGCAGCAGCAACGCCCCGCTGTCCACGGGCGCCATCAGGTGAAGCCCGATCACTGCCTCGACATCCTCCAGCACGCCCACGTCCACCAGCTCCTGGGCGCCGCCCGGGAACATCTCCTCGGCGTGCTGGAACAGGAAACGCAGCTCACCCCGCACCAGCTCCGGTTGCCGGCTGAGGACGCGCGCCACGCCCAGCAGGATGGCGGTGTGGCCATCGTGGCCGCACGCGTGCATGACGCCGGGGCGCTCCGAGGCGAACGGCACACCGCTCTCCTCCTCGATCGGCAATGCGTCCATGTCCGCTCGCAGGGCGATCACCGGCCCCGGCGCCTCGCCCCGCAGGCTGGCGACGACGCTGGTGGCGGTCGGCCGAGATACCTCGAACCCGCCGAACTCCCGCAGCCGGGCCTCCACGTAGGCGGCGGTCTCGTGCTCCTGGAAGGAAAGCTCGGGGTGGCTGTGGAGGTAGCGGCGCCAGGCGACAACGTCCTCGGCGACCTCGGCCGCGAGCCTGCGCCAGTCGAGGCTGGCGGCGGCGGTGGGCTTCGACATCATGACCTCCCGCTCCGGGCGGCGCAGACGATTCCGCCAGGGCACCGGGTGGTGCCCTGCAGATGGTGCCCCGCGAGTGGCGTCGCCGCCGGAGCTGTCCGCCCAACCTACCACCCCGCACGGTCGGGCCCATGGAGCAGGCCGCACACGCTACCGCCAGGCGCCGCTCGAGCCCCTACCATGAGGACGAAGCCACGCTCGCGGCCGTCGTCATCGCGCCCTGTCGCCGCTCTGGAACGAACGGAGGCCCTTGCCCCATGCTCGATCCCGCAGTCCGTCGCGAGGCACTCGAGTCGCGCTTCCCTCGCTGGCCGCGCCGCACGCTGGCGGCGCACTTCGAGGAGGCTTGCCGGCAGTACGCGGAGCGGCCGTTCCTGCTGCTGCAGGAAGGAGAGCTCAGCTACGGCGACGTCTGGGCGCGGGCGCAGGACCTCGCTCGCGCGCTGCTGGTCCTGGGCGTGCGGCGGCGGGATCACGTGGCCGTGCTGATGGCCAACGTGCCGGAGTTCGTGACCCTGAAGCTGGCCGTCAGCCTGGTCGGCGCGGTGTGCGTGCCGCTCAACGGCATGCTGCGCCGCGACGAGCTGGCCTACCTGCTCGACCAGTCCGACGCCCGCTGGCTCTTCCTGCACCAGACCGTCGGCGACAACCGTCCCGCGGAGGCGGTCCGGGAGATCGTCGCCGAGATCCCTCTGGAGGTACGCCTGGGCGTCGTGTGCATCCCCACCGAGGACGCCACCGTCGATCCGTCGTTCATCGCCTGGGACGCCTTCGAGGCCATGGCCTCCGACGCCACGCCCGAGGATCTCGCCCGCCGGCGGGCGCAGAGCGAGTACCCGGACGAGATCTCCGACATCATCTACACCTCCGGCACCACCGGGTACCCCAAGGGGGTGCTGCTCAGCCACGACATGCTGTTGCGGTGCGCCTTCAGCTCCGCCCTCAGCCGTGCCTTCGAGGACGGCCGCCGCATCTTCACGGGGCTGCCGCTCTACCACGTGTTCGCTTACGTGGAGGGGCTGCTCGCCAGCTCGTTCGTGGGCGGCGCCATGGTCGTCACCCCGGGGTTCAGCCCGCGCGGGGCCCTGCGGCTCATCGAGCAACACCGCGCCAACGATTGCCTGGCCGTCCCGTCGATGGTGGTGGCCATGCTCAACGACGCCGAGCTGGGCAGCATCGACATCTCCAGCCTCGACGCCCTCATGTGTGCCGCGGCGCCCACCCCGGTACCCGTGTGGCAGGCGGCCGTGGAGGCCTTCGGCCTGCGAGAGCTGTGCACCGGCTACGGCGGTACCGAGGTCACGGCCGCCACGGTGCACACGGAGATCGGCGACCCGATCGAGCTGGTGGCCACCCGCGTGGGGCGCATCAAGCCCGGCGGCAGCAGCGGCCTCCCGGAGTTCGGCGGCGCCAACAGCCAGTACAAGGTCGTCGATCCCTTCACCGGCGAGGACCTCGAACCTGGCGCCACCGGCGAGCTGGCCGTGCGCGGCAACTTCGTCACCCACGGTTACTACCACAAGCCCGAGGAGACGGCTGCGGTCATCGACAAGGACGGCTGGTTCCGCACCGGCGATCTGGGGCGCATCGACGACCGCGGTTACCTCGTGTTCGAGGGGCGCAGCAACGAGCTCTACAAGGTCTCCGGCGAGAACGTCTCGCCCAAGGAGGTCGAAGAGGTGATCAGCCAGCACCCCGCGGTGAGCCAGGTGTACGTCGTCGGGATCCCCGACAGCATGACCACCGAAGCAGGCGCCGCCTTCGTGGAGCTCAAGCCGGGCGCGAGTGCCGAGCGCAAGGACATCGTGGACTGGTGTCAGCAGCGCCTCGCGCGCTTCAAGGTGCCGCGGCGGGTGTGGTTCGTGGCCGCCGCGGAATGGCCCATGACCGGCACCGGCAAGATCCAGAAGTTCAAGCTCCGCAGCCTGGCCGAGCAGCGCCTGGGCGCCGCCGAGGCCCAGGGCGCCGGCGGCGCTGCCGCCCGCAAGGACGGCTAGGCGCGGCCCGAGCCCGCCCTCCCGCCGCCTCGCGCCGGCCACGACGTCACAGGCAGCGCACCATGCCGCCGTCGACCAGGATCGAGGAGCCGGTCAGGTAGGAGGCGGCGTCGCTCACCAGGAAGGCGGCCACCCGGCCGAACTCCGCAACGTCCCCCAGGCGCCGCAGAGGGATGGCGGCCAGCGAGGCCGCGCGCACCTCGGACGCGCTGATGCCCTCCCGCCTGGCGCGCGCCTGCTCGAGCTCCACGATGCGGGGCGTCAGCACCCGCCCCGGCGACAGACAGTTGACGCGGATGCCCTCCCCGGCGAGCTCCAGCGACAGCGACTTGACCAGCGCCTGTACCGCCGGGCGCAGCACGTTGGAGAGGGTCAGATCGGGGATGGGGGCCTTCACGCTCGAGCTCGCCAGCGCCAGGACGGCGCCCGCCGGCGAGCGCTCGAGGAGGGGCAGGGCCGCGCGCACGCTGCGCACCACGCTCATCAGGGTGAGCTCCACGGCGGCCTGCCAGGCGGCGTCGTCCAGCGCCTCGAAGCCGCCGGGCGGGGGCCCGCCGGCGTTGGTCACCAGGATGTCGAGGCCCCCCAGGCGCTCGCCGCTCTCCGCCACCAGGCGCTCGACGTCTGCGGCCAGGCGGACGTCTGCCCGCACGCCGACGACGTCGCCGCCGGTCTCGCCGGCGACCTCGGCCGCGGCCGCCGCGGCGCGCTCCTCGTCGCGCCCGCACAGCACCACCGAGGCGCCCTCGCGTGCCAGCGCCCGCACCGTCCCCAGGCCCAGGCCCGAGGTTCCGGCCAGCACCAGCGCGCGTCGTCCCGTCAGCCCCAGGTCCATGGCCATCCTCCGTTCCGCGCCGCGCCGCCGGCCCGAGCCGAGGCCCGCCGGCAGCGCCGCCTACCGTCCCGCTGCAGCGGGCTGCTAGAGGGCGTCGTCGAGGCGCCGCAGGGCATCCAGCATCACCGCCGCGCCGAGGGCGATGTCCGCGACCTCGGCATGCTCGTCAGGGTGGTGGCTGAGGCCTTCGCGGCAGGGCACGAAGAGCATGGCCATCGGCGCCACCCGCGCCACCTCCATGGCGTCGTGGCCGGCCCCGCTCGACAGCCGCAGGTGCCTGGCTCCGTGCGCCTCGCACGCCGCCTCCAGCGCGGCCACCAGGCGCGGGTCGCTGCGGGCCGCGGGCGCCCGGCTGGTGACGCGGGCGTCGAGCTCGAGCCCCAGCGCCGCCGCGCTCGCCTGCGCGCGCGACCGCGTCTCCGCCAGGAAGTCGGCGACCGCCGAGGCGTCGAGCGAGCGCGCCTCCAGCACCAGCCGCGCCTCGCCGGGCACTACGTTGGCGCCGTTGGGGAGGACCTCGAGGCGGCCGATGGTGGCGACGAACCCCTCCACCCCGCCGCGTTCCCTCGCCCGTCTCCAGACGTCCTGCACGATCTCCGCGGCTCCGACCAGGGCGTCGCGCCGAAGCGCCATGGGCGTGGTCCCGGCATGGCCGGCCCGGCCCGTCAGCGTGACATCCATGCGCTGGATGGCGACGATCCCCTCCACCACCCCGATCGGCACGGCCTGCCGTTCGAGCACCGGCCCCTGCTCGATATGCAGCTCGAGGTAGGCGGCCAGCCGGCGCGCCTCGGGCAACGGCCCGGTGAGAGCCTCCGGACGGCCGCCGACGCGCGCCAACGCCTCCGCCAGGGTCTCGCCCGTCGCATCGCTGGCCACCAGGGCGGCCGACTCGAGCGAGCCCACCAGCCCGCTGCTGCCGACGCAGGCGGCGCCGTAGTCGCTCGGTTCCTCGGCGACGAAGTCGTAGACCGCCAGCTCGTGCGCCAGCGCCACGCCGGCCTCGTTCAGGACCTGTGCCGCCTCCAGGGCGGCGATCACGCCCGCCACCCCGTCGTAGCGGCCGCCACCCACCACGGTGTCGGTGTGCGAGCCCGCCGCCAACACGGCCGCGTCCGGGTGCGGGCCCGGTCGGCGGCCCACCAGGTTGCCGGCCGCGTCCACGGAGGCTCGCAAGCCGGCGCTCTCCATCTCGCGCTCGAGCCACGCCCGCGCCGCCAGGTAGCGCTCGCCGAACGCGCGGCGCGTGTACGGGCGCTCCGGGTCGGTGAACCCCGCCAGCCGCTCGATGCGGCGGGCCACGCGTTCCACGTCGATCTCCAGGGGGCCGTTCGGCATCCTCACACCTCGCTCACGCCGGGCTCGAGTCGCAGGCCCACGCGCGCCACCAACGCTTCCAGCTCCTCGCGGGTGGCCTGGTCGAGCGCCGTGCCCGGCGGGCGGATGGCGTCCGAGGCGAGCACGCCTCGGCGGCGGTAGACGTGCTTGCGCATGGCCAACCCGACCCCCGGCTGGAACTCGTAGCGGATGAGCGGCATGGCGCGGTCGAAGACGCGGGCCGCCGCCGTCACCTCTCCGTCGGTGAACCGCCGGTAGATGGCAACCAGCACCTCCGGGAAGGCGAAGCCGGTCATGATCCCCACCGCTCCACGTTGAAGCTCCTCCAGGAAGTACATGCCGCCGAGGCCCCCGAACACCCCGATGTGGCCGTCGGTCAGCTCGCGCACGCGGGTGAGCTTCTGCAGGACCGGCGGATCCTCGAGCTTGAGGTACGGCGCCAGCCCCTCGCCCGCCAGGCGGGCGACGAGCTCCGGGGAGAGGGTGATGCCGAACGAGGCGGGGTAGTCGTGGACGATGACGGGGATGGCGACGGCGCGCGCCACCGTCCGGTAGTGGCGGTACAGGGCGGCATCGTCCTGCGGCGGGATGGGGGCCACGAACACGGCCGACGCCCCCAGCGCCTCGGCGCTGCGCGCCTGCTCCACGGCGCCCGCCGTCCCCAGCGCCCTCACCCCCACCCACACGCTCAGGCGGCCCGCGGCGCGAGCTACCGTCGTCTCCACCACGGCCCGCCGCTCCGCCTCGGTGAGCTTGTGAGCCTCCCCCAGGAAGCCCAGGACGGCCACGCCGTCCACGCCGGCCGCCAGCTGGAAGTCGACCAGCCTCTCGAGGCTGGCGAGGTCGAGCTCGCCATCGTCGTGGAAGGGAGTAGGGAGGATGGGATTGACCCCGGAAAGCTCCATACGTTCCTCCTGAGCGGTCCGCAGCGCCGGCATGGCCGGCGTCGTCGACGGCGGCTCACGGTACCATCGGCCCCTGGGCGGAGGTCCGTGCCCGTCAGCTCAGCAGCAGGCGGCGTCCGGCCTCGGCCGTCGCCCGGATGAGGAACGGCTCCCTGCCCTCCACCCGGAAGTCCGGCGCGATGGTGCTGAGCGCGCCCTGGCACTCGCCCGCCTGGTTGAACACGGGGACGCCCACGGCCCACACCCCACGGTCGAGCTCGTCTCGGCTCACCACGTAGCCGCGCTCACGGATGCCGGGCAACTCGTCCAGGAGCCGCTCCCGCTCGGCCGCGTCGAGGCCGTTCTCGATGGACAGCAAGCGCTTCAGGCCCACCTCCGGGAGGTAGGGCAGCATCGCCTTCGCCGACGCCCCCCTCAGCAGCGGCCGCGCCACGCCCTTGGCGACGCTGTAGCGCAACGGCTTGGCGCTCTCGACCGTCTCGATGCACACCGCCTCGGCCTCGATCTGCACCAGCAACGCCGAGGTCTCGCCCGTCAGCGCCGCAAGCTCGCTCATCACCGGCCGGAACGGCGGCCACTCGTCCATGGCACGCCGGAATCCCATCTCGAGCTGCACGCAGCGCGGCCCGAGCCCGAGGCGACCGCCGGGCAGGTCCCAGAGCATGCCGGCCTCCCGCAGCGCCGCCACGTAGCGGTACACGGTGCTGCTCGGCACCCCGAAGCGCCGGGCCAGCGCCTGCACCGTCGTCGGCCCGCCATCGGCGAGCTGCGCCAGGTACTGCACCGCGCGCTGGATCGTCAGCAGTCGTTGCGAGCCCACACCCCGTCCCCCCTTGGTCCCGCCACGGGCGGGATATCGCGATGCCCTGCTCGGGTGCGAGTCTAGCCAGGCACCTCGCCGGACGGCAAGTACCCCGCCGCCGGCCGCGCCAGCCCCGCCGCGCGCTCGCGCCGCCCGGGCGCCGTTCAGGTGACGGCAGCGCGCGTGCCGTCGACGTTTCGGTAGGCACCGCTCCCGACCACCTCCGCGAGCCGCTCCACGGCATCGAACACGTCGACGAAGCGGGTGTACAGCGGCGCCAAGCCGAAGCGGATGCTGTCGGGCTCGCGGAAGTCGGGCACCACCTCGGCATCGATGAGGGCGCGGCTGATGCGATAGCCCTCGGGATGACGGAGGCTGACGTGCGCTCCGCGGCGCGCCGGCTCGCGCGGCGTGCCGAGCGTGAACCCGAGCGGCGCAAGACGGGCGTCGAAGCGCTCGATGAGGAGGGCCGTGAGGGCCTCGGACTTGGCGCGCAGGGCCGCCACCCCCGCCTCGAGCACCGTCTCGAGGCCCGCCTCCACGGCCAGCAGCGACAGCACCGGTGGCGTGCCGACCAGGAAGCGCGTCACCCCCTCGGCCGGCTGGAAGCTCAGGTCGAAGCCGAACGGCGCCGCGCGGCCGAACCAGCCCTCCACCGGCGAGCGCAGGCGTGGCTGCAGGTCGCGCCGAACGTACAGGAAGGCGGGGGCGCCGGGCCCGCCGTTCAGGTACTTGTAGCTGCACCCCACGGCCAGAGCGGCGCCCCAGGCGTCCAGCCGGGTGGGAACCACGCCCACCGAGTGACTCAGGTCCCACGCCACCCAGGCGCCCACCTCGCGTGCCCGCGCCGCGACCCTCTCCGCGTCGAAGAGGTAGCCGCTCTTGAAGGTCACCAGCGAAAGGACCACCAGCGCCGTGTGCTCGTCGATCGCGGCCAGCAACCGCTCCATGTCCGGCTCGACGGCTCCCTGCTCCGCCGGCACCACCTCGAGCGAGGCGCCTTGCCCCACCAGCCGCACCACGCTGGCGAGGGTGTAGAGGTCGGACGGGAAGTTCATGGCGTCGCTCACCACGCGCCGGCGCCGGCCGCTGGCCTGCAGGGCCGCGCCCGCCAGCTTGAAGAGGTTCACGGTAGTGCTGTCGCTGAACGCCACCTGGCCGGACCCTGCCCCGATCAGGGGCGCCAGTCGCTCGCCGATGCGCCGAGGCGCATCGAGCCAGCCACCGCTCCAACCGGCGATGAGGTCCCGCCCCCACTGCTCGTCCACCGCCTGCCTCAACCGCTCTCGGGTCGCGAGCGGCAGACGGCCGAGCGAGTTGCCGTCCAGATAGATCCTGCCCTCGTCGCCGTGAACGAAGGCATCGCGGTAGCCGGCGAGAGGGTCCCGGGCGTCGAGCCGCTCGGCACTCAGCCGGCCCGCCGTGCGCCGGTCGTCCGGCTCGCCCGCGGCACCGGCCCCGCCAGCGGCGCTCATGATCGGGGTCTCGCGGTCTGCATCGGGGACATCGTACGCCGTCGCCACAGCCGCGGGGCCGCCGGCCCCACGGCCTGCCGCCGCCGAGCGTCGACGTCGCGTGCATGCCACCTTCACATCTCGCCAACAAATGCGCCGTAGCATCGTGTCGGGTCCGCCCTCCGAGAGCCGGCGGCGACACCGATCATGACCAAGACGATCCTCATCGTCGACGACAAGCTCAGCCTGACGCGGCTCCTGCAGGAGTACTTCGGCAAGCAGGGCTACCGCACCGTGGTGGCGGACAACGGCCGCAACGCGCTGTTCACGGCCCGGCACGCCAAGCCCGACCTCATCCTGCTCGACGTGATGATGCCGGAGATGGACGGCCTCGAGTTCATCCGCACCTACCGGCGCGAGTCCGACACGCCCATCATCCTGCTGACGGCGCGCGTGGAGGAGGCGGACAAGGTGGCGGGCCTCGAGCTCGGCGCGGACGACTACGTCACCAAGCCCTTCGGCATGGCCGAGCTCAACGCGCGCGTGCGTGCGGTGCTGCGCCGCTACGAGCAGCGCGAGCGCTCGCAGGAGCGGCTGCTGGTGGGCGAGGTCGAGCTCGACCGCGGCCAGCACACCGTGCGCGTCGACGGCCACGTCATCGACCTCACCCCCTCCGAGTTCGATCTGCTGGCCACCATGATGTCCGCGCCCGGCCGCGTGTTCAGCCGCATCGACCTGATGGAGCGGCTCCCCGGCGACTCGCCCGAGCGCGTCGAGCGCACCATCGACGCCCACGTGCGCAACCTGCGCAAGAAGCTCGAGCTGGACCCCCGGCACCCGCGCTACGTGGAGACGGTCTTCGGCGTGGGGTACCGCTTCCGGCCCGAGGCCTGAGGCGTGCGCTCGATCCGCGCCAAGCTCACCTTCATCATCATCGCCACCAGCGTCCTGGCCGTGGCACTCGTGGGCGTGAGCGCGCGCTGGATCACCCACAGCCAGTTCACCACCTTCCGGCTCGAGCAGACCCGCAGCGCCTTCATCGACGCGGCCACCGGCTACTACCAGCAGTACGGCAGCTGGGACGGGGCCGAGGTCGCGCTAGGCAAGGAGATCGACCGCATCCTCGGCGTGCGCGTGACCGTGGTCCGCGATCACCGTGCGGACGCCTCCGCCTCCGCCGCGGCCCCGCGGCCGGCAGGCGTCGCGCCTCCGCCTCCCGAGGCCGGCGGTCCCGACCGGCAGCCGCCACCGAGCGGCAGCAGCCCGGCGGTTTCCGACGCGCCGGCGCCGAACGTGGCCAGGCAGCTGGTGTTGGGCTGGTCGCGCGACCGCTTCGAGCGGGTGAACCCCTTCGCGCTCGCGAACACCGCCGGGGTGGCGGTCATCGGCAACCATCGCTGGCAGCAGGGCGAGACCATCCCGGCGAGGGTGCTCGCCAAAGGCACCCCGGTGACGCTCGACGGCCAGCGGATCGGCACCGTCGCCTACGATGCTCCGCCGGAGCTGCGATCGCTGGAGCGGATCTTCCTGCGCCGAACCGGGCTGGCAATCTCCTACGCCGCCATCGCCGCCTTCGCCCTGGCGCTGGCGGTCGGTGTCCTTGCCACGCGCTTCTTCACGCGGCCCATCCGCGACCTCACCGGCGCCATCCGCAAGATGCGGTCGGGTGACCTGGAGCAGACGGTGGTGGTGCGCTCCAACGACGAGTTCGGCGAGATGGCGCGCGCCTTCAACGCCATGAGCGCCGAGGTCGCGCGCTCGCAGCGCCTGCGCGAGCAGATGACGGCCGACATCGCGCACGACCTGCGAACGCCCCTGTCGGTGCTCACGGGATACCTGGAGAGCATCCGGGAAGGCGTGCTGGACGCCAGCCCCGAGGCGGTCGACACCATGTACGCCGAAGCCACGCAGCTCCAGCGGCTGGTGGAGGACCTGCGAACGCTGTCGATGGCCGACGCCGGCCAGCTGCCGCTGCAACGCCTGCGCGTCGGAGCCCACGACCTGCTGCAGGCCGTGCGTCAGTCGTTCGCGCCCATGGCGGAGCAGGCCGGGGTGCGGCTCGAGCTGGAGGTGGAGGACCCGCCGCCGCAACTCGACATCGATCCGACGCGCTTGCGCCAGGTGCTCGGCAACCTCGTCGGGAACGCCATGAACCACAGCCGCGCCGGCGGCCGGGTGCGGCTGGGCGCACGCCGGCTGGAGGGCCAGGTGGAGCTGACGGTCGTCGATGACGGCGAGGGCATCGCCCCGGAGGCGCTGCCGCACGTCTTCGAGCGCTTCTACCGCGCCGACGCGTCGCGCTCGGAGGCCGGCGGGGGGTCCGGGTTGGGTCTGCCGATCGCCCGCTCGCTGGTAGCGGCCCACGGCGGTACCATCGAGGCCAGCAGCCGGCCCGGCGAGGGGACGCGCATCACCATCCTGCTGCCGGCGCCGGCAGGCTGAGGCGCGCCCGAGCCCCGGCGTCAGCGGATGACGCGCCGCTCCATGCGCCACACCGCGAAGACGCCGAAGAGCGTGCCGACCACCAGCAGGTAGCCCGCATCGAACCACAGGCCCTGCCAGTGGCCGTTGACGATGCCGCGCACCAGCCGCACCGCGCGGTAGAGCGGGGTCGCCTCGGCCAGCCACACCAGGGCCGTGGGGAAGCGCTCCTGCACCGGGAAGAAGATGCCGGAGAAGAGGAAGGACGGGGTCAGGAACAGCGTGAAGTAGTAGCTGAACACGTCGATGATGTGGATTACCGAGGTGAACGCCAGCCCGATGGCACTGAAGCAGTAGCCCACCAGCGCGATGGCCGGCAACGCCAGCAGGATGCGCCAGGTGAGCGGCGTGTGGAAGAACAGCGTGATGAGCAGGAAGATGGCGCCGTAGATGAAGGAGCGCGTGATCGCCCACCACCACTCGCCCATGGCCACGTCCTCCATGTTCACCCGGGTGGTGACCATGGCGTCGTAGAGGCGCCCGAAGTGCAGCTTCACGAAGACGTTGTAGGTGGTCTCGAACGACGCCCCATTCATGGCCGAGGCGGCGACCAGGCCGGGAGCGATGAAGGCCAGGTAGTCCTGCCCGAACTGCCCGCCACTGCTCACGTAGTACCCCAGCCCCACACCCAGGCCCAGCAGGTAGAACAGCGGCTCGAAGAAGTTGGGCAGCAGGCCGTAGAGCCAGCGGTCGCGGTACACCCAGAGGTCGCGCTGCCACACCCGCGCGGCGCCGCGCAGATCGATGAGGGGTCGCCTCACTCGCGTAACGCCCGTCCCGTGAGCTTGAGGAAGACGTCCTCCAGGTTGGCCGGGCGCACGAACGCGCGCTCGAGCCGCCAGCCCTCCTCGCGCAACCGTGCCAGCGCCACGTCGGCGTCGTCGACGAAGACGCTGACGCGGTCGCCGCTGCGCACGGCGTCGAGTCCCAGGCGCTTCGCCGCGTCCTCCAACTGCGCCCCCGCACCGGCGTCCGCGCGAGCCTCGATCACCAGCGGCGGCAGGTGATCCCGGATGAGCGCCTGCGGCGCACCCTCGGCGATGACCTTGCCGTGGTCCATGATCACCAGCCGGTCGCAGAGGCGCTCCGCCTCGTCCATGTAGTGGGTGCTCATGAGCAGCGTCTTGCCACGGGCGCGCAGCTCCTCGAGCTTGGTCCAGAGGTTGAGGCGCACCTGGGGGTCGAGGCCGGTGGTGGGTTCGTCGAGCACCACGATCTCGGGATCGTTCATGAGCCCGCGAGCGAGCGTCAGCCGCCGCTTCATGCCGCCGGAGAGCTCGTCGATCATCGCGCGACGCTTCTCGTTCAGATCGGCGAAGTCGAGGAGCTCGTCGGCGCGACGGCGCGCCGCGCGGCCGGCGATGCCGTTGAAGCGGGCGTAGATGAGCAGGTTGTCGACGACCCGCAGCTCCTCGTCGAGGTTGTCGAGCTGCGGCACCACGCCGAGGCGCTGCTTGATCGCCCGCGAGCGCTCGCCCGCCGGCATCCCCAACACCCGCAAGCTGCCGGAGGTCCGCGGGGTGACCTGGTAGATCATGCGCATCAGCGTGGACTTGCCGGCGCCGTTGGGACCCAGCATGCCGAAGAACTCGCCACGCGCAACCTCGAAGCTCACGCCGTCCACGGCGCGAACCTCGCCGTAACGCTTGTACACCGAATCGACCTCGACGACGGCTTGACTCTGGGGCATGGTCCTCCGGCCGGCCACGCGGCGCAAACGCCATTGTAACGAGCCTTCGGCAAGGGTGTGGCGGCGGCCGCCGGGCCGCTGGAGGCGCGGCATGCGAGGGGACCCGCCCCGGAGGGCGGGTCCCGAATACGCCCGGAGGCGAGGGCGCCTAGGGTGTCTGCGGGCCCGTGAACTCCTGGCCCAGATTGCGCATCACGGCCAAGGCGAAGGCCATGACGCGACGCGTTTCGGGGTCGTTGGCGGATCGCAGGGCCGCGAAGATGCCCCCGACGGGGGGCACCTCGACGTCGGGGTACTCCGCCTGGCCGGCCTTGAGGGCGCGGCCCAGGCGCTCCAGGGCGTCGAGCACGAAGGGGTCGAGGATCAGCTCGCCCAGCACCCCGACCTTGCGCACGAGTCCGGCGACCATCTCGTCGGTGAGGCCGCTCTGGACCAGGTTCAGCACGCCTGTGAGGCCGTTCAGCGCCTCGAGCGTGGAGGCGTCGGTGAGCTGCACCAGGGTGTCCTGCACGTCGGGCGCCTTCAGCCGGTCCAGCACCCGGGCCACGCCGGGATCGAGGAGCACCTCGGCGAGCGCCGCCACCTTGCCGACCAGGCCCGACACCATGTCGTCGGTCATGCCGGAGAACGCCAGCTCGAGGGGGCCGCTGAGCTCGCGCGAAGGGCCGGCCTCCAGACGCTCCAGACGCGCCTCGATGGCCTCCAGCTTGGCGAGCGTGAGGTCGAGCTTGCGGCTCAGCTCGTGCTCGGGGGTGGACGTGGTCTCGTTGGCCATGATCGCCCCCTACAGCGCGCCCTTGGCGGTGAGCCAGTAGGCGTTGTTGTAGGCGAGCTTCGCCCAGTGGACCGTCCTGGTGGGCGCCGACAGCTTCGGCGGCCGCTGGTAGGTGAACTCCAGGAAGGTGGCGCGGTCCAGCCCGGCCTCGATGAAGCAGATGGTCTTGCCGTCGTACAGTGCCTGCGGCGTCTGGCCGCGAGCGTGCGCCGCCACGTTCTTCGCCAGCGCGGCCGATTGGTAGTGGGCCACGGAACCCGCCTTGGAGACCGGCAGGTCGGTGGTATCGCCGATGGCCCAGATGCCTTCCTGGCCCTTGACCGCCAGCGTGCCTCGATCGGTCGGCACCCAGCCGGCCTCGGTCAGCCCGGATGCCTCGAGGTATGCCGCGGTGCGGTGCTCGGGGATGGCGATGAGAACGTCGAAGGGCAGCTCGGTGCCCTCCATGCTGCTGATCACCTGCTCGGAGGGATCGACGCTCTCGGCGTTGAAGAAGGTCTCGAGCTTGACGTCGCGGGCGCTCAGCTCGGGCGCCGCCCAGGCCGCCACCTCGGGAATGGAGTGCGTGCGGTTGATGGGATAGGTGTAGGTGATCTCCACGTCGTCGCGACGGCCGCGCCGACGCAGCCAGTCGTCGAGCATGAAGGTGATCTCGAGCGGCGCCACCGGGCACATGTGCGGGACGCCGATGACCGACACCACGATGCGCCCCTTCGCCAGGCCCTCGAGCTTGGCGCGCAACCGCTGCGCCCCCTCCTCGTCGTAGAACCAGTCGCCGACCTCGGCGAGGCCTGGGGTCGCCGACGGGTCGAGGCGGGTGCCCGAGGCGATCACCAGCTGGTCGAAGGGGTGGCTGCGGCCGGCCGCGGTGATGACCTGACGGCGTTCGGTGTCGACCCGCTCCACCCGCTGCACCAGCACCTCCACGTGAGGGCTGACGAGGTCGCGTACGGGACGGCGGAGGCGCTCCGGCGACTCCAGTCCCAGCGCGAGGTAGAGGAAGCCGGGCTTGTAGACCTGGTCGGGCTTGTCGGTGATCAGCGTGATGGCGACCTCACCGCGCCGGATCTCATCCCCCAGCCGCTCGGCGAGGTGGTTGGCGGTGATGGTGCCGCCCGGCCCCCCGCCGATGATGGCGATGCGATGCATCCTTGCCTCCTGCGTGCTCTCGTCTGAGCGGCGTCCCGACCGCCATGCCCGCTGGGGCCGTGGTCGGGACGCCGCCGCGCCAATCTGGCGCTACTTCGTCTTGCGGACCACGAAGCGATGGTACTCGCCCTTGTCCTCGCTGGCCAGCAGCTCGTAGCCGATCTTGTCGACCCAGTCCGGGATGTCCTTGTTGGAGCCGGGGTCGGAGGAGAGCACCGCCACGACCTCGCCCACGCCGGCGGCCTTGATGCCGCGGATGAGTTCCATCAGTGGGCCGGGGCAGGCGCTGCCGCGGGCGTCGATCTCCTGTTTGACGCTGATGCCTTGGCTGTCCGTCATGATCGATCGAGTTCCTCTCGATGCCTCGTAGGCCGGCCTTTGCGAGCCCGCACGAACGAGTGCGCTCAGAAGACCAGCACTTCGGCGTCCTGCGACTCCGCGATGAAGCCCGCGACGCCCTTCTCACCGTCGACCACGTCTTCCAGGTCCTCCATCTTCATGCCGAAGAGGTCCTGGGTCATGCTGCAGGAGTAGACCTTGACGTTGCCCAGCTCCTTCGCGGTCCGCAGGGTCTGCATCCAGGGGTTGACCCCCATGGTCTGCATGGCCTGCTGCATCATGGGCGCGTACTCCTGGTACTCCGCGGGCAGCTTCTGCTGCGACGGATCCTGCCAGGCCCCCTTGCGGAACGCCATCAACCCCCAGAACGTGACGAACAACGTGACGTCCTTGCCCATGGCGACCGCTCCCGACACGATGGTGGCCATGGCCAGCAACTTGTCGACGGTGCCGTTCATGACGATGATGTTGAGCTTGTCTTTCATGCTTCGTCCTCGCCTCCTGGGTCCGTGGAGGCCCCGCCTCCAGGGACGTCGTCTGTCGGCCGAAGGATATCCCCAGGGGGTTTCCGGCAACACGGACAAATGCCCTGCGCGCCGCCGGGCCCGCCCGCGATTGCGTACACTCGACGGCATGATCCCGGTCTTCGACGGCCACAACGACACCCTGCTGATGCATCTCGAACGTCCCGAGCGCGACTTCTTCGCCCGCCAGGAGGACGGCCACATCGACTACGTGCGGGCGAGGGAGGGCGGCTTCGCCGGCGGCTTCTTCGCGATGTTCCCGCCGACCCGGCCCGGGGGCGACCCCTTCGCGGGACGCAAGGAGGTGAAGGGCGGCTACACCACGCCGCCGTCGCCACCGGTCGACCAGCTGCACGCCGTCAATGCCGTCAACGGCATGTTCCGCATCCTGCTCGAGCTCACCGCCGACGACCGGCTGCGCCTGGTCACCACCGCCGACGAGCTGCAGGCGAGCCTGGAGGACGGCGTGCTGGCCGCCATCGCGCACGTCGAGGGGGCCGAAGCCATCGACCCGGAGCTGGCCGCGCTCGACGTCTACTACCGGGCCGGGCTGCGCTCGCTCGGCATCGTCTGGAGTCGGGCGAACGCCTTCGGCCACGGCGTGCCCTTCGGCTTCCCCGGCAGCCCGGACACCGGCCCGGGGCTCACCGCGGCCGGTCACCGGCTGGTGTCGCGCTGTAACGACCTCGGCATCATGGTCGACCTCTCCCACATCACCGAGCGAGGCTTCTGGGACGTGGCCGAGGCAAGCCGCGCTCCGCTGGTGGCGACGCACTCCAACGCCCACGCCATCTGCCCCAGCCCCCGAAACCTCACCGACGAGCAGCTGGACGCTGTGCGCCAGTCGGACGGCATGGTCGGGCTCAACTTCGCGGTCGGCTTCCTCGACCCCGACGGCGGCCACGACGCCGACATCGGCATCGAGGTGATGGTGCGCCATATCGACCATCTGGTCGACAAGGTGGGGATCACCCGAGTCGGTCTGGGGTCGGACTTCGACGGCGCCCGCATCCCCGAGGCCATCCACGACGTGGCCGGCGTGCAGCGCCTGCTGGACGCCCTGCGCCGGAACGGCTACGACGAGGCGTCGTTGCGTCAGCTGGCGCACGAGAACTGGGTCCGCGTCCTCCGCAAGACCTGGAAGGCGTGAGCCCCGCAGCCTTCCGGGTCGGCGCCGCCGCGCCGGCCACCGCCGCATGACGCTGGAGGCGGCCCGGGCCATCGCCGAAGCGCTGATGGCCCGTCACGGCCTGCACGACTGGACCTTCGGTTTCGACCGTGCCCGCCGGCGGCTGGGCGCCTGTCGACCGTCGGGACGCCGCATCACCTTGTCGGCGCCGCTGACCCTGCTCAACGACCAGGCCGTGGTGAGGGATACGGTGCTGCACGAGATCGCTCACGCGCTCACGCCGGGGGCCGGGCACGGCGCCAGCTGGCGGGCCGCCTGCCGCCGCATCGGAGCCCGCCCGGAGCGCTGCGCGGCCGACGGCGAGGTCACCCTGCCGGCCGCCCCCTACGCGCTGGTGTGCGACCGCTGCGGCACTCGCACCCCGCGCTACCGGCGCACCCGCACCCGTTACCTGTGCGGCCGCTGCCGCGCCTCGGCCGGGGTGGAGGCGCTGCTTCGCTGGACGCCGAGCTAGCGGCGCGCGTGGCTACCCGAGCGTCACCTCGGCCAGGATGGCGGGAACCTCTTCGGGCGGTATGGGCCGGGCCAGCAGGAAGCCCTGGACGGCGTCGCAGCCCACCCGCTCCAGGGCGCGCAGCTGCTCGACCGTCTCCACCCCCTCGGCGACCACTGTGGCCCCCAGGCTGCGCCCCAGGCTCGCCACGGCGGCCAGGATGCCCTCGTCGGTCACGGCATCGCTGACACCGAGGCGGGTGATGAAGCTGCGGTCGAGCTTGATGGCGTCGAGCGGCAGGTCGCGAAGGTAGGCGAGCGAGGCGTAGCCGGTTCCGAAGTCGTCGAGCGTCACCCGCACGCCCATGGCGCGCAGCTCCTCGAGCGTCTCGGCGCTGCGACGCGGGTCCAGCATGGCGGCCGTCTCGGTGATCTCCAGCTCGAAGCGCTCGGCCGGCACGCCGCAGCCGCGCAGCACCTCGCGCACCTCGTCGACCAGCCCGGTGGCGCGCAGCTGCACGGGCGACAGATTGACCGACACCCGCTCGAGCGGTACCCCTTCATCCAACCACTGGCGCAGCTGCACGCAGGCGCGCCGCATCACCTGCCGCCCCAACTCGCGGATCATGCCGGTCTCCTCCGCCAGCGGGATGAAGGCGTCCGGCGCCAGCAAGCCACGGGTCGGGTGGCGCCAGCGCGCCAGCGCCTCGAGCGCCACGGCCCGCCCGCTCTCCAGCGCGAACAGCGGCTGGTAGTGGAGCACGATCTGCTCGCTGCCGAGGGCGGCGCGCAGCTCCCCCTCGAGAGCGAATCGCTCGCGGGCGCGCACGTCCATCGCCGGGGTGAAGAAGGCGTACGCCGCTCCCCCCCGCGACCGCGCCCGCGCGAGCGCCAGCGAGGCATGCTTCAGCAGGTCGGAGGGGCGCTCGGCGTGGTCCGGGAACACCGCGATGCCCACCCGCGGCCGCAGCGAGGCCGCTCGACCCTCGATGTCCACCGGCTCCTCGAGGGCGCCGAGCAGCCCGGCCGCCACCTCGGTGGCGTCCACCGCCCGCTCGATGGGGCCGGTCACCGCGGCGAACTCGTCACGCGTGAGGCGCGCCACGACCCCCTCGTCCGCCAGTGCCAGCTCCAGCCTGCGAGCCGCGATACGCAACAGCTCGTCGGCCGCCTCGGTGCCGAGGCTGTCCTTGAGCAGCTGGAAGCCCTGCAGGTCGAGGGCCAGCACGGCCGAGCGGCGCCCGTCCGCACGCCGCTCGGCCAGCATCGCGACGAGCCGCTCCTCGAACCCGGCTCGGTTGAGCAGGTCGGTGAGGGCGTCGTGACTGGCGAGGTACTCGAGCTGCTCCGACATCACCCGGCGCTCCGTGATGTCCTCGGCGACCTTGAGGTACTGCCGGACACGGCCGGCGTCGTCGATCACCGGCGTGATCTGGGCCCGCTCGTAGACCCGGCCGCCGGCCTTGGTGCGGTTCACCAGCTCGCCGCGCCAAACCCCGTCGCGGCGGGCGGCCGCGATGATGTCCCGCATGTCGATGCCGTCCGCGTCGGGCACGCTGAGCTCCGACACCGGCCGACCGATCGCCTCCTCGGCGCCGAAGCCGGTCACCTCGCTGAAGCGCCGGTTGGCGTAGCGCACCCGCCCCTCGGCATCGGTGAGCATGACGATGCTCGAGCCCTGCTCGACCGCCTGTCGCAGCTCGCGCAGCTCGTCGAGGTGGCGCTTCTGGTCGGTGACGTCGCGCACCTGAAACTTGAGGAAGGTCTCGCCGCCGAGCTCGAGCCGCGAGAGGTGGACCTCGGCGTCGAACGGGGTGCCGTCGGATCGCAGGTGGACCCAGGCGAAGTGTTGCTCGCTACCGGCCATGGCTGCGCTCATGCGCTCGTCGGCAAGGGCGCGCGAGCCCCGCCCGTCGGGCTGGAAGCGAGGCGACAGGTCCACCGGGTGGTGCCCCAGGAAGCGCGCTCGCGGAAGGCCGAAGACCGCCTCGGTACGCGCGTTGCAGTCCACGAAGATGCCGCCGCGCATCAGGCCGATGGCGTCGAAGGCGCTGTCGAAGAGCGCTCGGAACTTCTCCTCGGCGCGCAGCAGGCTGGTGAAGGCCTGGCGGTCCGCGGTCACGTCGGCCACCTGCACCAGCCTCGCCGGCCGGCCGCGGAAGCGCACCGCGTACACGCTCACCACGGCGTCGAACTCGCTGCCGTCGCTGCGCAGGTGCCGGAAGGTCCCCGGTAGCACGTAGGGAGGCTCGCGCCCGGCGCGAGCCGTGAGCATCCGCTCGACCTCGGTGGGCGGCCGGATATCGAGCAGCGTCAGCGCGGTGAAGGCCTCCTCCGGGTAGCCGTAGTGGGTCACGGCGGCAGCGTTGACCGCCAGGATCCGGAGGGTGTCCGGGTCGTAGACGATCATCGGTTGAGGGTGCGAACGGAAGAACGCCGCCGCGCCGCTGCTCTTGCCTCCCGATTCCCAGTCGACCATTCCGCCTCGCCTCGCCCGCCTGCCCCGGCGCCCGCCTCGACGGCGTCGAGGCACCCGGGCCCGGAAGTGTCAGCTACGCGTCGGCGTCACCGTCGATTGTACATGGGCGCCGCCTGGCAGGCACCGGCGGGCCCGCGACGCCAGCCGCGCTAGGCGCGCCGTAGCGTCTCGGGCACACGATAGGCGAACACCGCGGCCGCCAGCAGCCCCACGGCGGCCACCGCCACCGCGGCCAGGCCCAGGTCCAGGACGTCGGCCACCACGCCCACCAGCAGGGGGCCCCCGGTCGAGCCGGCATCCCCCACCAGCCGCCACAACCCCAGGAACTCGCCCAGCGCCTCGGGCGGCGCCAGGTCCGCGCCGAGGGTCATCATGCCGCCGGAGCTGAGCCCGTTTCCCAGCCCCATGAGGACCGCCACGCCCAGCAGCGCGCCGAACCCGTGCGTCGCCGGCACCAGCGCCAGTCCGGCCGCCTGCAGCAGGAAGCTCGGCACGATGGCGAACTTGCGCCCGCGGCGGTCCATCAGCCATCCGGCCGGGTAGACCAGCACCATCTCCGCCAGCGCCGAGCCGGACACGATGACGCCGACGGCTCCGACGTCGAGCCCCAGCACCTGGCTGGCGAACAGCGGCACCAGCACCTTGCGGCCGGCGCGCACCATCTGCGCCATGAGCTGGGCCACGCCGGCGGTCGACAGCGCACCCGTGACCTCGCGCGTGAAGCGGAGGCCCGCCAGGCCCCCTCGGCGCGGCGGCGGCCTTCGCAGCGGCGGAGTGCGCAGCGTGCTCGGTGCCGCCGCCTGCTCGGCCGCGGCGCCGCCCGGGACCGCGCGCGCCACGACCAGCAGCGCGGCCAGCGCCACCACGGCGTACACCACGAACGGGGCGCGCAGACCGAGCAGCGAGCCGACCAGGCCGCCGACCGCCGGCCCCAGGAAGGTGCCGGCGCGGCTCACCCCGCCGAAGGCCGAGATGGCCCGGCCGCGCCGCCCGTCGCGCGTGACCTGAGTGAGGAAGGCGTGCCGCGAGAGGTTCCACAGCGCCAGCCCGAGGCCGGACAATAGCCGCAACAGGATGACGACCGGCACGGTCCTGGCTGCGACCAACGCCAGCACCGCCACCGCGACCAGCGCCAGGCCCGCCAGCATCACCGCCTTGTCTCCGAAGCGTCGCAGTAGGAACCCCGCCGGAACGTCTCCAAGCAAGGTGCCGAGCGACTCGGCGGCCAGCACCAGCCCCACCACCCCCATCGAGGCGTGGAGACCGCTGGCGAAGAGCGGCAGGGTGGGCAGCAGCAGACCGTTGCTGAACGCGAGGAGCAGGGCGGGTAGGTAGACGGCAGCGACCACAGGCATCCCAGGCGGCCGCGTGGCGGCCGGGCGAGCGGCCTCGCCGGACACGACTCTACCGTGCCCACGCCAGCTCTCCGGTGCGACGCGCACGCATCCCACGGAACGGCTGCCGGCTCCGCGCGGTCGTAACGACGCCGGTCGCCCACCTGCGCGCGGCCACGATCTGCGACGGCTCGCACGTCCTGGTCCCGCCGCGCCGGGGCCGGCCCGTATGCTGGGCGGGGAGCCGGCCGAGGCTGCCGTGGCAGCCGGCATCGGAGGAGGAGTCCGTGAACCGTCCGTCGGGCCTGGTGGCGCGCATCCTGGCGCGGCTGCTCCCAGGCACCCGGTCCAGCGAGACGCTGGCGCTCATCGTGGTGGCGGTAGCGGTGGGGGTGCTGACGGGGTTGGCGGCGGTCGGCTTCGACGTGGTCATCCACGCCGCCGGACGCGGGCTGGCGGCGCTTCCGCGGGTGATGGGCCCGGTGCCCGGCGCCGTCGCTACCGTCCTCGCTCCCGCTCTGGGCGGGCTCCTGGTGGCCCCCATCGTGGTCCGCTGGTCGCCGAACGTGCGCGGCTCGGGCATCCCCAGCGTGATGTACGCCGTGGCCAACCTCGGCGGCCGGGTGCCGCGCAGCCTGGCCTTCTGGCGGCCGCTGGCAAGCGCGCTGTCGATCGGCAGCGGCGCGTCGCTGGGTAGCGAGGGGCCGGTGGTCCAGCTCGGCGCCGCGCTGGCCTCCGTGCTCGCCGAGCCGCTGGCGCTCACCGCGGAGCGGCGCCGGATGCTGGTGGCGGTGGCCGCGGCCGGTGCCATCGCCGCTACCTTCAACGTCCCCATCGCGGGCGTGCTGTTCGCGGTGGAGGTCATCCTGGGAGAGTTGCGCGCGCGCGACTTCGCGTCGGTGGTGATCGGAGCGGTCAGCGCCACCGCGGTATCGCGGGCGCTGCTGGGCAACACCCCGGCCTTCGCGGTGCCGTCCTTCCAGCTCGGCTCGTCGGTGGAGCTGCTGCTCTACCTCGCCCTCGGCGTCGTCACCGCGGCGGCCGCCGCCGGCCTCCACCGGGCGGTGATCTCGGCTGACGACCTCTTCAACGCCATGCGCCTGCCGCCGCTGCTCCGGCCCGCCGCCGGCGGCCTGCTCGTGGGGATGGTCGCCGTGGCCTTCCCCGAGGTGCTGGGGCGCGGCTACCAGGAGGTCGGCATCGTGCTCCAGGGGGGTGGCGGTCCGGCCCTGGCGCTGCTTGCGCTGGCGCTCGCCAAGACCGTCGCCACCGGCGCGTCGATCGGATCCTGGGGGTCGGGAGGCGTGTTCGCGCCCGTCCTGTTCGTCGGCTCCACCATCGGCTCGGCCTTCGGCCAGGCCAGCGAGCGGGTCTTCCCGGCCCTGGTGCATCACTACGGCGCCTTCGGGCTGGTGGGCATGGTGGGGGTGCTTGCGGGCGTCACGCGGGCCCCGCTCAGCAGCATCGTGATGGTCTTCGAGATGTCCGGCAGCTACTCGCTGATCCTGCCGCTGCTGCTCGCCGCCGTCATCTCCACCCTCACCGCCGACATCTTCGGACGGGAGTCCATCTACCAGCACATGCTGTCGCGCCGGGGGCAGAGCCTCTACCGGCTGCACGAGATCGACCTGCTGCAGACGGTGCGCGTGCGGGAGGTCATGGAGGAGAGCGTGCCGAGCCTCTTCGACGACCAGACCCTGGCCGAGCTGGCCGGCGAGCGCGGGGGCGTCCTCCAGCCGGCCACCCTACTGCGCTCGCGCGCGGACCCCTCCCACCTGGCCGGCATCGTGACCACCTCCGACCTCGAGCGGGCCCGGCAGGCGGGGATGGCGGCGGACACGCCGCTGGCCGCCATCGCCACCGCCGACCCCGCCACCGCCCTGCCGAACGAGCCGGTCGCCGATGTGGTGGAGCGCATGGCGGAGCTCGGTATCGGCGTCATGCCGGTGGTGGCCCCCGGCGACCGCCGCCGACCCGTCGGCTTCGTCCGCCACGCCGACCTGGCGCGGGCCTACCACCTGGCGCTCGAGCAGCGGCGGCGACACCAGCGCACCGGCGAAACCCTCCGCCTGCGCGACCTAACCGGCCACGACATCGTCGAGGTGCGCCTCCCGCGCGGGTCGCGGCTGGCAGCGACCCGCCTGCGTGCCGCCGGCTTGCCGTCCGAGTCGATCGTGGTCGCCATCCGCCGCCGGGGACGGACGGTCTTCCCCCACGGCGACACCATGCTCGAGGAGGGCGACACCGTCGTGGCCAGCGTGGAGCGGGGGCGGGCGGCCGCCTTCCGCCGCCTGTTCAGGCCGGCGGCTGCGAGCGAGGAGCCCGGCGCCGGCATGTGAAGGGCGCCGCCTCAAGGCGGCGCCCAAACCCCGGAGAGGAGTCCATGGTGAGCCCTCAGGCCCGGAGCGAGCCTCCGGTCGTCGAAGGTAGCTGCATCAGGGCGCGCGTGTCGTCGACGCGATGCGAGTGACCGCTCCAGACGACCACGTCCTTGAACGCCAGCAGCAGCATGGTGACGAGCGCCGTCTGCATCCAGGCACCCTCGCCGTCTCGAACCCGCAGCCGCAACTGCCCCGCCACGCGGTCGTACTGGACCTCGCAGTCGGCACTCTGCAGCCGCCGGACGAGCTGGCGGAGGCGCTGGCCCGAGGCCTCCTCATTGATCGCTGCCTGGTATTCGTAGAGCATCTGACCTCCAGGACGGGCCGCGGCACATACGTCCACGGCCGACCGGCACTTGACGGGCTTGCGGTCAGCCTAGGTGCGCCCGCAGCACGGGGCCAGGGCCAATTGTCCTGTCGGCGACCCGTCGCGGCCACCCGCTGGCTGAGGATGAAGCGGCTCAGGGACGTGCCGCGGCACGCACCCGCGAGCGGCCCCGAAGGCGGCGCAGGCGCACGGCCCCCCGGTAGAAGTGCAGCAACTCGCGGGTGCTCGCCTCCCACGACCACAGCTGGCTGTCCGCCCGGCCGCGCGCCGCCAGGCGGCCTCGGCGCTGGGGGTCCTCCAGCAGCCCGGCGATGGCGCGGCTCAGCGCCTCGGCGTCGCCCGGTGGAACCAGCACGCCGTTGACGTCGTCGCGCACGATGTGGGGGATGCCGCCGGCACGCGCGGCGACCACGCACGCACCCGCCGCCATCGCCTCGAGCGCGGCGAAGCCGAGCGTCTCGGAATCCGACGGGAAGGCGAACACATCGGCCGAGGCGTAGGCGTCGGCCAGGGCGTCGCCCTCGAGGAAGCCGGTGAACACCGCGCCGCTGCCGCTCAGCTCACGCTCGAGCCAGCCTCGGGCGGGCCCCTCGCCCACGACCGCGAAGCGCACCTGCGGAAGACGCTTCGCGGCCTCGGCGAGGACGTCGACGCGCTTCTCGAACGACACCCTGCCCGCGTACACCACCAGCGGACGCTCGGGCGCGCCGGCCGTGAGCCGCGCGCGCATGGCGGCGGTGGCCTGGTCGGGGCGGAAACGCCGGCTGTCCACGGCCTTGGGCCACAGCCGCACCCGGCGGATGTGCAGGCCGCGCGCGAGCTCCACCATCTGCGGGCTGGTACACAGGGTCACGTCGGCGAGGTTGTGGACCTCGCGGTCGAGGGCCTCGAGCGGCCGCTTCAGCCAGCCCAGCCCGAGGTCGCGCACCACCTTCGGGTCGGTGTGGAAGCTCGCCACCAGCGGGAGCCGACGCCGGCGCGCCCACAGCGCCCCCCAGCTGCCGAACACCACAGGGTTGATCACGTGCACCAGGTCCGGCCGGAAGTCGGCGGCGATGGCCGCCTGGCGCGGGGAGGGCAGCGCTACGGTGAGCTCGGGGTACCAAGGGAAGGGCAGGCCGGGAGCGGCGACGACGCGTGCCGCGCCGTAGCGCGCCGGCGCTCGCGGCGGTGCCAGCACCAGCACCTGGTGACCGAGCCCCTCGAGGGCTTCGAGCGTGCGGACCAGACGCGTGACCACGCCGTCGACTTTCGGCAGGAAGGTTTCGGTGACGATCGCGATTCGCAAGGCGTGGACCTCATGCTTGTCATAGAATTCTAACGTAGCCGTGCATGCGCCTCTTCCCACCGCTGTGCTCGTGACCGGTGCCTCCTCCGGCATCGGCCGGGCGGCCGCGTTGTCGCTCGCGCGCGCCGGCTACCGGGTCTTCGCGGGCGTCCGGCGCAAGGAGGACGGCGACTCGCTGGCGCGCGCCGCCTCGGGCGCCGTGACTCCGCTGTTCATCGACGTCACGCGTCCGGAGATGGTGGCCGAGGCGGCAGATACCCTCGCCCGCGAGCTGGGCGAGGCCGGCCTCTTCGGGCTGGTGAACAACGCCGGCGTGATCGTTGCGGCACCGCTCGAGTTCGTCCCGCTCGAGGAGGTTCGCGAGCAGTTCGAGGTGAACGTCACCGGCACGCTGGCGGTCACCCAGGCGATGCTCCCCCTGCTCAGGCGGTCGGGCGGCCGCATCGTCAACATCGGCTCGGTGTCCGGGTCCTTCTCGACGCCGTTCACCGGCCCGTACAACGCCTCGAAGTTCGCGCTCCGCGCCATGAGCGACGCCTTGCGGCTCGAGCTCGCCCCCTGGGGCATCGACGTCTCGATCATCGAGCCCGGCACCGTCCACACCCCCATGTGGCAGCGCTCGCTCGGTCGCATCCAGGCGCTCGAGCGGCGGCTGCCAGCCAAGGCCACCGCACTCTACGGGCCGGTCTTCGCCAAGATGCGCCAGTTCATCGAGGGCGCCCGCGGCGTGCCCGCAGACAACGTGGCGGCGGTGATCACGGCGGTGCTGCGCTCGCGGCGCCCGCGGCCCTACTACTCGGTCGGCGTCGACGCCCGGCTGCGGCTGGCGCTCGAGCGGCTGCCCACTCGCCTGCGCGACTTCCTCATCGCCAGCCAGCTACCCAAGTACCCGGCACCGGACCGCTGATCCGCGGCCGCCGCGAGCGCGCGCCCGGCTCAGACGTACTCGCGCATCAGGTCGTCGAGCGCGGCCTTGCTGGGGCGGATCTCGTCGTCCCCGAGGCTCGCCAGCGGCACGCCGTCGAGCCCGCTGATCTCCGCCAGGTTGGGGCGGCTCTGGTCGTAGTAGATGAGCCCGGTAATGAACTCGTGCTGCGTCTCCGCCTGCTGCAGCCGCTGGATGGCCGCCGACTTGTCGGTGGGATCGTAGTTCTCTTCGAGGTTGTGCAGGCGGATGTGCGAGCCGTCATGCAGCTCCACCGTGGTCGACTGACCCGGCTCCTGCGGGTCGATGATGATCTCCTCATCGGACGGGAAGAAGCCGATCTCCTGCAGCGCATGCTCGTGCTTGCGCCCGTAGGAGTAGCTCTTCGGCGAGTCGTCCTCGTCGTTGAACGCCACGCACGGGCTGATGATGTCCAGCACGGCGGTGCCGCGATGGCTGAGGGCTGCCTTGAGCAGCTCGCGGACCTGCTTGGCATCGCCCGCGAAGCTCCGGGCCACGAAGCCGGCACCGGCAACCAGCGCCTCCATGCAGATGTCGATGGCGGGAAGGTCGTTGCGGCCGGCGTACTTGAGCTGCTGCCCGTAGTCCGCGGTGGCGGAGAACTGCCCCTTGGTGAGGCCGTAGACGCCGTTGTTCTCGACCACGTAGACCATGCGCACGTTGCGGCGCACCATGTGCTTGAACTGCCCCATGCCGATGCTGCCGGTGTCGCCGTCGCCGCTCACGCCCAGCCCGCGCAGGGTGTGGTTGGCCATCAGGGCGCCGGTCGCCAGGGACGGCATGCGACCGTGCAGCCCGTTGAAGCCGTGCGACTGGCCGAGGAAGTAGGTGGGCGACTTGCTCGAGCAGCCGATGCCCGAGAGCTTGATGATCTCGTTGGGCTTGAGGTTGAGCTCGTACGCCACCTGGATGACCTGGTTGGCGATCGAGTTGTGGCCGCACCCCTTGCACAGGGTGGAGCTGGCGCCGGCGTAGTCCGCCTTCGACATGCCCAGGGTGTTGACCTTCAGGGTCCGTTCCATGACCTCAGTCCCGTCCTTCCGCCGGTCCCGCCACCGCGGCGAGCACCTGCTCCTTCACCCACGCCGCCGTCCACGGCATCCCGTCCAGGAAGGCAACCGACCTCAGCTTCTCGACGCTGTGCGGGCACTCGTTCTCGAGGATCTCGTGGAGCTGGCCGTCACGGTTCATCTCCATCACCACGATGCGCTCGTGGCCGGCGATGAACTCGCGCGTCTCCTCCCCGATCGGCAGGGCCCGCAGCCGCAGGAAGTCCGTCGGGACGTCCTCGCCCGCCAGCTCGGCGCGCGCCTCCTCGATGGCATAGCGCGTAGTGCCGAAGGCGATGATGCCCACCTTGGCGCCAGCCAGCGTGTCGAGCGCCGGCTTGGGCACCAGCGTCCGCGCGGTGTCGAACTTCTTGACCAGCCGCTCCATGTTCTCCGACCAGTCCTCGGGCCGCTCGCTGTAGAGGGCGGCGTCGTTGTGCCCGGTACCGCGGGCGAAGTAGGCGGAGAGGGCGTTGGGGTTGCCCGGCAACGTGCGGTAGGGGATGCCGTCCCCGTCCACATCGCGGTAGCGAGCGAAGCCGTTGGCCTCGACCTCCTCGGCCGTGAGCACCTTACCCCGCTGAACGGGCGCGTCCGGGTAGGCGAAGGGCTCGCCCATCCAGTTGTTCATCCCCAGGTCGAGGTCGGAGAGCACGAAGATGGGCGTCTGCAGCTGCTCGGCCAGATCGAGTGCCTTGTGGCCCATCTCGAACGCCTCCTCGATGCTCGAGGGAAGCAGCACCGGGTGGATGGTGTCGCCGTGACCGAGGCGGTAGGCGAAACCGAGGTCGCCCTGGCTGGTGCGGGTCGGCAGGCCGGTGCTGGGCCCGACGCGCTGCACGTCCCAGATGACGGCGGGCACCTCGGCGAAGTAGCCCAGCCCGACGTACTCGGCCATCAGCGAGAGCCCGGGGCCCGAGGTGGCCGTGAGGGCGCGGCCGCCCGCCCAGCCGGCACCGATGACCATGCCGATGGCGGCCAGCTCGTCCTCGGCCTGCACCACCACGTAGGTGGGCTTGCCGTCGGGGCTGGTGCGCAGCCTGGCGGCGTGGCCGCGCAGGCTGTCGATGAAGCTCGTCGAGGGCGTGATCGGGTACCAAGCCGCCACCGTGGCGCCGCCGAAGAGCGAACCGAGCGCGCCGGCCTCGTTGCCGGTCATGAGGATCAGCCCCTCGGTAGCGTCCATCGGCTCGACCTTGTACGGGTCCTGCTTGTCGAGGTTGGCCTCGGCCCACTCGAAGCTCGAGCGCACCACGGCCATGTTGCTGTCGATCAGCTTCTGGCGGTGCTTGAAGTGGAAGGCCAGCGCCTCCTCCACCGTCTCCAGCGGCACCCCGAGCAGCCAGGCCACGACGCCGACATAGGTCATGTTGGCCACGTAGTCCCGAAGCTTGCCTTTGAGCGGGTTGCCCTTGAGCAGCTCCTTGACCGGCACGCCGTAGTAGACGAGGTCCTTGCGACTGGTGTCGGCGGGGAGATCGTCGTTGAAGATGCACACGCCGCCGGGGGGGAGAGTGGCCACGTCCTCGCGCACCGTCGCCGCGTTGTAGGCGACCAGCAGCTCGGCGGGGCGCCTCGCGATGTAGCCCTTGCGGCTGACGCGGATGTTGTACCAGGTCGGCAGGCCCTGGATGTTCGAGGGGAAGATGTTCTTCCCGTGCACCGGGATGCCCATCTTGAAGAAGCTTCTCAGCAGCGTCAGATTGGCTGTCTGGCTGCCGGTCCCGTTCGCGGTTGCCACCGCGATCGAGAAGTCGTTGACGACGGCCTCGACCTCTCGCTCGCCGACGGGCCTGCTTAGCGGTTCAGTGACACCCATGCTCGATCAACTCCTACGTCGCAATCCCAGCGTGCCGGGCTCTCTCGCGGGCCCCGGTCAGGCTGGGTCTGGACGATGGTTCCACCACTTCATACCGGTTCAGCGCGCGCAGGCACCCCGCACCGTAGCCTCACGTTGACACAGCCTCCACCCTGCAAGCGTTCGAGGTTCCACAATCGGCCACACGGGCACGATACAGCCCGCCCCGTGGGGCGGGCTCGGGACATCTGTACCAGTAGGACATCGGCCCCGGCCTGCCGGCCGGGGGTGGGTGCGCTCAGGCCTCGAGGGCCTCCTCCGCCGCGTCGTCGGCGCCCGCGTCGTCGGCGCCCGCGTCGTCGGCG
>CAZBZU010000026.1:0-2453 GCA_964496495.1 uncultured bacterium
TGGCTGGCCCACAGGGATTCGAACCCCGACCGACCGGACCAAAACCGGTTGTCCTGCCATTAGACGATGGGCCAAGACGGACAGCCAGAGTCTATCCGTGACCCTGCCGGGTGTCAAGCTTGAATGCGTTAGAGAGATGCGTCGTGGACGGGGTTTTGCCAAGGTCGCGAGGCTGCGGCGGCCGGTGTGGGCAAGAGAATGGCTGGCCCACAGGGATTCGAACCCCGACCGACCGGACCAGAACCGGTTGTCCTGCCATTAGACGATGGGCCAGCAAGACAAGCCCGAGTGTATGGAACGCCGGAGCCCCCGTCAAGGGCAGGTGAGCCCGGGCGCTGACGCCCGCCGCTGGGGGCTGCGAGCCGCCTCGGGCCGTGGGCGGCGCCCCCGGACGCGAAGCGGCGGGGTGCGTTATACTCAGCCGGCTCCGAGTTCGGGCGGAGGGCCGGTCGCGCGGCGCCGCCCGCCGGCGCAGATCCTGGAGAGGTGCCGGAGTGGTTGAACGGGACGGTCTCGAAAACCGTTGTGTGGCCTTGCTGCACCGTGGGTTCGAATCCCACCCTCTCCGCCATCCGGCCGCTCCCCGTGGGAGCGGCCGTTCTTCTAGCTTCCGCAGGAGGGCGCCATGCCGGTCACCGTGATCGACCACCCCTTGATCCAACACAAGCTATCCGTCTTGCGCGACCGCGAGACCACGGTGCGCGACTTCCGCGCGCTGTGCACCGAGATCTCGATGCTGATGGCCTTCGAAGCAATGCGTGACCTACCGCTCGAGGATGCGGTGGTCGCGACGCCGGTGGCGCCCGCCCGGGTGAAGCGGCTGTCTGGGAAGAAGCTTGCCCTGGTAGGCATCTTGCGGGCCGGGCTGGTGATGGTCGACGGCATCCTGGGGCTGGTGCCCGGCGCCCGCGTGGGCCACATCGGCCTCTACCGCGACCCCGAGACGCTCAAGCCGGTGGAGTACTACTGCAAGCTACCCGGGGACATCGCCGAACGGAGCGTGTTCCTCCTCGACCCCATGCTCGCCACCGGCGGCAGCGCCGCCAAGGCCATCGAGGTGCTCGAAGCGCACGGCGCCCGGAGCATCAAGCTGCTGTGCATCATCGGGGCGCCCGAAGGCATCGCCGCGGTGAGCGAGGTCTACCCCGAGTTGGAGATCATCCTGGCTGCTCGCGACGAGCGCCTCAACGATCACGGCTACATCGTTCCGGGGCTGGGCGACGCGGGCGACCGCATCTACGGCACGAAGTGAGCGGAGCCTGCGTCGCGGACGCCTCGTCGGCCCCGCGCCGCGGTCCTAGAATGGTTTTGTGACCCAGACGTTCGTCGCCTTCGTGCCCGGCGCTCTGCTGGCGTTCGTCACCGCGCTCGCTGCGGTGGGTCTGTTCGTGCCGCGCCTGCGCCGCTTCGCGCTGCGTATCCACGCCGTGCAGGAAGGGGGCGGGCCGCACGGGCGCGGCCGCCGCAATCACGTGGGAGCGGTGCCGAACATCGGGGGCATCGCCATCCTCGGTGGCTTCCTGCTCGCGTTGCTGGTCGGCAGCGTGGTGGCACCGGCCCTCATCGACCCGTATCGGGTGCAGCTGCTGGCCATCGCGCTCGGTGCGGCGCTGATGGCCCTGGTGGGCTTCATCGACGACATGTGGGAGGTACCCGTCGCCATGCGCCTGGCGTCGCAGGCGGTGGCGGCCGGCATCCTGGTGGTGAACGGCGTCGACATCGGCTTCGTCACCAACTACTTCGGCCCCGGCCACTACCTGTTCATCCCCGATCTCGCGAGCGTGCTGGTGACGCTGGTGTGGGTAGTGGGCTTCACCAACGCCTTCAACTTCATCGACGGCATCGACGGCCTGTCCTCGGGGATCGCCGCCATCTCCAGCATGAGCCTGCTGGCCGTCGCCATGCAGTTCGCCGACCGTGGCGCCGCGGTGCTGCTGCTGGCTTCCCTGGCCGGCGCGGCGCTCGGCTTCCTGCGCCACAACTTCAGCCCCGCGAAGATCATCATGGGGGACTCCGGCGCCTACCTGCTCGGCTACGTGCTGGCCGCGGTGAGCGTCCTGGGCGCGTTGAAGGTGACCGCCGTCGTGACGGTGGTGGCTCCCATCCTGGTGCTGGCGCTGCCGGTGGTCAACATCACGCAGGTCACCGTCAGGCGCCTGCGCCGGGGCAGCAGTCCGGCCGAGGCGGCCAACGACCACATCCACGACCTGCTGCGCGAGCGCTCCGGCTCCAACCGGACCACGGTGATCGCCCTGTGGGTCGCGACCCTCGGGCTGGGGCTGGTCGGCATGATGCTCTCCGACACGCCGCCGGTCCTGACCTTCGTGACGCTGCTGCTGACGGTGGTGATGATCGCCGGCGTCTCCATGCTGCGGCTGGCCGAGGTGAGGCGCGAGCGCCAGGAGCCGGCCGCGTGAGCGAGGCGGCTCCCGCCGGCCGCGTGAGCGAGGCGG
>CAZBZU010000026.1:2553-39684 GCA_964496495.1 uncultured bacterium
CCAGGAGCCGGCCGCGTGAGCGAGGCGGCTCCCGCCGGCCGCGTGAGCGAGGCGGCTCCCGCCGGCCGCGTGAGCGAGGCGGCTCCCGCCGGCCGCGTGAGCGAGGCGGGTGCGGCCGCGCGCGTGTGCGTGGCGTTCGGCACCCGCCCCGAGGCGCACAAGATGGCGCCCGTCGTCCGCGCGCTCACGGCGTCGGCGACGCTCGAGCCGCTGACCCTGGTAACCGGCCAGCACCGCGAGCAGCTGGCCGACGCGCTCCGCATCTTCGGCGTGGCTCCGGATGCCGACCTGGCCGTGATGACCGAGCGGCAGACGTTGCCGCAGCTCGTCGCCCGCATCGTGCCGGCCGCTTCGGCGAGGCTCCGCGAGCTGGCTTGCGACTACGTGCTGGTCCACGGCGATACGCTCACGACCTTCGCCGTTGCGCTGGCGGCATTCTACGAGGGCCTGCCGGTCGCCCACGTGGAGGCGGGGCTACGCTCATTCGACCTCGCCCAGCCCTTCCCGGAGGAGGCCAACCGGCGCCTGACCGACGTGCTCACCGATCTCGACCTGCCTCCGACCGAGCGGGCGCGGCGCAATCTGCTCGCCGAAGGCAAGCCGGCGGATGCCATGGTGGTCACCGGCAACACCGCGGTCGACGCCGTCGAGCTGGCGCTGCCGAAGGCGGCGCTGCCGCGCGAGCTGCCTCCCGGGCCGGTGGTCACCGTCACGATGCACCGGCGGGAGAACCTGCCGGTCATGCGCCAGCTCGCCGAGGCCCTGGCGCGCGTGGCGCGCGCCTACCCGGACCACACCTTCGTGTACCCGGTGCACCTCAACCCGGCCGTGCAGGAGGCCGTCGTCCCGGCGCTGGGGAACGAGCCGAACGTCTGGCTCGAGCCACCGTGGGACTTCCTCGGCATGCTGGCTCTGTTGCGGCGCAGCGTGCTCGCCGTCACCGACTCCGGCGGGATCCAGGAGGAGGGCGCGGCGCTGGGCGTTCCGGTGGCGGTCCTGCGGAACGTCACCGAGCGGCCCGAAGGGCTCGACACGGGTGCGCTGACGTTGCTGGGGAACGACCCGTCGACCGTGGAGCCGGCCCTGGTGAGCCTGCTCGGCGACGCCTCGGCCCTGGCCGCCATGCGCGCCGCGCCGAACCCCTACGGCGACGGGCACGCAAGTGGGCGGGTCGCGGCCGCCGTCGCGTGGCGGCTCGGTCTGGGCGAGCGCCCGCCCGACTGGAGAGCGGCAGCCAGGCCGGCCGAGCGCGCGGTGGCGGCGCGCGAGGTCCAAGGACGTGGTTGAGGCGCCGCCGCCGTCGCCCTGGCCGGCCCGTCGCCACGGCTTGCGCTTCGGCCGGCCGGTTCCCGGCGCCCAGCGGTCCAAGGACGGCTGGTGGCTCGCGTGGCGCGGCGCCGCGGTCATGGGCGTGGTCAACGTGACCCCGGACAGCTTCAGCGACGGCGGCCGCTGGGCCGGCCCGGAGGAAGCCGTCGAGGCGGGGCTGCGCCAGGCGCAAGCTGGCGCTCTCTTCGTGGACGTCGGCGGCGAGTCCAGCCGTCCCGGCGCCGAAGGCGTGCCGGAAGCCGAGGAGCTGCGGCGGGTCCTGCCCGTGATCGAGGGCCTCTCGGGGCACGGCGTCCGCGTGAGCGTCGACACCGTCAAGCCGGCGGTGGCGGAAGCCGCGGTTGCGGCCGGCGCTTGCCTGGTCAACGACATCCGCGGACTGAACGATCCGGCCATGCGCCGGGTGTGCGGCGACGCCGGGGTTCCGGCCGTCGTGATGCACATGCAGGGCGAGCCACGCAGCATGCAGCGCGCCCCGCGCTACCGTGACGTGGTGGGGGAGGTGGAGGCCTTCCTGCTGGAACGCGTGGAGCTGGCGCTGGCGGACGGTGTGCCTGGGGTGATGCTCGATCCGGGCATCGGCTTCGGCAAGCGCCTGGAGCACAACTTGGCGCTTCTGGCGGCGACGGCTCGCCTGGCGGGGCACGGTCTGCCGCTCCTGGTGGGCGCCTCCCGCAAGAGCCTCATCCAGGATTTGGTGGGGAAGGTGCCGCCGCAGGCACGGCTGCCGGGCACCCTGGCCCTCCACCTGCGCGCCGCGCAGCTCGGCGCTGCCATGCTGCGTGCGCACGACGTGGCAGAACACGCTCAGGCGCTGGGCGTGCTGGCCGCGGTGAGCGGCGCCGAGCGTCGGGCGGAGGAGACGGGTGGATAGGATCGTCCTCGAGGGCCTCGAGTTCCACGGCTACCACGGCGTCTTCGAGGAGGAATCGAAGATGGGGGCGCGCTTCGTGGTGGACGTGGAGCTCAGCCTCAGCCTGCCCGAACGCGACAGCCTCAGGCAGACGGTGGACTACAGCCGGGTCTACGCGCTGGTGAGGCGCGAGGTGACCGAGAAGCGCTACAAGCTCATTGAGGCGCTGGCGGCCCAGATCGCTGGCGCCTTGCTGGCGTCGGAGACGCGCGTCGAGAGCGTGGTGGTGAGGGTGCACAAGCCCCACGCGCCGCTTCCCGGCGTGGTGCGCGACGTCTACGCCGAGGTGCGTCGCGAGCGTGCCTGAAGCGCCGGGGGTGCGCGCGCTCGTCGCTCTCGGCAGCAACCTCGACGACCCGCTCGGACAGCTGCGCCGTGCGGCCGATGCGCTCGGCAGGCTGGCCGTCGCGTGCCGCTGGTCGTCGATCTATCGCACCGCGCCGGTGGGAGGGCCCGCCGGCCAACCGGACTACCTCAACGCCGTGGCGCAGCTGGTGCTGGTGCCTGCCTCGGCGGAGCCGCGCGCGCTGCTGGCGGCCCTGCTCGCCGTGGAGCGCCGGCAGGGTCGCAGGCGAGACGTAGCCTGGGGTCCGCGTACGCTCGACCTCGATCTGCTCGACGTCGCCGGGACCCTGGTGGACGAGCCCGGGCTGCAGCTTCCGCACCCCAGGATGATGGCGCGCGGTTTCGTGCTGGCGCCGCTGTGCGAGCTGCTGCCCGAGTGGCGCCACCCGGTGACCGGCGAGCGGGCCTGCGAGGCGCTGGCGCGCGTCGGACACGCGGGCGTCCACCGCACCCGGCTGCCTTGGCGTGCGGGGTAGACTGAGCGCCCGATGCGCCTGTTCGCCATCGCCGACCCCCACCTCTCCCGCGCAGATCCCAAGCCGATGACCATCTTCGGTCCGGGCTGGGAGGGCCACCCGGAGGCCTTCTTCGAAGGCTGGCGCAGCGTGGTGGGTGAGGACGACCTGGTGCTCGTCCCAGGCGACCTGTCGTGGGCGATGCGCCTCGAGGACGCCCTGGTCGATCTCGGCGACATCGCCGGCCTGCCGGGACGCAAGGTGATCCTGCGTGGCAACCACGACTACTGGTGGCCGTCCATCTCCAAGCTGCGGCGCGCTCTGCCCGAGGGGATGTACGCACTTCAGAACGACGCGCTGGCGATCGATGGCGTCGTGGTCGCCGGCACCCGCGGATGGATCTGCCCGGGTGGCCGCGAGTTCACCGAGCAGGACGACAGGATCTACCGCCGCGAAAGCGAGCGCCTGGCCCTGTCGCTGAAGGCGGCGGAGCGGCTGGAGGGCACCTTCCACGTGGTCATGCTCCACTTCCCTCCCACCAACGCTCGCCTCGAGCCCTCGGTCTTCACCGCGCTGATCGAGCGGGCCGCACCGGACGCCCTCGTCTTTGGGCACGTGCACGGCGACAACGAAGGCGTGCTCAAGCAACTGGGCGGCATCGAGGTGCACTTCGTGGCGGCCGATGCCGTCGGCTTCGTGCCGCGCCTGATCCGCGACTTCGGCGCGCGCCCCGCGGCCGCCGCGACTTCGGCGCGCGCTCGCGCGCGCGACTGATCCGGTGCGCTCCACAGGTGGCCGCCGCGACGGGCGCGTCGATGCCGAGTCGGTGCGGGTTCAGGCGCTGGCTTCGTGCTCAGGCGTGGGCCCGCCCAGGGTCGCCGGGAGCGGGTGGGCTTCGGTATCGCCGCTGAGGCGACGGTAGTGCGTGATCTGCCGTTGCCCCTTCTCCCAGGTCAGGCACACCACCTCGGCCCCGAGCTGGCTGGGGAACTCGACCTGGCCCTCGCGTACGTCGCGGATCTTGACGCCGAGGCGATCGAGGGACGCCTTGCTGCCGTGGATCACCTGCAGAAGGAAGCCGATCTCGGCCGTGGCGTTGACGGCCTCGAGGGTCTGCGGCGCCAGCTCGGCCAGCCGCTCGCGCAGGCGGGCGACGTCTGCCGCGGCCGCCTGCAGCTCGCCCAGGTGCTCGTCCACCACGGGGAGGAGCCGCGTAGCTTCGGTGAGGGTGAACAGGCGGTACATGGTCTCCTCCTCTCGGAGCCTCATGCTACGGGGCGACAGCGCGGTCGTCTGTCATCATTCATACAAAACCTGAGCGCGGCGCACTAAAGTCTGATGTCCCGAACGTGAGGCACGGCCGTCGCAGGGCCGACGGCGGCGGCCGGAGGCGCGACGGACGTGCCGGCACGAGCCGGCGGGCAGGCGGGTCACCGCGGGCCCGCCGCGTCCCTCTGGTAGACTTTGCCCTGCGCCCGCGCGGCGCCGGCGACCGCCTCCCGTGCGGAGGGGTCGCGCCATTCGGAGGTGGCATGCCGGAACCAGGCGTCCTCGTGGTCAACGCTGGGAGCTCCAGCCTCAAGGTCAAACTGTTCCCCGCAGGGGACGCCGTTCTGGTGGAGCGCATCGGCGGCGACAGCCGGCTGGTAGCGAGCTTCGGGATCGACGAGGAGCGCCGGGTCGCCCACCACGACGAGGCGCTGCGGCTGGTCCTGGAGCGGCTCGGACAGCGCCTGCCGGCCGGCGGCATCCGGGCGGTCGGTCATCGCGTGGTCCACGGCGGCGTGCACTACTCCCGTCCGGTGGCGATCGACGACGCCGTGGAGGCGATCATCGAGGAGCTGTCGGCCCTGGCACCGCTGCACAACCCGGCCAACCTGGAAGGGATCCGCGCCGCCCGCGGGCTGCTTCCGGAGGTTCCCCAGGTGGCCGTGTTCGACACCGCCTTCCACGCCGGCATGCCGCGCCGGGCCTTCCTGTTCGGTCTGCCCATGCGGCTCTACCGTGAGGAGCGGGTGCGGCGCTACGGCTTCCATGGCACCAGCCACGCCTATGTGAGCCGGCGCGCCGCGACGCTGCTGGGCCGGCCGCTGGAAGCGCTCAAGCTCGTCACCCTCCACCTGGGGAACGGAGCGAGCGCCGCGGCCGTGGCCGGGGGGCGGAGCGTCGACACCAGCATGGGATTCACGCCGATGGACGGCCTGCTGATGGGCACGCGCAGCGGCGACATCGATCCCGGGGTGCTGCTGCACCTGCTGCGCGGCGGCCTGAGCGTCGACGATCTCGACCGCATCCTCAACCGCGAGTCGGGCCTGCTCGGCCTCTCCGGGGTGTCGAACGACATGCGTGACGTGCGCCATGCCGCGGAGGCGGGCCAGCCCGACGCGGCGGCGGCCCTGGAGGTGTTCGCGTACCGCATCGCCAAGACCGTTGGTGCGTATGCCGCGGCCATGGGGGGCCTCGATGCGGTGGTTTTCACCGGCGGCATCGGCGAGAACGACGCCCGCATCCGAGCGGAGAGCATGGCCGGGCTGGGGTTCCTGGGCCTGCGGCTCGACGACGAACGCAACCGCCGGAACGACGCCCACATCGGTGCCGAGGGCGCGGCGGTGGAGGTGCTGGTGGTGCCGACGGACGAGGAGCGGATGATCGCCGACGCCACGGCCGAGACCGCCGGCCTGGCGGCGAGGCCGCCGCGGGCAACGGAGGAGGCGCGATGAAGACGCTGGGCCTCGACCTGGGCGGCACCAAGATCGCGGCGGCGGTGGTGGATGAGGGCAGGATCCTGGCGTCCGAGCGGGTCGAGACGCCGCAGACGGGCTTCGACGACGTTGCCGCCGCGCTCGAGCGGGCCGCCCGGTCGCTGTTGGAGCGCGGCTACGACGACATCCGTGCCGTTGGCGTGGGGTCGCCCGGGCCCCTGGACTACCGCGAGGGGAAGGTGCTCTTCGCCCCCAACATCGCCGGCATGGAGGACGCACCCATCGTCTCGTCTCTGGAGGAGCGGCTGGGGCGCCGCATCGTCCTCGAGAACGACGCCAATGCCGCCGGCCTGGCCGAACACCTCTACGGTGCGGCCCGCGACCTGCAATCGAGTCTCTACCTCACCATCTCCACAGGCATCGGTGGCGGCCTGTTCATCGGCGACCGCGTCATCCGCGGCGCGCACGGGCTCGCCGGCGAGGTGGGCCACATGACGGTGCTGCTGGGCGGGCCGATCGGCGGCGACGGCATCCTCGGCAGCCTCGAGGCCATAGCCGCGGGCCGCTCCATCTCTCGCGACGCATCCTACGGGTACGGGCGGGAGCTGACCACCCGGGAGGTGTTCGAGCGAGCCCAGGCAGGCGAGGCCAAGGCCCTAGCCATCGTCGACAACGCCGCGCGCTTCACCGGCATCGGGATCGCCAACCTTCAGAAGATCTTCGATCCCGAGGGGTTCGTGATCGGTGGCGGCATGACCGAGGCGGGAGACTTCTACCTGAGCCGCATCCGAGCGGTCGCCGCCGAGTACCTCAGGGGGTACCCGGATGCCGACATCCGCGTGGCCAGGCTGGGCACCGACGCCGGCGTGATCGGGGCGGCCGCGGTCGCGGCGCAATCGCTCGACTGAGGTCTGGCGGGGCTGGCGTGGGCGCTCAACCGCCGGCGGCGCGGCTGAGCCGGGTCACGTCGGTGACGGCCACGCGGCCGCTGGCGAGCAGCTCGCCTCGAACGTAGACGAGGCCGTCAGGAACGGTGTGGACGCCCGTCAGGGTGAGGTGGCCGCCCCCCACCAGGTCCGCTTCCACCAGGCCGTTTCCCAGCGGCCGGAGGTGCGCCGTGAACGCCGTCGGCGGCGGCGAGGTGCGGGGGCAGCAGGCGGTCAGCAGGGCAGCCAGCAGCGGAGCCGCGATCAGCGGAGCGAGGGAGCGCACGGCTCAGCCTACACGCGCTGGCGCGGACGTCACCAGCCTTGGGCCCGAGGCGCGCCGGCGTGCGCATCGTCGCCGCCCTCGGCGCCGTCGGCGTCCGTGTGGTCGTCTCGTGCGAAGTCGGGGTTGGCGCGCACCGGCGACGCCGGCTCGCGACGGCGAGCGTCGACCTGTAGCCGGCCGAAGCGCGGGTCGTCGGCGCGCTCCTTCCACACGCGCGGCCTGGCCGGGACACCCAGCCCCACCACGTGCGGGTCCAGGTCGTGGGTTGCGAGCGCCATGGCGCCGAGCATGCTGTCGTCGGACAGCACCGTGCCGGCCAAGACCGTGGCGTGGTAGCCGACGCGCACGCCGCGGCCGATGACGGTGCGCCTGAGGCTGACGTCCGGCTGCTCGAGGATGGAGTGCGTGTGCGAGTAGACGTTGACGTGGTCGCTGAGGCTGGCGCCGTCGTGGAGCTCCACGCCGCCGATGTCGTCGATGAAGACGTGACGGTGCAAGACCACGTCGTCGCCCGCCTCGATGTTGTAGCCGACCGAGACCTCGACATTCTGGAAGATCTTGAGGTTGCGGCCGGCACGCGCGAAGACGCGCCGCGCCAACATCTCGCGCAGCGCCACGCCGCTGGCCACCGCTTGTCCCAGAGGCGTCCCGTCGATACCCTGCCACAGCCATAGCAGCGGCTTCACCCGCGCGAACCGGGCCTGGTCGGTGGCGGCATAGTGCTCGGCTTCGAAGGTGACGTTGCGCGGGTCGAGCGCGAACGCGGCCATCGGCGCGCGCTCGCTCAGATCGCGGAACGACATGCCGTACCGGAGCGGCGCAAGCGTCTCGCGCGCCACCACGTTGCGGTCCTCGCCGGGATCGTCGAGGCGCTCGGCCAGCTCGCCGACGAAGTCTCGCAGCTGACGCTGTGCGTCCGGATGTAGAGGGCGCTCGAGCAACCAGGGCATCGCACCAACCTTAGCCGCGAGGCCGGGCCGGGCCGTGTGTGGCTGGCTACCTGGCGGCGGCGGGCCGGCCCGCCAGCGGGGTCGCGACGTCAACCCGGCCGCACGCCCGTGATGCGCCCCGCGCTGGAGGCCTGCAACGCCACGCGCCGGCCGAGCGCGTCCGCGGCGCGCCGCGCCAGCTCCGAGGGCACCGTGCCGTCGCTGGCGTCGTGGACCAGCACGGGTCGGGCCTCCAGAGCGACGGCGCGGCGCGCGGCGAGCCGGCGCCACACGGCCTGGTACGACCAGTCACGCTGGTAGGTGTGCTTCAAGGCGAGCAGCGCCGGCCGGCCGCGGACGGCGATCTCGCCGCCCTCCTCGGCACGCCTGACACGTAACGCCGCCGGCAGACTGCGGGTGGCGGCGTAGAAGTCGTCGATGACCTCGTCGAGCAAGAAGTGCTGGGCGATGAGCGCCTCGGCGGCAGGTGCCGCCTCTTCGACATCGTCCTCGTCGGGATCCTCGGGGTCGACGGCGGCGAACAGCCGGTTCAGACGCCGGGGAAGGTTGTTCAGTCGGTAGAAGCGCTCCTCGACGGCGCTAGGCACCACCACCATGGCGGCGACGGGCAGACCTTCGCGCGAGAGGGCGGCGAGCGCCGCCAGCTCCGGGCATGCCGCGGTCGCCTCGGGCGGGAGCTCGGCAAGCGCCTGAGGCCGTGCGGTTGGACGGGTGTCCTGCATGCCTCACTATACGGACCGCAGCGCTCCGCGCCGGTCGTTCGGCCGTCGGCCCGACCATGAAGTAAGCCCCATCGGGACGGGCCTTGCGGCTCATCGGCCGTTCATGGCTCGTGGTAGGCTGACGCCGTGATCTTCGGCTTCCGGAGGCCCGAGGACCCGCGCGCGCGCGCACTGCAGCGCAACCGGCTGAGGCTGATCTCCGTGGGGGCCCTGTTGGTCGTGGTCACGGTCTTCGCTGCGATCTCGGTCCGCGACTACTTCACCGTCAAGGAGGTCACGCTCCCCAACGTGGTGGGCATGCCCTACGGGGCAGCGGCCGACACCCTGCGCGCCGCGGGGTTGCAGGTGAGCACCTACGTCGACGACCTCCCCGGCGCGTCGCTCCACGCGGTGACCGCCCAGGCCCCCGATGGGGGCAGCGTGGTCCGTGAGGGCAGGGTGATCCACCTGGGCGTCAACAACCCGCCAGCCGAGGCCAAGGTGCCCGCCTTGGTCGGCATGAGCGAGGACCGGGCGCTGGCCCGGGCGGCGGAGCTGAACATGCCGGTGACGTCGATCGACTACTCTCACGACGCCCACGGCGCCGGCACCGTGCTGGCGCAAACGCCGCCTGCCGGGAAGCTGTTCGGGGCCAACGGGGAGCTCGCCCTGACGGTCAGCAGCGGGCCAGCCAGGACGGCCCTGACGGTTCCCGATCTCACCGGCCTGCCCTACCAGGACGCGGTCGCCAAGCTCAAAGCGATAGGCTTCACCGAGGTCGAGGCGCTTCCCGGCGGATTGAGCTTCGACAGGGTCGGGGCGGTCACCAGCTCGCAACCGGCCGCCGGCCGCAAGGTGCCGGCCGGCACCCCGGTGGCGGTCTTCTACGCCCTCTCGGGCCGCCGCATCGTGAAGGTCCCCGAGGTCAAGGGGATGCCGCTGTGGCGGGCGCAACTGGCGCTGGAAGCGGCGCAGCTCAGCGTCGGCCAGGTGAGCTACGTGCACAAGGGCGACGCGCCCGACGGAGTGCTCAAGACCGAACCGTCGGGCTACACCCTCCCCGGCACGCCGATCGCGCTGACGTACAACGGCACGCAGGGCCTCACCGGCGCGCCGTCGAGCAGCCCGGGCAGCGCCACCGGCGGTGGCGCTGCGCCGCTCGCCCCGCCGGCCGGAAGCGGCGGCACCCAGGCGTCGGGCAGCAGGATCGTGCCCTTCGCCTTCGACCCCAAGACCATGGGCATGAAGCGGTTGATGACGAGCGCCTACCAGCTCAAGCTGGTGGTGCAGGACAGCGAGGGGGAGCGCACCGTGCTCGACCGGGCCATGAAGCCAGGCGAGGCGATCTCGATGTCCGTCACCGTTCACGGCGCCAGCCCGCTGCTACAGACCTACATCGACGGCGTGTTCTTCCAGGCGTGGCGACCCTGACCCGGCGACGGGACGCCTGAGAGCACCCTGGCGCGGGCGGGCGGGCGCTCCCGGCGGCGGGCGCGCAGAGCGTCGCGAGAGCCGTGTGGTAGTGCGAATTGTCGCTGCGGCGCGAGGTTCGGGCCGGAACACTGGGTCCTGTATACTTCGCTCGTAACGGACGAGACGTGGACGGAGGAGGTTGTCCGTGAGCCAACCCGAGATATCCCCGCTGGCGAGGCGGCTGGCCGAAGAGAACAACGTCGACTGGCACGGCCTGCATGGGAGCGGTGCGGGGGGCAAGGTCGTCGAGCGCGACGTGCTCGAGTTCCTGGCCAGGGTGATGGCGGGCGAGGAGGATCTCGACCCCACGCCGGAGCCGGTGCCCGAAGGGATGGAGGCCTGGCCGGACGAGGACGTGCGCTCCTTCCAGGAGGAGGTTCGCGCGTCGCGCCGTGACGCCGGGCTAGACGAGATCCAGCAGGAGCTGTCCGCGGCCGACCGGCTGGGCGACGACATCGCCGGCGGGTACGCTGGTGCGCTGGCCGAGGAAGACGAGCTCGATGTGGACAGCGCCCCCGAGATCGAGGAGCCCGAGTCCGACGCGATCGGGGCCGACGCCGCGAGCGACGACATCAGCGAGGACATCTTCCTCTTCGGTGACGAGGGAGAGGATCAGGACCAGCCGCCGCCGGCCGCCGCCGATGGCGGGGCCGTGGCGGGCTGGCCGCAAGAGACGGGCGCCGAGGCGGACGACGAGCTGCTGGTGGCCGGTGAGGAGACCTTCGACGTCGCCGCCGAGGACGAGGACGAGCACCCCAGCGACGGGTATGCCGTGGAGGCGGGCGACCTGCCCGATGTCTTCGGCGTGACCGAAGAGGCCGAGGACGCGGCGCAAGGCGCCGCCGGCGGCGCGCTGTTCGCCGACGACGCCGAGGTGGAAGAGCCTGCCGACACGCTCGACATGCCTCCGATCGGCGACGTAGGCGGGTCGCAACCGGCGGCCGACGCAGGCGCGGGAGACGCGCCGTTCGCCTTCGGCGGGCCGGCCGAGGAGGCGACCGGGGGGGCGTGGCCGGGCGACGCCTGGGACGAGTCCGAGGCGCCCGGTTTCGGGGCTGGCGACGGCGCCGAGGCTGCCGGCGCCTGGGGCGTGGAGGCCGGCGAGGCCGAGTCGCCCCGCGAGCCGCTCGCCGAGGAAGGATGGGCGGCCTCCGAGACGTTCACGCCGCCGGCTGCCGGAGGCGTGGAGGAGGACACGGTGCCGCCGACCGAGCCCGCCGAGCCGCCACCCGATGACGCCAGGCCTTCCGCGGTCGATGTCGACGACGCGCTGGCCCCGGGTGCCGTCGGCGTCGCCGGTGCCGCCGCCGTGGCGGGGCCGGGCGACTTGCCGCTGGTCAGCTACGGCGCCTTGCTGCGGCGCCATCTCGACGTCACCGCGCTAGCCAGCGCTCAGCTCGCGGTCAGCCTCGAGCTGGGTGACAACGAGCCGCTGTCGCCGGCACCCTTCCTTCTGCGCGCGGCCGCCAAGGCCGCCGCCGAGGGCGGCTGGGGCGACGGCACGGTGGCGATGGTGGGGTTCGCTCCGGACGCGGGACTGCGCCTGCGTCGCATCGACGATGCCGCGCAGCGGCCCTTCGTGGAGCTGGCACGGCTGCTGGCTTCGCATGGGCTCGAGGACGGCGACGAGCCGACAGCGGCCGCCCTGAGCGTCGCCGACATGTCTGCGCTCGATGTGGACGAGGCCGTGCTCGCTGTCGGGGGACCGCTCCTCACGCTGGGGCGGATCCTCTACGACAACCAGCGGGGAAGCTACCGCAGCACCCTGTCGCTGGCGGGCGAGATCCCCGCCGAGCGCGGTGCCAGGCTTCTGGCGCGAGTTGCCGAGCTGCTCGACGCGCCCGTGCGGCTGCTGGTCTGAGCGGCCGCCGGCGGGTCAGCCGGCCGCCGCGTCCGGCAGCAGCCACCACAGCACAAGGTAGGCGAGGCCGGTCACGCCGATCGAGGGAAGCAGCGACACCGCGAAGATGACCCGTACCAGGGTAGGCGAGGCGTCGACGTAGCTGGCGATGCCGCCGCAGACGCCGGCGAGCAGACGCTCATCGCGCGAGCGTCGCAAGCTGGCGGCGGTGTCCGGGCGGCGGGCCCGGCGCTGGTCGTGGAGCAGGCCGTCGCGGGGCCGGTCGCGCACAGGAGAAGGGTCGGGCACGGGAGCAGGGTCGGGCACCGAGCTCACCGATCCGCCTGCGAGAGGTCGGGGATGGCGGGCGCCAGCCGTGGGTCGCGCAGCGCGGCATGAACCCGCGCCTCGAGCTCTCGCACGTCGACGCCGTGATAGCGGTCGGGCACGAGCGCCAGATGCTTCAGCGCCTTGGCGTAGTTGCGACGGCCGCCGCGCGCGCTCTTCAACACGCGCGCCTTGTGAAGCGCCGCGGCCAGCAGGATCACGCCGCCCAGGAAGTGCTTCTCGACCCCATGGCTGGCCAGCCAGGCGCCTTCCAGGGCCTCGTGAGCGTCCCAGAACTCGCCCGCGTCGAACAGCGTCGCGCCGCGCGCCCAGGTCGCGTCCGTCGTAGTCACGGCACCAGTATAGGGCGTGGCAGGCGCCGGCCGCTGGCCGGCCCCGGCGCGGTGCGGTAGGCTTGAGTGTGAGCAACAGCCAACGTCCAGGCCGCTCCTCCCGCCCCTCCAGGCTGGTGGTGGGCGTCACCGGTGCCAGCGGGCTCATCTACGCGCTCGACCTCCTGACCGCGCTGAGGGGCACCGGCGTGGAGACGCACCTGATCGTCAGCGCGGGGGCCAAGCAGGTGGCGCCCACGGAGCTCGCGGGAGGTACGCGCGAGCTGGAGGCGCTTGCCGATCGCGTCCACAAAGACACCGACCTCGGAGCGGGCATCGCCTCGGGCAGCTATCCGACGCGTGGCATGGTGATCGTGCCATGCAGTGCCGGCACGCTCGCGAAGGTGGCCGCCGGCTTCGGCGACAGCCTGGTGGCGCGGGCGGCGCACGTGACCCTCAAGGAGCGGCGCCCGCTGCTGCTGGTGGTGCGCGAGTCCCCGTACTCGCGCCCCATGATCCAGAACATGCTCGCCGCCACCGACGCGGGTGCCGTGGTGCTCCCCGCCTCGCCGGGCTTCTACCAGCGTCCCGAGACCATCCTCGACCTCGTCGGTGGCATCACCGCTCGCGTGCTCGACCACCTCGACATCGCGAACGACCGCTCGCCGCGCTGGAAGGACGGCGGTGGCTGACGGGCGGGTGGCCGGGCTGGTGGCCGCGGCCGGCCTCGGCACACGCCTGGCGGCAGGGCCCAAGGCGTTCGTTCGCGTGGGCGACCGCAGCCTGCTGCAGTGGGCGGTGGCCGGGCTCGAGCCGGTGGTCGACGAGGTCGTCGTGGCCGTCGGCGTCGACGACGTGGCGCGCGCCCGCGCGCAGGTGCCGGCCGCCAGGGTGGTGGCGGGCGGGCCGACGCGGCAGGCGACGGTGGCGCTGCTGCTGTCGGAGACTCACGCCGCCCATGTGCTGGTCCACGATGCCGCGCGCCCCTTCCTTCCGCCGGCCGTCGCACGCCGGGTGCTGGCGGCGGCGCGCGAGGCGGGCGCCGCCACCGCAGCCCTGCCCGTCGCCGACACCATCGTCGACGCCGAGACCGGAGAGACGCTCACGCGCGAGCGGCTGCGCGCGGTACAGACGCCCCAGGGCTTCGAGCGGGCGCTGCTCGTCTCGGCCCACGAGCGCGCTGCGGAGGAGGGAGTCGCGGCCACGGACGACGCCGCCCTCGTCCGGCGCCTGGGTCGCGCGGTGCGGCTCGTCGAGGGGAGCCCGCTGCTCCACAAGATCACCACACCCGAGGACCTCCGCCTGGCGAGCGCGCTGGAAGCGCTGTGGCTGGAGCAGCGCTCGCACGAGGAGGGGCGCCGGTGAGCTCGCCGGCGGCCACGGAGGAGCTGGCCCGCGCCAAGGTGAACCTGGGGCTGTCGGTGCTCGCTCGCCGCGGCGACGGCTACCACGAGATCGACACGGTCATGGCCCGGGTGGCGCTGCACGACAGCCTCGTCCTCGTCCTCGAAGGCGGCGAGGTGCGGCTGCTGCTGGAGGGCGGCGACCTGCCGGGCACTCTCCCCACGGGCGAGGACAACCTGATCGTACGGGCGGCGCGCGCCTACCTCCGAGCGGCGAACCTCCGCGCCGGCGTGACGGTGCGCCTCAGCAAGCGCATCCCGGTAGCCGCCGGGCTAGGAGGCGGCTCGTCCGATGCGGCCGCCACCCTGCGGGGGCTGGCCCGCCTGCTTCCCGCGGAGGTGGACCTGGCGGCGCTCGCCTCGACCCTCGGCTCGGACGTCCCGTTCTTCCTGACCGACCTGCCGGCGGCCCTCGCCCGGGGCCGCGGCGAGCGGCTCGAGCCGCTGACGGTCCCGCCGCTTGAGCTGGTGCTGGCCTTCCCCGGCGTGCCGGTCAGCGCGACCGATGCCTACGCGGCGCTGCAGAGCTTCACCCCACGGCTCAAGCCGGACGCGCTGCTGGCGCGCCTCGCCCAAGGCGGCGAGCCCGGGCTCGTCAACGCCCTGCAGCCGGGCGTGGTTCGGGCGCATCCGGTCATCCGCCAGGTGGTCCGGGCGCTGCGGTCCGAGGGGCTGCGAGGCGCGCTGATGTCGGGCAGTGGGTCGTGCTGTCTGGCGCTGGCCCGGAATCGCGCGGCGGCCGAGGATGCCGCCGCCCGGCTCGGCTCGGCGCACCCGGACTGGACCGTCCTCGCCACCCGCACCGGCTGACGCCGGCTCGGCGCCGTCGGCCCCGCGTCGGCGCGATCAGCGCCGCCGGCGCTCGAACTCCTTCTGCCGCTCGAGATCGTCCTGAACCAGGCTGTCTTCGCCCGCCAGCGACTCGACGTGGTGTCGCAGCTCGTGGGTGAGGGTGTCCCACAGCTCCCCCTCCCAATCGAACTCGGGGTCGCCCTCGGCGAGCGCCGCGAAGGAGCCGTAGTAGAGGGCGATGTGCCGTCCCAGCCCCGCCTGGCCGCCCAGGAAGTCGGGCGAGCCGGGGTCGAGATACTCACCCAGGCGGTAGACGTCCTGGTAGTCGCTCTCCGGCCGCGCCTGCTCCAAGACGTGCACCCCCTGCAGCCCCTGCAGGAACTCCTCCGGGATGTCCTTGACCATGCTCTCCACGGCGTCCTGGAAGGCGTCGAAGGTCATGCTCCAGTGTACGGCGCACGGCCGCGCGCCAGGTGCCTCAGAGGGCTCCGGGAGCGTCCTCGGCGGCCAGCGGCAGGGCGCGCTGCCGGCCGACGCTGTCGTACGCCGCCAGCACCAGCCGCACTGCCTCGCGCCCGTCCTCGCCGCTGCAGATCACCGGGCCCTCGCCGCGCGACGCCGAGAGGAAGGCGGCGACGTGGCGGCTGTGCGGGCCCGCGCCGGCGAAGTCGTAGCTGGTGACGTCGGTCTGCCCCCAGGTGGTGCCGGGAGAGGCGCGGTAGCTGTGGCGCAGCACCTCCGGCGAGAAGCGGTTGGTGTACTCCAGGGCGCCCTCGGTGCCGTACAACCAGAAGCCCTGCTCCCAGCCGGTGGCCGTCCAGGCCGTCTCCACGGTGCCCAGGGCGCCGTCCTCGAAGCGCAGCGAGACCACGGCGGTGTCCTCGACCTCCACGTCGTACATCAGACTGGCGGCGCGGGCGTAGACGTCGGCCACCCGGCCTCCGAAGTAGCGCGCCAGGTCCATCAGATGGCAGCCGTTGTCGAGCAGGGTGCCGCCGCCTGCCGAGGCGCGCGTGCGGAACGACGGCCGCACGCCCAGGCCCGCCCAGTCGTGGGCCTGGCGCAAGCGCAGGTACGTCACGCGCCCGATGGCACCCGCCGCCAGCAGCTCCTTGGCCTTGCGCGCGGGTCCACCCGAACGCAGCTGATGGTTCACCTGCAACACCACGCCGGCCCCGGCGCAGGCGGCGATCATCTCGTCGGCGAGACTCAACGAGAGCGCGATGGGCTTCTCCACCAGCACGTGGACGCCGGCGGCGGCGGCCGCCAGGGTGGCCGGGTGGTGGACGGCGGTTGGGGCGGCGATGCTGACCACGTCGAAGCCGCCGTCGCGGAACATGGCCGCGAAGTCGAGGTAGCGTCTGGCGACGCCCCAGGCGCGGCCGCGCTGCTCGAGCGCGGCTTCGTCGGTGTCGCAGATCGCCACCACCTCGGCGCCGGCCGCGCGGTAACCGTCCACGTGACGCTGCGAGATGGCGCCGGTACCGATGACGGCGGCGCGGGTGGCGCGGGAACCGCCCGTGCCGCTCGCCGCTGGCAGGGGAGCTGCGCGCGACGGCATCAGCCGACGTGCTCCTTGCCGGGGTTGGGGACGGGCTCCAGTGCCTCCACCTGGATAGGTCGACCGAGGTCCTGCCGCACCCGACGCCCGGCGTAGGCCGCCGCGTTGGCGAGGATGCGGCGCACGTGCCGGTTGCGATAGGTGGGGTAGGCCTCGTGTCCCGGACGGAAGTAGATCACCCGGCCGTGGCCGCGCCGCCAGCTGCATAGGCTGCGGAAGACCTCCCCGCCCTGGAACCAGGAGAGCATCAGCAGCTCGTCGGGCTCGGGGACGTCGAAGCGCTCGCCGTACATCTCCTCCTGCTCCAGCTCGAAGTGCTCGGGGATGCCGTCGAGGAGCGGGTGCGACGGCTGCAGGCTCCACAGCCGCTCCTTCTCGTCGGCCTCGCGCCAGCGCAACCAGCCGCTGGTGCCCAGCACCCGCGTGAACACCTTGGAGACGTGACCCGAGTGCAGCACCACGAGCCCCATGCCGCCCAGGACCGCCCGGTGCACCCGCTCGACCACCGCGTCGCTGACCTCGGCGTGGGCCTTGTGCCCCCACCAGAAGAGCACGTCGGTCGCGTCGATCACGGCTTGTGTGAGGCCGTGCTCGGGCTCGCGCAGGGTGGCGGTGCGCACGTCGGCGTCGAGCCGCTCGGAGACGGCCGAGCTCACCTCGGCGTGGATGCCGTCGGGATAGACGGCGCGCACGAGATCGCTCTCGCGCTCGTGCAGGAACTCGTTGAAGATGGTGACGGCGAGTCGGCTCATGGATGCCTCCGTTGCCCAGGCGCACCGCGGCGCCAACCCGAGAAGCATACGTCCCGCGGCCGCGGGCGCGTCAAGAGGCGGCGCCGGTGCTCCCTCCGGTTGCGGCTCAGATGCTCTCGGACTCGGCGGGGATGCGCCGCGCGACGCTCCCCACGGTGAGGCCCTGCACCAGGATGGAGAACACCACCACGGCATAGGTCATGGACACGATGAGATCGCGCTGCGGGCCCTCCGGCAGTGACAAGGCCAGTGCCACCGAGATCCCGCCCCGCAGCCCGCCCCACACCATGGTGCGCACCGTCCACGGCGGGAATCGCCAGCGCACCCGCAGCGCCGTGATGGCCGCTCCGGCGCTGACCAGGCGTGCCAGCAGCACCAACGGGATGGCCAGGAACGCGACCTCCCAGGGGTAGCCAGGCGCCAGCACCACCACTTCCAGGCCGATCAGCACGAACAGGACCGCGTTGAGGATCTCGTCGATCAGCTCCCAGAAGGTGTCCAGATGCTCTCGCGTGGTGGCGCTCATCGCCAGCATGCGGCCGCGGTTGCCGATGAACAGGCCGGCGACCACCATCGCCAGCGGTCCGGACACGTGGGCGGCCTCCGCCACGGCGTAGCCGCCCGCCACCAGCGCCAACGTGAGCAGCACCTCGACGGTGTAGTTGTCCACCGCACGGAGCAGGAAGAAGGTGGCGACCCCGAGCACGAAGCCGAGCGTCAGGCCGCCGAGCGCCTCGCGAACGAAGAAAGCGAAGGTACCGGCGGTAGCGCCGTGACCTGCTCCGGCCGTGGCGATGTTGACCGCGGCGAGGAACACCACCACGCCCACGCCGTCGTTGAACAGGCTCTCGCCCACCACCAGCGTCTCGACGTCGTGGCGTACCCCCGTGCGCCGTAGGATCCCCAGCACCGCGATCGGGTCGGTCGGTGAGATCAGCGCACCGAAGACGAGCGCCCAGGTGAGCGGCAGGTGGCGCCCGAGCAGGTCCACGCCGACGTAGATCAGGCTTCCGACCACCGCGGTGGAGAGCACCACGCCCACGGTGGCGAGCACCAGGATGGGCCAACCCTGGCGGCTGAGGTCCTCGAGGTTGACGTGGAGCGAGCCCGCGAACAGCAGGAAGCTGAGCAGGCCCTGCAGCAGCAGCGAGCCGAAGCTCAGCGAGGACAGGAACTGGTCGGCCCAGTGCCTCAGGCCAGGCCCCCCGAACAGCAGCAGTCCCAGCGAGGTGAGCAGCGCCACCAGCGTCACGCCGATGGGCGTGGGCAACCGGATCCAGCGCTCGTTGAGGAAGCCGAACAGCGCGGTGACGGTGAGAACCAGCGCGAAGGACTGGAAGAAGCCCATGCATGGCGATTGTACGGGCCCGTCGCCCGCCCCGATCGGCCGCGTGCCCTGGTGCGGGCGGCCGGAGGCGGCCGGGGTGCCGGCGAATCCGCTCCCGTGCGCCGTTCGGCCGGGCGGGCTCGGTAGAGTTGTACCAACAACAGCTCATACAACTCATGTCCTCATCACGTCCGGTTAATCTGTCGACAGTTTTCATGTCGCGTGGCGCGAGCCGCCTGCCGAGGCGGCCGCCGGGAGGGCGAGCGAGGGTGGACAAGCTCTCGGGCCTGACGGACTGGCCCAGTATCACGGAGCAGGCGTACCGCCGTGTGCGCGGCGTGCTCCTCGAGGGCGCGTACCTCCCCGGAGCGCGGCTCAGCGAGGTCGCCCTGGCGGCGCGCCTGGAGGTGAGCCGCGGCCCCGTGCGGGAGGCGCTCGAGCGGCTGGCCCAGGAAGGCCTGGTGGTGCGGGTGCCGCGTCGCGGAACCTACGTGCGGCGCTACGACCGCGCGGAGGTGCGCGAGCTGATGGAGCTGCGCCGTGTGCTCGATACGGCCGCCGTGCGGCTCGCGATCGTGCGCGCCGACGACGACGCGCTGAGCCGGGTCCACGCGCTACAGGATGCCGCCGAGGCGGTCATCGCTCGTGGCAGCGGCTACCCTCCCGACAAGGACTTCCACCAGGCCGTGGTGCGGCTCGCCCGGAACCGCGAGCTGGAGCGCTCGGCCGGGCTGGTCTACGACCAACTGCGCCTGGCGCGCTCGCTTTCCGCGCAGGGCTCGCGCGCCCGCGCGGCCTGGCGCGAGCATGCGGCGATCCTGCGCGCGCTGCTGGCCCGCGACGCCGCCGCCGCCGAGGAGGCGGTGGCAGCGCACCTGCAGGCCGCAGAGGCGGCCATCCTGGAGCTCGCGGCCGACGCGGGCGCCCGAGACGACGGGCAGACACGGGGGGTTCCCCCCGGCGTGCCGACTTAGGAGGTAGTCATGAGAATCCGCTCGATCGGTCCGTTGGTGGCGACGCTGTTGCTGGCCTTGCTGGGCAGCGCGTTCGCCTTCTCGCCCAGCAACGTGGAGTGCATCGCGCCCGCCGACCCGGGCGGCGGCTGGGACTTCACCTGCCGCTCGGTCGGCAAGATCCTCTATGACCTGAAGATGGTGCCACAGCCTGTCAAGGTCACCAACATGGCCGGCGGCGGGGGCGGCGTGGCCTACGGCTACGTGGTCAGCAAACGCGACAGCGACGCGAACCTGCTGATCGCGGCCAGCACCGCCACCACCACGCGCCTGGCGCAGAACCAGTTCGCCGGCCTCAGCGAGAAGCAAGTGCGCTGGGTGGGCGCCATCGGGGCCGACTTCGGCGTCATCGCCGTTGCCAAGGACGCGCCCTACCAGACCCTCAAGGACCTGATCGACGCCGTGGAGGCCGATCCCAGCTCCGTGGCGTTCGGCGGCGGCAGCGCGGTCGGCGGGTGGGACCACCTCAAGGTGCTGCTCCTGATGAAGGCCGCCGGGATGCAGGGCGTCAAGAACGTCAAGTACATCTCCTTCAACAGCGGGGGCAACGCCCTCACGCAGCTCCTCGGTCACCACGTGCAGGCCGTGACCGGTGACATCTCCGAGCTCAAGGGGCAGATCGAGGCGGGTGCGGTGCGGCCGCTGGCCATCCTCTCCGACGCGCGTCTCCCCGGGCTCGACATTCCCACCGCCAAGGAGCAGGGGTACGACGTGGTAGGCGCCAACTGGCGCGGCTTCTACGTGCCCGGCAAGGTCAGCGACGATGCCTTCAGCTTCTGGCAGGACACCCTCGACAAGCTCTACGCGTCCGCCGAGTGGAAGGCGGCCATGGAGAGCAACGGCCTGGCGCCCTTCCACATGAGCGGAACGGCGTTCAACGACTTCGTGAACAAGCAGATCAGTGACCTCCGCGACCTTTCGAAGGAGATCGGGCTGCTGTAGCGGACTCCGGGTGGCCCGCCCGACCGCGGGCGGGCCACCCGGCATCCGCACGCGGAGGGGCCGTGCCCGGCCCCACCCGGTCCGACCACGTCCATGACCGACCGCATCACCGGCATCGCGCTGCTGGTTCTGGCTGCCGCCTTCGGGCTGCACGCCCGCAGCTTCAATACCAACTTCCTCACCGACCCGCTCGGACCGAAGGCGTGGCCGATGATGCTGGCGGGCTTCCTCGCGGTCCTCAGCATCTACCTGATCGTTCGGCCGCAACACGGCACCGAGTGGCCCAACCGGGTCGTCCTGCTGCGCCAGCTGGTTCTGGTCGCCGCACTCGTCGGCTACGCCCTGCTGCTCGACCCCATCGGCTTCGTCGCCGCCACCGTCCTCATCGTCGGCTTCATGGCCGTGCTCATGGGGGCGAAGTGGTGGCAGGCGGGCCTGACCGGCGTGCTGAGCAGCGTGGCGCTCTATCTTCTGTTCAACACGGTGCTGGGTCTGCCGCTGCCGACCGGCGCCCTGTTCGGAGGCTAGCGTGGAGACCCTGCACCTCCTCGGCCAAGGCTTCGGCGTGGCGTTCCAGCCCCTCAACGTGGGCCTGGCTCTGCTGGGCGCCTTCGCCGGCACCATCGTCGGAGCGCTCCCGGGGCTGGGGCCCGCCAACGGCGTAGCCATCCTCATCCCGGTGAGCTTCACCCTTGGCCTTCGGCCCGAGTCCGCCCTCATCCTGCTCGCCAGCGTCTACTACGGCGCCATGTACGGCGGCCGCATCTCCAGCATCCTGCTCAACATCCCCGGCGACGAGCCCGCCGTGATGACCACGCTCGACGGCTACCCGATGGCCAAGCAGGGGCGCGGAGGCTCGGCGCTGGCCATCTCGGCGGTGGCGTCGTTCGTGGGCGCCACGCTGGCCACCGTCGGCCTGATGCTGTTCGCGCCGGTGCTGGCCAAGCTGGCCATCCGCTTCGGGCCGGCCGAGTACTTCGCGCTCTACGTGATGGCCTTCTCGACGCTCTCGAGCCTCACCGGCAAGAACCCGGTGAAGACGCTGATCGGCGCGGCCCTCGGACTCATGCTGGCGACGGTGGGCCTCGACTCGGCCACCAACATCCCGCGCTACACCTTCGGACAGATGAAGTTCTTCGAGGGGATCGACTTCATCGTGGCCATCGTAGGGCTGTTCGCCATCAGCGAGGCCCTGGTGTTCCTGGAGACGCTGCACGCCGGCCAGTTCGTCCGCTACCAGGTCGGCAGGGTCTCCGCGCGGGTGCGCGACATCGCGCGCTCGCTCATGACCATGGTCCGTGGCAGCATCGTCGGCTTCATCTCCGGGGTGCTTCCGGGCGCCGGGGCCTCGCTCGGCAGCTTCGTCGCCTACACCCTGGAGAAACGCCTGGTCGACCGCCACAACACCTTCGGGACCGGCGACCCTCGCGGCGTGGCCGCGCCCGAGGCCGGCAACAACGCCGCCGCCGGCGGCGCGCTGGTCCCCATGCTCACCCTGGGCGTGCCGGGCAGCGGCACCACCGCGGTGCTGCTGGCGATGCTGATGTCGCTGAACATCACCCCGGGACCGCTGCTGTTCACGCAGCACCCCGAGGTGGTGTGGGGCCTCATCGCCTCGCTCTACTTCGGCAACGTCGTGCTGCTGGTGCTCAACCTGCCGCTCGTCGGCATCTTCGTGCGCCTGCTGAGCGTGCCCGGCTGGATCCTGATGCCCGTCGTGACCATGGTCGGCTTCCTGGGCGTGTACTCGATCAGCCACAGCGTCTTCGACATCTTCCTGATGATCGGCTTCGGCGTGGGCGGCTACCTGCTGCGCAAGCTCGACATCCCGCTGGTGCCCGTGATCCTCGGGTTGCTGCTCGGCGACGACATGGAGGTCAACCTCCGGCGTGCCCTCAACCTCGGCAACGGCGACTGGCTGACGCTCTGGCACAGCCCGCTCTCCATCATCCTGTGGGTGCTGGCCGGCCTCGGCCTGGTGCTGCCGCTGCTCTTCCTGCGGCGGCCGCAACGCGTGGCGGACGACGAGCCGGACGACGGGCCGGAGGGGACGACCGAGTAGGCCGCGTGCCGCCCGGAGGCCGCTGCGGGCCGCGGCGTGCCCCCGTGCCCGCCGCAACGACGTCTGCGGCGCGCGCATGCCTGGCGACGCCGGCGCCCGCCCTCAGTCCGTGACCGCGCCCGTCGAGGCGCTGGACACCTGCGCCGCATACTTCGCCAGCACGCCCGTGGCGTAGCGCGGCGCGGCCGGCGTCCAGGCGTCCCGGCGGCGCTGCAGCTCGGCGTCCTCGAGCTCCACCTGGACCAGGTTGTGGTCGGCGTCGATGGTGACGGTGTCGCCCTCACGGAGCAGGCCGATGGGCCCGCCGACCGCGGCCTCGGGCGCCACGTGCCCGACCACCAGGCCGTAGGTGCCGCCCGAGAAGCGGCCGTCGGTGATGAGGCCGACCGAGTCCCCCAGGCCCTTGCCAATGATGGCGCTGGTGGGGGAGAGCATCTCGCGCATGCCGGGCCCCCCGCGGGGGCCCTCGTTGCGGATCACGATCACGTCGCCGGGGTTGATCCGGTCGCCCAGGATGGCGTCCAGGCACGCCTCCTCGCTCTCGAACAGGCGCGCCGGGCCCTGGATGCGGCGCGTCTTCAGGCCGGTGGTCTTCGCCACCGCCCCCTCGGGGGCGAGGTTGCCGCGCAAGATGTTGAGGTGACCGTGGGGGTAGATGGGCTGGCCGATGGGGCGCACCACGTCCTGCCCCGCCGGCGGCGCGCTGGGCGCCGACGCCAGGTTCTCGGCCACGGTCCGGCCGGTGACGGTCATGCAGTCGCCGTGCAGCAGCCCGGCATCGAGCAGCATCCGCATCACCAGCGGGATGCCTCCGACGCGGTGGAGATCGGTGGCGACGTAGTGGCCGGAGGGCTTGAGGTCGCAGAGCACCGGCGTGGACTGCCGAAGTCGCTCGAAGTCGTCGAGCGTCAGCTCCACCTCGGCGGCGTGCGCGATGGCCAGCAGATGCAACACCGCGTTGGTGCTGCCGCCCACGGCCATGACCACGCGGATGGCGTTCTCGAACGCGTCCCGGGTCATGATCTGGCGCGGCAGCAACTGATCCTCCACCCGCTCGAGCAGCACGCGCGCGCTGTCGGCCGCGCTGGCGCGCTTCTCGTCGTCCTCGGCGGCCATGGTGCTCGAGCCGGGCAGGCTCATGCCCATCGCCTCGATGGCCGACGACATGGTGTTGGCGGTGTACATGCCGCCGCACGAGCCGTTCCCGGGGCAGGCGTTCCGCTCGATGGCCGTGAACGTCTCCAAGGGGATGCGGCCGGCGGAGTACTGCCCCACCGCCTCGAAGACGCTGACGATGGTCAGGTCCTCGCCGGCGTGGTGCCCGGGCCGGATGGTGCCGCCGTAGACGAAGACGCTGGGAATGTCGAGGCGGGCGATGGCGATCAGGGCGCCGGGCATGTTCTTGTCGCAGCCGCCCACCGCCAGCAGCCCGTCCATGCTCTGGGCGCGACACACCGTCTCGATGCTGTCGGCGATGACCTCGCGCGACACCAGGCTGAGCTTCATGCCCTCCGTGCCCATGGAGATGCCGTCGGACACGGTGATGGTGCCGAACGTCTGAGGCATTCCGCCTGCCGCACGGGCGGCGCTCTCGGCGGCTGCCGAGAGGTCGCCGAGGCCGGCGTTGCAGGGAGTGATGGTGCTGTGGCCATTGGCGATGGCGACGATGGGCTTGCCGAAGTCGTCGTCGCCGAAGCCCACTGCGCGCATCATGGCGCGGTTCGGCGCCCGCTGTACGCCGTCCGTGATCAGCGCGCTGCGCCGGTTGCGTTTGCCCGCGGCTGCCTCGGGCGTACGGGTGTCCTTCACGGTCTGCGCCATGCCTCGCCTCCTGGATGGCGCATTGTAACCATCAACGCCGGCCGCGCCACGCTCGGCGGCGGCCGAGGGACCCTCCGCGCGGGCTGGCCGCGGGCCGGTCCCAAGGCGCCGGGTCGTTGCTAGTCGTCCTCCAGGGTGATGTCGAAGATGCCCTGGTCGAAGGTGTTGTAGCCGCGGTAGTCGAGCAGCTGGTAGAGCCTGGCTCGCGTCTGCATCCCGTCCAGCAGCGCCGTCTGGCTGCCCTCGTCGCGAAGGCGTTGCAGGCCTTCCTCCACCGCCGCCATGGCCAGCCTGAGGGTCGTCACCGGATAGATGACCATCTGGTAGCCCAGCGCCTCGAGCTCGTCGGCGGCGAGCAGCGGCGACTTGCCGAACTCTGTCATGTTGGCCAGCAGGGGCACCTCGAGCGCGTCACGGAAGGCGGCGAACTCGTCGGCGGAGGTGAGCGCCTCGGGGAAGATCGCGTCGGCGCCGGCCTCGACGTAGTCCCGGGCGCGTGCGATGGCGGCGTCCAGCCCCTCCACCGCCCGGGCGTCCGTGCGCGCGACGATGAGCAAGGCGTCGTCGCGCCTGGCCTCGGCCGCCGCACCCACCCGCCGCACCATGGTGGCGCCGTCGACGAGCCGCTTGTGGTCGAGGTGGCCGCAACGCTTGGGGTTCTCCTGATCCTCCAGATGGAGCGCCGCGACCCCGGCGTCCTCGAGCTCCTGCACGGTGCGGGCCACGTTGACGGGCTCGCCGAAGCCGGTGTCGGCGTCGATCAGGGCGGGCAGGTCGGTGACGCGGGCGATCCTGCGGCCACGCTCGGCCACCTCCTCGAGGCTGGTGAGGCCGATGTCGGGCAGCGCCAGGTCCGCGGCGACGACGGCGCCGGAGATGTAGATCCCGTCCCAGCCCTGCTCCCCGATCAGGCGCGCGACCAGCGGCGAGAAGGCGCCGGGGAGGCGCAGCAGCCTGCCGCTGGCGAGCTTGGCGCGCAGCGCCTGCCGCTTGTCGTGGGCGCTGGTGTGGCTGTAGAGCATCAGAAGATCCCGCGGCTGTCGCGACGCGCCCGCGGCAGGGTGTCCGGCTCGGCCACCGGCGTGAGCCCGGCCAGCGCTTCGGCGGACAGCGAAGGGAGGTCGTCGGTCAGCTCCAGGAAGCGGTCCTGCTCACTCGCTGGGATCACCCCGGCCGACAGCGAGCGGAACTTGGCCCGGTAGGCGTCGCGCCCGAACGGGCGACGGCCGTTGGGGTGGGCGTCTGCAACGGCCAGCTCGGCGCTGATGGTCTCGCCGTTGCCGAGGCGGACCTCCACGCGCGCACCGAACGCCTTGGCGGCCGGGTCGGCGGCATGGTAGCGCTCGGTCCACTCGGGCTCCTCGACGGTGCGGATCTTGCGCCAGAGCCGCACGGTGTCCGGCCGCCCGGCACGCTCCGGCGCGTAGCTGTCCCGATGGTGCCAGCTGCCATCCTGCAGCGCCACGGCGAAGATGTACATGACGCTGTGGTCGAGGGTCTCGCGGCTGGCGCCGGGGTCGTACTTCTCGGGGTCCTGCGAGCCGCTGCCGATGACGACGTGGGTGTGGTGCGAGGTGTGGATTACCACCTCCTCGATCCTGTCCGTGTCCGGGATGCGCGGGCGCAGCTCGAAGGCGAGGTCGATGAGCGCCTGCGCCTGGTACTCGGCGGAGTGCTCCTTGGTGTAGGACCGCAGGATGGCGCGCTTGGGCTCGCCCGGCTCGGGCAGGCGCATCTGGTAGCGGGCGTCCTCGCCGTCCAGCACGCGGGCGATCAGGCTGTCTCGGCCCTCGTAGATCGGCGCCGGCGAGTGCTCGCCGCGCATGGCCCGATCGACCGCCAGGATGGCGAGCAGGCCCGAGTAGCCGGGCACGTACGCCTTCCAGCTGGAGATCTCCCCCTTGCGCGACTGGCGAGTGGTCACGCTGGTATGCACCGCCTGGTTGATCGCCTGCGTGAGGGTGGCGACGTCCAGGCCCAGCAGCGCGCCCAGGCCGGCGGTGGTGGCAGGGCACAGGTGCGCCATGTGGTCGATGGCGTGCTCGTGGAGCGAGATGGCGTCGACCAGCGCGATGTGCACCTCGTAGGCGGCGGCGATGGCGCGCGTCAGGGCGCGGCCGTCGGCGCGCGTCTGCTGGGCGACGGCCAGCAGCGGCTGGATGCTGTCGCCGGGGTGGGCGTAGTCCACCGCCAGGTAGGTGTCGTGGAAGTCGAGCTCGCGGACCGCGGTGGCGTTGGCCCAGGCCGCCCACTCCGCGTCGACGGTGGTGCGGCTCGGCAAGCCGAAGAGGGTGGCGCCGTCCGGGCGCGGGTGCGCCAGCGCCTGGCTGCGGGCGTTGGCGACCGGCTCCCGCTCGAGCGCCGCCAGCGCGACGGCGGCGTTGTCGATGACGCGATTGACCACCATGGCCTCGACGTCGGCGTCCAGCGCTACCGGATCGGCGGCGACGGCGGCGAGCCGGCGGGCGAGCTGGGCGTCCGGCGCCAGGCGCGCGCCTGGCGCGGCGACGGTGACAGGAAACGTGAGCATGTCCGAATCATAGGCCGCGGACCTCGCGCCCAGCGCGCCGTTGCCCCTGTGTCGGCGCACGCCGGACGGCGCGGCCGGGGCGGAGGCAGCGGTGGCGGGGCCGCCGCCGGTCGCCGGCTGTGTAAGGTAGGGCAGAATGGCGACTTCCGAGACCTCCGCGACCAAGGACAAGGACCCGTCCGCCGCCACCGTCACGCTGGAGGGCGTGCGCGTGCGGCTCGGCGGCGAGGCGGTGCTGGACGAGGTCGACCTCACCATCCCGGCCGGCATGACGGTGCTCTTGCGGGGACCCAACGGCGCGGGCAAGAGCACGCTGCTGCGAGCGATGGCGGGGCTGCTTCCCTTCGACGGCGAGATCATGCTCTTCGGAGCGCGTCCGAGGACGCTGCCAGGGCGGGCGGCGTTCGCCTTCGTGGCGGACGTGCCGGTGCTCTTCGAGGATCTCACGGTGCGCGAGCACGCCACCTTCATGAGCCGTGCCTACGACCGGCCTGAGGCGGAGGCGGCGGCGCTCGGCTGGCTGGAGCGCTTCGATCTGGCCGAGCGCATCGACGAGTTCCCGGGCACGCACTCCCGCGGCATGCGGCACAAGACCGCTCTCGCGCTGGCGCTCGGGTTGGAGCCGGGACTGCTGCTCCTCGACGAGCCCTTCAACACCCTGGATGCCGAGGCGCGGGGCACGCTTCAGGGCGCCTTGCTCGAGCGTGCCGACAGCGGCGCCATCAACCTGCTCAGCGCGCACGAGCAGTCGCTGGAGAGCGATCTCGGCGCCCGGGTGGTGGAGGTACGCGGCGGCCACGTGGGCAAGCTCCGTGGCTAGCGCCGTGGCCGCGGGCGAGCGCCGCCCGCGCGGTCTGGCGGGGCTCGAGCGGCGGATGCTGAGGCGCCGGGTGGGTCGCGCCTATCACTGGGTGGGCCGTACCTTCGGTTGGTCTACGATCATCTACCTGGTGCTGTGGATCGCCCTCTTCGTGGTGGGCGGCGTGCAGTCGGCGGCCCCGCTGGCGACGCCGATCCCGCTGCACGCGCTGCCCGTGGTGCTGGACGTGCTCGTGCTGCTGGCGCTGGCTAGCGTGGCGCTGCAGCGCACCCCGCCGGTGGTGGTGGGCCGCGCGTACGCGCAGCTGGTGGGGCTGGCGCCGTGGCCCGCGCGGCGCGTCCTGCGCCCGCGGTTGCTGGGGTACTTCAGCTCGCGGGTGCTGGTGGGGGCGGTCGTGGGCACCGCCATGTGGCTGCTGGTGAGCATCCTCTTCGCCGCCTCGCTGCCGGCACTGGCGGCGGCCGGCGCGGCGGCGTGGCTGCTGCGCTCGGCGCTGGCGCTGCTGGTGTACGAGCGCCGCAGAGCGGCGTGGCCGCTGGTGGCATTCGCCACCGTGCTGGCGGCGCTCGGTGCGGCGGCCGCGCCGCTGGGCTGGCAGCAGGGGACCGCCGCGCCGGCGCTGGCCGCGGTCGTGGCGGGCGCGCTCGGTGCGCTGGCCGCCGTCCTGGCGCTGTCGGGGGAGGGGGAGGCCTACCCGGCGGGGTACCTGTACGACGCCGCGGTCGTGTCGGAGTTCCGCAGCGCGATGCTGTACGCGGTCATGACGCAGAGCGTGGGAGCGCTCCGGCGGCGCGGGGCGATGGCGCGCTCGAGCCGGCGGCGCGGCCGCCGGAGCGGCCGTGCCAGGCTGCGACTGCCGGCACCGCCCGCCGAGTACGGCGCGTTGGGCGGCATGGCCTGGCGCAGCTCGCTGAGCCTGCTGCGGTCCCCGCTGCTGATGAAGCTGGCGCTCCTGGGCGCCCTCGGCTACGTCTACGCCACCCTCTCTGCGGGCGTGGTGGGCGGGCTGCCACTGGCGCTGCTGGGGCTGGCGGCGGGATTTCTAGCCAGCTGGCTGCTCGGCCCCAGCGTGGAGGCCTTGCCGCTGCCGGTCGACCCCTTCTCGCGCGGCGTCGGGCGGGTCATGCCGGGGGTGGTCGCGGCCGGGGTGCTGTTCGGGGTGCTGGCGGCGGCCGGCCTGAGCCGGGGAGGCAGCGTGGCTGGATCGGAGGCGGCGCTGCTGGCGTTCGCGCTCATCACGCTGGCCACCGTGACGCTGGAGAAGTCCTCGAGCTGGCTGCACGTGTCGCATCGCGAGTGGACCACCTGGGGGCTGTCGGGCCTCCTCAGCGGCACCTTGCTGTGGATCCTCAGCGCGCTCGGCGGCCCGGGCGCCATCGCCACGGGGGCGCTGGGGCTGTCGCTGTTCGCGCTGCTGATCCTTCCCTGAGCCGGCCCGGCCGCGCTCGGCGAGGCCGCCGCCGTCAGCGGCGCGGCAGCAGCAGGACCATGCCCGCGGCCATGAGCGCCAGGCCTACCAGGCGCGCGCTGGCGAGGGGGATGCGGGTCGCTCCCCAGCCGGCGCTGTCGATGACGACGCCTGCCAGCAGCTGGCCCAGGATGATGCCGGCCAGGCCCGCGGCGATCCCGAGGCGGGGGAGCGCGAAGGCCATCCCCACGAGGATTCCTGCGCCCAGCGCGCCGGCCGTGCCCCAGTACGGGGCGCTGTGCGCGATGGCGTTCCATGGCAGCCGCCGCGACAGCACTGCCATGCCGGCTAGCAGCACGATCGACAGGGCGCCGCCCGCAACGTTCACCAGCAGGCCGGCGCGCGCGGCGCCGACGGTGCTCTGGGCGCTGCGGACCACCGCGCCCTGGGCGCCGATGGCGAGACCGGTCACGAGGGCGGCGAGCACGGCGAGGACGATGGCTCTGGTCATCCGGGCACCTCCATCCACGCGGCGGCGCCACGCGTCAGGGGCGTCGGTGCGGCCGCGCCGGCCCCCGCGTGGCGCCGCGGCAGGGCGCGCCTGGCGCGGCGCTGCCGGCGGCGGGACACTGCCTCCCGCCCGGGGCGTTGCCGCCGATCCTACCGCGCCGCCGCTCCCGCTCACGGGATGTCCGCGGCCGGAGCTACAGCCAGGTGGGCGTCCACAGCGCGTCGCGAAGGCGAGCGGCCATCAGCGCGTCGAGGTCGAGCACGCCGTCGCGCAGCGGTAGCGGCCGGTCCAGGCTATCGGCCTCGAGCTTGAGCGGGAAGCTGAGCTCGCTGGGATGGGTGACGCCCTCGAGGCTGGCGACGACGGCGCTGTGGAGCGTCCCCAGACCGCTGCACGCCTGCGAGCCGACCATCACGCCCTTGCCGGCCTGGCGCGCCATGCTCAGCATGCTCAAGGAGTCGCGCCAGCCGCTCCTGGCCGGCTTGATGTTCAGGATGTCGAAGGTGTCGGCGTCGAGCTCACGGGCCAGCTCGGCGGGGGTGAAGGCGCTGTCGTCGGCGATGAGCGGCACGATGCCCTCGCGCTTCAGCGCGCGGCGGGCCGCGAGCGCGGTGACCGGCAGCGGCTCCTCGACCCAGGCGATCCCCAGCGCGGCGAGCCGCTCGAGCCGTTTGCCGGCCTCCTCCGGCGGCAGCGTCTGGTTGGCGTCGGCGTAGAGCTGGACGGCGTCGCCGAAGCTGCCTTGCAGCGCACGAACCACCTCGTCGTCCCGGCTCGCGTCGCGGCCGACCTTGACCTTGAGCACCCGCACGCCCGCCCGCACCACCCGCTGCGCCTCGGCGAGCATGTCGGGCAGGGGCGCCATGCCCAGGATGAAGCTCACCTCGGGTCGCCGGCGCGGTCCGACCTCGAGCGCCGCCAGGCTGCCCCCTCGCAGCCGTGCGCTGGCGTCGGCGAGGGCCAGGTCCAGCGCCCCCTTGAGCGCGAAGTTGAAGGGCAGGGCGGCCATGGCTTTGGCCACGCTCGCGTCGTCGTCGGCCGCGAGCCCCAGGAGGCGAGGCGCGAGCTGCGTTTCCAGCGCCGCCAGCATCCCCGCGCGCGTCTCGCCGTAGATGGTGGGCCGCACCGGCGCCTCGGCGATCCCCAGGGCGCCGCCTTCCAGCTCGACGCCGACGAGCAGGTGGTCGAGCTCGCCGAACTCGCTGCCGCTGCCCCAGCGCAGCGCGCCGGTCATGGGCAGGCGGAGCGGCGACGTGCCGATGCGCGCGATCCGGGCCGTTCGGCTCACGAGGGTCAGCCTACAACCAGGCCCGGATGCGGGCGGCGACCCTGGCCGCGGGCGACCGGCCGGTGTCGAGCCGCAAGCGGCGTGCCAGCTCAAGGTCCTTCAGGAAGGCCCAGGCGCCGGCCTCGTCGTAGAGGCCGCTCTCCTCGGCCACGACCCGCGCTGCGGTGACGACCGCGGCCGGGTCGAGGTCGCGGGCGGCGCGTGCCAGCGCCGGCACGTCGAACAGCCCGGCCAGGCCCGGGACCTCCGCCAGGCGCCGCGCCAGGGAAGCCTCAGGCGCCGCACCGCCGGCGGTCGCGTCGGCGGCGCGGGTGGCCGCGCCGCTGCCGGTCGGCCCGGCGACGCGGTCGAAGGCGTCGCCTCGCGTCGCCAGCCTCAGCGCCCGCGCTTCGGGCGGCGCCTCCAGCACGATGAAGCGTGCCGCGACGAAGCTCGTGGCCGCGAAGCGCACCTCGTCCGCCCCGCGGAGGCTGTCGAACAGCAGCAGCGGCGCGCCCGGCGTCGGCGGCTCCTGCGCCAGGAAGCGAGCCAGCGCGTGCGCCAGGCCGCCCGCGTGGTCGAGGCGGTAGCGGCCTGAGAGGCGGAAGCGCTCGAGCCGGTCGTGGACGGGCTCAACCTTCACGCCCTGGAGTCGCTGCGCCTCGGGGATGACGATGCGGTCGGCGAGCTCACGCCTGTTGGGTAGCAGGACCGTGCCGGGCACGCTGGCGAGCAGCGACTTGACCGCCGTGCTCTTGCCCACCCCGGTGAGGCCCACCAGCACCACCAGCGGGAGCTCCGGCGGGGGTTTCGGGGTGTCCACCACCCCGTCAGCCGAGCGCTGCCAGGCGCTCGCCGGCCTGCCGCAGGGCGGCCTCGTCCTTGCAGTAGGCGAAGCGCACCAGGTGGCGGGCGAGCGACTTGTGCTCCTCGGAGTAGAAGGCGCTGGGCGGGATGGCGCCCACCCCCACCCGGCCGGGCAGGTCCGCGCACAGCGCTACGTCGCTTTCGTACCGCAGCGCGCTGGCGTCGGCGAGGATGAAGTAGCCGCCGTCGGGCACCAGGGCGCGGAAGGGCGTCGCCGACAGCGCTTCCAGCAGCGCGTCGCGGCGGCGGCGGAAGCCGCCCGCCAGCTCTCGGTAGTAGCCGCTATGGCGGGCATGGCGCAGCATGGCCGCACCCGCGGCCTGAAGCGGCGTGGCGACGGTGAACGGGATCCACTGGTGCGCCATGCGCACCGCCCGGACGAGCGGCTCCGGCCCGCTCACCCAGCCGACCTTCCAGCCGGTCACCGAGAAGGTCTTGCCCAGGCTGGCGACGCTCAAGCTGCGTTCCCAGGCCCCGGGCCGACTGGCCAGCGGCACGTGCGGCTCGAAGGCGATGTGCTCGTAGACCTCGTCGCTGAGGATCACGGCGTCGACACGGGCGGCCTCGGCGACCACCGCGTCCAGCTCCTCGGCAGTGAAGACCTTGCCGGTGGGGTTGTGGGGCGTGTTCACCACGATCATCCGGGTGCGCTCGCCGACGGCGGCGTGCAGCCGCTCGGGGTCGAGCCGCCAGCGCCCGCCCTCCAGCTCAAGCGGCAGATAGCGCGGCACCCCGCCGGCCATGAGCACGTCGGCGGGGTAGGCGTCGTAGAAGGGCTCGATGAGCAGCACCTCGTCGCCGGGCTCGACCAGGGCCTGCACGCAGGCGAACAGCCCCTCGGTGGCCCCGTCGGTGACGAGCAGGTTGGCCGCCGGGTCGAGAGAGCGGCCGAGCTTCGCGGCCAGGTCGGTGGCAACCTCCTGCGCGAGGGCGGGCAGGCCGGTCAGCGGCGCGTACTGCTGGAAGCCGTCGGCGCTCGCCCGCAGCGCCTCGAGGACGAAATCGGGCGGCGCGAAGTCGGGGAAGCCCTGGCCGAGGTCGATGGCGCCCTGCTCGCGGGCCAGCCGCGAGTAGGTGGCGAAGACGGTCTCCTGGAAGCCGGCGACCCGCGTCGCGGGCCTGGCGTGCGTGCCTTCGAGTGTCGGGTCGGCAGACATCGCGGACATTGTACGGTCCCTGCGCCCAGCGGCGGATGGCCGCTGCGACGCGCGGCGACACGCGGCGGCGCGCCGGGCTCAGGCCGTCGCCGGCGCCGCCTGCAGCTCCCGCACCACCGCCTCGGTGAACGCCGCCGTGCCGCGGCTGCCGCCGAGATCGACGGTGGCGTCGTCCATCAGTGCGGCTTGAACGGCGGCCTCCAGGGCGTCCGCTGCCGGCGCCAGGGAGAGCCCGTGGCGCAGCATCATGGCGGCGGACAGCAGCGTGCCCACGGGGTTGGCGATGCCTCGCCCCGCGATGTCGGGAGCGCTGCCGTGGACCGGCTCGTAGAGCCCCACCGCGCCGCCCAGGCTAGCCGACGGCAGGACGCCCAACGAGCCGGGGATGACCGCGGCCAGGTCCGAGAGGATGTCGCCGAAGAGGTTGCCGGTGACCACCACGTCGAACTGCGTGGGGGAGCGAACCAGCTGCATGGCGGCGTTGTCGACGTAGAGGTGGTCGAGCTCGACGTCGGGGAACTCGCTCCGGTGCACCCCCACCACCACGTCCCGCCAGAACTGCGAGACGTCGAGCACGTTGGACTTGTCGACGTTGGTCACCCGGTTGCGCCGCTTGCGGGCGGTATCGAAGGCTACCCGGGCGATGCGCTCCACCTCGTAGCGGTCATACACCATGGTGGACGCACCCTGCTGATCGCGGGCGTAGGACGGCTTGCCGAAGTAGATCCCGCCGGTCAGCTCGCGCAGGATCAGCAGGTCGGTGCCGCGCGCGTTTGCTTCCTTGAGCGGCGAGAGGTGTTCGAGGCCCGGGAACACCTTCACGGGCCGCAGGTTGGCGAAGGCGCCCAGATGCCGCCGCAGACCCAGGATGCCCGACTCCACGCGCTTCTCGCGCGGCAGCCGGTTCCACGGGTGGTCGCCCACGGGTCCACCGGCCGAGCCCATCAGCACGGCATCGGCGCGGCTGCAGGCGTCCTTGGTGACCTGCGGCAGCGGTTCGCCGTGGACGTCGATGGCGCCGCCGCCGAAAGGCAGGCGCTCGAACTCGAGGTCGAGGCCGTGAGTGGCCCGCATCGCCTCGAGCACGGCGAGGGTGGCATCGATCACCTCCGGGCCGATGAAGTCGCCCGGCAGCACGGCGATGTGGTAGCTCATGACTGGCCCGTCGCTTCCCCGGGGAGCACGGCGAGCACCAGCGCCATGGGCAGCGCGAAGGCCACCGCTTCCCCGTCCTCGGTCTCGATGTCGAACAGTCTACGTTCCAACGTCCCCGCCTCGCGGAACAGCCGCCGCACCTCCGCCTCGCCGGCCGGGGGCAGCGCCATGCGCCCGATCCAGTCGCTCACGCGCATCCGCGTGCGTGTCTGGGCGTCGCCCACCACCCAGGTCAGGCCGGCGCCGTCGAGCAGCTCACGCCACTCCGCCAGGCTGTAGGCGCGCACGTGGGTCGCGTCGCGCGCCCGCTCCACGGCGTCGAGCCAGCCGTCCACCCTCGGGTCGGGCAGCGTCTCGTCCACCAGCACGAAGCGCCCGCCCGGCCTGAGCACCCGCGCCACCTCCCGTAGCGTGGCGCCCGGGTGGCGGTGGTGGTGGAGGGTGTGGCGTGCGGTCACCACGTCGACGCTGCCGTCCGGCAGACCGGTGGCGTGACCGGCGGCATGCACGAAACGCAGGTTGGGCAGCTGCCCGTAGCGCTGGCGGGCGCTGGCGAGCATGCCTTCCTCCGGGTCCAAGCCGATGACCTCTCCCGCCACGGCGGCCAGCCGCGCGGCGGTGTGCCCGGCGCCCGTGCCGAGGTCGAGGCAGCGGTCGCCGGGCTGCGGCCGGGCCAGCGCCAGCAGGCGGGGCAGGGAAGGGCCTGCCTCGTGCACCGCGCTGGCCGCGTAGGCGGGCCCGCGCGAGGCCCAGCCGGCGGCCGCGCCCGGCGCGCCTGGCTGCGCCGCCGGCCGCCTGGCGGCGCTCACGCCGCCGCGGCGGGACGGCCGAGACGGCGGGACACCGCCTCCACCTGGGGCACGCCCTCGAGCAGCTCCCCCAGCGGGTCCCAGTAGCCCTCCAGCAGCGCCTCGCGGGCCGAGTCCGGGATGCTTGCGTCGACCGTCAAGCTGCCGGCGCGCACCTGGCGCGCGTCGACGTCGACGACCAGCTCCAGCGTCGGGTCGGCGCGCACCGCCTCGGTGAGCGCGCGCCGCGCCTCCGGCGCCACCGCGGCGCACACCAGGCCCAGGGTGGTGGCGTTGCCGAAGAAGATCTCCGCGAAGCTCTCGGCCACCACCGCCTCGAACCCGGCGCGGGCGAGGGACTGGGGGGCGTGCTCGCGGCTGGAGCCGCAGCCGAAGTTGCTTCCCGACAGCAGCACGCTGGCGCCGGCGTAGCGCGGCTCATCGATCACGTGGCCGGTGGGCTCGCCTTGGGCGTCGTGGCGCTCGTCGTAGAACAGGGCGTCGCCCAGGCCGTCGAAGGTAACGCACTTGAGGTAGCGCGCCGGGACGATGCGGTCGGTGTCGATGTCGTCGCCGGGCAGCGGCACGGCGCGCCCCCGGACCTCGCGGATCTGCCTCAATTCCATGTCACGCCACCGCCTCTCGGCTCACGCCGAACACCTCGCGAGCGTCGCTCACCTCGCCTGTCACCGCCGCCGCCGCCACCATCACCGGGCTCATCAGCACGGTGCGGCCGGTGGGGCTGCCTTGCCGGCCCTTGAAGTTGCGGTTGGAGGTGCTGGCGCAGAGCTGGTCTCCCACCAGCTTGTCGGGGTTCATGGCCAGGCACATGGAGCAGCCGGCGTCGCGCCACTCGAACCCGGCCGCCTTGAAGACGCGGTCGAGGCCCAGCCGCTCGCACTCCGCCTTGACGTGCTGCGAGCCCGGCACGGCGATGGCCGTGACCGCCGGGCTGACCCGCCGGCCCTCCAGGTAGCGCGCGGCCTCGATGAAGTCCGACACGCGTCCGTTGGTGCAGGAGCCGAAGAAGGCGACATCCACCTTGGTGCCCTTGATGGGGGCGCCGGGGGCGAGCTTCATGTGCGCCAGGGCCTCCGCGATGGCCTCGCGCTCGCCCGCGGCAGCGCCCTCCACGGTGGGGACGTCCTGCTCGATGGAGATCGCCTGACCCGGGTTGAGGCCCCAGGTGACGGTCGGGGCGATGTCCTCGCCACGGATGGTGACGACGTCGTCGTAGTGGCAGCCGGGGTCGGACGCCACCGCCCGCCAGCGCGCCACCGCCTCGTCCCAAGCGGCGCCGCCAGGCACGAACGGGCGACCCTGCAGGTAGGCGAAGGTCGTGTCGTCGGGGTTGACGTAGCCGCAGCGGGCGCCGCCCTCGATCGACATGTTGCAGACCGTCATGCGCTCTTCCATGCTCATGCGGTCGAAGACGTCGCCGGCGTATTCGTAGGCGTACCCCAGGCCTCCCTTGACGCCCAGCGTGCGGATGATGTGGAGGATGACGTCCTTGGCATAGACGCCCGGATGGAGCCGGCCGTTCACTTCGATGCGGCGCACCTTCAGCTCGCTCATGGCCAGCGTCTGGGTGGCGAGCACGTCACGCACCTGGCTGGTGCCGATGCCGAAGGCGATGGCGCCGAAGGCCCCGTGGGTGGAGGTGTGGCTGTCGCCGCAGGCGATGGTGGTGCCGGGCTGGGTGATGCCCTGCTCCGGCCCGACCATGTGCACGATGCCCTGATCGCCGCTGTCCAGGTCGAAGAAGCGGATGCCGTGGTCCGCGATGTTCTTGCGCAGCTCGCGGATCATCTCGTCGGCCAGCGCGTCCTCGAACGGCTCGATGCGCGTGTGCGTGGGCACGATGTGGTCGACGGTCGCGAAGGTGCGCTCGGGCATGAGCACGCTCAGCCCGCGGTCACGCAACATGCCGAACGCCTGCGGGCTGGTCACCTCATGGATCAGATGGGTGTCGATGAACAGCTGCGTCTGGCCGTTGCGGAGCGTGCGCACGGCGTGCTCCCGCCACACCTTCTGGTACAGGTTCCTCGGCTCTGTCATGCTCGTCCTCTCGCTTGCCGTGCGGTCGACCTGGTAGGCCTGGGTGGTTCCTCGGGTGGATCACAAACGAAACGCGCCTCCGGGCAAGCTTCCCGGAGGCCGCGACCGGCATCTAGCCACGTGCAGCTCTAGACGCGGACGGGCCCACCCCCCCGTAGCAGCACGCTCTGCCACAGGTTGATGACCCGAAGGCGCCGACGGATACGCATTGGGCAGAGTATACGGGCGGTCTCCCGAGGTGTCAACGCGCTGCGGGGTTAATAGGGTGGTTTCAATCGACCATCGCAACACCTCCCTGCTGACGTAGGGTCGGCAGGA
>CAZBZU010000027.1:0-39262 GCA_964496495.1 uncultured bacterium
GCGACCATGTCGACGAGGTCGGCCTTGCTGATGGTCTTGCTCTTGGCCATGAGGGGCTCCTTTCAAAGTCTTCAGCGGGAGTATAGCGCATGCGCAAGGCGTTTCCCCGGTAGCCGCGCGTGGTGGACGGTTCAGACCTGCCACCGGCCGGTCGGGCGTGGCCACGACGAACGGCGGTTCCGCCGTCCCAGACGCGCTTCTATGCTCCGCGCCTAGCGCCCTGCCCGCACCGCCGGCCCCGCGCAGCTGAGCGTCGTCGCGGGCTCCCCTCGACGGCGCGTCGGCGCCTCAGGGGGCATCGGTCGGGCATTCACATCTGCGCTTCCGGGCGCGCCCGGATTCGGGATGGGGAGCGCCATAACATGACAGTCTCCTAAGTTGAGCCTGAGAAACCCTCATCTCTAGATTAAGACCGCGGCAATTGCGCTCACGGGCGGCCCCGGTTGTATCCGTCAGGAACGCCCTCCCTGGGCCTGGTTTGACGAACCGGGACAAATGTCCTAGTGTTAGAAAGCTGAAGCCGAGTAAGCGACGCGCGCTTACCCGACTTTCCCTGGCCAGGGGGCCGAATTCGAAGGGAGAGTGGGACGGATGGATAGTGCAAGCACGCAACGTGTCGGCAAGCCGAGCAGCGGTTTCGTCGTGGGGATCGCTGCACTCTTCTTGTTCGTGGTCGTTGGGTCCGCGGCGTTCGCTGCCAATGAGACCTTCAACATCACGATGCAGGACTACAGCTACACGCCGAACCACATGACGTGGCACGTCGGGGACACGGTCACGATCACGCTGACCAACAAGTCCACCGACAAGGAGCACGAGCTGTTGTTCGGCAAGGACGTCAATTACAGCACCGACAGCTTCGGCAAGAAGTTCCCCGACGGCTGGAAGACGCCGCTCTTCGATAGCGTCGACCAGGTCACCTTCGTCAAGGGCGACGGCATCGCCGAGTTGAGGGCGGACGGCCCCGGAACGGTGGCGCTGGTGGAGAAGGGTGGTCACGTCACCTACACCTTCAAGGTGCCGGACAAGCCCGGCAAGTGGGAGTTCGGCTGCTTCGAGGAGGACGGCTCACACTTCGGCGACCACAACATGAAGGGTACGGTCGACATCGTCAAGTAAGGACGCCACACAGCAGTTGGCGCACGCGGCCGCGTGCGCCAACTGTGCTGCTTCCTTGGGAGGGAGTGTTGACCGTTGCGGGATCTACCGATTCTGGCAGTCTTGTGGGTCGTCCTGAGCGCCATTGGCGAGTGGGTCATCCAGATCCTGGTCAACCACTGGCCGTTGATCGCCTCGGCGCAGGGCGAGGAGACGAAGTACGCCTTCATCTTCCTGTTCCGGGTGGGGGCCGTCGTCTTCATCGGGGTCGTGCTCGCCATCGTGTATTCGATGATCCGCTGGCGGGTGCGCGAGGACGACACCCTGGACAGCGCCCATCAGTATCGGTCCAGTTGGAGGTTCGTCGTCCCCTGGATCGTGGTCTCTGCTCTGCTCAACGGCTTCTTCATCATCCATCCCGGGATCACGGGGCTCGCGAAGATCTGGGGAATGGCGGTTGCGGCCGCCAGGAACCCGAACACCATCGAGGTCGATGTCAACTGCAAGCAGTGGAGTTGGAGCTTCGACTACCCCAAACAGGGCATCTTCAATCAGACCACCCTGGTGCTCCCCGTCAACACCCCTATCAAGTTCGTGCTCCACTCTCAGGACGTCATCCACTCGTTCTGGGTGCCCTCCTTCGGCATCAAGAAGGACATCATTCCGGGTGAGACACGCGTGCTCTACGTGACTCCCAACAAGATCACCTCGACCAAGGACAACCTCCTCACGCGCGTGCAATGTGCCGAGCTGTGCGGCTCGGGTCACTCGACCATGAGAGCCGTGGTGCAGGTCGAGTCCAAGAACGACTTCGAGAGCTGGGCACAGCAGAACGGCTCAAGCTCGATGGCGGCCGGTGGCGTCGCCGGCGGGGCGAGCTGATGCGCCTCCTGGCTTGCTGCGCGAGCGTGCGGCCCGCCGGAGCGAGAGGAGGCGCAGCCCATGAGCGCCCATAGTCCCTCCAGGCGGGCGAGCTTCGTCGAGATCGTCTGGCCCATCGCCCGCGCGACGCTCTTCGCCGGCATCGGCTACGCCATCGGGGCGTTCGGTGTGGCCGTACTCCGCGGCGGCAGCTGGATGGACCAGCCGAGCATCGTCTTCGGCTTCGTCATCGGGCTGGTGGGCTGGCTGCTCGGCGGCGGTGCCTTCGAGGCGTGGGTGCGTCCCTGGTTCGGCTTCGAGAACACCTGGAACGAAGGCCATGGCATCACCCGCTTCTTCCGCTACAACACCGACCACAAGGTCATCGGGATCCAATACATGTGGGCGGCGGGGTTCGCCTTCCTGGCGGCCGGCCTCGTGGCGATGGGCATTCGAGCGGAGCTCCTCACGCCGCAGCTCGACTTCTTCACCAACCGCACCTGGTACAACACGGCGGTCAGTATCCACGGCTCACTGATGCTCTTCAGCGTGTCGGTGGTCGCCATCGTCGGCGGGTTCGGCAATTACTTCGTGCCGCTGATGGTCGGCGCCGACGACATGGTCTTCCCTCAGGTCAACGGCATCAGCTGGTGGTTCGTCCTCCCAGGCATCGCGGCGCTCCTTCTCAGCCCGCTTCTCGGCGGCTTCGAGACGGGCTGGACAGGCTATGCGCCACTGGCGACCACCGACGAGGCGGGACAGCTGTTCTACTACTTCGGCGTGTTCTCGCTGGGCGTCTCATCGATGTTGACGGGTGTCAACGTCATCGGCACGGCTATCTACATGCGGGCGCCCGGCCTCACGTGGAACCGGCTGCCGATGTTCGTGTGGGCGATGATGGTCACCTCTGTCCTCAACGTCATGTGGGTCCCCGTGGTCGGCGTCGACATGATGATGGGCGTCATGGACCGCGTGGTCCCGACGGCGTTCTTCGGAGCGAAGGGGTTCCCGCTGCTGTGGCAGGACCTGTTCTGGTTGTTCGGTCACCCTGAGGTCTACATCATCATGCTGACCGCGTGGGGCCTATGGCTGGAGATCATCCCCGTCTTCAGCCGCAAGACGCTGTTCGCCTATCGCTGGGCGGTCATCGGCTTCATCGTGATTGCGCTGCTCTCCGGCACAGTGTGGGTCCACCACATGTTCACTGCCGTGTCGGAAGCACGACTGATCCCGTTCATGACGAACACGGAGGTCATCTCGATCCCGACTGGGTTCATCTACCTGTCGGTCATCGGGACGCTCTTCCAAGGCAGGATACGGCTGACGACGCCGATGCTCTTCGCGCTCTTCAGCGCCCTGAACTTCCTGATCGGCGGGGGCACCGGGATCTTCCTGGCGGACGTGCCATCCGACTTCCAGCTTCAGGACACGTTCTTCGTGGTGGCGCACTTCCACTACACCATCCTGGGCGGCATGATCTTCGCCTGGCTCGCCGGCCTCTACTACTGGTTCCCGAAGTTCTCCGGGCGGATGTACAACGAGTTCTGGGGCAAGGTCAACGCCTGGTGGATGCTCGTCTTCTTCAACTTGACGTTCTTCACCATGTTCATCTCGGGGCTGGAGGGGATGAACCGGCGCATCGCCACCTACCTGCCCGACCTCACGCACCTGAATCAGTTCACGTCGATCAACGGCTTCCTCTTCGGAATCGGGTTCTTCGTCCCGCTCGTCAACTTCCTGGTATCCGCCTACGTCGGCAAGCGCGCCCCAGCCAACCCGTGGGGCGCCAAGACGCTCGAGTGGGCCACCTCCTCACCGCCGCCGCACGGGAACTTCGAGGAGATCCCGGTGGTGCGAGAGGACTTCTACCGCTACGGCGACGTCGAGGAGCCCGAGTTGGGCCTCTTCCCTAATCCGATCGTCCGCTCGCAACAAACGACGGGAGATGATTGAGCGTGTCGGCACCGGTCACCTACGAGAAGCTCACCGCTCGCCAGATCCGCATGTACTGGGGAAGCTTCTGGCTGATCATCCTGAGCGAGAGCATGATCTTCGTGACGGTCTTCGCCGTTCGCTTCCTGATGGCGTTCGGCAACGTCTCGCCCGACGCCAATCGGCTCGTCGGCGGCCTCATCACCCTGGTCTTCGTGGCGAGCGTGGTGCCGGCGAGGAGTGCCGTGCGCGCGATCCGCTCGGGACACAACGACACCGCTGCAAGGTCGCTCCTTACCACCGCGTTCATGGGCTTGCTGGCGTTCGCTGGCGTCATTGCCGACCTGGTCACGGTCCATCTCGACCCCAGTTCCCGCTACGGCGAGTCCTACTTCCTGGCAACCGGCTACCACGCCCTCCACATCTTTATCGGGCTGCTCGTGCTCTTCGCCCTGGCATCCTCGGCCCGGCGAGCCCGCTTCAACGTGAACAATTACTGGAGCGTGGAGGCCGGCGCCGTGTTCTGGTACTTCGTCGTCATCCTCTACATCGTTCTCTACGGCATCTTGTTCTGGGCGTGAGGGAGCGGTCGGCATGGTTCCATACGTAGACTTCCAGTTCGTGCTTCCCAAGACCGCCGGGCTGGCGCTGTGGTGGTGGTTCGGGTGGCTCTTGGTGGGATCGGTCAGCATCTACCTGCTGTTCACCTGGTGGTACGCACGGCAGGCCGTCCGTGAGGATGAGCTCGCGGCCATCGAGGAGGCCGAGAAGGCGAAGGGCGGCGGTCCATCCTCGGCAGCCGGCGCTCAAGGCCACGCGGACCAAGGGCCGAGCGGGACGGTCTGAGCCAGCGAGGCCGCCCAGAAGCTCGCACAGGCGCGGCCGCCGGCATGGAGAAGAGCAGCGCCTGCTCCTGGCGCCACGCGGAGCGGGCGGTGATGGTGTGGTCTCAGGCTCGTATGCGGGGCGGCCGCAGCCTTCGTTTGGGGTGCCGTCAGCCGCCGCCGGAGGCATGGCAAGTCGTTTGATAAGACCACTTATCAAACGTCCAAGCCCACAACCACCTCCAACCCACCATCCACCTAAGCTCTCGCCATCCCCTGGCCGCCGGCTGAAACACCGTGGATCCAAGTCGATTTGATAACTCTCGCCGTCAGGCAGGACGGCTCCCACGCACCGGTGGTCCACGCATCCCGCGGCTCACGCCACGCCGTAGCCGCCCACAGGACCGAAGAACACGACCCACGCGACGAAGTCGTCGGCCGAGGGTTCGAAGCGGTGCGCCATGCCGGCAGGCACGAACAGCAGATCTCCGGGAGAGAAGCTCACCAGCGCGCCCGCGCACTGGAAGCGGCCGCGTCCGCTGACCACGATGTAGAGCTCGTCACGGTCCCGCAGCATCTGCTCGTCGCGCCCACGCGGGGCGAACAGCTCGACGCGCACGTCGCCACGATCGAAGACGCCTGCCGAGCGCGCCCCCTCCGTCGCCGGCAACGCCGCCAGGATCTCCGCCGGCGGGACGTGCCAGCGCGCACGCCTCACGGTGGCCCCTCAACCACGGCCTCGGCCTCCATCTCGACCAGCCAGGCGTCGTCCAGCAACCCAGAAACCACGACAACCGTGCTGGCCGGCCGCACGCCCTCGAACGCATCGGCATGTGCGCGGGCAACGGCCTCCCAGACACGGCGGTCGGTCAGATAGATCCGGGTGCGCACGACGTCGCTCAAGGATCCACCACCGTCACGTAGCGCACCTTCGATGATGGCAACGCAGCGCAGCGCTTGCGCGTAGGGGTCGCCCGGGGCAGCCACGCCGCCGCCTTCGGCGATGGGCGCCGTTCCCGAGACGAGGATCCGGTTGCCTATCCGCACGGCCCGAGAGAACCCGATCCTGGCCTCAAAGGGCGACCCAGACGAAATGTTGGCACGCTCCATGAACGGTGCTCCTCTCGCTGCGCTCAACACTATGCCCGGTTGTCCCTATGCTAGCGCGCGGGGGGCAGCGCACGCCGTCCATGAGGGGGACCGTCTGCGTACCGCAACCCCTCGGCTCATCCGCCCATCCCGGTCCAGGCCAGCTTGCCGTCCACCCCCTCGCCGCACATCGGGTACGCTTTGTTGCGTTTCGCGACCCGTATCCTGTCGGCTGCAACCGTGAGTCCTCTCTGGCTCGGCACCCGACCCTCCCGCCCGGATTGGGGTGTGATGATCGAAGATGATCGATGGAGCCCGCCGCTACCTCGGCATCGCACCGCGTGTGCCCATTGAGCCCGCCGCCATGACGCTCTTCAGAGGGCTGAGACTCAACCACCTCGGGGGCATCCTGCCCGGCGGACTCGATCCCCGCAGCCGCTAGAAAGCGAGACACCATGGAGCCACTCTTCGATCCTCGCCTCCCCTACCCGTCCCTCAGGCAGCCCGTCCTGGCCGATACCGTGGTCGCGACGTCTCAGCCCCTAGCCGCCCAGGCCGGGCTGAAGATGCTGCAACTCGGTGGCAACGCCGTCGACGCGGCCATCGCCACCGCCATGACGCTCACCGTCGTCGAGCCGACCTCCAACGGCCTCGGATCCGACGCCTTCGCGCTGGTGTGGGACGGTTCGGCGCTGCAGGGGCTCAACGCCTCCGGCCGCTCCCCCGCGGCCCTGACCGCCGAGCGCTTCGAGGGGGCCAAGCGAATGCCGGAACGGGGCTGGGACGCCGTAACGGTGCCGGGCGCGGTGTCGGCCTGGATCGCGCTGTGGCGTCGGTACGGAACGCTGCCTCTTGGGACCCTGGCGGAGCCGGGCATCCGCTATGCCGAGGAAGGCTACCGGGTGGGCCCCATGACGGCGCGCGGCTGGGCCCGGGCAGCGGACCTTCTCGGCGATCAGCCGGGCTTCGCCGAGGCCTTCCTTCCGTCGGGACGGGCTCCCCTGGCGGGCGAGCGCTTCCGCCTCGCGGCCGCCGGGGCCAGCCTTCGCCTCATCGCCGAGACCGAGGGTGAGGCCTTCTACCGCGGCGAGCTGGCAGAGCGCATGGCCGCATTCGCTCGGGAGACGGGTGGACTGCTGACGGAGGCCGACCTCGCCAACCATGAGCCGCTCTGGGTTGACGCCATCTCGCGGCGCTTCGCCGGCTCGGAGGTGCACGAGATCCCTCCGAACGGTCAGGGCATCGCGGCATTGATGGCGCTCGGTCTCGTCGAGCACACCGGGCTCGCCGACCTCGATCCGGACTCCGCCGACGCCCTGCATCTCGAGATCGAGGCCATGAAGCTGGCGTTCGCCGACCTCTACGGCCACGTCGCGGACCCCGACAGCATGCGGGTGAGCGCGGCCGATCTTCTCGCCGACGGTTATCTCGCCGAACGGGCCGAACTCATCGACCCCACCGCTGCCTCGCGACCCTCGCCCGGCGTGCCCGAACGCGGCGGCACCGTCTACCTCTGCACTGCGGATGCCGACGGGCGCATGGTGTCGTTCATCCAGTCCAACTTCATGGGCTTCGGCTCCGGCGTCGTGGTTCCCGGAACCGGCATCAGCCTACAGAACCGGGGTGCCGGCTTCGTGCTTCGCGACGGCCATCCAAATCGCGTGGCGGGAGGCAAGCGACCATTCCACACCATCATCCCCGGCTTCGTGACGCGCCAGGGCGAAGCGCTCGCGGCATTCGGCGTGATGGGCGGCGCGATGCAGGCCCAGGGGCACCTCCAGGTGATGCTCAGGACGCTGCTGTACGGACAGAACCCGCAAGCAGCGATCGACGCGCCGCGGTGGCAAGTGTTGCCGGACGGCGCCACGGTGGCGATTGAACGCGGCTACGATGCCGCCGTCTATCAGGAGTTGGAAGAGCGTGGCCACGTCGTTCTGCGTGACCCACGACTGGCTACGGGCGACCGTTTCTTCGGCGGCGCCCAGCTCGCCTGGCGACTTGCCGGCGGCGGCTACCTCGGCGCCAGCGATCCGCGTCGGGAGGGTCAAGCGGTCGGACGTTGAGACCCGCCTGCAAGGCTGGGGCTCCCGCACTCCTCCGCTCCGCCGCGGCAGAGCCGCACCAACGAGGGAGGCGACATGGCCATCGTCGAGGTACCCGACATCCCGCTCTCCGACGCGATCGCGCTCCCCGCAGGCACCAGCGCGGTGATCGTGGTCGACATGCAGAACGACTTCGCTCACCCCGACGGAGCGCTGTTCGCGAACGACGCGCGCGCCGCCATCCCGGTGATCGCCGACTTGCTCGAGCGCGCGCGCAGCGCGGGGGTCACCGTCGTCTACACGCAGGACTGGCATGAGCCGGACGACCCGGAGTTCGACATCTGGGGCGAACACGCCCGCGCCGACACCTGGGGCGCCCGCATCGTCGAGGAGCTCACGCCCACGGCCACCGATGCCACCGTGCGCAAGCTCCGCTATGACGCCTTCTACGGCACGCCACTCGACCACATGCTTCGGCTTCGGGGTGTGGAGCACGTCGTCATCGTCGGGACGGTTGCCAACATCTGCGTGCTCCATACGGCCGGCTCCGCCGCCCTGCGCTTCTACGACGTGGTCGTGGCCGAGGACGGGGTGGCGGCGCTCACCGCCTTCGACAAGGCGTCGGCGCTGAGGCAGGTGACCTTCCTCTACCGGGGACGGATCACGCGCGGAGCGAACCTGCGCTTCGCCTGACGGCGTGGACGAGGGTCAGATGCTGATCCCTCCGCGCGGACGGAAGAACAGCGCCGGGTCGTGGTATCCGGGCTGGACCGCGGGCACCAGACTGCCGAGCCGCTTGCGGTGGCTGGCGCGCACCAGATCGCGCACGGCGTCGAGCTGTTGCTGCGACACGCCCAGGGCCACGATGGCGTCGTCCGAGAAGCCGGCCTCGAGGTGGGACAGCACCAGGTCGGCGGTGGCGTAGCTGAAGGCGAAGTCCCCCTCGTCCGTCTGGCCGGGCTCCAAGCCGGCACTCGGCGACTTCTCGATGATCTCGGTCGGGACGCCCAGGTGCTCTGCGAGCTGCCACACTTGAGTCTTGTAGAGGTCAAGCAGCGGCTGGATCTGCGCCGCATCGTCGCCGTGCTCGGTGAAGTAGCCGAACAGCAGCTCGGTCCGATTGCCGGTCCCCAGCGGGAGGGCGTCGTACGCCTTCATCTTGTCGAACAGGACCATCATCCGGGCGCGCGCTTGCACGTTCCCACGGCGCCGCCAATCCATGTTCGCCTGCGCGTCGGCGTAGCCGTCAACGAGGCCGCTGATGTCGATGGTCTCACTGCGGATCCCGAGCGCCTCGATCACGAGCTGCCCGTGCTCCAAGGAGGCGATCCCGAGGTCTCGGTACGGCAGCCGCAGCGCCACGACCCGCTCGCGACCCAACGCGCGCGTCGCCAGGTGGGCCACCGTGGCGCTGTCCACGCCGCCGGAGACGGGCAGGATGAAGGCCTCCGACCCCAGCTGCCGGGCGGTGTTGGCGAGGAACGTCACCAGCGCCCGAGCCAGGGGCTCGGGATCGATCCTCAGGCGATCGTGGGGAACGGGTCGGATGCTCATGGGTGCCTCCTGCCGGCACCTGCCGCCGGTGCCGTTGCGTCTCGCGCGGGACCCACTCTACCGTCTGGCACGGTCTCCCCCGGTATCATCGTGGCGGCTGGAGCTCCGGCGCCCGGCCCCGGCTCGACCCTGGAAGGAAGGACGGTCATGTCCCAGCAACAGCCGCCCGTGAACGAGGGCATCCTGTTCGCCGACCTCTACGAGTTGACGATGGCACAGCTCTACCTCCGCACTGGAATGCACGACCGGCACGCACAATTCAGCGCCTTCTACCGGCACAACCCCGATTTCGGGGGCCATCAGGCGGGGTACTGCGTCACGGCAGGGCTGGACGACCTTCTCGCCTGGATGGCCCGGGCAATGCCCGCTCAGGCCGACCTGGACGCTCTGGGCTCGCTTGCCAATGCCACCGGTGGGCGCCTCTTCGACGACGCCTTCTTGGATTGGCTGGGCGACCAGGGTGGCTTCCCGGGCGTGCGCATCCTGACGCCGGCCGAAGGTCGGGTGATACACCCCAACGCCCCCTTCGCCATCGTCGATGGGCCGCTGGCATCCGCCCAGCTGCTCGAGACCGCCCTCCTCAACCACCTCAACTACCCCACGCTCATCGCCACCCGCGCAACGCGCATCAAGCAGGCGGCGCGCGGCGGCTCCGTCGTCGACTTCGGCATGCGCCGGGGCCACGCCCGGGGCGTGAACGCGGGCTCCCGCGCCGCCCTGATCGGAGGCCTCGATGGCACGTCCAACACCGGCGAGGCGCTGGTGCTCGGTGCCGAGCCGAAGGGCACCCACGCCCATAGCCTGGTACAGGCCTTCATGGCAGCAGGCATGGACGAACTCGACGCCTTCCGGGCGTACGCCGACACCTACCCCGACGACTGCCTCCTGCTACTCGACACCGTCGACACGCTCCACAGCGGCCTGCCCAACGCCATCACCGTGTTCGAGGAGCTCCGCAGGGCCGGGCACAGGCCGCGCGGCGTGCGCCTGGACTCGGGGGACCTGGCTTACCTGGCCATCCAGGTCGCCAAGGAGCTCGACCGCGCCGGCTTCGAGGACGTCCCCATCACACTCTCGAACCAGCTCGACGAGCTCACCATCTGGCAGATCCTCGAGCAGATCGAGGACGAAGCGCCGCGTTACGATGTGGCCCCCCAGCCGCTCATCGCTCGGCTCGGCTATGGCGTCGGAACCCGGCTGCTGACGAGCCATGGCGCACCTGCCTTGGATGGGGTCTACAAGCTCGTCGCGCTCGAGCGCGACGACGGCTGGGCCGCGGCGATCAAGCGCTCCGATACCGTGGGCAAGGCCACCACCCCAGGACCCAACCGGGTCTATCGCGTCTACGACGCGCGGGGCATGGCAACGGCCGACCTCATCACGTTGGCCGATGAGGAGCCTGCTCGCGAAGCACCGCTGCGTCTCCGCCATCCGGTCGAACGCACCAGCAGGACCCTCGAGCCGTCGGATGTCGGTGGCATCGAGCCGTTGATGGAGGTGGCCTGGGAAGACGGTCATCGCACCGGCGAGCCGCCGGACCTGGCCACCCTGCGCGAACGCCGGCATCGTGACGAGGAGCGCCTCGATCCCGGCGTCCGCCGCCTCATCAATCCGCACATCTACCACGTCTCGTTGAGCAGTGCACTTTGGAGCCTCAAGCAGGGCCTGCTGACAGGCTCCACCGGCGGCGACGATTCGGTCAACGTGTGAGCCTAGACCGACAGGGCGCAACCCCCTCGGTCCTGGCACAATGGCGCGACCGCCTGCCGCCGGCCGGAGGCCGCGGATTCCTGGCTCAGTCGGGGCCGCGGCGCCTCAGCATGTAGGCGCCCGGGCGGATACGGCTCAGCTGTTCCGACTCCTCGGAGACACGGTCCAGCGCCTGCTCGGCGCGCGGCACACTGATGGCCAACGCTTCTGCGACCCGTTCGGTACGGACGATCGCCGGCACCTCGGGGTCGCTCAGGTAGCTGCGAACGGCGGCCATGTCTTGGCTCGCCGTCTCAGCCTCCCTGCTCGGCTCCTCCACCGCGATTGCACGCTCGCTAGGGGCTGCCGGCCGCGCCTCAGGGTCGGTCGCTGAATCCGGCTCGCGCGCGCCTGCAGGGCGCGCCATGTCAGGGGCGGCGGTCCGCACCGGCCGCTCGCTATCGTTGTGCCTCTCAGCGCCGCCGTCGAGGGGCACGCCCCAGAGACCGGAAGCCGCCGCCGGTGCCTGGCCCTCGGTCGCGGGTGGCCGGGCCGCTGCGCCCCTACCGCCGCGACGTGCGCCGCGGCCCGCCCCGCGATCGCCCGAACGGCCGAGACCGAGCCTGCGTCCGAGCCCGAACAGCCCGGATCCAACGTCGTCCTCCTCGACATCTCCGCCGGCGGAGCGCCGGTCACGCCACAGTGACGGCTGCCGCTCCGCAGCGGGCGGCGCCGGTGGGGGCGCGGCTGACGGTGCCGCGGTCGCTCCGTCGTCCGGCGGCCACTGGCTCCCCCGACGCACCTCGCGGACCATCGCAGCGCCCGTGGTCCGCTCCGGCTGGCCGGGCGCGCTCGCGTCGGTGCCGAGCTCGGCGTCGTCGCCCCCCGTCATCATCACGTCCAGCGGCTCCCACTGCGGCGTCCTGGGACTGCGCTGTGGTGTGGTGGTCGACCCTTCGCTCGCTGGAACCGAGGCCGTGGGAACCTCCATACGCAGACTCGGCGGCGTCTGAGACGCCGCCGAGTGAGGCATCGGGTCGTCGCCTTCGGTGGACGACGACGCCGGACGGGATGCCCCGGGTGCCCCCCCGGGTGATCCCTTGCCAGGCGGCGCCGATCTGTCCCGGCCAGCGGATGGCGGAGGACCGCTGGCCCCGCGCCCGCCGCTCGCGGGGGCGCTGGTGCGCTCCCGCCGCATGGCGTGGACCCGCAGTCCTTCCGATTCAAACACCAATGCAATCCGGTCGTTGGCTCGCAGTGCGTGCGCCTCGAAGAACGGGCGCAAGCCGATCAGCTCGCGTGGTGGACGGAACGCCAACTCGAGAGCGCCGTGACCGTCGGCATCCACCGCGGCCACCGGCCCTTCGGAGAAGGCATCCTTGAGGCGGTACGGCAGCTGCAGAGCGCCGCGACGGATGCACACGCTCGTCAGGTCGACCTCAAACCGATTCTGTGCCGTAGCGTTCCCTCGACGATCCACTCGCCGCTCGCGACCCATGCTCTACTCTGTCACGTTTCGCCCCAGGGGGTGGCCACATCGGTCGAGCCAGGCGGTCCTTCTCGACCGCATGTCACGCACCCCCGTGTCATCCGAGCGCTTGACGCTACCCCGTCGGGCGTCGAACAATGGCGCCCAGTGACCGACCGGTCGGTCGGTGCCAAGTGTCGGTGGGCGCCTGCTTTCGGGCGCCCCGAGGTGGTGACGACGTTGGACCAGAAGGCTCGCAACCGCGTCTTGGCGGTGCTGTTCGTGGGCGTGCTGATGGGCGCGCTCGACATCGCGATCGTGGGTCCGGCGCTACCGGCCATCCAGGCCGGCCTGGGCGTGGGAAGCCGCGCTGTCGCCTGGATCTTCAACGTCTACGTGCTGTTCAATCTGATCGGCACGCCACTGATGGCCAAGCTCTCGGATCGCTTCGGGCGCCGGAGCATCTACCTGCTCGACGTGGCGCTGTTCGGGCTGGGATCGCTGATCGTGGCGGCATCGCCGAGCTTCACCGTGCTGCTCGTGGGGCGAGCGGTTCAGGCCGTGGGCTCGGGCGGGATCTTCCCCGTTGCATCCGCCGTCATTGGCGACACCTTCCCGGCCGAGCGCCGCGGGCGCGCCCTGGGCCTGATCGGTGCGGTGTTCGGTGTCGCCTTCCTCTTGGGCCCACTGCTGGGCGGGCTGCTGCTCCAGCTGAGCTGGCATTGGCTCTTCCTCATCAACCTGCCGGTGGCGGCGTGGCTGATCGTGGCCGCGTCCCGACTCCTGCCGGCCAAGCGTCCGGCACCGAGCTCACCTTTCGACTGGCGTGGCACGGCCGCCCTCTCGGCCCTGCTCGCAGCACTCGCCCTCGGGGTCAACCACCTCGACAGCGCTCACCTCGGGCAGAGTGTGCTAAGCCCCGGCGTCCTCCCCTACCTGCTGGCTGCGGCGGCGCTGGTGCCGCTCTTCTGGACGCTGGAGCGGCGCGCCGATGACCCCCTGGTCCGCCCCGGCTTGCTGCGCCGTCGGCAGGTAGCGTTGGTCAGCGTCTTCGCCCTCGGAACGGGTCTTGCCGAGACCTCGCTGGTGTTCCTGCCCTCCCTGGCGGTGTCGGCCCTGCACGTCGCCGCAGCGACGGCAAGCTTCCTGCTGCTGCCCGTGGTGGTCCTTTCAGGCGTCGGGGCACCCATCGCAGGACGCATGCTCGACGCGCTAGGCGCGAAACCCGTCATCCAGTCCGGGCTCGCCCTCACCGCCCTCGGGCTGGTGCTCTTCGACGTGACCGGATCCAGCGTGCTGTTCTTTATCCTGGCCGGCGCATTGGTCGGCCTCGGCCTCTCCTCGTTGCTGGGGGCGCCCCTGCGTTACGTGATGCTTGACGAGGCTGGCGCGTCCGAGCGAGGTGCGGCCCAGGGCGTCCTGAAGGTCTTCAGCGGCAGCGGCCAGCTGCTCGGCGGTGCCCTCGTGGGCGCGGTGGCGGCGTCCCAGGGCGGCGGCGCCCCGGGCTACCGCACTGCGCTCCTGGCCATCGGATTGGCGACCGCGGTCCTGGCCGTTCTCTCCTTCGGCATGCGCGGTCGCCGCAAGGAAGCGACCGCAGACACGCGCTCGGCATCCGCCCCGAGCGGGGCGAGCGACTGAAGCGTGGCAGCTCGCTGGCGCATACTTCTCAACAGCGGACCCCAGACGCACGATAGGCTGGTCCGTCATGCCCCGCAGCGGATTCCACGTCGTCCTCGCCCTCCTTGCTCTGGGCAGCTTCGGCAGGGCGGCGTCCCCCATCGCCTACGCTAGCCCGCACGGGGTAATGGTGGTGCAGGCGCTGCACACCCTCGGAGCGTGGGTAGTCCCGTGCTCGAGGTTGCCAGGCGACCTCGGCACGGGTCCCGGCGAGGTGCTGTGTGCCCAGGTGCCCGGTCCGATGTACGGCTTCTTCCGAGAGGCTGTCCACGGCCGGCTCTACGAGTACCTCGACCGCAAGACGCTGACGGTGGTGCACGACTGGTCGGCGGAGGCGGGCACCCTCCGGGTGGCGTACGCCGTCGACGGCGGCACGCTGACGGTTCGACGCGAGCGCGCCAATGACGCGATCTACGCGGTCTTCCAGTTCCTGCCTGGGGCCAGGACCAGCGCACGAGCCGGAGCGGGCGCGGGCGCCGCGTCCTCCGGCGGCGCCCCCAGATCGGCCGCGAGCGGCACGTCGCCCGCCACATCCACGAACCACGGCCCGTAGCTGCGGCCAGAGCCTCCTCAAAGGGCTTCGCGCCATGCAACCGCGATGAAACCTCCTTGCCCCTAGGGTAATGATGAGGCGTGAGTGAGCGGTCCGCCGGGCCCACCCCCGCTTCACGGGGTTCCGGCCGGACGCGCAGTCGCTTCCGGCGGTCATCGAGAGGGGACCATCCAAGCCCGGCGTCGGATGATGCAAGGGCCCTCGTGACGAGCCCGGGGGCCGTTCGTCACAGCCCGGCGCGGGGCTCGCGCGGACCGCGCGACGGGCGCATGCGATGATGTCGGCATGGACCTCGGCTCGGCGGGCGCGCTCGCGCTTGTCTCCGACATCCACGGTAACCTCGTCGCTTTGGACGCGGTCCTCGCCGACATGGCGTCGCTGCGACCCAGTGCGGTGGTGTGCCTGGGCGATGTGGCCGCGACAGGCCCGCGGCCACACGAGGTCCTGTCGCGTGTGCGCGACCTGAACTGGCCGGTCGTGCTCGGCAACGCCGACGCCTGGCTGCTCGACCCTCGCGAGCCGGGGCCTGACGAGAAGGATGACCCGTTCCTGCAGCAGGTGCGTGAGCTCGACCTCTGGTGCGCAGGCCTGCTTGACAAGGCCGACCGCGCCTACATCAGAAGCCTCCCGAGGACCATCGAGGTTGCCCTGGGGGAGGTTGGACCGCTGCTCTGCTTCCACGGATCGCCGCGCTCCTTCAACGAGCTGCTGGTCGCGTCCACCCCCTCCGAGGAGCTGGACGTCGCCTTCCACGGCACCACGGCGCCGCTGTTGGCGGGCGGCCACTCGCACCAGCCGCTTCTGAGGCGCCACCGCGACCGGCTGCTGCTCAATCCAGGCAGCGTGGGGATCCCCTACCAGCGCATCGAAGGCGGCCGCATCACCCGCACGCCACCATGGGCCGAGTACGTCGTGGTGCGGTGGGACGGGCCGCGGCTGGAGCTCGCGTGGCGACAAGTACCGGTCGACAACGGGCGGGTCATCGCCGACTACGTCCGGTCGGGGATGCCCCACGTAGACACCTTCACCGAGGGCCGGCGCCGTTGAGGTGGCTCGCGGCGCTCTAGCCAGCCACCACTCCGGCTTGCCGGCGGCAGCACCTGCGGCGCCCGCTTGCACCTGCGGCGCACCGGCGGCCGATGGCTCCCGTTGACACGCCCGCCGCCCGTCGTACAATGCGCTTGCTCCGCCGATTGGACCTCTTGGATGGACGATTCGGACGAGACGCAGTGGCCATTCTCCCGCCTTCGCAGGCGGCGCTCGACCCCCGCACAGCTGATCGCCCTGTCGTTCGCCGCCACGATCGCCCTGGGCACGGCGCTGCTCGCTCTGCCGGCCGCGCACGCCGCGGGGCATCAGATAAACGTGCTGGACGCGCTCTTCACAGCCACCAGCGCGGTGTGCGTCACGGGCCTGGTGGTGGTCGGCACCGGCACCGCCTTCAGCCTCTTCGGCAAGCTCGTGATCATGGTGCTCATCCAGGCCGGCGGCCTCGGCATCCTCACGCTCGGCACGCTAGTGGCGCTCGCCAGTGGCAGGCGCATCGGCTTCCGCGAGCGCCTGGGGCTCCAGGCGCAGGTGAACATCGGCCAGGTCGGTGGCATCGTCAAGGTGGTGCGCCGCATCTTCATGGTGGTGTTCGGCGTCGAGCTGGCCGGGGCGCTGGTGCTCTACCTGCCGTTCGCGCGTCGCGAAGGGCTCGGCCGCGGCGCCTTCTACGCCGCGTTCCACAGCATCAGCGCCTTCAACAACGCGGGGTTCGGCTTCTACCGTGACAGCCTTTCGCGTTTCGTGCGAGACCCGCTCGTCAACGTCACGGTGATGCTGCTGATCATCCTCGGGGGGCTGGGGTTCATGGTCATCATGAACGTCGCTGCCCACTTCAGGGAGGGCCGCCGGGTGCCGCTGACGCTTCACAGCAAGGTGGTCCTCACCGGGACCGGGCTCCTCATCGCACTGGGTACCGTGGTCGTGCTGGCCTTCGAGTGGAGCAACCCCGGAACCCTCGGCCACCTCGCCTTCCCCGACAAGCTGCTGGCGTCACTCTTCCAATCGGTGACGCCCCGGACTGCCGGCTTCAACACCCTGGATACCAGCCAGCTCCGGCCGGCCACGCTGCTGTTCACCATGTTGCTGATGTTCGTGGGCGGCAACCCGGGCTCGACCGCGGGCGGCATCAAGACGGTTACTTTCCTGGTGCTGGTGGGGAGCGCCTGGAGTGTGTCACGCGGGCATGGAGAGCTGACCTTGTTCGGGCGGCGTATCGCTTCGGGCACGGCGGTGAAGGCCAGCGCGATCGCACTGCTCGGGATGCTGCTGGTCGGCGCGGCCGTCACCGGGCTCACGCTCACGGACCCCGACAAGAACCTGCTCCAGCTTGGCTTCGAGAGCATCTCTGCCTTCGGTACGGTGGGCCTGTCCACGGGGATCACCTCCAGCCTGAGCGTGGGGGGCAGGCTCATCATCGTGGCGCTCATGTACCTCGGGCGGTTGGGTCCGCTGACCCTCGCCCTTGCCCTGATGGAGCGGCAGCCGGAACGCCGCATCAAGTACCCTGAGGACGATGTCGTCATCGGCTGAGAACGGCATGCCGCACGAGGAGCTTCCATGAAGGAACGCCAGTTCATGGTGATCGGCGCGGGCCGCTTCGGCTCGGCGCTGGCGACGACCCTGTACCAGTTAGGCCACGAGGTGGTGGTCATCGACAAGAACGAAGCCGCCGTCGAGGCGATCATGAACCAGGTGACGCACACGGCTATCGTGGACGGCACCGACGAGGAAACGCTGCGAAAGCTGGGGTGCAGCAACTTCGATGCGGTGATCGTGGCGATCGGCGACAACCTCGAAGCGAACATCCTGGCTACCGTCGCCGCCAAGAGTGCTGGCGCCACCCGCGTGATCAGCAAGGGCGTGAGTCAACTGGCGGCCCGCGTTCTCGACCGCGTGGGCGCCGACGAGGTCGTCCGCCCGGAGCACGACATGGGCGTCCGGCTGGCGCGCCAGCTCGCCACGCCCAGCATCGTCGACGCCTTCAAGCTGGGGGAGAACCATGGCGTGGTGGAGATCGAAGCGGAGTCTGCACTCTGCGGTCGGCTGTCGGAGTTGCGCTTGCCCAATCGCTTCGGGGTCCAGGTCATCGCCGTCAACCGCGGCGGCAATCTGGAGATAAGCCCCCGTGCCGACTACGAGATCCAGCGCGGCGACCGCATCGTGATGATCGGTAGCAACGATGCCATCACGCGGCTCCGCGAGTATCTCAGCAAGTAGACTTCCAGGCGCGCGTCACCTGCGCGGCCCTCGGGCGACCCTGGAATCGAAACCCCGAAGGAGCTATGCTGATCTCGAGGTCCGGGCCCCCGGGCACCGTGACCATCGTCCGTGATTCCCCACAGTTGCGCGTCCTCGCTCGCGCTGGCTCGCCCGTCGGACCGGGAGGTGAGCTGGATGTACGCCACGGAAGCGATCATCGTGCGCGGCGCCGGGCGCGGCCGCATGCAGGCGCTCATGACCAGCCTTCGTGACTACGGCTGCGTGGCACGCGTGGAGTGGGAGCGACGCGCCATCGTGCTGGAGGTTCCGGACGATGACGTCGCCTGGATCCTCACCGGTGGCCTGGCCGAGTTGCTGGGGGCGTACGCCGATTGCGTGCACTGGCGCCCCATCTTCCGCGAACGCAGCGCGCGGCGCGCCAGCCTGCCAAAGCCTGGGGACGCCGCAGCGGGCCTCAGCCCAGCGAGGTGAGCAGGTAGACGTTCAGCACGATGATGAGGCAGGCGACCCCCCAGCTCGCCAGCCGCGTGAGCTTGCCGTTGACGAACTCGCCGACGACCGCCCGGTTCTGCAGGAACAGCAGCAGCGGCACCAGCGCCAGCGCGATGCCGAAGCTAAGCACGACCTGACTCAGCACGAGGATGCTGGTGGCGTCGAGCCCAAGCAGCACCACCGCGAAGGACGGTAGGAGCGTGACCACCCGCCTGAGCCATACGGGGATGGTGAAGCCCACGAAGCCCTGCATCACGGTCTGACCCGCCATGGTGCCCACCACCGAGGAAGACACCCCACTCGCCAGCAGTGACACTGCAAAGACGGTGCTGGCGGCGGCCCCAAGCAACGGGGTGAGCGTACGGTAGGCGGTGGAGATGTCGGCGACCGCCTGGTTGCCGGTGAAGTGGAACGTGGCAGCCGACATCGCCAGCATCGCCATGTTCACGAAGCCAGCGATGCTCATGGCGATGACCACGTCCACCTTGGTGAACCGATAGATCCGTTTCGCCTGCGCCACCGATTTCGGCGCGATGCGACGCTGGGTCAGCGCGGAGTGCAGGTAGATGACGTGGGGCATGACGGTGGCACCGAGGATGCCGGTGGCAAGGTACACGCTCTCGTTGCCATGGAAGGTCGGAATCAGCATGCCGCTTAACACCGGCCCCACAGCGGGCCTGCTGAAGATGATCTCCAGCACGTACGCCGCGGCGATGACCGCGACGAGCACAGCGATCACGGCCTCGATCGGCCGAAAGCCGCGGCTCTCGACGGTGAGGATGGCGAAGGTAGTGATGGCCGCGAGCACGGCACCCCACAGCAGAGGTACGCCCAGGAGCAGCTGGAAGCCGAGGGCCGCGCCCAGGAACTCCGCGAGGTCCGTGGCCATCGCCACCAACTCCGCCTGCACCCAGTAGAACCACACCAGCGGCTGCGGGTAGCGCTCTCGGATCAGCTCCGGCAGGTTCTTGCCGGTGGCGATGCCCACCTTGGCGGACAGCGTCTGCACCAGCATGGCCATGAGGTTCGCCCCCAACACCACCCACAGCAAGCTGTACCCGAACTTGGCGCCGCCCTGGATGTTGGTGGCGTAGTTGCCTGGATCGACGTACGCGACCGCTGCGATGAAGGCCGGACCCAGGAACGGAAGCAGCCGCGTCGGCCGGGTCCAGCGGCCACGCGATTCCAGCACGTGCTGCGCTTGCACATTGACGCGCCGGTCCAGACCGCCTGCGCTGTCCCCTACCTCGTCCTGCCGCAACGAATCCGCTTCCAACGGCCCGTCCTGCCTCTCCAGCACCCATCTCGGCTAAGCGAATAGCAGAGTTAGGCTAGCCGAAAACAGGATACTACCGACCCTGCCCGCTGTCAAAGGGCGGCGACGTCGCGACTCGCCGCCTGCCTGGTGGGCGCTGAAGGCGCGCCGCGCGGTCTGGAAGCGCGGTGCCCAGGCGGCCCCGTGGTAGCCTCGAGGCACGCCGAGGCGGCCATGGACGACGACCCGCACGAGCTGGAACGCATGCGCGAAGCACTGGAGGCCAGCGGGCGATACCGGGTGCTGGAGCGATATCGCCGCCCCGAACGCTACCTCGCGGCGCCAGGCTCGGACGTCGAGGTCCTCACCGGTCTCTATGTCGACGTCGAGACCACGGGCCTCTCTTCCGACACCGACCGCATCATCGAACTGGGCCTGGTGGCGTTCGAGTTCGACCGGGAAGGGCACATCTACGCCATCCTGGACGAACTCTCAGCGTTCGAGGACCCTGGCGCGCCTGTGCCCGAGGAGATCACGCGCATCACCGGCATCACGGACGCCATGGTGGAGGGCAACCACCTTCCAGAGGCCGCCATCGAGGCGCTCGTCGAGCGTGCACAGGTGATCATCGCTCACAACGCCGCCTTCGACCGACCATTCCTCGAACGCCGGCTGCCCGCCTTCGCAGAGCACGCCTGGGCCTGCTCCGCGCACGACGTCCCGTGGTACGCAGAAGGCTTCGAGGGACGCAAGCTCGAGTACCTCGCAATGAAGCAGGGCTTCGTCTACGACGGTCACCGGGCCACCAGCGACTGCCTTGCGGGCATCCACCTGTTGAGCCTGCCACTGCCGCGGAGCGGCCGCCGCGCTCTGGACAGCTTGCTCGAGCGAGCGCGCCGCATGGGCGGCCGACTCTACGCCGTCGACAGCCCCTTCGAGGCCAAGGATCGCCTGAAGGCGCGCGGCTACCGCTGGAGTGGCCGCGTCTGGTACAAGGACCTCCCCGAGGAGCAGCTAGCGTCGGAGGCAGACTGGCTGAGGCACGCGGTCTACGGTGGCCCGCAGCGCCTGCCGGTGTTCCCTCTCAACGCCTTCGTACGCTACTCCAAGCGCATCCCGGACACGCCGCCGGCCAACGCGCCCCGGGTTTGAGCCGCCCGAAGCGACACGCCAGCGAGCGCATATGCTTGAGGCGTGAGCGCTGCGGAACGAGCGACTCTCTCCGGCTGCGCTTTCTGCGCCATCGCTGCCGGCCACGCGACCGCGCGTATTGTTGTCGACGACGGCAACACCGTGGCGTTTCTGGACCGCCGGCCGCTGTTCCCCGGCCACGTGCTGCTCGTCCCGACGCGGCACGTGGCGACGCTGGGCGACCTTCCGGACGCGCTGGTGCAACCTCTCTTCACCCAGGCCAAGCGCTTGGCAAGGGCGGTCCAGCGTGGGCTCGAGGCCGACGGTAGCTTCGTCGCAATCAACAACCGTGTCAGCCAGAGCGTCCTCCACCTCCACGTGCACATCGTCCCCCGCCGCCGCGGCGATGGGCTGAGAGGCTTCTTCTGGCCGCGCCACGGCTACCGTGATGACGCTCACGCCGACGCGGTGCTGCAGGCTATCCAGCGAGCACTCGACGAGGACGAGCCCTGAGCCAAGGCGCTCGCGGGCCGCTGGCGGGCGCAACGCCGGCGGCGCCCGCGCACCACCGCCTGGCACTTTCGCGCTGGGGTCGGCACACTGGCCCGGGACCTCGCGCGACGCAAGGCGTTAACGACGCTCTAACGCGGGTCGGACATCCTTCGAGCGGAGGTCGCACGAAGCATGAACCTACGCCGCGTCTTGATCCTGAGCATCACCCTGCTGGCCGCCGCCGGTGCAGGCTACGGCCTGCTCGGCATGAAGGCGCCGCGGCAGGCCCCGGTGGCGCAGACCAGCGGCGCCAGCCCCCAAACCATCATCGCCATCGGCCCTGACGGAAGACTGTACGCCATCCAGGCTCCGCAGAGCGGGTATGGCATCCGTGGAGGCAGCAGCTCTGGCCGCCGCGACCGCGAGGAAGGTGGACGATTCGTCAATGGCTACGAACAGGAATGATCCGGGCGGTGCCCCCGGCCAGGGGCGCCGACCACCGGCGGGTCGACGCCCGGCACGCAAGTCGTTCGAGAAGGACCACGCCACCTTGTGGCTGCTGACGGTGACCTTGGGTCTGGGGCTCGGTACTGCCGCGCGCTTCGTCCAGCGCGGCGATGCCGCGGCGGCCGCAAACGCTGTTGCCGCCGCCAACGCCACGACGGCGAGCGTGCAGACGGTGCAGGCCACCTCGAACCTCCCGTACCAGCCACAGCGCGTGATGGTGCTGCCGCAGCCGAGCTACCGCGCCCGCGCCACGACCCGGATGAGCTGACCATGCATGCTGCCGATCGACTCCAAGCTCGCTGGGGCGCTTCGCCGCCAGCCTGGCTCGAGCGCGTGCCCGCGGGCGACGCCCGTCGGTTCCATGCGCTCGGCACCGATATCGTCGTCGACGGCCCGGGCGCAGACGACGCGGCCGCCGAGTTGCTCCGCCTGGAGGCCATCTTGACGCGCTTCCGCCCTTCGCCGCTCACTGCCCTCAACGACCATGGTGAGCTCTCTCCCGCCCCGCCTGAGCTCATCGCCGCCCTGACGTACGCCCTCTCGGTCGCCGAGCAGACGGACGGCCTGGTGACACCGATGGTGCTTCCGGCCCTTCGTTGGGCCGGCTACCACCGGTCGTGGCCGGCAGCGCCCGAACCGCGAAGCGGAGAGCCTCCGGCCGTGGCCGACTGGCGCGGCGTACGCATCGTCGGCCACGGCATCCGCTTGCCCGCAGGCGCCGAGATCGACCTCGGCGGCACCGGCAAGAGCTGGATCGCCGAGCGCTGCTTCGAGCGACTGGCGGGCCCCGAGGCGCACATCGACGCTGGCGGTGATGTGGTGTCGCGCTCCGCCGAGCCGGTCGCCATCGACATCGCCCACCCGGTCGGCGAGGCGCCGCTGCAACTCGTGCTCCCCGCCGGGCGTTGGGGGATCGCAACGTCCGGCGTGACGGGCCGGGCATGGCCGGGTGGCCACCACCTCATCGACCCGCGCACCCGCCGCCCCGCCGATACCCGGTTCGTGCAGGTGACGGCAGTGCACCCGGACCTTCGCCAGGCGGAGGTCTTGGCGAAGCTCGCGCTGCTGAGGCCGGCCGCGAGCGACGCGTTTGGCAACGCCAGCATGGTGGTGGCCTTCGAGGCAGACGGCGGGCGCTGGCGTCGCGGGACCGACGGACGTTGGGTGCGGGCATGACGGACCGCCGTGTGACCTCGGCCAGCGAGCTCCTCACGGCGGTGATGCTCACGGCCGTGGCGCTGACGTGGGTGCTAGCAGCTCGGAGCCTCACCCCGGAGGGGCTGGCCTGGACCCTGAACCGCGTCTCTGGGGTGGCTGCCTATGCCTTGCTGGCACTCTCCCTCGCGTTCGGAGCGCTGCTCAACAGCCGCTTCATGCCGCAGTGGCTGGCCCGTCCCCTGCAGTATGGCTGGCACGGGCTGCTGAGCGGCTTCGCCCTCGCGCTCACCGCGGTGCACGTTGCCTTCGTCCTCGTCGATACCCAGAAGCCACAGTCGCTCGCCGCGGTGCTGGTGCCGGGAATGGCAACCTTCGCGCCGCTCGCGCTTGCTTTCGGCACCCTGGCGCTGTATGGCATCGCAGCCGTCTACCTGTCCTTCGCCAACCGGACCCGCCTCCCCAAGAGGACCTGGATCGGCCTGCACCTGCTGGCCTACCCGGCCTTCGCCATGGCCACGATCCACGGCTGGCTGGCTGGGACCGACCATCTCACCGCCCTCTATTCCGCCGGCACTGCGCTCGCCCTCGCGACCGCCGGCCTGCGGCTGCTGGGTCGCCGCGCCTCTCGTCGTGCCGCACACGCCTGAACCCAGGGAGACGTAGGCTGGAGCCATGCGTCTGCTCTTCGTCGAGGACGACGAACGCATCGGGGAGCCGACCGCGGCAGCCCTCGGCGAGGCGGGCCATCAGGTCGCCTGGGTCACCGACGGCGAGGAGGGGCTGGCGGAGGCGCGCTCCGGGGCCTATGGCGCCATCCTCCTCGACGTCATGCTGCCGCAGCTCGACGGGTTCGACCTGGCTTCGCAGCTTCGGCGCGAGGGCGTGAACACGCCAATCGTCTACCTCACGGCACGCGGAGACCTCGACGATCGCGTCAAGGGCCTCGACATCGGTGGCGACGCCTACCTCGTGAAGCCCTTCGAGCTGCCCGAGCTGCTCGCCACCTTGCGGGCGGTCGCTCGGCGCGCCGAGTCGGCTGGAAGCAGCAGGCTGGTGTTCGGCGACGACCGCGGCCAGCTCGACACCCGAACTCGCCAGGCGTGGTGGGACGGCGCGGAGGTCGGTCTCACCGGCCGGGAATACGAGCTGCTGGAGACGCTCGCGCTGACGCCCGGTCGCTGGTTCACCCGTGACGAGCTGCTCGATCGTGTGTGGGGCCCGGACTTCATGGGAGAACCGCGGATCGTGGACGTCTACGTGAGCTACCTGCGCAGGAAGCTGGCCGACGACGCCATCCACAGTGTCCGCGGCCGCGGGTACCGCGTGCCATGACCATCCGCTGGCGTATGGCGCTCGCGGTCGCGCTGCAAACGGCGCTCCTGCTGGTGATCGTGGCCGCGGTCCTCTACCTCGCCTTGCAGCGCTTCCTGGTTGCGGGCGAGGAGCACCGGCTCGACAACGCGGTCGGCCTGCTCGATGCGCGTCATGATCTCGAGAGCGGGGCGCAGGACAGCCGCGAGCTCACCCTCAGCAGCGAGTTCCCAGCAGGCGTGCAGGTGAGGGTCGTGAACGGCAATCAGGTCGTTCGCGCCACCGCCAACTTCCCAGATGTGCCTACCGACCTGCCGCTCGGCTACACACGGATCGACGGTCACCGCGTACTCACGCGCGAGGTGATCTCGGGCAACCGCCTCGTCACGCTGCAGCTGACCTCCAACCTGGGAAGCATCGACCAGCCGCTGCGGGCGTACCTGCGCGCGCTCCTGGTGACGCTGCCGGTGATGATGTTGTTCGCGGCCGCGGCCGCGGCGATCACCGCCGGTCGTCTCCTCAAGCCCATCAAGAGCCTCGAGCGGGCCGCCAGCTCCATCGGCGACAGCGGCGACCTGCTGCAGCCGGTGCCGGGAGCAAGCGGCCGCGACGAGCTGAGCCGTCTGGCGTCCACCCTCCAGGAAGCGTTCCGCCGCTTGAACGCCACCATGCAACGCGAGAGCGAGTTCACGCGCGCTGCCGCGCACGACCTCAGGACGCCGCTGACGGCATTGCAGGCGCGGATCCAAGGGGCCCTGGCACGTCCTCGAAGCGATCTGCAGTACCGCGACACCTTGACGGAGCTCGGCCGGGACGTCGGTCGCCTGTCGCGCCTGACAGAGCACCTCCTGCTCCTCGCCCGTGACGAGAGCGCTTTCCACCCCAGCGCGACCGACCTGAGACAGGTCGCGGGCGAGGCCGTCGACCGCGCCCGCGCCCGCGACACGGGAAGCTCGATCGACTTCCAGGCCGCACCAGTTCCACCCGTTCGGGGGGACGTCCTGCTCCTCTCCCATGTGGTCGAGAACCTCCTGGAGAACGCCCTCAAGCACGGCCGCGGCGCTCCGGTCACCGTGAGCGTCGAGTCTCAGGGCGACAACGTCGTGCTCGACGTGGCCGACGAGGGGCCGGGCGTCACGGAGGCCACGCGCGCTCGCCTGGGTGAGAGCTTCTTCCGAGGTGACACCGCCCGTACCGGCGAGGGCAGCGGGTTGGGGCTGGCTATCGTGGCCCATGTGGTTGCCCTCCATGGCGGCACCTGGCACGTCGATAGTGCGCCTGGCGAGGGCTTCCTAGTGCGGGTGCGCCTGCCCGCATTGCCGGCCGACTGACCCGCTTCCAGCCGTCGCGCCTTCGTCACCCTCGCTTCGTCAAGAACCGCCGCACGTCCTCCAGAGGCCAGGTGTTGAGCACCACGTCGGACGTCGCCCATGCCCGGCGTGCCTGCTCCACGCCGAAGTGCATGAGGTCGAGGTTCCGCACGCTGTGAGCGTCGGTGTCGATGACCAGCGTGAGGCCCTTGCGCCGCGCCGCCAACGCGTTCACGTCGTTGAGATCCAGCCGTTCGGGCGACGCGTTGATCTCGACCGCCACACCGTTGGCCGCGCATGCGTCGAACACGGCGTCCAGATCGAGCTCGATGGGGTCACGGCTGCCGAGCAGGCGGCCGGTGGGGTGGCCGAGGACGTTCACCTGCGGATGGCGAATCGCCCTGACCACGCGCTCGGTCTGCTCGGCCCGCGGGAGGTCGAAGTGGGAGTGGACGGAAACGATGACGATGTCCAGCCGCTCCAACCAGGCCTCGTCCAGGTCGAGGCTGCCATCGCGCAAGATGTCTACCTCCATGCCTCGCAGCAGCGTGATGCCACCATGCTGGCGTGTCAGGTCGTCGAGCTCGGCCCACTGCCGCTCGAGCTTCTCGGCGTCGAGACCGCCCGTCATGGGAAGCGCCTTGCTGTGGTCGGTGATGGCCAGGTAGCGATAGCCGCGCGCCTCGCAGGCCCGCATCATCTCCGCTACGCCGCACTTCCCGTCGCTCCAGGTGGAGTGCATGTGCAGGTCACCACGGATGTCGTTCGTCGTGACCAGGACTGGTAGACGGTGCTCCCCTGCGGCCTCGATCTCACCGCGATGCTCACGTAGCTCGGGCGGAATCCAGTCGAGGCCGAAGGCCCGATAGACATCGTCCTCGCTAGCTCCGGCGAGCCGCTTGCCCCCACGCCGCTCGCCACCAGGCTCGCCGCCATCGAACAGACCGTACTCGTTGAGGTGCCAGCCCCGTTCCAGTGCCAGCTGCCGTAGCTCGACGTCGTGCTCCTTCGAGCCGGTGAAGTACAGCCAGGCCGCCCCGAAACTCGCCCCGGACACCACCCGCAGGTCGATCTGCAGCCCATTCTGCAGGCGCACGCTGGTGCGGGTCTCACCGCTGACCAGGATCTCGGCCGCGCCGGTCATGCCGGCTAGCGCCGCACCGACGGCCGCACCGTCGTCGGCCACCACCAGAAGGTCGACATCTCCGATGGTCTCGCGCCGGCGGCGGTAGCTCCCGGCCACCTCCGCACGTTGCACGCCGTCGAGCTCGCGCAAGCGCTGCAGCAGTGGCTGCACCAGCGCATCTGCCTCGCCGAGCCGCGTGCGGCCGCTCCGCCGCCGGAAGGACTGGATGCCGTCGAGGATCTTCTGCTGGCTCTTCTCACCGAAGCCCTCCAGCTCGGCCACCTTGCCTGCTCTCGCCACCCGCTCCAGGTCGTCGATGCCAGTCACGTTGAGCTCGTGCCACAGGGCGCGCGCACGCTTCGGGCCGACGCCCCGCACCTCCGTCACCGCGATCAGCCCTACAGGCACCGCTGCCTTCAGCTCATCGAGCTGCGGCAGGCCGCCGGTCGCGACGATGGTCTGCAGCTTCTCCGAAAGCTCCTTCCCAACGCCTTTGATCTCGGTCAGATCGTCCCCGCGCTGCACCATGTCGAGGATCTGGTCATCGAGGTCGAGGATGGTCTGTGCAGCGGCGCGGTAGGCGCGCACCCGGAACGGGTTGTCGTCATTGAGTTCCGAGAGGGCCGCGAGCTGGCCGAGGATGCGTGCGATGTCGCCATTGGTCATGCGCCCTCGCCTTCCGCCGCGACGCCGTGATCGGCCAGCAGCGCCAAGAACGCCTGCTCGTCCAGCACCTCGACGCCCTGCTGGCGTGCCCGCGCCAGCTTCGAGCCGCCCCCCTCCCCTGCCACCAGGTAGTCGGTCTGGGAGCTGACCGACCCAGCGGAGCGAGCACCGTGCTGCTCCACCAGAGCCTGCGCCTCACCACGCGTGAACCCTTCCAGGCTGCCCGTGAAGACGAACGTCAGCCCCGCGAGCGCCCCAGCGTGTGGCGCCGCCTCGACATGCCTCGGCCTGACGCGGCCGTCGAGCAACGCATCGATCACCTCGGCATTGCGCGGCTCGTTGAAGAAGCCATGGATCTCGGTCGCCATCACCTCGCCGATGCCTTGCACCGCAGCGAGTTCGTCCGGGTCGGCATTGCGAAGCCGCTCGATGCTGAGGAAGTGGCGCGCCAGGTCGCGTGCCACCGCGCTTCCGACCTCGGGGATGCCCAGCGCGTAGAGGAAGCGGGCCAGCTCCGGCTCACGCGCATCCTGGACCGCCTGTGCCAGGTTCCGCGCTGACAGCTCGGCGAAGCCGTCGAGCTTCTCGAAGTCCTGCGCCCCGAGGTCGAAGAGCTCTGGCAGGTGAGCGACCAGTCCACGTTCGACGAGCTGGCGCGCGGTCCGCTCACCCAAGCCCTCGATGTCCAGCCCTCCGCGGCTACCGAAGTGCGTGAGGCGCCCGACGCGCTGCGCCGGGCAATCGAAGCTGTTGGGGCAGGTCGTGTAGGGGCCGCTGCGGCGCAGCTCGGTACCGCAGCTCGGGCACCTGTCGGGCATCTCGAAGGGTGCTCCGCGCTCGCCACCGCCCGCGACCCTCTCGACCACCTGCGGGATCACGTCCCCGGCACGTTCAACGCGTACGGTGTCGCCCTCGCGAATGTCCTTTCGCCGGAGGTCGTCGATGTTGTGGAGGTTGGCGCGGCTGACGGTGACGCCCCCGATGGAAACCGGGCGCAGCATGGCGATCGGCGTGACTACGCCCGTGCGGCCGACGCTAGGAACGATCCGCAACACCTGGCTGGTCTCCGTCCGGGGTGCGAACTTCACCGCGAAGGCCCACCGCGGGTGATGGCTGGTGGCCCCCAGCCGGCGTCGCACGGCCATCGACTGCAGCTTCACCACCACCCCGTCGATCTCGTAGGAGAGGCTATCGCGCCGGTCCGTGACCTCCTCGAAGTAGGCCAAGACCTGCTCCGCATCCGCCGCCTCGGCGTTGAGCGGATTGACGGGGAGACCCCAGCCGGCAAGCGCGATCAGCAACTCCGTCTGCGTACCGATGGCATCGAGGTCTTGCAGGATGTCGTAGCAGTAGATGCGTAGGGGTCGGCCGGCACTCAGCTTGGGGTCGAGCTGTCGCACCGTGCCGGCCGCTGCGTTCCGGGGGTTGGCGAACGGGCTCTTGCCCGCGTTGATGAGCGCCTCGTTGACGTCGTCGAACGCATCGAGCGGCATGAAGATCTCGCCGCGGACCGACAGGCGCTCAGGCACGGGTCGCTCCTCGGAGCGCAAGCGTAGCGGCACCGGAGCGATGGTCTTGACGTTGGGAGTGATGACCTCCCCGGCCGTCCCGTCGCCCCGGGTGACCGCTCGCTCGAGCACGCCGCCCTCATACACAAGCTCGACGCTCAACCCGTCGATCTTGGGCTCCAGCGAGTAGCGCACGCGTTCGTCGCCGACCGCGCGGCGGAGCCGCTGGTCGAAGGCTCGAAGGTCTTCGGGCTTCGGGCTGGAATCGAGGCTGAGCATCGGCTGGGTGTGGGTGGCCGTCGCCAGGCCCTGGACGGGTCCGCCACCCACGCGTTGGGTGGGCGAGTCGGGCGTGACGAGCTCCGGATGCGCCTCCTCGAGCGCCTTCAGCTCGTGCAAGAGCGCATCGTAGGCCTCGTCGCTGATCTCCGGGGCCGCCTTGACGTAGTAGAGATAGTCGTGGTGCTGAAGCTCCCGGCGCAGTCCTGCCGCGCGTTCCGACGCGTCCATCGCTCGAGCCATGCGTTCATCATACGGACGGCCCCGCCGTTGCCTCGTGCCGGCCTTGCCCGGAAGACAGCCGCGTCTTGCCGCTCAGCCTTGGGTGCCCGGGCGCCGCCCGCCGCTGCCGCGGCGCTGGCGGGTCGGCAGCCGACCTCCCGCACGCGCACTGCCACCCTCGAGCCCTTGGGGGCGAACCGCCACCACGGACCGCGAGGCACGCGCCGCAGGCGGCAAGGCCCATGTCCGCGGGGCCACAGCCCGCCCGCCCCCGCCGCTACCCGGACGCGTCTCCCGGGCGGCCAGCCAATGCTCGACAGCATCGTTCACGGCCACGGCCACCCCTCCGACGGCGATCACCACGCCGAATGCGGCGCCGAGAAGCCACATCGCAGTCACGTGCGGCCCCGACGCGGGGTGGTGGGCGTACCGGGCGATGGCGTCGCTTCCATGGCTGCTACGCTACCTTAATTAGTAAGGTAGAGCTGTGGGCAAGCCCACATTCGCCGGCGGCCACAAGGACGGAAGGGGCGAGCGAGCACGCCGGTGCCGGAGCGGCCGGCATCGCGCAGCGCGCGGTGGCTTCATCCCTCCCGGACGATGAGCTCGGGGCCCTCGATGTGCGGGTTGCCGACCGCGCGGGTCACCGGATAGGCCTGCAAGGCGGTGTCATCGTAGGGCTCGCACAGCTCGAGAGCGGCGGCGGCATCCTGAAGCGTCGGGTCGAGCCAGCGACCGAACTCGTCGGGGTCGAGGATGACCGGCATGCGGTCGTGCAGCGGCTGCACCACGGCGTTCGGCCTGGTGGTGAGGATCGTGCAGGTCAGGAGCGACCTCTCCCCTTTCCTCCACACCGACCACAGGCCCGCTAAGCTCAGCGGACGACCGTCGCGCCGGCTCAGGTAGTGCGGCTGCTTGACGCCGCCCACACTCGCCCACTCATAGAAGCCGCTGGCAGGGACCAGGCAGCGCGACCGCCGCACCGAGTCGCGGAACGACGGCTTGTCCGCCGCGCCCTCCGCGCGAGCGTTGAAGAGGTTGGCCTTGAAGCTCTCGAGGTCCTTGACCCAGTGCGGGACGAGACCCCAGCGCGCGGTGAGCACCTCGCGCACGCCGCCTTCGCGCTCCACGACGATAGGAACCTCCTGCGTGGGCGCGATGTTGAAGCGCTCCTCGGGCGCCAGACCCACCACACCGAAGAGCGCATCGAGGTCCTCCTCGTGGTGGTAGAGGGTGTATCGCCCACACATACGGCGATTATAGGTCCCCGTTCGGACGGGCCTGACGCCCGGCCTCGTCCGTGATCAGGTCGATTCGCGCAGCTCGGCGAGGATCGCCTTGCGGTCCTCGTCGGCGTATTCCGCCACCAGGTCGAGCGTACGCACGAAGACGGTGACGTCCTGCAAATGGGCGGGAAAGGTTACGAAGTTGTGGCTGGCCATGACCTCCATGCGGCTGCTCTCATAGAGGCCCCCACGCCAGCCATCGGCCTCGACCCGCTCCAGCGTGAAGCGGTGCAGCGTCGCCTGCATCAGCGTGTGGATGAGCTCACGCTGCTCGTCGGTGAGCGCGTCCCAGCTCTCCTCCGCTCGCTGTCGCCGGTGCTGATGGAAGCTGTCGGCGATAGACGTGGCGACGCTGCGTGTCTCCTCCCGTGACAGCCGCTGGGCATCCTCTTCGGGGGGAGCCTTGGGGGGCTCGACACCCTGTTGCAGAAGATTGTTGACGAACCCCGCGAGGTTGAAGATGGGTCGACCCGCCGCCTCGGCCTTGCCGGCCAGCTTGCGAGCGTAACCCACGATGTCGACCACGCGCTGGGCTCCGTAGCGCTGGATCGTCCTATCGGCGTCTTGTGCCCAACCGATCTCCTGCAGGACATCGCGCGCCTGCAGCTCACGGATGAGCTGCTCGGTGTCGGTCTCGCGCTTCACGCGCTTCGCCAGGCTCGCCGGCAGCCGCACCCGCGGCTTGAACACCTCGTTCTTCACGATGCCGAAGTGGACGCGCCGGTACTTGCGTCCTACCTTCTCCGCCCGGTAGCTGAACAGTAAGCAGGTGTAGAGCTTGAACTCCGCCTGAGCCTTGTCCAGCACGTACCTGAAGTCCTTGAAGCGCTCGTACTTGCCGTCCAGGCCCAGCCGCAACTTGAGGTCCTCGACGTCGAACACCAGCTCGCTCCGCTCGCCGGCGTAGCTGGCCGTGTACAGGACCTCGAACAGGCGCATGCTGTTGAAGCTCTGGAAGCTGAGCAGCTGTTCGGTGGGGATGATACTGAAGTCCCGTCGAAGCTGAAGCAGGTAGGGCTTCAGCTTCTCGTGCACCTTCAGCTCGATGCACGCCATCTGCTCCTTGCTGTCGCGACCGTTCTCGTAGCGCGCTTCCGAGACCCACTGGAACATGACCCAATCCCCGTTGGGCTCCTTGATCTGCACAGTCTGCTCGAGGAGCTCGCGCGCCGACTGCTCGATGCGCGAGTAGATCGACTTGCCCTTGATGTTGAACAGCTGAGCGTACTCCCACGCGGTGATGCGGATCGGCTCTAACTCGCTGTCGTCCCGTGCGATGTCCGACAGCGCCAGCACCAGCAACCGCTTCGTCAGGATCCCCATCTCCTGGCGGCTCAGCGCCAGCGGGTTCGCCTGTGTGATCGACAGGTTGCTGCTCCGGCGGTCGCCCGCACTCCTCCGCGGCCCGCTCTTGCCGCGAGCACTGGGTCTAGCCTGCTCGCCCCTCTCCCCCGTCGTGCCACCGGCCCGTTCCCTCTGGGCCATGCTCCCCCCCGCTCCATCATCCGATACGATTGTCCCGCGGCTCGTCACACGCCGGCCTCCACTTCGATTGCCGCATCATACGGACCTGGGGAATGCATGTCAACGCTTCCCCAGGCGCGCGCAGACACCACGGAGTGCAGTACCATTCCTTTCCCACTCCAGTCCCATTCGCTTCCCGCTAGGTCCCTCGGCTTTCCCCATGGAGTCCCATTCGTCTCCCCCGTCGGTTCCGTCCGTGTCCCGCCTCCGTCCCCCGGGCTTCCCGCTCACCGCTTGCAATCGCCGTCCACCGCGCACCTGACCGCTTCCCATTAATGGAATTCAATGAGCTCTGAACAACACCAGCAATCCAACCATGGTGCTGGGCTCACCGCCTACCCCACACGGAGGCTAGCAGACGGGTGATCGGGCGGCCAGCCCATCTGGCGTTCGGGTACCACCCCTTTCCCACGCGTCGCGGGCAGTGGTTCCGCAGATTTCCCGGAGTTACCTGGGCGAGGGACCACGCGAGCTTGAGTTGCGGGTGCCGCGAGCACGCTGCAAAGGGTGCCGTCAGGCCGCTGCGACCGGGGTTGCGGGACCTGCGCGCCGCCGTGCTTACGTGGGATTCTCGGATTCCGCCGGGCCTGGCAAGCTTGCGCTCGCTCGGGATGCGTGCGGCACTTATGGCGAGGCGCTGCCGCCGGGGCCGCACGCTGGAGAGCTCCTGCGCACCCGCAGGTCAGGGCGGGTGCGCCCCGGGGCTGCACCGCACGCGCAGGTGCGGGGAACTTCGGGTACGGGATGGGGAAGGGCCGTCAACCCGCGGCGAAGGGGGAATGCGCGGGTACTGCCATAACGTTATGGCGCGCCCCGCGGGTGTCGTCGCCGCGCGCCTGGGCGCGGCTTGCGGCCGGGTGGCCCAAGCCGCGGGGTGGTGGTCGGTGCCCTTGCGCGGGCGGCGTCGACGGGGTACCGATCGTCGATCGGCGCGCAGGCGTGTGCATGATTGGGGGAGCGGAGCGGGACTCGGTCTGGCCCTGGGGACGGCACGTGTGCGTCGGCCGGGAGGGTGCCGGAAGCGGGCAGTCGCTGGCTGCGCTTGAGTGGGAGCGGTGTCGGCGTGGATCCGGCTTGGGCGCGTCGGTGGGACCAAGGAGGTCGGCCTGCGAGGGATGGCGAGCAGCGGGTCTGGTCGGACGCCGCCGGGGGCGTGGACGCTTGTGGGGGCAGGTCCGGACGATGCGGGGGCTCGGGGTCGCGCGGGCGGAAGCGTTGGCGGCGAGGAGGCGCGGCTGCGAAGGGGAGTCGCGATTGAGCGCCATAACGTTATGGCGAGGGCTTTAGTCGGGGGTGCAGTCCGCCGCAGGAGGGAACGCGGAGCGCGCAGGATGACGCGGTCGCGCGGGACGGGACGGCGAGAGGCCGGGTGCTGGAGGCGTAGGGCGATGGGGTAGAATCACGGCGGCACAGGTTGCACGGACGGCGGCGTGTGAGGTGCGGGTTGGCAGCGCCGGGGGTGCGTGGGCCGCGGGAGTCGGTGCGGTGGCAGGGCGGCACCAGAACGGCACCAGAACGGTGGCGCCGGGATGGCCTGGCAGTGGCGATGAAGGGGTTGCGGTGAAGGTACTTACGTTCTTCAACCATGCCGGGGGGGTCGCGAAGACGAGCACGGCGCGAGACATCGGCTTCGTGCTCGGTGAGCTGGGGCACCGGGTTCTGCTGATCGATGTCGACCCGCAGGCCAACCTGACGACGTGGATGGGCATCGAGGAGGACGTCGGGCTGGCACAGACGGTCTACCCGGCGGTGATCGGCGATCCGGAGCGGGGGGCCGAGGAGGAGACGGACGCGGAGCTGGACCTGCCGGCACCACTTCATGCGCATGGCGTCGACCTGATCCCGAGCCACCTCAACATCGCTATCATCGAGCGCGAGGTGTTGAGCATCTTCATGGGCGTGATGCGACTGCGCGAGGCGGTCAGGCGGTTGCGGGGGTATGACTTCGTGCTCATCGACCCGCCACCGAGCCTGGGGCAGCTTTCGGCCCTGGCGGTGGTTGCGGCGGACCACGTGGTGGTGCCGCTGCCCACGAATCGCAAGGGGCTGGACGGCATCCCCACGGTGATCAAGATGGTCCGCGAGTACCGGAAGGCGGCACGCGACCTGAGCATCGCGCTCTTCGTGCTGACGCAGCACGACCGCCGCACGCGGCACGATCGCGAGAGCCTCGAGATCATCCAGAGCCAGCTGCGGGCTTTCGCGCCGATCTCCACGCCGCTCAACAGCCGGCCGGCGTACTACTCCGATGCCCAGGTGGAAGGCCTGCCGATCCCGCTGTACGCCCCGGGAAGCGTGGCGGACGAGGAGATCCGGGTGGTGACGAGGGAGTTGCTGGAGTCCGTGGGAGGGACCGATGTCAGCTAAGAAGCGAGGGCAGGATCTCGATCGGACAGCGGTCTTCGAGGCCATCCTCGGCGATCTGGGTGAGAGTGATCGCGAGGCGGCGCTGGGCGCCGTCGCGGTAGGCGAGATTCGCTACAACCGCAAGCAGCCACGCAAGTACATCGACGAGGCGAGCCTAGCGGAGCTGACTGCCAGCGTGCGAGAGAAGGGCGTTCTGGAGCCGATCATCGTGCGCCGCGCCGCTGACGGCTACGAGTTGGTCGCGGGCGAACGCCGGACCCGTGCGGCTCAGTTGGCTGGGTTGAGCGAGATCCCGGCCATCGTGGTGGAGATCGATGACCGGGAAGCGCTGGAGGTCTCCATCATGGAGAACCTGCAGCGCGAGGACCTGAATGCGGTGGAGGAGACGGACGCGGTCCTGACGCTATTGGAGCTGAGCCTCGATCTTGCCCGTTCGCAGGTGCTCCACCTGCTGCAGGAGATGTACAACGAGGAGCGCGGGCGCTCGCCGGCGAGTGCCTTCTCCGAGCGTCAGAAGCACCTTGCCGGAGCGCTGTTCCGACGCCTCGGGCGCTTCACGCCCAGCTCCTTCGTCAGCAATCGGGTGCCCATCTTGGACTTCCCGGAGGCGTTGCTGGACGCGGTACGGCAGGGCAAGCTTGAGTTCACCAAGGCGCAAGCATTGGCGCGCGTGGAGGATGATGGCGCCCGCGATGCGATGGTTGGTGAGGCGATCGAGGGCGCGCTGTCGTTGAGTCAGATTCGCCGACGGATCACCGAGCTGCGGCAGGCGGCGCCGGGCGGCCGGCGGAGCCGCGAGGATGCCGCGATGGAGCTAGCCGCGAGCACCAAGCGCTTGCTCAGCCGCAAGCGACTCTCTCAGCTCGGATCTGCTCGTCGCGAGCGAGTGACGGCCCTGTTGCGCGAACTGACCGAGCTGCTCTCCGGCTGACGCCGGCGGCAGGCTGGTCGTAGCGCTCGTGTGTGCCAGATGCTGCGTGCGCGACGACGTTGTACCTGTGTACATGGAGATCGAGGGCGGCCCGAATGGGGTGATCCGGAGGCTGGCGCGACGGCCATCGGCTCGGGGGAGGCCGGCCTCCCCCGAGCGGGCCGTGATAGATTCGGGTCTACGTTCACGCTACCTTTACTCGGGGCCAGCGGACGGGATTCCGGGAGGGCCCCGGCAAGGTATCAGGCGCCACCAACCAGCGACATGCCGACCAGGAGGGGGTCACGCTCTCTGCCATGTCAACGCTCTGTCTCTATGTCAAACCAACGGCGAAGCAGCCTGGGACGCGACTACTGTCGGTGACGCCCCTGGGGCCGCAATGGACTGGGCGGCGTTTGCGCCTTCGGGATCCGGGGCGCATCGGACTGCACGAGGCGGACATCATCGGTTGGTCGGACTTCTACGCCGGGAGCCGCTGTGACGTGCACGTCGTGCGGGCGACGGACGGCGAACGCTCCGGTTGGCTGGTGTGGGGCGGGACGCTGGGGTTGCGTGCGGTGCCGTCGGAGCTCGATGACGGCGAGGACGTGCGCAGCGGTGACTGGGACGCACGCCCGCTCCTGTGGGTCGATGATCTCACGCAGTTTCCGGCGGACGTGCGGGCGGTGGTCAATGGTGGCGACACGCAGCAGCTGACGACGGGATTACCGGCGGCCGGACGCTAGGATGCCTTGCGGAGGTACCCCATGTTGGACGTCGGGAGCGAGGCGCCGGATTTCGAGCTGGTGGATCAGGATGGTGGGTCGCACCGTCTGTCGGCCTACCGAGGGCGGTGGGTGGTGCTGTACTTCTATCCCAAGGACGACACGCCCGGCTGTACCAAGGAGGCGTGTGGCTTCCGGGATCGACTGGCGGACCTGACCCAGCGCAACGCGGTCGTGTTGGGCCTGTCGGCCGACGACCAGGCGAGCCACGCGCGGTTCGCGAAGAAACACCAACTCACCTTCCCACTGTTGGTGGATCCAGACAAGCACGTGCTGGAGGCGTACGACGCATACGGCGAGAAGTCGATGTACGGGCGTAGCTTCATGGGGGTGAAGCGGGTCACCTACCTGATCGACCCGAGCGGGACGGTTGCCCGCGCGTGGCCCAAGGTGCAGGCTGCCGAGCATCCGGCCGAGGTGGCCGAGGCGCTGAGCGAGCTCGCTGGCTGACCGGCCGCGTCGCGGCGCCGCCTGGCCGCACCGCCAACGGGAACATGCAGGTACTGAGGCCGGGTGGATCGTCGCCACGCTTGGTGGGCTGTCGTCTGACAGGGGGAGGGCTCGGGTACTCGGATCTGCCGCCAAGTGGGGATTGTAGGGGACCGCTGCGAGACCTCTGGGAAGACCGGGGTACTGCTTGCGTGCCTGAGGGTGCACTCGGGTCCGGCGGAAGACGGCCTTACGTGTGGCCGTGGCGCCTTGCAACGGGCAGGCGGTGGTGGGCCGCCGGCGATCATGGCGGGAGATATGGGGGACTCGAGGTGCGGATGGTGGGACGAATGGGGTACTTGGGGTGGTTGGGAAGCGAAAAGGGGAAGAGCGGGGGACTGCGGCGCGGCAGGGGCAGAGGGTGCCTGCCGAATGGGTAGGGGGAAGAGCGGGGGACTCGGCACGCGTCAGCCGTAGTGGTAGCCCTCGATGTAGATGGGAGCTGGCAGGGGATACAGGACCAGCGCCTTGAGCATGAGCTGGTGCCCGGTGTCTTCCACGATGGCATCGGTGATGAGCACGGAGGCGTCGCGCAGGAGCTGGCGTTGCTCGTCCCACAGGTCCGGCGGGATGATGAGCTGCGCCCGGTCCGGCCCGTCTTCCAAGACGAAGAAGGCGAAGCCCTTGGCGGTGCCGGGACGCTGGCGCCCAACGACCAGGCCGGCGCTGCGCACGCCGGCTTTGCGGGGCAGGCGGCGCGCCCGTGCCAGCGGTACGGCCCGCAGCTCGCGCAGTTGGTCGCGGACCAGGTCCAGCGGATGCATCTCCAGGGTGCTGAAGTGTGTCGTCTGGTAGTCCCACACCATGCGCTCGGCGGTCGACAGGGAGGGAAGGTCGGGAAGCTCGGGAACGGCGGCGAACAGCGCCCGCTGCCCCGGTGCCTGAGCGTGGCTGAGCGCGCCTGCGCGATACAGCGCCTCGCGTCGGGGTTGCAAGGCGTCGAAGGCGCCGGCGCGCACCAGCGCTTCCAGCGTCTCGCGCTCCAGCGTCAGGCGCTGGAAGAGGTCGTCGAGGTTGCGAAAAGGACCGAACCGCAGGCGGCCCAGGAGGATGGCCCGGGCGGTGTCCTGGGACACCCCGGTGATGGCGCACAGCGGCGGGCGTACGGCCTTGCGGCCGTCCTCCAGACGCTCGCAGCGGTAGTGCACGCCGCCGGCGTTGATGTCGAAGGGCAGCATCGGCACCCCCCAGGCGCGCGCCTCCTGACGCTTGGTGGACGCCGACCACATGCCGGGCTCCTCGGTCATGATGGCCGCCAGGAACTCGGCGGGGTAGTAGATGCGCAGCCAGGCGCTGGCGTAGGCGTGGATGGCGAAGGCCCAGGCGTGAGACTCGGCGAAGCCGTAGCCCTGGTAGGCTTTGACCGCATCGAAGACCGCCTCTGCCTCCTCATGCGTGGCGCCGACCGTGCGCATGCCGCCCTGGACGAAGCGTTCCCGGTCGGGCTCGATGTCCTCCAGGTCGCGCCAGCCCGAGACCTTCTTGCGGAAGCGGTCGGCTTCCAGCCAGCTCATGCCGGCGAAGCGGACGGCGATGCGCAGCACGTCCTCCTGGAACAGCAGCACGCCGTAGCTCTTGACCAGGATGGGCTCGAGCGACGGGTGCCAGTAGCTCACCGGCTCGAGCCCGCGCCGTCGTCGCAGGTAGGGGTGGACGGTCCCCGACTGGATCGGCCCGGGACGGATGAGAGCAATCTGGTGCGCCAGGTCCTTGAGGCTACGGGCGCCCATGACGCGACTGGTGTGTGTCTGGCTGGGGCTCTCCACCTGGAACAGCCCCATGGTGTCGCCCTGGCAGATGAGGTCCCAAACGCGCTTGTCGTCGGGCAGGTCGGCGAGGTTGAGCCACGCGCCCTCCATGCGCAGCACCTCTTCGCGGGCACGCTCGAGGGCGGCCAGCATGCGTAGCCCTAGCAGATCGAGCTTGATCAGCCCCATCGCTTCGGCGTCGTCCTTGTCGAGCTGCAGTAGCTTGATGCCGCCTGTGGAGCGGTCGAGCGGCGAGTAGTGGGTGAGCGGTTCCCGCGCCAGCACCACGCCACCGTTGTGCGGTGCCAGGTGGCGGACGTGCTTGCGCTCCATATCGCCGAGCAGCTTCAACAACGCATCACCCACCGGCGCGGCGCCGAGGACCTCACGGAAGGCCACCTCCGCCTTGCGAGCGTCCTTCGGGCGCAGCCCCCGGAAGTCGCGCCCCAGCGCGCGAGTGAGGCGGTTGCGCAGCTCCGGCGGCAACCCTAGCCCGCGCCCCAGATCCTGCAGGGCCAGCGGCAGCTTGTAGGTGATCTTGTTGCACACCATCGCTTCGGTGGTGGCTCCGAAACGCTCCTCCACCCAGGCAAGCACCTCGTCGCGGCGCGCCGAGGAGATGTCGATGTCGACGTC
>CAZBZU010000028.1:0-38132 GCA_964496495.1 uncultured bacterium
ACCGTGCCGCCCAGGCGTACGCGCAGAACGTCTACACCGCGGCCAACGCCTACCTGGCCGAGTTCGTCAATGCGACGGCGAGCGATGTCACCCAGGCCGACTGCTCCGGCGGCTACAACAGCGCCGGCGCCTACACCACGAACAACCCCGGTTCTTCGGTCAGCTCGTGCGCGGTCACCGCTACCAGCGGTGAAGTGGCGGTGGCGGTCACCAGCATCAACGGCAAGAGTTACAACTTGCCCTAGCCCAGTCCTGATTAGCGATTCAGCGGGAGGGCCGCGTCGAGCGGCCCTCCCGCTCGCATTGGGGCCGTCCCGCACCTCGGCGGCAGGCGCCCCACGCCAGCTCCGGGGCCCCGCGCAGCGGCGCGGCAGACCCTTCGCCGGGCCGTCGGCGTGCAGCGCACATGGGCTCCGGTGTGGGTTCGAGGGCGGGTCGTGGCGCCTTGCCGCTGGAAGCGCCTAGTACGTTTCGGTTGGGCCCTGCACGGTGCGGCCGGTCCTAGGCCGCAGCGACGCCGCGCGCACGGCGGCGCCGTCGGCCGCGGCGGCTCCCAACATCACCCAGACCACGCCCTGTGTCTGCGGGATCACGAACCAGAGGATGAGGAACACCGCGTACGCCAGCAGGCCCCAGGCGGCCGCAGAGCGACGCCGCAGGCCCGTCAGCGCCAGGACCACCAGCGCGAGGTAGCAGGCGGCGCCTGGCACGCCCCAGAGGATGGCGGCTTCCAGCAACTGATCGTGCACCTTGAACTGCGCCACGCGCAGCGTGGCGGGGTGTCCCGCCTTGTCGAGCACCGCGAGCACCGGCCAGCTGACCCCGTCCACGCTGACGCCCAGGGTGGTGGGGAAGCCCCACTCGCCCTCGACGAAGCCTTGGAGCTGGTCTTTGCTGAGGTAGCGCGGCCACACCAGCGGGAAGTTGCCACCCCCCCAGCCGAGGAGTGGCCTGGCGGCGATGCCGTTCACGGCCGCCCGGTAGAAGTAGGTGCGAACGTGGAGGCTCCGGGTGCTCTCCAGGTCCTTGTGGCTCCGATGGGCCAACGCGGCGAGGCCCCACCCACCAGCCAGCCCGACCACCACCAGACCGCCGAGAAGCGCCGCACGCGCCGCGCTCCTACGTGGGAGCAGCAGCGGGACGAGCGCCGCCACCAGCAAGGCGACCATCGCCGCGCGCGTGAGGGTGGTGCCGATACCGAAGGCGATGAGCGGAAGGATGGTCGTCGGCGCCACGGCCATGGCCGCCCCGCCGGCCAGGGCGAGCATGCCTGCCAGGTGGCCCCGCTGCGGGAAGTTCAGCATGGGGGTGGCGCCGGGCCGGATGGGATAGAGCAGGCCGCGGCCCAGGACGACCTCGACGATGGCTCCGACGACGAGGATCGCCGCGGCCAGGCTGACGGCCCACGCCAGCCGCCGCGCCAGCGCCGGGTCGCGCCGCCCACGGACGTAGACGAGCAGGAAGGCGATCACCAGGAGCGCCATCCACAAGGCACCGTCACGCAGATCGCCCAGCGCCCCGGTGAGGGCGAACACGGGTTCCGGAGCGAACAGCGCGGCCACGATCACCCAGGCCGCGAACAGGCACGCCAGCAGCGGGGCGGGGTGAGCCAGCGCACGTCGCAGCGATCCACCGCGCCCGGCGCTCGCCCTCGCGCCCGGCCGACCGATCTCCAGCAGCGCCCCGCCCGCAACGGCCACCAGGGTCAGCGCGGCGTGCAGCCGGAAGGACATCAGGTTGGTCCCGTTGTGAGGCCAGAACAGCAACGGGTAGAGGAAGGCGTAGGCCGGCCACCACCAGGTTCGCAGCACGATGGTCGCCAGGGTACCCGCGCGACGCCGAGGCGGAGGTGGGGAATCGCATAGCCAGGGCTCCGCGCGCTCGACCGCCAGTGGACTCCTTCACCGCCCTCACGCGGGTCGCTGACGGAGAATCGAGCGTCATGGGCACGCCCACCTCGCCACACCCCGAACGGCCGGGCGAGGCCGCACCCGCCGCGAGCTCGCGCTGGTCGAGGATGACCGGGCGCGTGCTGACGGCCCTGGACCTCGGCCCCTGGGAAGCGCTCGGTGCAGCCGTCGGCCTCGGCCTGGTGCTCGTCCTCAACGCCCGGCTGGATTACCTGTGGGACGAAGTTCCGCTGTGGCTGCCGCTTCTCGCCCTGCTGGGCGCGGTGCTGCTGAGGCGACGCGTGCCGCTGCTGGTGACCATCCTGTGGGCCTACGGGCTCGCCACCTACCTGTGGAGCGCCGCCCCCGGCGATACCCTCCTTGCCAGTGTCTGGGCCCTGAGCCTGCTGGCGGCGGCCGGCCTGGGCGCCTCCAGCTGGCTGGTACTGCTCGGCAGCACCGCCGTCCTGCTCCACGGCCTCGAGAACGCGCTCACGCTCAACGCCTTCGGCCTCGAGGCCTACCGCTCCGGCTCGATCCACTACCTCACCGGGGCGGTGGCGTTGGTGGTGCTGGCGCCGGCGGTCGCGGTCTTCGCGGGAACGCCGAAACGCTGGCTGGCGGTGGCCGCCTGGGCCCTGGCAACGGTTGCCGCCTTCGCCGCCTTCATCGCCGGCTCGCGCGGCGTGATGCTGCCGCTGGCGGTCATCGTGGTCGCGCTCGGCGTGCGGCTGGCGCGCCGGGGAAGACGTCGACGGCTTCTCGTCGGCGCGCTGCTGGCCGTGGTGATGATCGCCGGCGCAGACAGGCTGATACCGTTCCACCCGGTCGCCACGGCCCTCTACCACAAGGAATCGATCGCCTCTCAGGCCAAGGCGGTGTCGCAAGCCGGAGCGTTCACGGACCGTCTCCGCTTCTGGGATCAGGGGTTGGGCATGGCGGTCGAGCACCCACTCGGCGTTGGCTTTGGGGGCTTCCGGAGTACCATCCATGCCTTCCAGCGCTTCCCCATGCTGTGGTCCAGCAGCCCGCACGACGTCTTCGTCGAGTGGCTCGCCACCAGCGGCTGGCCCGGGCTGGCGCTGCTCGTGAGCCTGGTGGTGAGCGCCTTCCTGAGGGCATGGCGCTCCGATCGCTGGCCGTGGGCTCTGTCGCTGCTGGGCATCTGGTTCACCCTGTCCGTCGACGTGACCGCGGACTTCGTCCGCGTGCTTGTCCTCGCGTTCGCGGTGCTCGGGGCGTGCTACGGCCCGCGCTCGACCGGCCGTCACCCGACGGGCGACGCACGGGTCGGCGCGCCCAGGCTACGGACGGGCGCCGTCTGGGGGGTAGCGGCGATAGGTCTGGCGCTCACCGCCTGGTGGTTCGCTCCCTGCTCGGGGCCGCTCTGTTCGCTCAACCGCTGGCGCGGGGTCCCGGTGCGGGCCGTGCCGGCCGTCCAGGCCCTCGACCCCGGCGAACGCGGTGCCTACTTCCAGCGCCTCGAGCGCCTCTACCCGCTCAGCCTCTGGGTGCTGAGGCTGGAGCAGAGCTACGCCGCCACCCCCGCCGCGCGCCTGGAGCTGGCGCGGCGCATCGCCACGGACTACCCGCTGCAGACCTGGCGGAACTACCTGACCTGGGCCGAGCTGAGCCTGAAGGCGGGCGACCTGGCGCAGGCGAAGGAAGCGGTCAGGAAAGGCCTCGCGGTGTTCGGACCCGACGCACGGCGCTACCCGGAGATGCGCGCCGACCCGAGCGGCTTCCAGCAGTGGCTGGCAGAGGCGGAGCGGATCCGCTCGCTGCCTGCGCCGGGGTCCGGGGCAGCGAACTCGCCCGGCAGCCGGTGACGCCAGGGCGCCGCCTCCAAGTGGCGGCTCCCCGCCAGGCGCGACGCCTGCGCCCTCGCACCGGCGGGGCCGAGGCGGTTGCCGCTGTCGGGGTCTTGCCAGCCCGGCCCTCGACGTGCTTTACTCGGCCACACCCCTGGCGCATTCGAGGGGGTGGTGCGGTTCCGCCCGAGCGTGGGTTCGACCCACGCGTCGGAGCCGGCTTTATCCAGAGCGGCCTGAGGGACCTGGCCCGATGACGCCGCAGCAACCAGCCTCCATTCAGGCGGGTGCTAACTCCAGCCGGGAGCACAGCTACGATAGTGAGCTCGCCGGAGAGATAGGGGCGGAGAGCCTCAATCCACGGTCTGGACGCGTCCGCGCGAGCGGACGAAGGCGGACCCCGAGGAGGCGCAGCATGCGGGATCCGAGCCAACCTGGGAGTCGACGTCCGATCCACAGTCAGCGAATGTCGCGCGCGGCCTGAGCTGAGCGGCGGCCCTCACGGGCCGGCGCGCCTCGCTCGGGCCGCTTGCCGGCGCGCGCCGCCGTCCTCGGCGGGGCGACGCCGGCGTTGATTGCCTGTGCCGGGAGCGAGCCGATGGCGTCGCTCGTCCGGACGCCGGTCCGCGAACCCATCGCGCCGGTGCCACGTGCACGGCGCCCCCAGATCGCCTTCACATCGCCAGAAGGAGAGAATCGTGCCCCACCATTTCGAGACCCTGCAGATCCACGCCGGCCAGGAGCAGGCCGACCCCACCACCAAGGCGCGCGCCGTTCCCATCTACCAGACCGCCGCCTACACCTTCGAAGACGCCGACCACGCCGCGCGGCTGTTCGCTCTTCAGGAGTTCGGGAACATCTACACCCGCATCATGAACCCGACCAACGACGTGCTCGAACGGCGCCTCACCGCCTTGGAGGGCGGCGCGGCGGCGCTGGCGGTCGCCTCGGGTCACGCTGCGGAGTTCATCACCTTCACCACGCTGGCGCAGGCGGGGGACAGCATCGTCGCGTCGCCCAACCTCTACGGCGGCACCAGCAACATGCTGAACGTGACCCTGCCGCGCCTGGGCATCCAGGCCCGCTTCGCAGGACCGGCGGACGACCCTGCGGACTTCGCGCGCCTCATCGACGACACCACCAAGGCTGTCTACCTCGAGTCGATCCCCAACCCGTCGCTGCACCTTCCCGATCTCGACGCCATCGCCGGAGTCGCGCACGAGCGCGGCGTGGCCGTGGTGGTCGACAACACCTCGGCCATGGGCGGCTACCTGTACCGGCCCTTCGAGCACGGCGCCGACGTGGTCATCCACTCGGCCACCAAGTGGATCGGCGGGCACGGCAACAGCATCGGCGGGCTCATCGTCGACGGCGGCAGCTTCGACTGGGGCAACGGGCGCTACCCCGGATTCAGCGAGCCCAGCGAGAGCTACCACGGCCTGGTGTTCTCGGAGGTCTTCGGCGTCGGCGGGCCCTTCGGCAACATCGCCTTCGCCATCCGCGCCCGCGTCGAGGGCCTGCGCGACATCGGCGCGGCACTCGCGCCGCAGAACGCCTTCCTGTTCCTGCAAGGCCTCGAGACGCTCAGCCTGCGCGCCGATCGTCATGTGGAGAACACCCGGCGGCTGGCGGAGTGGCTGACGGAGCAACCGGGCGTGAGCAACGTCAACTACCCGGGCCTGCCGGGACACCCGCTGCATGAACGCGCGCGCCGACACTACCCCAAGGGGCCCGGGGCGATCCTCACCTTCGAGGTGGCGGGCGGCGTCGAGGGCGGCAAGACCTTCATCGACGGCCTCGCGCTCGCCTCCAATCTGGTCAACCTCGGCGACGCCAAGACCAGCGTCACCCACCCGGCCAGCACCACCCACTCGCAGCTCGACGCCGCGGGCCTGCGGGCGGCGGGGATCTCCCCAGGCCTGGTGCGCGTGAGCCCCGGCATCGAGCACATCGACGATCTCATCGAGGACTTCAACCAGGCGCTCCGCGCGGCGCGGGAGCCGGTGCCGGCATGAGGGCCGCCGCCGGCCCCTCCGGGGCGCCGGCGCAGGCGGCGGCCGGGAGGAACGTGGGCCACCGCACGCTCATCCACGAGACCTGGGGTGACCATGCCGCGCTGATCGCCCGCGGCGGCGCCAACCCCGACGGCAGCGTCGGGACCGTCACACCCCAGGTCCTGGACGTCGCCACCGCCGCGGATCCGCTGCGGCTCGAGCTCGGCGGCGAGCTGCCGCACGTGACGCTCGCCTTCGAGACCTACGGCGAGCTCAACGCCCGCGGCGACAATGCCGTCCTGGTGTGCCATGCGCTGACCGGTTCGGCGCACGCGGCCGGCCACACCGACCACGAGGAGGTCCCGGGCTGGTGGGACCCCCTCATCGGGCCGGGGAAGGCCATCGACACCCGCCGCTTCTTCGTGGTCTCCAGCAACGTCCTCGGAGGTTGCTACGGCAGCACCGGCCCCAGCAGCGTCGACCCCCGCAGCGGACGCCCGTTCGGACTGGACTTCCCCCGCTACACCGTCCGCGACATGGTCGAAGCGCAGCGGCGCTTGCTGGATCGCCTCGGAGTCGGCAGCCTCGCGGCCGTCGTCGGCGGCAGCATGGGCGGCATGCAGGTGCTGGAGTGGGCGGCGAGCCATCCCGACAGGGTGAGGGCGATCGTCCCCATCGCCATCGGCGCCCGCCACTCGGCCTGGGCGATCGGCCTCAACGAGGTGGCGCGCCGGGCGATCACGTCGGATCCCGAGTGGCTGGGGGGACGCTACCCCCAGGGGCACCAGCCGGAGAGCGGCCTGGGCCTGGCACGCGCGATCGCCATGCTCTCCTACCGCAGCTTCGACTCGCTGGAGCAGAAGTTCGGCCGCGAGCGCGCCGCAGCCGGTCGCGATCTCCTGGGCTTCAGCTTCGAGATCGAGTCCTACCTCGACTACCAGGGCGTCAAGCTGGTGCAACGCTTCGACGCCAACACCTACCTCTACCTCACCCGCGCGATGGACGACTACGACCTCGCGGCGGAGCGCGGCAAGCCCTCCGCCGTGCTGGGTCGCCTGACGATGCCGGCGCTGGTGATGGGGATCGCGTCGGACGTGCTCTACCCGGAGTCCGAGCAGCGAGCGCTGGCAGCCGGCCTGCCCGACGCGCACTACGTCACCATCCGCTCGCCGCATGGGCACGACGCCTTCCTCATCGAGTTCCCGCAGGTGGCGGCCCACGTGAGGCGCTTCCTGGAGGAGATCGCCTGAGACCTCGCCGGCCGGGCTGCCAGCGGCCCCTGCCCCGCAGGCGCTGCGGCCGGTGGCCGGACACCCCGCCTTGGCGGGCGCGAGTGCTAGAATGGGTGACTACCAGGGAGCGTAGGCCCTGGCAGGCACCGCCTCGTGAATCGGGGCCCCCGGGGGCGACACGGCTTCGACGGGGCCTCGCCGCGGGTGAGGTTGCGCGTCGCGGAGGCAGCTGGCCGCGTTACCAAGCTGCACTGCCAATACCTGGCAACAACACCTACGCCCTGGCTGCGTAACCCGTAGCCAGCGTCGCCCGGAAGCCCTGCCCGTGGCTCGCCGGGGCCGACGTCCCAATACGGGCTGGCCCTTACGCTCGGGCGTCGGCGTGAGGGCGAGAACCAAAGACGCCTAAGCGCGCGGCGAGTGCCGGCCGCCGAGCCGGCCGCGTGCCGACAACCGATCGACGGCTACACGCGTAGACACCCACTCACGGGGGTCTCGGACGCGGGTTCGACTCCCGCCGCCTCCACCACACCGGCCGGGCGCGCCAGCGTCCGGCCGCTGCCATGGCTTCCGCTCGTGAGGGTGCGACCTGACAGGCGATCGGGCGTGACGGCCAAACTGCGTTGCCGACCGGATTCCCGCGTGCTAAGCTTGGTCAACTTAGCAAGCCGAACGGCGAGGAGGACCCGAGTGGCAGAGGTAGTGTTGGAGCACGTCTACAAGCGGTTCGGGAACGTGACTGCTGTCCAGGACTTCAACCTCGAGATCGAGGACGCGGAGTTCATGGTGTTCGTCGGGCCCTCCGGCTGCGGGAAGACCACCACCCTGCGCATGATCGCCGGGCTGGAGGAGATCACCGAGGGTTCCGCCCGGATCGGCGAGCGCGTGGTCAACGACGTGCCGCCGAAGGACAGGGACATCGCCATGGTGTTCCAGAACTATGCCCTCTACCCACACATGAACGTCCACCAGAACATGTCGTTCGGCCTGCGGTTGCGCAAGACCCCCAAGGACCAGATCGAGAAGCGCGTGCGCGAGACGGCCGGGATCCTGCAGATCGAGCACCTGCTCGACCGGCGGCCCCGTGAGCTGTCCGGCGGCCAGCGCCAGCGCGTCGCCCTGGGCCGGGCCATCGTGCGCGAGCCCAAGGTCTTCTTGATGGACGAGCCGTTGTCCAACCTCGACGCCAAGCTGCGCGTGGAGATGCGCGCCAGCATCAGCAAGCTGCACCGGCAGCTGGGCGTCACCACCATCTACGTGACCCACGACCAGATCGAGGCCATGACGATGGGGACCCGCATCGTGGTCATGAAGGACGGGATCATCCAGCAGGTCGACAGCCCCATCAACCTCTACGACAAGCCCACGAACAAGTTCGTGGCGGGCTTCATCGGCTCGCCCGCCATGAACTTCATGGTCGGAACGATCCACGAAGGACGCATCAAGAGCGGACAGTTCGACCTCAAGCCCAACGGCGAGCTGGGCCAGAAGCTGGCGCCCTACGCCGGCAAGAAGGTCTACCTCGGCATCAGGCCGGAGAACCTCGGACTCAAGGGCTATGCCGACATCGCCGAGAACGACAACGTCATCCGCGCCACCGTCGACGTCGTCGAGCCGCTCGGTGCCGAGACCCAGATCATCGCGTCGGTGGGCGGCGACCAGAGCGTCGTGGCCAAGGTGGACCCGCACGCCCAGGTGAAGATGGGTGACGAGATCCAGCTGCTCGCCGACGTGAACTTCCTGCACGCGTTCGACATCGAGAACGAGGACAACATCCGTTTCCACTGATGGAGGACGTAGGTCGCGGGCGGGCGCCGGGTGTTCCGGGCCCGCCCGCGTTGTCATGGGGCCGAGGCCGCCCCGAGCGGTCGCAGCCACGGCCACACGGCCGCCGGGGCAGAACGCCCGGCCGTCATGCGCGAGCTGGCGCCGCGCCCAGGTCGCGGCCGCGGCGCATCCGGGAGGCGAGCGAACGAAGGGTACACTGGTCGGCGGTATGCTCCTGGCGGCCCTGCAGCAGGTGGAGAAGGCGTACGGCGAGCGGGTGGTGCTCGAGGGGGCCAGTCTCGAGCTCCGCAGTGGGCAGCGCCTGGCGCTGATCGGGCGCAACGGTGCGGGGAAGACCACGGTGCTGCGGCTGTTGATGGGGCTCGAGGCTCCCGACAAGGGCGGCGTCCACCGCGCGCAGGACACGATCGCAGCTCTGTTGGCGCAGGACCCGGCCTTCGCGGAGGCTGCCACCGTCGCTGCGGTGTCGGACGCCTCGTTCGACGACCTCGACGCCATGGAGCGCGGCCTCGCTGAGCTGGAGGCTGCTGGCCTCGACGATCCCGAGCGCTACGCGCGCTGGGAGCGGCTTCACGAGAGCTTCGAGCGGCGAGGTGGCTACGCTCGGCGCGCTCGCCGCGATGCCGTCCTGCACGCTCTCGGCTTCCGCGACAAGGTAGAGCGGACGGTGGCTGAGCTCTCTGGCGGCGAGCGCACCCGCCTGGGGCTGGCGAGGCTCTTGATGGCGCAGCCGGACCTGCTGCTGCTGGACGAACCCACCAACCACCTGGATCTCGACATGCGCGCCTGGCTCGAAGGCTACCTGGCCCGCTACCCCGGTGCGGCCGTGGTGGTGTCGCATGACCGCGCCTTCCTGGACGCGGCGTGCGCCACCACCGCCGAGGTCGCCAACGGCCGGCTGACCGTGGGAGAGGGGTCGCCCACGGCGTTCCGCGCCGAGCGCGCGGAACGCCGCCGCATCCAGGCGGCGACCCGCCGGAACCAGGAACGCGAGCGCGAGCGGCTCGACACGGCGGCCACGCGGATGAAGCGTTGGGCGGGGCAGAGCGAGAAGCTGCATCGCCGTGCCAAGGCCATGGAGCGACGCCTCGAGCGCTACACCGAGGCGATGGTCGATGCGCCGGAGGGCGAGGGCAGAACCACGCGCTTCCGCTTCGACTGTGAGCCCTCCGGCGAGATCGTGCTCACCGCCCGCCACCTCACCAAGCGCTTCGACCGCACCCTCTTCGAGGGCGTCGACCTCGAGCTCCGCAAGGGCCAGCGGATCGCCCTCGTCGGTCCCAACGGCGCCGGCAAGACGACCTTGCTGCGGCTGCTGTTGGGCGAGGCCCGAAGCGACGACCCGGCCGCCGAGGTGCGCACCGGCGCCCGGGTCCGGCTCGGCTACTACGACCAGGACCTGCGCGGCGTCGATCCGGACGCCACCTTGATGGAGGAGATGATCCGCCTGGTGGGCGACGTGGAAGCGCATAATTTGCTGGGGCGCTTCCTCTTCCCTTTCGACGCGCAGTACAAACGCGTGCGCGATCTCTCTGGCGGCGAGCGCGCCCGGCTGGCGCTGCTCAAGCTCACGCTGGGTCGCTACAACCTGCTGGTGCTCGACGAGCCGACGAACCACCTGGACGTCGAGATGATCGAGGCCCTCGAGGCCGCGCTTCGGGAGTATCGGGGCACCTTGCTGCTGGTCTCGCACGATCGCCGCTTCCTCGAGGCGCTGGTGGCGAACGTGTGGGAGGTGAGGCGCGGGCGTCTCGAGGTCTTCGAGGGCGATTGGGCGTTCTACCTGCGCAAGCGCGCAGAGCTGGAGCGGCAGGAAGCACGCCGGGCGGCGGCGCAGGAGCCGCTCCCCGAACGGCCCACCCCCTCGGACGCTCCGTCGAGGCCGTCCCGCTGGAGGCTCGAGCGCAGGCGCGACGAGCTGGAGGGCCGGGTCGACGCGTTGGAGCGCGAGCTGGGCAGACTCGGCGCTCGCCTCGCCGCTCCGGAGGGCGAGCAGGCCGGCGAGCTGGCGGCCCTGGGGAAGCGACACGCGACCGTCGAACGTGAGCTCCTCGACGCCCTGGCGGAGTGGGAGCAGGTGACCGAAAGGCTGGGCGCCGCCTGATGCGGCGTGCCCCGCGACGTCGGGGCCGAAGGAGGAACAGCATGCAGCGCGTCCGCTACCGCAGCTTCGATGGCGTCCACTGGGGCGAGCTGGAGGGCGGCTACATCCAGCAGCTCACCGGCATGCTCGGCCGAGCCAGCGGGCACAGCGTGCCCCTCAGCGACGTCACCCTGCTGCCCCCGTGCGATCCGGGCATCATCGTGTGCGTGGGCCGCAACTACGCGGCGCACATCCGGGAGATGGGCCACGACGGCGAGGGCCTACCGAAGGAGCCGGGGCTCTTCCTCAAGGGCGTGAACACCATACGCGGACCCGGCGACGACATCCCCTACCCCCGCTGGACGCAGGACCTGCAGTACGAGGGGGAGCTCGCCGTGGTGATCGCCCGCGTCATGCGGGATGTGGCCGCCAACGAGGCCCTACAGTACGTGCTCGGGTACACCTGCGCGCTCGACGTCACCGCGCGCGACAAGCAACGCTCGGACCTGCAGTGGGTGCGCGGCAAGTCCGCCGACGGCTTCTGCCCCGTGGGGCCCTGGCTCGAGACCGACCTCGATCCCGGGGACCTGCGCGTGAGTACCCGGATCAACGGCGAGACCAGGCAGGACGGGCGCACCCGCGACATGATCTTCCCGGTGGCCGAGGTGCTCAGCTACATCAGCGGGTTCATGACCCTGGAGCCGGGAGACCTGGTGCTCACGGGCACGCCCGAGGGTGTCGGACCCCTCGCGGTGGGGGACGCGGTCGAGGTCGAGGTCGAGGGCGTCGGCACGCTGGTGAACGAGGTGGCGGGCGGATGAGCGTCTTCCCGGACTTCCCGCGGGTGCGCTCCGCGGGCGGCGTCGAGGTGATCGACACCTTCCACAACGGGCTGCCAGGGACCATCGCGGTGTACGTCGTGCCTCTCTCCCATGGGGGCTTCGCGCTGGTGGAGAGCGGCCCGGGGGCCACCCTGGCGAACGTCGAGGCCGGCATCGCCGAGGCGGGCTTCGCGCTCTCCGACATGCGCGCCTTGCTGCTCACGCACGTTCACCTCGACCACGCCGGCGCCGCCGGCGCCCTGGCGGCTCGCACCCAGGCGGATGTCGTGGTGCACGCCATCGGCGCGCCGCACCTGGCAGACCCCACCCGGCTGCTGGCCAGCGCCCGGCGGATCTACGGCGAGGTGATGGACCGCCTCTGGGGCCCGATGGTACCGGTGCCCGGCGAGCGGCTGCGCGCCGTCGAGGGCGGCGAGGAGTTGAGCTTCGGCGGCTCGCGCGTGAGGGTGCTCCCGACCCCGGGCCATGCCTCGCACCACGTCAGCTACCTGTTGGACGATGGGACCCTGTTCACCGGCGACAGCGCCGGCATCCGGCTGCCGGCCTCGCCGCTCATCCGGCCGGCATTGCCGCCGCCCGAGCTGTCGCTGGAGGACTGGGAGGCGAGCGTCGAACGCATGCGCGAAGCACGGCCGCGCCGGCTGATGCTGACGCACTTCGGAGAGGTGGCCGCGGCCGACGCGCACCTCGCGGAGCTCCCCGGACGCAATCGCCGCTGGGCCGAGGAGGTGCTCAGCGGCCTTCTCGCGGGCGAGGACGAGGAGGCGCTGGTGGCCCGGGTCGAACGCCTGGAGGACCGCGAGCTCGAGGAGGCTGATGCCCCCGCCGGCGTCGCCTTTCGCAACAAGGTGACGAGCGACGCGGCGATGACCGTCGCGGGCGTCAGCCGCTACTGGCGTAAGCGCCATCCCGAGCGGCTCTCGCCGGCCGGCTGAGGTGGCGGCCGTGCACGCGCAGGTAGACTGACCCCATGTCGTCCTTCCCGCTGGGACGCCCCGCGGCCATCGCGGTGCTGGCGTCCGGCCGCGGCTCGAACCTGCAGGCGTTGCTGCGCGCCTTCCCGCCGTCGGCGAGCGGCGAAGCCGTGCTGGGCCGGGTTCGCCTGGTAGTGAGCAACCGCAGCACGGCCCCGGCGCTCGCCAAGGCGCGGGCCGCGGGCGTCGAGGCGCGCTACCTTCCCTACGGCACTCGCGAGGACTTCGAAGCGGCCGCGGCAGCCGCCGTCGACGGGGCCGGCGTCGACCTGGTGTGCCTGGCAGGGTTCATGCGCATCCTGTCGCCGAGCTTCGTACGGCGCTACCGTGGCCGGCTTCTCAACATCCACCCCAGCCTGTTGCCCGCGCACCGCGGCCTCCACGCCCAGCGACAGGCCCTCGAGGCGGGCGACCTGGAGTCGGGCTGCACCGTGCACTTCGTGGACGAGGCCGTCGACAACGGTGGCATCATCGTCCAGCGGCGCGTACCGGTGCTCCCGGGCGACACCGAGGACAGCCTGTCGAAACGCATCCTCGAACAGGAGCACCTGGCGTTCCCGGAGGCGGTGCGTCTCGTCCTGAGCGGCCGTGTCAGGGTCGACGTCACGGAGGTGAATCGATGAGGGTGCTGGTGGTCGGGTCCGGCGGGCGGGAGCACGCCCTGGCATGGAAGCTGGCCACGTCCGAGCGGGTCGACGAGGTGCTGGTGGCGCCGGGCAACGGCGGCATGCGCGACGTGGCCCGCGTCGTCGACGCGCCCCTGGAGGTGGATGCGCTGGTGAGCCTGGCGCGGCAGGAGGCGGTCGACCTCACCGTGATCGGCCCCGAGGCGCCGCTGGTGGCCGGCGTGGTGGACGCCTTCGAGGCGGCGGGTCTGCGGATCTTCGGACCCAACGCCGAGGCGGCGCGCCTCGAGGGTTCCAAGCGCTTCGCCAAGGAGTTCATGGCGCGTCACGACATCCCCACCGCGGCCTTCCGCACCTTCCGCGAGCCGGCGGCGGCACGCGACTACCTGCGCGACGTCGGTGCCCCCATCGTGGTCAAGGACTCCGCCTTGGCGGCCGGCAAGGGGGTCACGGTGGCGACCACGCTGCAGGAGGCCGAGGCGGCGGTGGACGCCGTCCTGGCACGACCCGGCTCCGAAGTCGTGATCGAGGAGATGCTGACCGGCCAGGAGATCAGCCTGCTGGTGTTCACCGACGGGCTGGCGTACCGTCCGATGCTGCTGGCACAGGACTACAAGCAGGCCCTGGACGGCGACCTCGGCCCCATGACCGGTGGCATGGGCGCCGTGGCGCCGGCCACGCTGCTCAGCTCGTCGCAGCAGTGGCAGGCGATGACCAAGGTGGTCGAGCCGACCCTGAAGGCGCTCAATGCCGACGGCATCGCCTACCAGGGAGTGCTCTACTTCGGCTTGATGATCACCGACGAGGGCGCGAAGGTGCTCGAGTTCAACGTGCGCTTCGGCGATCCCGAGACCCAGGCAGTGCTGCCGCTCCTCGACACCGATCTGCTGCGGTTGCTGGAGAGCGTGGTGGACCGCCGCCTGGCGAGGCTGGAGCTGAGCTGGACGGGCCGCAAGGCGGCGTGCGTGGTGATGGCCGCTCCCGGCTATCCCGGGAGCTACGCGAAGGGCATTGCCATCGACATCCCCACCGACCTCGGAGCGGACGTGCTGGTGTTCCACGCCGGCACCGCCACGGCCGACGGCGCTCTGGTGTCCGCCGGGGGACGCGTCCTCAACGTCGTTGCCCTCGCCGACGACCTCACTGAGGCGGTGCGCCGTGCCTACGCCGCCGCCGACCGTATCGGCTTCCCGGGCGCACACCTGCGCCGCGATATCGGCGGGCGCCTGCTGACGCCCTGAGGCGCCCCGGCCCGCTGTCGCCGGCGGACGCCGCGACCGCAAAGCGCGCGCGCCCGGGCTAGCATGGGGCATGCTCGACGACTTCGACGCCCTCTCCGAGCGCGACGTCAGCGGCTTCCTGGCGCGCCTTGCGGCGTTGCCCGGCTCCTACGACGGGCCGGACGGGCGCCAGCCCGAGCCCTACGGCGTGATGGCGTTCGGCGAGACGTCGGTGCTGCCGCCGGTGCTCAGCAGCTGGATCGACGCCCCCCTCGTCGCCACGGGAACGCAGTTCCTACTCACCTCGGGGTTCGACTTCGGGGAGGTGGCGGCGTTACGCCTGACGACGGAGCTCTCGGGTGCCAGGCCCGTTGTCCTGGGAGACGCCGTCTTCGAACCCAGCTACCGGGTGGCGGGGGGCGTGCTCAGCCCCTACGTCCATCTCAGCTACCTCGCCAACGCTACCGGGCACGGCAGCGCACTGGCCGCGGCCGACGCGGCGATGCGCGAGCTGGTGACCCGCTGTGGGCCGCACGTGCCCACGGAGCTGAACCCGGCCAAGACCGTCGCGTGGACGCTCTGGAACCGGGTCCCGCTGCTCCTGAGCAGCCGCAGCCGCGCGTGCCTGCAGCCGTTGGTGCAGCAGGTGCTCGCGCGCGTTGCGAAGAGCCTGGCGATCCCCACCGGCGAGCATCCAGCAGGCGTCGTCAGCGGCGCATTCGAGGCCCGCCATCGGCTGGGGGACGACCTCGTGGGCCTGGTGCTGGGGCCGGAGGACCGGGAGCTGGCTCTGGTGCGCGAGGTCCTCGGCACGCGCGTGGCTCAGGTGGAGAGCCTTTACGCCCATGCCGGGGAGCTGGTGTCCGAGCTCGAGGACCCGGTGGCGGAGGCATTGGTGCTGTGGTTCCTGAGCGTGTGGGCGGCCGCCTACCTGGCGCTGCTGCATCGCCTCGACCCGGGCGACCACGATGTCTACCAGAGGGTGCGCGACAGCGCCGAGGCCGCCGCCGAGTGAGCCTGGGGGACGCGCCCGGTGCTCATGCCGGGTGCGCGGGGACGGGGTAGAGTAGCCCATGCGACGGATTTCCCTGGCGTTGGCGGGGCTGGCCCTGGTGATGCTTGCGGCGTGCGCTCCGAGCAGCGAGCCCCAGGTCAAGATCCAGCAGCTCACCAAACCGCTCAGTTACTACCCGCACCAGACCGGCGCGCACTGGGAGTACCTGCCGGACGGCGCCAAGCTCACCGACCCGCGCGTGACCGAGGACGTGGAGGGCCCCACCGTGGTCGGCGGGCAGGTGTGGATAGCCTGGCATCTCGTGGGCAGGGGACTGGACGCCACCCGCTACCGGCAGTATCGCTCCGACGGCGTGTACCTCGGGCGGGAGAACAAGCTCGGAACCATCATCACGTTCGATCCGGCGATCCAGGAGTTCCCCAGGGAGGGTACGCTGCGCGTCGGCGCGACCTGGGCGGGGGACACCACCGTGACGGTGACCGCCACGGAAGGCGGCGACAGCCAGAAGACGCAGACGAAGACCCTGCACGTGCACTACGTCTACACCGTCGTCGACAAGCGTCAGGTCACCCTCGCCGCGGGGACCTTCGAGGTCTACGTGATCGCCTTCACGACGCGCACGATGGACGCCCAGGGGAACATAGCCAACGAGCTCACGCAGCAGTTCTGGTTCAGTCCCTACGTGGGAGTGATCCGCGACCAGAACGGCAATGTCCTGATCGCCAGTAACGCGCTCAAGGCCGCGAAGGGCCAGGGCTCGGGCGACCAGCCGGCAGCGGGAAGCAACGGCTCCAGTCCCTGAGCGCGCCTCGCGGCGGGTCTCCGAGTCCCGACGCGGGCCAGCGCTACCACCGGTCCCGTCGGTCCTTTGCTAGACTCGACGACGGAACGACGGGCGACCGGAGAGGAGTGGCACGCCAATGGCCCTGCTGGACGACATCCACGACCCTCGTGACGTCAAGCGCCTCGGCCGGGGCGCGTTGCCGCAGCTGGCCGACGAGCTCCGCGCCGAGGTGGTTCGGGCCTGCTCGATGGCGGGCGGACACCTGGCGTCGAGCCTCGGGGCCGTGGAGCTCACCGTGGCGCTGCACTACCTCTTCGACAGCTCCCGCGACCGGATCGTGTGGGACGTGGGGCACCAGACCTACGGCCACAAGATCCTCACCGGCCGCCGCGACCGCATCGCCACCATTCGCAAGGATGGCGGCCTCGCCGGCTTCACCAGCACCCACGAGTCGGAGCACGATGCCCTCACCGTCGGTCACGCCAGCACCAGCCTGGCTGCCTCGCTGGGGATGGCGCTGTCGCGGGACGCACGCGGTGACGACTACGACATCGTGGCGGTAATCGGCGACGGCGCGCTGACGGGTGGCATGGCTCTGGCCGCACTCAACCAGATCGGCCATGTCAAGCCGCGCATGACCATCATCCTGAACGACAACGAGATGTCGATCAGCGAGAACGTGGGCGCTCTCACGCACTATCTCGGCACGGTGCAGGTGCAACGCTGGTTCCAGCAGGCCGAGAAGGGCTCGAAGGAGGCGCTGAGCGGCGTCTGGGAGCCCCTGGCCGACATCGGCAGCCGCGCAAAGAAGGCTGCCCGCCGGTTCCTCGACCCCGCCAGCAACAACCCCTTCCACGCCATGGGCGTGCGTTACGTCGGACCGATCGACGGCCACAACATCGCGCAGCTGCTCTACTACCTCGAGCACATCAAGCGCCTCGACGGTCCCACCATGCTCCACATCGTCACCCGTAAGGGCAAGGGCTACGAGGTGGCGGAGAACGATCCCATCACCTGGCATGGCGCGTCCACCTTCGATCCCGAGCACCCCGTGGCGAAGGGCAAGGCCTACAGCTGGTCGAACGCCTTCGGCGACGCGGCCAGCGCCATGGCCGACGCCGACGACCGCGTCTGGGTCATCACGCCCGCCATGCGAGAGGGGAGCGGCCTGGTCGACTACAGCCGTCGCCATGGCGACCGCTTCATCGACGTCGGCATCGCCGAGGACGTGGCCGTGACGGTCGGGGCGGGGCTGGCGCTGCGCCACGAGAAGCCCATCGTCGCCATCTACAGCTCCTTCCTGCAGCGCGGCTTCGACCAGGTCGTCCACGACGTGTCCCTGGAGAATCTGGACGTCATCTTCGCCATCGACCGCGCCGGGCTCGTCGGCGGCGACGGCGCCACCCACCAGGGCATCTACGACATGAGCTACCTGCGGGCGATCCCCAACCTCGCGATCGGCATGCCGAGGAACACGCAGGAGATGCGCGCCATGCTCAAGGCGGCGTTCGCACTCGGCGGGCCGCGCGCCATCCGCTGGCCCAGGGGAGCCGTGGAGCCGGCGGAGGAGGTCCCCTTCGACGCCTGGCCCGAGCTCACCTGGGGCTCGTGGGAAGTGCTCAAGGAGGGAAGCGAGGTCACCCTGCTCGCGCTGGGTCCGACCCTCGGCTACGCGCTGGATGTTGCCGGAGACGATCCTCGCGTCGGCGTCGTCAACGCCCGCTTCGTGAAGCCCATCGACGGCGATCTGCTCAGAGTGCTGGCGCGCAGCCAGCGGGCCCTGGTCACGGTGGAGGACCACACTGTCATGGGTGGCCTGGGCTCGGCCGTGGCCGAGGCGTTGACGGAGTTCGGCGCGAGCTTGCCGCTGAGGCGACTGGGAGTGCCCGACGTGACCGTACCCCACGGCACTCCCAGCAAGCAGCACGAGTCTCTCGGCTACGGCCCGGGCGGCATCCGCGCGGCCTTGCGCTCGCTCGGCATCGAGCCTGCGACGGGTCCGTCCGACGCCTCCGTAGAGGGGTCGGACGCCGCCATCGGCGGCGGCCGAGCGGGTGGCAGGAGCGCCGTCGCCAACGCACCCAAGTGATCCTTCCGGCGTTGACAGTGTGCGTCAGCGCCGGGTATCCTACTCTCCGCCCGGAGCGAGAGAAGACGCCGCCGGGTCCGCACGGAGCGGTAGTGTAGCGGTTAGCATATCTGCCTGTCACGCAGAAGGTCGCGGGTTCAAATCCCGTCCGCTCCGCCACCACCCGCCGACGGGCGCCCCGATGACGGGGCGCCCCCGGCTCTGGGGCCAGGTAGCTCAGTCGGTAGAGCATGCGACTGAAAATCGCAGTGTCGGCAGTTCGATTCTGCCCCTGGCCACCACCGCGGGCCGCACGCCCGGTCCTCCGGTAGCATCACGGAGGCGCGCCAAAGTAGCTCAGCGGTAGAGCAGCCGATTCGTAATCGGCAGGTCGTCGGTTCAAATCCGACCTTTGGCTCCAGAGCAGCTGTTCCATCGCGGGCCGGTAGGCGGGCTTCCAGTGACGATCGGGAGCCCGCCGAGCCGTGGCTTCTGTTCGACGCACGGCGAGGGCAGCGCGCGCAACCGATGCCCCGGTCGCGCGCGCGGCCCTTCGATCGACGTGGTGAATCAGTGGTCGAACTGGAATCCAGGCTGTCCGTTCGCCAGCAACGCCGAAACCAGTAGCACCAGCGGGGTATCGCCGGCATTGCTCATGGTGTGACCTGCGCTGCCGCCGTAGGCAAGGCTGTCGCCTGCCAACAGCACGGCCGAGTCCCCGGCCTTCAAGGTCATGGTGGTGGGGGTGGCGCCCGCCTCGACGGCCCGCGTGACCGTCCCTTCGCCGCGCACGAACGCCGTGCCGAACTTCCCACTCTGCACCACCACGACGACGTCGCCAGGATGCGAATGGGCCGGGATCTTGGCGCCGGGTTGCATGGTGATGCGCAGAAAGACCAGTGTGTAGCCCGGTGCGCCGGCCGACGGCAACGATCCGAGCGCTTCCGTCTTCACGCCGGCCATGGGATCGGCCGGGTCGTTCGCGCTCGCTTGATAGGTCGGATGGGCCTGCTGGCGGGTGACGAGCCCGTCGCCGGGGTCGCTTCGCGCCAGTGCGGCAACGCTGGAGACGAACGCCAGCAGAAGGACGGAGGCGGCCAGCCTGGTCAGGCGCCCGCTGGCCGGCTCGCGCCCGGCCGCAGTGTGCCTGCGACGTGGAGATGATTGGGTCTCGCTCAGCTCGTGCACCATCGTTCCCTCCTGCGTGGGATGGGCGGCATCCGCTGCGACGCGCGAAGAGGCTGCGCGATCGGTCACCTGAAGAAGTACGGATCGAGGACGCTCACCAACGTGATGCGGTCGACCGGGAGGCCGTTGGCGTCGGCCGCGCGCCGGACCGCTTCCGGACTGGGGCCGTCGTAGACGCAGTAGGTCTTGCGCTTGTCCTCGCTGACATAGGAGTGCACCCAAGTGACGCCGAAGTCGGCATTGCGGTCGACCACCGTGAGGCAGGTCGCAGCACCGTCGGCGTTCGCCGGGATGTCCAAGCCACCAGGGAATGTTCGTTCCACCAAGTATCGCGGCATGCTGTCTCCTTTCGGTCGGTCAGGGGCCTTCGGGCGCTCCGACTCCTTCCCGTGACCGCATTGCACGGCATCTGGGCGCCGTCTTGGTCGCACTTTCTACCCCAGAACCGGCGCCGGAGGTGGGACAACGAGTGCTACAATCTGCGTGATTTCTTCGCAACGGACCGGTTTCCTCCGGCAGGTGCTGTCTACCTGCCGGAGGTGGAGGAGGGGAAGTGGAGTCGTCGGACCGCGCCGCAGCGTTCGGGCCATGGCTTCAACGCAGGCGGCGCATGCTCGGTCTGACCCAGAAGGCCTTCGCCCGCCGGGTGGGGTGCTCCGTCGCCGCCATCCGTAAGTTCGAGTACGACGAGCGCAAACCCTCCATACGCATGGCCCGCGCGCTCGCCGCTGCGCTCGCGATACCCGCGGACGAGCGCGACGCCTTCATCCACTTCGCGCGGGCCGGTTGGGCCGACCGAGCCCCCCAAGGCCCTCCCTTGAAGCTCGAGAGTCCGTGGCTTGATCGGGAAGACGCGGTCGTCGGCCAGGTGGCGGCCGGTGAGGGGTTGCGGCCTCCCGAGACGCCGGTCGCCGCCCGGAAGGCGGCGAGCGAACCTGCCCCGACGCTCGACCGACCTCGCATCGTCGCCCGCGAGGCGCAGCTGGCGAGGCTCGAGCGTGAGCTCGACCAGGCACTCGCTTGTGACGGTTGCGCGATGCTCATTGCCGGGGAGGCCGGCCAGGGCAAGACGGCCCTCATCACCGCCTTCGCAACCCGCGCCCAGGCCGCGCACCCGGAATTGGTCGTGGCCGTCGGTACCTGCAACGCGTATACCGGCCAAGGCGACCCCTTCCTGCCCTTCCGTCAGCTCCTCGCCCAGCTGACCGGCGACGTGCCCGCAAGTGGCCACCACGATGCTTACGAGCGCGAGCGGATGGCGCGCCTCGGCCGCCTCATGCCCCAGGCGACTCGCACGCTCGCAGAGCACGGGGTGCACCTGTTCGATACCCTCCTGCCGCTGCGACCGTTGCGGGCGCGCCTGCAGCGCGCGGGCGTCGTGTCCGTTGCGCTGCCCAGGGGCGTCGAGTCGCTAGGCCCGGCTCCGCTTCCCCTGAGCCATCCGGGGAGCGACCAGCTGGCCTTGCGGGCCGAAACCGCTGCCAGCCTCGTCGCGCTCGCCGACCAGGCGCCGCTTCTGCTGGTGCTGGACGATCTCCAGTGGCTCGACGACAGCTCGGCGGAGCTGCTGCTTCACCTTGCTCGGGCCGCGCCGGGACACCGCTTGCTGGTGCTGGGAGCGTTCCGCCCGGCCGAGCTGCCCGCGTCAGTGGCCGGGCAGCGGCGGCCGCACCCGCTTCACGAGCTGACCCAGGGCCACTCAGGCATCCTGGACCTGGACAAGGCCGACGGCCGAGCGTTCGTCGACGCGTGGCTCGATACCGAGGCCAACGCTCTCGACGAGGAGTTCCGCGCTGCGCTCACGCGGCAGACGGCCGGGCACCCGCTGTTCACCATCGAGCTGCTGCGCGCCATGCAGGAACGAGGCGACCTGGTGTTGGATGATAGTCGGCGCTGGGTGGCGAGCGACGCGCCCCGCTGGGACCAGCTCCCCACCCGCATCTCCGAGGCGCTCGTCGCCCGTCTGGAATGCCTCTCCAGCGGCGCCAGGGACGTCCTGCGCGCCGCCAGCATCGAGGGTGAGACGTTCACCGCCGAGGTGGTGGCCCGGACGCTGGCGCTGGAGCCGCGCCGCGTCGTGCGCATCCTCGCGACCGAGCTCGACCGCTCGCACCGGCTCGTCAGTCCCGTCGACGTCGAGCGGGGTCCCGCAGGGCTCATCTCTCGCTACCGCTTCCGCCACGACCTCATCCAGCGCTTCGTCTACGGCGGCATCGACCCGAGCGAGCGCGCTTACCTTCACGAGGGAACCGGGGCGGCGCTCGAGGAGTTGCTGGGCGGGGGCGCCGACCCCGTGGCCCTGGCCCGCCATTACGCGCTGGCGCAAGCGCCAGAGCGCGCCGCCCCTCACCACCGCAGGGCGGGCGACCGGGCCCGCAAGGCGCACGCCCCGGCTCAGGCGATCGAGCACTACCGAGCCGCCCTCGAGCACTGGGCCAACCCCGATCCCATCGCCCGCGCCGGGCTCCAGCTCGACCTCGGGCAGTGCCAGTGGCTACGGATGCAGCTCGAGGACGCCAGGCGCAATCTGAGCGAGGCGTGCACCGCCCTCGAGGCCGCTGGTGACGTCCGCTCGGTGGGTTCGGTGCAGGTCGTGCTGTCGATGCTCGCGGCTGACCAGAGCGATCACGCTGGAGCCTCAAGCGCTGCGCGGCGCGCCGTGACGGTGCTCGAGCCGGCTGGCGATTCCCCCGAGCTGGCCGCGGCACTGAGCAACATGGGCTACGTGCACCTGCTGGTATCGGAGTTCGACGTGGGGGCCGCCTGGGGAGCGCGCGCGGTGGCCATGGCCGAGCGCGTGGGCGCCGCCAGCGTGCTCCCACACGCGCTGTTCTGCCTCGGCAGCGCGCTGCCATTCCTGAATCCGCCACGCATCGACGAGGGCATCGCGCTCCTCGAGCGCAGCATCCGCCTCGCGAACGAGCAAGACCTGCCGTTCGAGGCCAGCATGGCGGCCGCGAACCTCGGGGACGTCCTCGAAGGCGTCGGGCGCCACGCCGATGCCAGAGAGCGCTTCCGCACGTGCCTGGCGCACGCCGAGCGGCATCAGATCGCTCACGGCGAGCAGGAGGCCAGCTTTCGCCTGTGGTGGCTTGCCTGGACGCACGGGGATTGGACGGAGGCGTTTGCGCGCGTCTCGTACGTCCGTCGACTGGTCGAGGGCGTCGGAGCCGATCCGGGCATCCCCTACGCGGTGTGGCTGGCGTCGAGCGAGCTCGACCTGGGGCACGCCGAGGAGGTGCGCACCGACCTGGACCGGCAGCCGCATCTGCACGATCTGGCGCGCCCCTCCGAGCACCTCCCCCACCTCGGCGTTCGGCTGCGTGCCGCCGTGGCGCTGGGCGACCAGAGCGAGGCGGATCGCGCGGCAGTGGCTATCGCCGAGGCCGTCGGACCGACGCCGCCAGCTCTCGAGTACGACGCCATCGTGCCTGTTCTGGAAGCGCTCCGTCACCTCGCAAGCAGGGCTAGCGAGAAGTGGGCCGACCTCGCTGCCGGCTGCCTCAACGCACTCGGCGCGCTCGAGCGAAGGTACGGCTCCCCCGAAGCACAGGCAGCGCTGCTCGAAGGGCGTGCCGTCGAAGCCGCCAGGCTAGGCTCGATGAGCGAGGCGGCACGACTCTGGATCCAGGCCGCCGAGCAGTGGCGGACCGGAACCTTCCCACTGCGCGAGGCGCGCTGCAGGGCCGCCGCCGCGCGCACTCTGGAGCGCACGAGCCGTAGCTCGGAATGCCATGCCCAACGCGAGCGCGCGCGGGCACTCTTCGACACCTTGTCGCGACACGTCCCCGAAGGCGAGCTCAGGAGCTCGTTCGTGCGCGTGACAAGCCGAGTCCTGGAGGTGGGTGACGATCGGCCGCCGTAACCTCCTGTAGCCGGGTGCAGCGGCCGCCTGGGCCTTCAGCCGCCCTGCGCCAGCGCCTCCCGAACCACCGGCTCGAGCTCCTCCCACTCGATCCCGGTGACCCTGCCGCTGGCGAACTGCCGGTCCACCCAGCCGGCCACCTTGGACACGCGCCCGTCATCCTTCTCGAGCGGCAAGCCCAGGTGTTGACGCAGCAGGAAGAGCACGCCGGCCGTGCCGGAGTCCTTGGTGAGCGACACCTCGAGGGGCCGGCCGAGCAGGCGCGGCACGTCGAAGGGCGCGTACATCCACCAGAACTTGTTGAGGCCGTCGGCATGGATGCCGGCCCGGGTGCGGTGAGCGTCGCGGCCGAAGAGCGGGTACTTCGCGGGTGACGGCTCGCCCAGCTCGGCGTAGAGCCGCTCCAGGCGATTGAGGGCGGTGAAGTCGGGCGGCGGGTCCTGCAGGTAGCCCAACCCGATCAGGTGCATGATCACGCCTTCCAGCGGTGCGTTGCCGCTGCGCTCGCCCTTCCCCAGGCTGGTGCCGTTCACCACCGCGCAGCCCGCCGCTACGGCCGCCAGGCTGTTGGCCACCACCAGGTGGGTGTCGTTGTGCGGGTGGAACTCGAGGTCCTCGGCCTCCAGGCCGAGCGCGCGAAGCTCGGCAATCCGGCGCGGCACGCTTCGCGGCAAGGCCACGCCGTCCCAGGGCAGTCCGACCCCGAGGGTGTCGCACACCCTGAACTTGGGCCTCAGCTCGGGTCCGTAACCCTGGGCGAGCCTGAGCACCGCTTCCACGAACGGCACGATGAAGTCGCTCGGCGCTCGGGTGGCGTCCTCCAGGTGCAGGCGCGGCCGAACGCCGGCGTCCAGGGCGGACGCCACCGCCGCGAGGTAGCGCTCCGCGGCCTGCCGCCGGCCGCCTGGCCGAAACTTGTGGAAGGTGTGGAAGTCCGAGGCGGAGGCGAGCATGCCGGCCTCGCGGACGCCGAGGGCGCGCAGCCGCTCGACGTCGTCACGTCGGGCGCGGATCCAGGGGGTGGGCTCGATGGGAGCGCCGCCGCGCCAGCGCTCGACAGCGACCTCCAGGGCACGCCGATCGGCCTCCCGGTAGACGAAGAACTCGGCCTGCCGGATGGCTCCCGACGCCCCGGTGAAGGCGCAGAGGATGTCGTAGATGGCGGTACTGACGTCCTCGCTGAGCGGCAGGCCGCCCTGTTGGCCGTCGCGGTGGGTGGTCTCGGTGGTCCACGCGCGTGCGGGCAGGCCGGAGGGTCGATCGCCGCTCCATAGGTATCTGGGGAAGCCGGCCGGCGGGAACGCCTGCGGGAAGTACGCCGGCTCGCTGACGTCGGCGACGCTGGGTCTGTCTGCGGCTGGGTCGGGCGTGTCCATGGGGTCCTCCAGAGAGGGTGAGCGGACGCGGCGGATCGCCGCCGCGTCAGTCGGCGGGGGCCGGGAACTCGGCGCTGAAGTCGAGCTCCCGAGGAAGCGTGGCGCCCGGCCCCGCCAGGCGCGCGGCCAGAGCGGGGTGGATGACGGTGAGGTGGACCTGGCTGCCGTCATGCGCCCCCGGCGCCACCGTGAGCAGTGCGACCTCGGGACGGAACAGCATGCGCGCGCGGGCCAGCAACTCCTCGGACTGCAAGGCGTTCTCCGCGACCAACGCCACCCGGAAGCGCGGGGCCGACGCCGCCATGGCGGCGTGCGCGGCCACGGTCTCGACCAGCTCCTTGGCGCCGATCGTCAGCGCCCGCGCCTTCCCGGAGGCCTCCGCGCCCAGGGCGGCGAGGTAGGCATGCTCGCTGGAGGCGGGCGGGCTGGGCGCGACGTGCGTGCCGGCACGCTTGCGCTGCACCAGGTAGCCCTCCGACTCGAGCTCGGCGTACGCGGCCGCCACGGTGTTGACGTTGATACCCTCACGCGCCGCCAGCTCGCGAACGGTGGGCAGGGGGTCGCCGCTGCGCAGCGCACCCGCGTGCACCAGCGCGCGGACCTGCGCCTTCAGCTGATCGCCGAGCCGCAACGGCAGGGAGCGGTCGAGGTGGATGTCCATGCCACAGATATTATCATGCTAGTAGTACAATATTATAGGATTGGCCTACATAGACTAGACTATTATCTACCGTCATAGGATATTAGCTCGTTGGAGCGGCCGCCAGGACCGGCCGCCAGGACCGGCCACTGCGCGGCGCTGCTAGACTGCCCCGTGACCCGCCACGACGGCTCGCATCGGGCCTCGCCGTCCCCGCGTTCGACCGGCGGGCGGTGGAGGCGCGGTCTTCGTGAGCCCTTCAACGCCCTCTCGCATCTCGCGGGTGCGGTGGTCGCCCTCGCCGGCGGCGTGTATCTGGTGGCGCGAGCCGCGGGCGAGCCCTGGCGTGCCGCCAGCTTCGCCGCCTACGCCCTGGCCTCCGTAACGCTGTTCGCGGCCAGCACGTCACTGCATGCACTCCCGCTGCAGTCGGCTGCCGGCGAGTGGCGCCGCCGTGGCGACCATGCGGCCATCTTCGGGCTCATCGCGGGGAGCTACACGCCGGTGGCGCTGGTGACGCTGCGCGGTGCCGGCAGCGCCTGGGCGTGGCCGCTCTTCGGTCTGGTGTGGGCGCTGGCCGTCGCCGGCATGATCTTCAAGCTGGCGTGGTTCCACGCGCCCAGGTGGCTCTCCACCGGGCTCTACCTGCTGCTCGGCTGGTTGGCGCTGCTCGCCATCCGGCCGATCGCCGCGGCCATGCCGCCCGGCGGGCTGGCCCTGCTCGTCGCAGGCGGGTTGCTCTACTCGGTGGGCGCCGTCGTGTACGCCCGCAAGCGCCCCGATCCGGCGCCGGCCGTGTTCGGATACCACGGTCTCTGGCACCTCTTCGTGCTGGCCGGTTGGGCCGCGCACTTCGCCATGATGGCGCTTTACGTGCTGCCGCGGTGACGCGTTCCGGCCGGGCTCCGCCACTGCGGGCGCCCGGCCGGGCATGCTGCTCGTGGAGCATTGCTGCTCAGATGGTGGCGGTGATGAACACCAGCACGAAGATCGCCACGGTCTCCACCACGCCGATCGCCATGAGATAGTTGCCGAAGCCCTGGCCCGTCTCGCCGAGGGCGTCGGAAGCGGCCGCGCCGACGCGCCCCTGCATCAACGCGGACGCGCCCATGGCGAGGCCGCCGAAGACGCCGAGACCGAGCATGGCAGGCCACGCCACGGTCGTGTGGTTCGTCAGCGCGCTCGAGACGCTACGCACGACGGAGTTCATGAGGATCATCCCGTAGATGGTCTGCGATAGCGGCGCACCCACGAAGGTGATGAGGATGAACGGCGCCGCCTTGTTCTGGGCGTACGCGCGCTTCCAGGCGCCGACGGCGGCCATGCCGGCGATGCCGGTGCCGAACGCCGACCCGAGCGCAGCGAGGCCGAGGACGGTCGCGCCGCCTGCCTTGCCCAAAGCGGCCATCAGTACGGGATCCATGAAGCTCCTCCTTCAGTACGGGGGTTCATGCCCCCTCCTGGCGCTGTGACGACCGGGCGAAGGGGCGGTACGGTCGGCCCGTCCACTCCATGCCCAGGTGGCTCGCGAACTCCAGCATGTTCAGCCGGACGCCGTGGACAAGCACGCCCATGGTGGCCAGCAGGATGTTGAGGGTGTGTCCGAAGAACAGCACCAATGCGGCGGTGAGGCCCGCGGCGATGCTACCGATCCCCGAGCCCACCGCCATCTGGTTGAACGCCTGGGCGATGGCGAAGGTGGCCGCGCCGACGGCGAAGAGGCGGACGTACGAGACCAGGTCGACGAAGTTGCTCACCAGGCTGAGCGGCAGCATCACGTGGTTGAACCACTCCGCCCTCAACGCCTTCGGAGGCGTCATGAACAGAACGATCAGCACCACGCCGGCCGCGAGCACGTAGATCATCGCGTGCGGGAACGGCTTCCCGAGCACCATCTCGGTTGCCAGGAAGTACATCGTCCAGGTGGTGCCGATCCAACCGAGCTGCGCGAGCGCCCGCGGCGACGGCAGGAACCGCACCACGTTCCAGCCGTGCGCCACCGTGAGGTGGATGGCACCGATCAGGAAGCTCAGCAGGATCATGTGGTTGGCGTCGGTCAACCAGGCGACCTGCACCGCCTTCAGCGGGTGGGGGAGCAGCGCGATGCCGAAGTAGCTCCCGGTCAGCACGCCCCACACGATGGTGCACACGCTCATCAGCCTGAGGAACGGCACCATCGGCTGGGGCCCCGGCCGCATGCGGCGGCGCAGCAGCTCCGTGAGGCCGAGGAAGATGAGCCCGTAACCGGCATCGCCCACGATCATGGCGAAGAAGAGGCTCATGAACAGCAGGAACGGCACGCTGACGTCCACCTGGTCGTACCCGGGAAGCACGCCCGTGAAGGAGAACAGCGCCCGGATGGGCCGCACCCAGCGCGGCATCTCGATGAGCACGGGCGCCTCGTCGGCCGGCTCAACGTCCTCCACCAGCACGCCCCAGCCGTTGACGTCGGCCGCCCGCTGCACGGCGGCCAGGCGCGGTTCCGGGCAGTAGCCTCGCACGAACGCCAGGGGACCGGCCTGCGCCATGCCCGCCCGCGCCTCCTCGAAGGCCAGCCGGTCCTCGGCCTCCGGGAGTGTGGCGGCGATCGCCGCCGTGTGGCGCGCCAGCCCTGCCAAGGCGGCCCGTGCGCGCTTCTGCTCCGCGCGCACGCCCTCGAGGTGGGTGCGGAGGCGCGCCGGTGAGCGTGAAGGCAGCGCGACCGGCTCGACGCCGGCAGCCTCTCGCTCGGCAGCGCCAGCGTCCAGCTCGGCGCCGCGGCCCACCAGCGCCAGGTAGCGGTGGCTGCCGTCGCGAGCCACCTCGTGCGCCGCCACGCCCGCGCCAGCGGGCGTCCACCGCGCCGGCGCGCGAACCAGGCGCACGCCCACGTCGCGGGCCTCGAGCGCTGCCAGCGCCTCCGGATCGAAGTCGCCGAGCGGCGCCACGCGCACCAGCTCGCGGGTCGCCTCGTCTGCCGCCTGGGTCAGGTCGTCGAGGCGGCGGGCAAGCTGCAGCGTCCTCTCGACGGCGGCCCGAGGGGTGGGGATCTCCGGCGAGGCGCCGCCCGGCACCGCCTTGCGGAGAACCTCGAGAGCCTGGCGCGTCGCCTCCAATCGGCCGCGCGCGTTGGCGACGCCGTTGGCGAGGTCCTCGCTGCGGCCGGCGTCGCGCTCGGCCAGCAGGTGCAGGACGCCCAGGTCCTGAAGCCGCGCCAGGGAGCGCTCCTCGTCGCTGGCCAGCATCACCACGGTGAGCCGCTTCATCGGCAGGATCACGATGCCCCCGCCCGCTCCGCGGTCTTCGCCTTGGCGATCTTGGCGCGCACGACCTCCGCCGCCTGCTGGTCGCCCAAGGCGATGCGGATGGTCCTGATGGTGCGCTCGGCCTCGGGGATCTTCACCTTCTCGAAGAGGTTCACCCGTTGCGACGTGACCCGCAGCTCGGCCTCGAGCAGCGCTCGCTGCTCGGCCAGCACCCGCACCTGGAGTCGCAGGCGCAGCAGCGTCTCCACCGCCGCGACGGCGTCCTCGAAGTACGGCGCGGTGGCGAACAGGTCGGGTGGGATGCGGTCGAAGGCGACGTCCTCCAGCACGGGCACCTCGATGCCCGCGATGTTGGTGGTTCCCAGCTGCAGCGCGCGCACGCGCAGGTGCTGCGCCACCGGCGGCTCGTCGGCGAAGAGGGCGATCCAGGGCTCGAGCTCGTCGCTGGCCCGGTCGAGCGCCTCCAGCGCCCGACGTTGCTCGGTCTCGGCGCGCCGCACCTCCATCTGTAGCTGGCGCTTCTTCAGCTGGAGGGTGGGGAGGTAGCGCTCGAAGCGCGCCAGCGCGTCACGGTGCCGCTTCAGCTCCTGCTTGCTAGCGCGGACGTGGCTCAAGCCGGCGCCTCCGTTTCGGCGGCGCTCGCGCCCGACGCGCTGGCGTCGCGAGGCTCTGCCGTGTCAGGCGACGGCTCGGCGGCCACGTCGGACGGCCAGAACGTGGCGATCAGGGCGCTGGACAGACCGGTCTGGGCAGGCTCGAAGCACTCGGCCAGGATGTGCCAGCCCTCGTCGAGAGCGGCCTCCAGGCGCATGTCGATCTCCAGGCTCATCAGCCGCTCCTCGAAGGCGACCCCGTAACGCAACAGCTGCTCGTCCCAGCGACTCATGCTGAAGCCCATGGCCTGCTTCTCGAGGGTCTCGCGGTAGCCGGCGTAGAGCTGGATCATGGCGTTCATCAGCGCCCGGTGGTCCTCGCGGGTGCGGCCGTTGACCAGCTGCTTGAGGCGACTCAGGCTCCCGAACGGCTCGATGCGGCCGCCTCGCAGGTAGAACTGCCCCTCGGTGATGTAGCCGGTGTTGTCGGGCACAGGGTGCGTCACGTCGTCCCCGGGCATGGTCGTGGCCGCCAGGATGGTGATGGAGCCGGCGCCCTCGAAGTCCACCGCCTTCTCGTAGCGCGCCGCCAGCTGACTGTAGAGGTCGCCGGGGTAGCCGCGGTTCGAAGGGATCTGCTCCATGGTGATGGCGACCTCTTTGAGCGCGTCGGCGAAGTTGGTCATGTCGGTGAGCAGCACCAGCACGCGCTTGCCTTGCAGCGCGAAGCGCTCGGCGACGGCCAGGGACAGGTCCGGCACCAGCAGGCACTCCACCGTGGGATCGGCGGCGGTGTGAACGAACATCACCGTGCGCACGCTGGCGCCCGCGTCATCGAGGGTCTCGCGGAAGCCCAGGTAGTCGTCGTGCTTGAGCCCCATGCCGCCGAGCACGATCACGTCGACCTCGGCCTGCAGCGCGATCCTGGCCAGCAGCTCGTTCGACGGCTCGCCCGCGGGGGCGAAGATGGGCAGCTTCTGGCTCTCCACCAGGGTGTTGAAGACATCGATCATGGGAATGCCGGTGCGCACCATTCGGCGGGGGATGATGCGCCTGGCGGGATTCACCGACGGCCCCCCGACCTCGATCGGCTCCGCGTCGAGCTCCGGCCGGCGGTCTCGCGGCCGACCGGCCCCGTCGAAGACCCGCCCCAGAAGCTCGTCCGAGAAGGCGACCTGCACGGGACGGCCGAGGAAGCGGATGTGCGCGTCGGTGGGGATGCCGCGGCAGCCGGCGAACACCTGCAGGGTCGCGCGGTCGCCTTCCAGCCGGATCACCTGCGCCAGCGACGCGCCACCGGGCCAGCTCACCTGGGCCAGCTCGCGGTAGGTGGCGTCGTCGGCCCGCACCGTCACCACGTTGCCTGCGATGCGCTCGACGGCGGTGTAGACCTTACGCACCGACGGTCACCCCCTCGACCTTGGCCGCGATGCGGCCCTCGATCTCGTCGAACGCCGGCTCGTCCTGCCTCACCAGGTTCCACTCCTTGGTGAGCTGCGTCAGCTCCTGGAAGAAGCGCCGAGCGGCGTCCTTGTCGGGGAAGTCCAGCCGAGCCCTGAGTACCCCGCTCAGGCGGCCGAAGACGTGCCTCTGGCGGGCCGCGCCGCTGGCGGCGTCGACCTCGTGGAAGGCGTCCTGCTGCAGGTAGGCGGCGTCCAGATACTCGGCCTTCAGGTAGGTCACGTAGTCCTGCATGGCCGTGCCCTCCTCGCCGACCACCTTCATCATCTGATCGACCTCGTGCCCCGCGCGCAGCATCTCACGTGCGGCGTGGACGTCGCCGACGTCGGCCACCCCGGGGTAGCGGCTCCAGCTCTCGAGCGGGTCCACCGCCGGGTAGCGGCGGGCGTCCGAGCGTTCGCGCGAGAGCCCGTGGAAGGCGCCCACCACCTTCAGGGTGGCCTGCGTGACCGGCTCCTCGAAGTTGCCCCCGGCGGGGCTCACGGCGCCGCCGATGGTCACCGATGCGATGCGGCCGTCGTTGAGGCGCACCACGCCGCCGCGCTCGTAGAAGGCTGCGATGACCGACTCCAGGTAGGCGGGGAAGGCCTCCTCGCCCGGGATCTCCTCGAGGCGTCCGGAGATCTCCCGCAGCGCCTGCGCCCAGCGCGAGGTGGAGTCCGCCAGCAACAGCACGTTGAGGCCCATCTGGCGGTAGTACTCCGCCAGCGTCACCGCGGTGTAGACGCTTGCTTCGCGCGCGGCCACCGGCATGGAGCTGGTGTTCACCACGATCAGGGTGCGCTCCATCAAGCTCCTGCCGGTCCGGGGGTCGGTGAGCTCCGGGAACTCGCGCAGCGTCTCCACCACCTCGCCTGCCCGCTCGCCACAGGCCGCGATGATGACGATGTCGACCTCGGCGTGGCGGCTGGTGATCTGCTGGAGCACCGTCTTGCCGGCGCCGAAGGGCCCGGGGATGCAGTAGGTGCCGCCCAGCGCGACGGGGAAGAGGGTGTCGATGATGCGCACCTTGGTGACCAGGGTGTCGCGCGGGCGGAGCCGCTCGCGGTAGGCGCGGATGGGCGCCTTCACCGGCCAGCGCCGGAGCATGCCGACCTCGCGCCGGGTGCCGCGCTCGTCGACCAGGGTCGCGATGGGCTCCTCGACGGTGTACTCGCCGGCGGGCGCCAGCTGTTCGAGCTGCCAGCGGCCCTGCCAGCCGAAGGGCACCATGATCTGGTGCGCGACCGCGTGCTCGGGCACGCTGCCGAGGCTGTCGCCGGCACGCAGCCAGGCCCCCGGCTCGGCCGCCGGGGTGAACGCCCAGTGGCGCTCCCGATCGAGCGGCAGCAGGTAGGTACCGCGCTGAAGGAAGAAGCCCGCCTGCTCGGCGAGCTCCGGGAGGGGGTTCTGCAATCCGTCGAAGATGCGGCCCAGCAGGCCGGGCCCCAGCTCGGCGGTGAGCAGCTCCCCGGAGAACTCCACCGCCCCGCCGACATGGAGGCCGGTGGTGTCCTCGAACACCTGCATGTCGGCGTAGGCGCCGCGCACCCGGATGAGCTCGGCCTTCAGCCGGAGGTCGTTGAGGACGGCATAGCCGACCTCGTTCTGGATGACGGGGGTGTCGAACGCGACGGTGAGCAGGTTGCCGCTCACCGACACGATGCGGCCTGCATGACTAGCCATGGTGCTCCTCGATGGTCTGCGCTCCATTCGCGTCTTGGTTGCCACGCGCTTCGACGTGATCCAGGATGCGGCCCAGGATCTCGCGGCCGGCGGCCGGCTCGCGCCCGGCCCAACGCCAGCCGATGCGCAAGCGCTGGGCATAGGCGAACAGCGCTGCGAAGCCCCAGGGGACGGGGCCCGACAGCTCGTCCAAGAGAGCCCAGCGCAAGCCGTCGAGCGCTCGCTCCCGGGTCATGGGATCCCCGGACTCGTAGGCTCGCGCGACGGCCTCCTCGATCATCACCAGGAAGCCGCGGTGCTCGCGATCGCGGCCCGACTCCCCCGGGGCCATGCCCCAGAAGGAGGCGCGCCGGCGAGCGAGGGCGTTGGCGAGCTGGCGCTCGCCGTCGCGCCAGGCCCGCGCCACGGCCGCCTCCGGGCCGCCGACGCTCGCTTCGGCGGCCGCCTCGGGATCGGTCAGGGCGGCAAGCTCGTCGTCCGTCACGAAGCCGCGGCAGCGCGCGAGCAGCTCGGACAGCGGCATCGGTGGCGGGTCGTCGATGCCGAAGCCGGGCAGGGTGGACAGGAGGTAGGCGTACACGCGCTCCCCCTCCGGCCGCTAGGGCCGCTCCTCGATGGGCGGCTCGCTGGCGAGCAGCCTGGCCAGCTCGGGGCGAAGCATCTCCGAGAGGACATCGGCGATGGCCTCGAGGGTGAAGTCATGCTCCACGTGCTCGCCCGCCAGCGTCACCCGGAAGCCCTTCTCGATGCCGGCACCGAGCCGGATGTCGACGCCCTGCTCGAGCTTCTGCCGGTACTCGTCGGCGTAGAAACGCGCCAGCCTCTCGCGGTCGTCAGGGCCGAGCAGGACGCTCATGCGACGGTCCGAGCCGCCGCGCTTGGCATACGCCTCGGCCATGGTCAGGAGCATGTCCCGCAGCGTCTCGGGCGTCAGGGCACGCTCCAGTGAGACGCTCACCAATCGCATCACCACGTCCTCGACACCGCGCCGCACGCCGATGAGGAGGTCGCGGCCCGCTTGTTCCAGGGCGCGCTCGCCGCGCTCGCGCATCAGCTCGGCATCGTGCTCCGCGGCCTCGCGCAGCTTGCGGGCGGCGGCGTCGGCAGCCGCCAGGCGCCGCTCGGCCTCCGCCTCGGCCTCGGCGAGGATGGCGTCGGCCTTGCGTTGGGCCTCGTCGACGACCTCGCCCTGGAGCTTGTCGATCAGGGATTGCAGGGCTTCGGGCATGGGCTCACTCTCACTGCCTCTCCGGCGTACCGGGCGACCGGGTGGGCGCCAGCACGGGAGCCATGGCGCCGACCTCCGCGCGCGGGTCCGTGGTGCATGCACCCGAGTCGGTGCCTGGTCGTCATGGTCGAACCGCTCAACACGCCTTCCCTTGTATCACGTCGGCGACAGCGACCGGGGGGAGACGGACGTCCCTTGCGGGCGAGATGTCCCCCGATGGCGCGACGGCGTCAGAAGCGCTCGGTGACGGTGCGCATCTCCATGAACCCGCGCAGGTAGTCGGGGCCGCCCGCCTTGGCGTTGGTGCCCGACATCTTCAGGCCGCCGAAGGGCTGGACGCCGACCAGCGCGCCGGTGATCTTGCGGTTCACGTAGAGGTTGCCCACCAGGAAGTCCTGCCGGGCGCGTTCGATGTGCGCTCGATCGCGGGAGCACACGCCGCCGGTGAGACCGTACATGCTGGCGTTGGCGATCTCCAGGGCGTGGTCGAAGTCGCGCGCCTTCATCACCGACACCACCGGCCCGAAGATCTCCTCGCAGGCGATGGTGGCGCTCTGCGGCACCTCGGCGAAGACCGTGGGAGGGATGAACAGGCCTTGCTCGGGTGGCCCGGCGGCCTCGCCGCCAAGCGCGAGGCGCGCCTCGCGCTTGCCGGTCTCGATGTAGCGGAGGATCTTGTCGTATTGCTTGCGGTTGATCACCGCGGCCACGTCGGCGTTCTCCTCGGCCGGTCCGACGCGCAGCGCGGCTGCCCGCTTCAGGAACGCCCCCAGCAGCTCGTCGTAGATGGCCTCCACCGCGATCAGCCGGCTCATGGCCGAGCACTTCTGACCCTGGAACCCGAAGGCGCTCGCCGCCGCCGCATCGGCCGCCAGCTCGATGTCGGCCGTCTCGTCGACGATCAGCGCGTCCTTGCCGCCCATCTCGGTGAACACGCGCTTGAGCCAGTTCTGGCCCGGCTGGACCCTGGCCGCGCGCTCGTTGATGCGCATGCCGGTGGCCACGGAGCCGGTGAAGTTGATGAAGCGCGTGTGCGGGTGGTCGACCAGCGCGTCGCCGAGGTCGGCGTCGTCGCCGGTGAGCAGGTTGATCACTCCAGGTGGGAAGCCCGCCTCGTCGACGCACTCCATGAACTTCTGGGCGACGATCGGGGTGGAGGGCGACGGCTTGAGGATGACGGCGTTGCCGACCACCACCGGGCCCACCGTGGTACCCACCAGGATGGCGAGCAGGAAGTTCCAGGGCGGGATGACCACGCCGATGCCCATCGGGAACAGCTCGCTGGTGTTCTCCTCACCCGGGACCGCGTAGCTGGGGCGGGGGTGGGCGAGCTCGAGCGACATGCGGGCGTAGTACTCGCAGAAGTCGATGGCCTCGGCGACGTCGGCGACGGCCTCGAGGTAGTTCTTGCCGGCCTCGAAGACCTCCCAGGCGGCCAGCTCCTCGCGTCGCCGCCTGAGCACCGCCGCGAGCTTCACCAGAATCCGCGCGCGGTGCGCCATGGGAAGGCGCGACCAGCCGTCGAAGGCGTCCTGCGCCGCCGCGAAGGCGCGGTCGATGTGCTCGGCCTTGCCCTTGGCGCTGCGGCCGACCACGCGGTCGGGGCGGCAGGGGTCGCTGGAGGTGAGCCACTCGCCGCTGCCGACGCGCTCGCCTCCGATCACCAACGGGTAGTCCCGGCCGAGCTGCGAGCGAACCGACTCGATGGTGGCGCGGAAGCGCTCGAGCGTGACCGGATCCGAGAAGTCCAGGTAGGGTTCGTTCAGGTAGGGTTCGAACAGCATGCTTGCTCCTTCGTCGATCGTCCGATCCTCAGCCGGCGATGCCGCGCAACACGAAGGCCAGGTTCGCCGGACGCTCGGCCAGACGACGGCTGAAGTAACCGTACCAGTCCTCGCCGAAGGGCACGTAGACGCGCACGGTGTGTCCGGCGGCCGTGAGCCGGTCCTGCAGCTGCGGCCTGACGCCGTAGAGGAGCTGGAACTCGTAGCGATCCGCGCCGAGGCCGGCACCGCGGGCGAAGGCCGCCACCTCCGCCAGGATGCGCCCGTCGTGGGTGGCGATGTTCACCTTGCCCCCGGCTTCCAGGGCCCGGAAGGTGAGCTCGCGGTAGGCCGCGTCGACATCGGCCTTGTCCCGATGTGCCACCTGCGAGGGCTCGTTGTAGGCGCCCTTCACGATGCGTAGCGAGGGCACGGGGGAGAGCGCCAGCAGCCGCTCGAGGTCGTCGGCGGTGCGGTACAGGTAGCTCTGCAGCACCGTCGAAACGGTGCCCGGGCGCTGCTCGTGCAGCCGCACGAACAGTGCCAGGGTGGCATCGACGACGGCGCTGCTCTCCATGTCGAGGCAGAGATGGCCGCCGTGCCGCTCGGCCGCGGTCGCCAGCGCGCCGGCCAGCTCGAAGGCGAGCTCGGGAGCGATCGCCAGGCCCAGCTGTGTGGGTTTGACGCTGATGTACGGCTCCAAGCCGCGCCTCGCGGCCAGCTCCAGGGCCTCGCCCACCCGGGCCGCCGCCTGGCGAGCGGCGGTCTCGGTCCCCACGAACTCGCCGAGGAGGTCGAGCACGATGCGCTTGCCGGAGCGTTGTAGGGCCTGTAGCTTCGGGAGGGCGCGCTCGAGCGACTCCCCGGCCACGAACCGGCCGACGCCCAGCCGCCAGCCTGCTCGGGTGACGAAGCCTCGCACGACCGCGGAGTCCGCGACCGCCAGCACGGCGCGCCGGTAGACACCATCGAGGGTCAGCACCGCGACGTGGTCGATCGGTCGAAGGGATGCGTCCTGGGGTTCACGTTCCAGTTTACCTCCTGCCGAGAGGCCTTCGTGCCGCGCTGACGCCCCGTGGAGGGCGCCGCCGCCGTCGTGTGAAGCAGGTCGCGAACGGGGCTGCCGTGACGGACCTCACGCGCGGCAGGCAGCGTGGGCCGAGTAAGACTTCGAACAGTGCCTCTCAAGCGCCCTTGCTAGGCTTTGGTCCAGCGGTTCTTGCGTGCACGTCGGTCGGCGCGGGGCCGCAGGTCCCGATGACGACGATCTGCGCTGTCTCGACCCCGTCCACGGACACGTCGCCCCGAAAGGCGGCCGGGTGAAGCTCTTCTTCGTACGACACGGCGAGCCCGATTGGGATCTGGTGGAGCTGCGCGGGGCCCGCGGGTGGGCCAAGGACTTCGCCCCCCTGACGCCGCTCGGCCGATTGCAGATCGACACCATCGCCAACGACTTCAGGCTTCAGGAAGCCGACGCGATCCTGTGCAGCACCTTCACGCGCGCCCTGGAGTCCGGCGCCCTGCTGAGCCGGGCGCTGAACAAGCCCCTCTTCGTCGAGTACGACCTGCACGAGTGGCTCCCCCACAAGGATCCTCTCGCCGACGTCGACGAGAGCCTGCTGGAGCGCGCCAGCCACACGCTGGCCGGCGCCGCCGAGGCGGAGCCGGGCGCTCCCTGGGAGAGCCTGGAGGACGTGCGCCAGCGGGTGTTGACGGTGCTCAACCGCTACCGCCGCTTCGAGCGTCTGGTGGTGGTCACGCACGGCGTCGTGATCGGCAGCCTGGTCGGCATGCGCCGCCTGGTCGACCACGCCGAGATCGTTCCCTTCGAGATCGACCTCGACCGGCCGGGGCCGGGACCCACCGCCGCCGAGCACGACGTGCGCGCGGGCTGACCCCCGAGGCGCCCCGTCGGGCTATCCTGGCGCGGTGAGCATGCCAGGCCTCGACTCCCTCGACGGCTCGCTGGTGAGCCTCCGGCCGCTGCGGGAGGATGACGTGGCTCCCCTGATGGAGATCGCGCTGTCCCACCCGGACGAGTACCGGCTCACGTCGACGCCGGCGACGGCCGAGCAGGCCAGCGCCTACTTCGCCCGAGCCTTCGCGGACATGGCGAAGGGCACGGCGCTGGTGGTGGCCGTGGTCGATCGCCGCAGCGGCACGATCCTGGGGAGCAGCCGGCTCACCGACATCGACGATCGCCACCGGCGGTGCGAGCTGGGGTACACCTGGTACACCCCCGACGTCTTCAACAGAGGCGTCAACATCGAGTGCAAGCGCCTGCTGCTCGGCCATGCCTTCGAGCGGCTGGGACTGGTTCGCGTGCAGATCCACACCGACGTGCGCAACCTCAGGTCCCAGCGGGCCATCCGGGCCCTCGGCGCTCGCTACGAAGGGGTCCTCCGAAGGCACATGATCACCAAGGACGGGTTCGTGCGGGACACCATGGTGTTCGCGGTGACCGACGAGGACTGGCCGCGGGTGCGGCGTCTGCTCGACCTCCGCCTGACGCGCCGTCTGGAGCTCGGCTGAGGCTCCTTGCGCGGGTTCCCTCGCAGGATCTCGGCGACCCCCTCGGCGTGGGCGACGCCGACCCCTCCGGGCGCGCCGCCATACCCCGAGCCGACGCCGTCTGCGCGGGCGCGCGGCCTGCTCGCTCGCGGCCGGCCATCATATAGTGGCCGCGTGCCAGCCGTCCTCGAGTGCCGCGACCTCGCTCGCCGCTATCGCGGCCCGGCCGGCGCACTGGAGGTGCTGGACGGGGCCGAGCTGCGCGTCGAGG
>CAZBZU010000029.1:0-37601 GCA_964496495.1 uncultured bacterium
GTCCCGGCATTGGGGTTCCGGAAGCACCACTCTCTCCTTCACGGCTTTCGGCCGGCGTTCCGCGGGGATTCGTCCCCGCGGTTCGCTTGGGGCGCGGCGTTGCCGCTGCCGCCAGGCCGGCACCGCCGGATGGACAACGTAAGATGGCTGCGTGCAGGTCGCCACGGAGGGGGAGACGCCGCCAGCGGTCCTGGTCACGGGCGCGTCGACCGGGATCGGGCGCGCCGTGGCGCTGGCGCTCGCCCGCGGAGGCTTCATGGTGTTCGCCGGCGTCCGCAGCGAGGAGTCCGTGGCGCAGCTGCATGACGACGACGGCAAGCTGAGCGGAGCCAGCGGCGGCATCGTCCCATTGCGCTTCGACGTGACCGACGAGGAGGCCATCGGCCGCGCGGCGCGCACCATCGAGGAGCGCGTCGGCCCGGCGGGCCTGTACGGGCTGGTCAACAACGCCGGCGTGGTGGTGGCAGGGCCGATGGAGTTCCTGCCGCTCGACGATCTACGCTCCCAGCTCGAGGTCAACGTCGTGGGACAGGTGGCCGTCACCCAGGCGATGCTGCCGCTGTTGCGGCGTGCCCGCGAGGCTCAGGCCGGCGCCGCGAGCGGCGCGGCGGAAGCCCGCCAGGCGGAAGCTCGCGCGGCGGGCCGCATCGTGTTCGTGGGCTCGATCTCCGGGCTGGTGTCCTCACGCATGCTGGGCGCCTACGCCGCCTCGAAGTTCGCCATCGAGGCGCTCGGCGACGCCTTCCGGCTGGAGCTGGAGCCGTGGGGTCTGCAGGTCGCGATCGTCGAGCCCGGCCGCGTCCGCACCCCCATCTGGGACAAGTCGCTGGGAGACGGCGAGGAGCGCCTGACGCGCATGCCGCAGCAGGTGCGCGAGCTCTACCACGACACCATCCGCGCCATCTCCGAGGGGGTGGCGGACGTGGAGGCGGGCGGCATCGAGCCGGCCGGGGTGGCGCGCGCGGTGCTGCACGCGCTCACCGCGCGGCGCTCTCGTACCCGCTACCGGGTGGGGGTCGACGCGCACGTGGTGCGCTGGTTGCGCCTGGTGCTCTCGGACCGCTGGATGGACCGCTTCCTGCGTCGCGTCCGGCGCTGAGCGCGAGGGACGCAGCCGCGCGGTGCCGCCGGCAGACCGGCGCGCTGCCGGGCATCCGCCGTGGGCGCCCCGCGTTCCGCCCCGCACTCTGGCGTCCCCGGCGGCCGGGCTATCCTTGAGCGCATGGACCGTGACGACCCCTCCGAGGCCGGCGCAGCCGGCGCCGTTGGCGGCCCCGCGGCCGACGTGACGGCCGACGAGGTCGCGGGCGCCGGCACCGTCGCCGCAACGGGCGGCGAGCGCTTCCGCGTGGGCGACGTCGCCACGGTCGCCGGCGGGCACTTCGCCCACGACAGCTTCACCGCCTTCGTGGCGCCGCTGCTGCCGGTGTTGCAGCAGAAGCTCGGCACCGACTACGCCATGACCGGCGGCCTGGCGGTGTTCCTGCAGCTGCCTAGCCTGCTCAACCCGCTGATCGGCTACCTGGCCGACAAGGTCAGCCTGCGTTACTTCGTGATCCTGGCGCCGGCGGTGACCGCCACCTTCATCACCCTGCTGGGTCGCGCCCCGAGCTACCTGGCGATCGTGTTCCTGCTGCTCGCCGCAGGCGTCAGCGTGGCCTCCTTCCACGCGCCGGCGCCGCCGATGGTGGCGAGCGTGGCCGGCCGCCGCGTGGGCACCGGCATGAGCCTGTTCATGGCCGGGGGCGAGCTGGGCCGCTCGCTGGGGCCGCTGTTGGCGGTCGCCGGGGTGGGCTGGTTCGGGCTCGAGGGGCTGTGGCGGCTGGCCTTCATCGGCTGGGCCGTGAGCGGGATCCTCTACCTCAGGCTGCGCAACGTGTCCGCCCACAACGCCGCCCGCCGCGCCGGCTTCCTGCCCTGGAGCACCGCCCGCCGCGTGTTCCCGGCCATCGGGCTGCTGATCGCCACGCGGGTGATGCTGCTGGTGGCCGCCACCATCTACCTGCCGCTGTTCATGAAGAACGTGCTCGGGACCGGCTTGTGGCTGGCGGGCGCCTCGCTGACCATCCTGGAGGCGGCCGGGGTGGTGGGCGCCCTCTCGGCCGGCACCGTCTCCGACCGGCTGGGGCGCGGCAGCGTGCTGCTCACCCTGGCCGTGGCTGCGCCGGTGGTGATGGTCGCCTTCCTCTACGCCCCGGCGACGCTCGCCTTCCCGTTGCTGGTGCTGCTGGGCCTGGCCGCGGTGAGCGCCACGCCGGTGCTGCTGGCGACGGTTCAGGAAGCCTTCCCGGACAACCGCGCGCTCGCCAACGGCACCTTCCTGGCGATGAACTTCCTGGTGCGGGCGGCCGGCATCTACATCATCGGGCTGATCGCGGATGGCGCCGGCTTGCAGCGCGCCTTCCTGGTGGCGGCGCTGGTCGCCTTCCTGGGCATCCCCGCGGTTCCGCTGCTGTACCGCCGGCGGCAGGCGGCCTGAGGAAGGCCGGGGACCGCAGGCCAGGGGGGATGCGGTCCTCGGCAAGAACGTGGGAAACCCTCACGAGCATCCCGGATCGGGTCCGGCGTCAGTCACTGGCGCTCAGGGCTGGGTGGCCTTCTGCCACTCGCCGAGCAGGCCGTCGCCCGTCGTCTGGCCAGGCGAGCCGTCGCCGCGGAAGTAGTAGAGCGCCTTGCCGTTCAAGGTCAGCTGCATGGAGCCGTCGGGGCGGGCGAAGACGCCGACGGTGCCCTTGACGTCCTTGGCCACCGTGGGCATGTTGCCGTGCGCCGGGTCGTAGCCGCCGACCAGCGGCGGCCAGTTGAGGGCGCACTTGCCGGTGCAGGCGGTGCCGCCCTGCGGGTCCTTGCCGAAGGTGTAGAGGGTCATGCCGGTCGGGCCGACGAGCAGCGTGCCTCCCGCGGTGGCGAGCGTCTGGATGGCGGGCTCGACGTTGGCTACCCACCAGACATCGTGCGAGCCCTGTCCGGCGGTGTCGCCGGGCTTCTGGTCGGCCTTGAAGGTGTACAGCGGCTTGCCGTTGTAGGCCACCTGCTTGCTGCCGTCGTCGCGGGTGATGACGCTGAACGAGCCGGGCACGTTGAGCGGCGTCGCCGCGGCGGTGTCCGCCGCCAGCGGTGGCCAGGCCTGTGCGCACCCGCCGGTGCAGGCGCTCTTGCCGGCGCTGTCGTTGGAGAAGGTGTAGAGCGTCATGCCCGCACCGTCGGTGAGGTAGTACCCGAGGCTGGCGTCGTAACGAACCTGCACGGTGGGCGTCATGGCCTGCGCCAGCGCGGCGCCGCCGAGGAGAGCAGCCACCAGCACGGCGAGGAGGGTGGCGGCGACCGGCGCCGTGGCGCGGGATCGCGGGATCGCGGGACCTGGGCTTGCCTGGGAACGGAACTCGGGCCGCTGACCAGCACGCATAGGTTGTACCTCCACCCGGCACTACGCGGGCCGGCCGAGGTTGGATGCATGGGGGCGGCACCGGCGCGCGGCCGGTTCCGCCGCGCGGTCGTGATGGCCGCGGGAGTGGCTTGGCTGTCCGGTCGTCGCTGGCGCGGGCCTGTGGCAGCGGGCCTGCCGACGCGGCCCGGCCCTCGCGGCCCGGCCCTCGCCGGGCTCAGCGCTCGTCGGCGCGCCGGTAGCTTCCCGCGAAGTGGCAGCTGTGGTTGCCGTCGCGCTGGCAGCGGACGCGCTCCGCCTCCATGCCGGTGGCGAGGCGCACCACCTTGGGCAGGAGGTCGCATACCGGCTCGAAGCGCTCGCCCGTGGCGCGGTAGACGCAGTTGTAGGCGTGGAACTCCCAGCCGCCCTCGGTGTTGGCGAGGCGGCCGAGCATGTCGCCGTAGTCGAGGCGCTGCATCAGGGCCAGGAGGCGCGCGCGCGGCGCGAGCCCCTCGAGCTCCCGGGCGGCCGAGCCGGCCAGCTGCGCCGCCACGTCATCGAGCAGCTCCAGCAGCGTCCCGCGCGCCTCGGCCCGCTCGAGCACGGCGTCGAGTAGCTCGGAGTAGCGCTTGGGGAAGGCGCCCTCGGCCGCGGCCGTGAGCTCGAAGAGGTGAGCGGGCCGGCCCAGGCGGCCGCGCCGGCTCCCCTCCTGCACGATGCCCTCGCTCCCCAGGCGGGCGAGATGGTGGCGGACGGCGTTGGCCGACAGCCCGGTCGAGACCGCCAGATCGCTCACGGTCGCGGGGCCGTGCACCTTCAGGTGCCGCAGGATGTCGTCGCGCCCCGACACGCGCTAGGGCGCCGCCGCGGCGCCGCGGCGGCGCCCGGCCGCTCGGGACGGAAGGGTGTGACGGTCGGCGTCGGCCATTGGCACTATTTATACCATTCTCTTTGTGGTAATGGTGGTTTAGCCTCGGGGTGAGGAGGAACGCACATGACCATCAACGAGAGCGCAACCGACCGGGTGATCCGCGTCATCGTCGGGCTGGTGCTGCTGGCCGCCTGGGTCTTCGGCTGGCTCGGCGGCGCCTTGGCGGTCGTCCTGGGCCTCGTCGGGGCGATCCTGGTGCTCACCGGCGCCGCCGGCTTCTGCCCGCTCTACCGCCTGGTGGGCGCCTCGACGGCGCCGCGCAAGCGGGCCTGAGCGTCGCGGCGCGGGCGACGGGCCGCCCCGCGCGGGCGCTGCGGCCGGCCGGGCCCGGCGGAAGCGCCGTGCGCCCCGCACGGACCCGACGCCGGCTACGCCGGGAGCCTGTGGAAGCGCTCGAACGCCGAGCGCGTCAGCGCCTCGCGGTGGTCGGGGTGGGCGACGTTGATGAGCGCCCGCGCGCGCTGCCGCAGGCTCTTGCCGTAGAGGTCGGCGGTGCCGTACTCGGTGACCACGTAGTGCACGTGCGCACGGGTGGTGACCACCCCCGCGCCCGGCTTGAGGAAGGGGACGATGCGGCTGTCGCCGGATGAGGTGGTGGACGGCAGCGCGATGATCGGCTTGCCCCCGTCGGAGAGGCTGGCGCCGCGGATGAAGTCCATCTGCCCGCCGACCCCGGAGTACTGCCGCGTGCCGATCGAGTCGGCGCACACCTGGCCCGTGAGGTCGACCTCCACCGCGCTGTTGATGGCGGTGGTCCGGGGGTTGCGGCGGATGACGGCGGTGTCGTTGACGTAGGCGGCATCGAGGAGCGCCACCAGGGGGTTGTCGGCGACGAAGTCGTAGAGCCGGCGGGTGCCCATCACGAAGCTCGCGACCACCTTGCCGGGGTGGGTGAGCTTGCGCGTGCCGGTGATGATGCCCTTCTCGATCAGGTCGATGGCGCCGTCGGAGAACATCTCCGTGTGGATGCCCAGGTCCCGGTGGTCGTGCAGCGCCGCCAGCACCGCGTCGGGGATGGCGCCGATGCCCATCTGCAGGGTGGCGCCGTCCTCGACGAGCGCCGCGCAGTGGAGGCCGATGGCGCGCGCTACGGTGTCGAGCGGCGCGGGCGCCACCTCGGGGATGGGATCGTCGACCTCGACCGCCAGGTCGATGTCGGACTCGTGGAGCAGGCCGTCGCCGTGGGTGCGCGGCATGTTGGGATTCACCTGGGCGATCACCCGGCGGGCGCAGCTCACCGCCGCGCTGCTCGCCTCCACCGACACGCCCAGCGAGCAGAAGCCGTGCGCGTCCGGTGGCGACACGTGCACCAGCGCCACGTCGAGCGGGATGGCGCCGGAGCGGAACAGGCTAGGCACCTCGCTGAGGAAGATCGGCACGTAGTCGGCCTGCCCCTCGGCGACGGCCTGGCGCACGTTGGGCCCCACGAACAGCACGCTGGTGTGGAAGCTCCTTTCGTAGCGCGCGTCGGCGTAAGGGGCGGCGCCCTCGGTGTGCAGCTGGACGATCTCCACGCCCTGGAGCTCGGCATGGCGGTCGGTAAGGGCGGCGATCAGCCGCTGCGGGGCGGCGGCCGCGGCCTGCACCCACACGCGGTCGCGCGAGTGGACGGCGGCTACGGCGTCTTCCGGGGTGACGATGCGCATGATCTATTCCGGCTCCTCGCTCTCGAGCGTTGGCGACCTCGACGCTACGGTATCGCAGTCGCCGGCACGCGGGGAGGAACGGCCTGGCGCCTGCCGTGACGGACGGCGGAGGGCGGCGGCCCACCGGGGTACGCTTGAGCCGAGGTGCGTCTCTTCGAGCTGATGCGCTTGCCGCTGCTCGGCCAGGCCCGGCTGGTGGCGGGTGCGGCCGGTGGCGAGCGCGAGGTGCGCTGGACAGGTGTGGTCGACATCCCCGAACCGCAGACCTGGTCGCAGCCGGGGCAGCTGCTGCTCAGCACCGGCTACGCCTGGCCGCGCGACGAGGCCGGCCAGCGCGACTTCGTGCGGGCGCTCGACGCCCGCGGCGTGGCCGCCGTGGCGCTGGCCGTGCCGCAGTTCTTCAGCGAGATGCCGCCGGCCGTGGCCGACGAGGCGGAGCGGCTGGGGTTGCCGCTGCTGGAGGTGCCCTGGGAGATCCCCTTCGCGCGCCTCACCGAGGAGACGCAGCGCGCCCTGCTGGCCGAGCAACACCAGGTGCTGGAGCGCTCCGAGGCGATCCACCGGGCGCTCACCCGCGCGGCGGTGGAGGCCGCCAGCCTGCAGGAGATCGCCAGCGTCCTGGGCCGGTTGATCGCGCGCGACGTCACCGTGGAGAGCGCCGCGGGGCAGCTGATGGCGGCCTCCTACCGCGGCGACGAGCCCGCGGCCGGTCCCGGGGCGGCAGGCGGCGCCGCGCCCGGCGCCGGCCCCGGCGCCCAGACCGACGAGGTGCGCCGCAGCACCCTCGCCGCCGGGGTGACGCCGCCGGAGGTGATGGCGGAGCTCGAGCGCCGCGGCACCCTGGCGCGGCTGCGCGCCGGCAGCCGGCCGCTGCGCGTGCCCGCCATCCCCGAGCTGGGGCTCGGCGGCCGCATGGCCTGCCCCATCCGCGTGAGCGGCGAGCTGGAGGGCTTCCTGTGGGTGATCGAGGGCGACGCCCCACTCACCGAGCTCGACCTGCGCGCCGCCGAGCACGCCGCCATTGTGCTGGCGCTGCACATCGCCCACCAGCAGACGCTGGCGCAGCTCGAGTCGCGCCTGGGCTACGCCTTCCTGGACTCGCTGCTGGAGGGCCGACTCGAGCCCACCCCGCGAGCGCGCGAGCGGGCGCGGCTGCAGGGCTTCGACTGGCAGCGGCCCTACCGGGTGGGGGTGGCGGCCCTGCCCGAGGTGCCGCTGCCGCTGTCACGCGAGGGCTTCCTGCGGCGCGAGCGTCTGGCCGAGCGGCTGCGCCGGCGCCTCGCCGACCTGGGCAGCGGCCCCTTCCTGTCGGTCTCCCAGAACGAGGTGAGCCTGCTGCTGGAGGAGGGCATCGATCCGGCGGCGCTGCTCGGCGCCGCGGGGGACGAGCCGGTCGCCCTGGCCTTCGGCCGGCCGGCGCTGGGCGTGGCCGGCCTCCGCACCAGCTTCCAGGAGGCGCGGGCGCTGCTGCCCCACGCGGCTGCCGGGGAGGTGCTGCGCTACGAGCGCTGGCTGGTGCCGCGCGTGCTGATGGGCGACCCCGACGCGCGAGCGGCGCTGGCGGAGGACGTCATCGGGCGGTTGCGCGCCGAGCGCAGCGGCGAGCGGCTGGTGGCGACCGTGGCCGCCTGGGCGCGCTGCGGCTTCGAGCGAAAGGCGGCCGCGGCGGCCCTGGGCGTTCACGGCAACACCGTGCGCTACCGGCTCGAGCGTGTCGCGCACGTCCTGGACGTTGACCTCTCCGACCCGGAGGTGCGCTTCCGGCTGCGCCTCGCCAGCGAGCTCTTGTCTCTGAGAGACAACCCCTGAGCCACGTATTGTTTGCGGTGGCCGTAGAACCCGCCGGCCCGCTCGGGTATCGTTGACCGTCCGAACGGAAAGGAGCGCTGTTCCGCGGTGGAGACCGCCGACTCCCGTAACGCGCTGCTGGCGCGCCTGCGTAGCGCCAACGTCCCGCGTGGCCTCGCCACGGCGCACCCCGTCTTCGCGGCACGCGCCGAGGGCGTGCGCTTGTGGGACGTCGACGGCGGCGAGTACCTCGACTTCACCGGCGGCATCGGCGTGATGAACATCGGCCACGCCAACGAGCGCGTGCTCAACGCGGTGCAGGCGCAGCTCGAGCGCTTCAGCCACACCGCGGCGCAGGTCGCCATGTACGAGCCCTACGTGCGCCTGGCGGAGCGCCTCAACGCCCTGGCGCCCGGCGACGCGCCCAAGAAGACGCTGCTGCTCACCACCGGCGTCGAGGCCGTCGAGAACGCCGTCAAGATCGCCCGCGCCTACACCCGCCGGCCCGGCGTCATCGCCTTCAGCGGCGGCTTCCACGGGCGCACCCTGCTGGGCATGACGCTGACCGGCAAGGTGCGGCCCTACCAGCAGAGCTTCGGGCCGTTCGCGCCGGAGGTCTACCACGCGCCCTTCCCCTACCCGCTGCGCGGCTGGAGCACGGCGGACGCACTCGCGGCGTTGGACGACGTGCTCGCCAGCCAGGTGGCGCCCGAGCGGGTGGCCGCCGTGCTGGTGGAGCCGGTGCAGGGCGAGGGCGGCTTCGTGCCGGCGCCGCCGGAGTTCCTGCGGGCCCTGCGCGACCTCACCGAGCGCCACGGCATGCTGCTCATCGCCGACGAGATCCAGAGCGGCTTCGGCCGCACCGGCACGCTCTTCGCCGTGGAGCACAGCGGGGTGGTGCCCGACCTGGTGACGGTCGCCAAGAGCCTGGCGGGCGGCCTGCCGCTGTCCGGCGTCATCGGCCGCCAGGAGGTGATGGACGCGCCCGACCCCGGCGGGCTGGGCGGCACCTACAGCGGCAACCCGCTCGCCTGCGCCGCGGCGCTGGCGGTGCTGGACGTGTTCGAGACCACCGACCTGCTGGCTCGCGGCCGCGCGCTCGGCGCCTCGCTCTTCGAGCGCTTCCACGCGCTGGCGGCCCGTCACCCCGAGGTCGCCGAGGTACGCGGCCTGGGTGCCATGGTGGCGGCCGAGCTGGCATTCCCGCTGGGACCCGGGGCCGCTGCCGTCGGCGCCGTGGCCGGCCCGCCGGCGGGGGCGGCGGCTCCCTCGCCCGACCTCAGCCCCGGCGGCCTGGCGCGCGCGGCCGCGCTCACCGGGCGGGTGCTGGACGAGGCGCGGGCGCGCGGCCTGCTGCTCCTGGGAGCCGGCCGCTCGAGCAACGTGGTGCGGGTGCTGGTGCCCCTCACCGTCGCCGACGAGGAGCTCGACCGGGCCTTCGACATCCTGGACGCGTCGCTGGCGGCGGCGGCCGCGGCGGTCCCCGCCGGCCCGGCCGAGGGAGCGTGAGGCCGTGAGCTCGGGCGCCGGGGGCCGCAGCGGTCACGTCATCCACCCCGACCTGAGGCGCACCCCGCCGCGGGCGCTCCGCGGCGAGGGCATCTACCTCTACGCCGAGGACGGAACGCGCTACCTCGACGGCTGCTCCGGCGCCGTCGCCGCCAACATCGGCCACGGGGTGCCGGAGATCCGCGAGGCGATGCTCGAGCAGGCCGAGAAGCTCAGCTTCTCGTTCCGCTCGCAGTTCAGCAACGAGCCGTCCGAGACGCTCGCCGAGCGCCTCGGGGCGCTGCTGCCGGGCAGCCTGGGGTGGTTCTTCTTCGTCAACAGCGGCAGCGAGGCGACCGAGCTGGCCGCCAAGCTGGCCATCCAGCACTGGCAGGAGCGCGGCCTGCCGCGGAAGACGCGTGTCCTGTCCCGCACCGTGAGCTACCACGGCATGACCCTCGGCGCGCTGGGGATGTCCGGCCATGCCGGCCGCCGCAGCCGCTTCGAGCCGCTGCTCGCCAAGGACGCCACCGTTGCCTCCCCCTACTGCCTGCGCTGCCCCTTCGGGCAGCGCTACCCCAGCTGCGCGCTCGCCTGCGCCGACGACCTGCAGGCGCGCATCGACGCGGCCGGCGCGGACACCGTCGCCGCCTTCATCGCCGAGCCGCTGGTCGGCGCCAGCGGGGCGGCCATCACCCCGCCGCCCGACTACTACCGCCGCATCCGCGCCATCTGCGACGCCAATGAGGTGCTGTTCATCGCCGACGAGGTGATGACCGGCATGGGCCGCACCGGCGCCCTGGTGGCCATGCAGCATTACGACGTGACGCCCGACCTGCTGGTGCTCGGCAAGGGCCTCGGAGCGGGCTACACCCCCATCGCGGCGGCGGTCGCCAGCGACGAGCTGATGCGGCCGATCCGGGAGGGGTCCGGTGCGGTGCTCTACGGGCACACGCTCAGCGCCAACCCGCTGTCGGCGGCCGTCGCGCTGGCGGTGCTCGGCTATCTGCAGGACCACGAGCTGGTCGCCAACGCCGCGGCGCGCGGCGAGCAGCTCGCCGCCGGTCTGCGGCGGCTCGCCCGCGAGCACCGGATCATCGGCGAGGTTCGTGGCAAGGGCCTGCTGCAAGGGCTCGAGCTGGTCCGGGACGCCGACCTGACCCCCTTCCCCCCGTCCGAGAACGTGACGGGGCGACTCATCCGCCACGCCTTCGCGCGGGGGCTGCTCGTCTACCCCGCGGCAGGCGCCGTCCAGGGGTCGGGGGACGCGGTGCTGATCGCGCCGCCCCTGACCATCCGCGAGGCCGAGGTGGAGGAGCTGCTTCGGCTGCTAGAGGACGCCTTCGTCGAGCTCGAACGGGATCTCGACAGCGGCGTCGACCACGCGCTCGGCATCCGGGCATGACCCGGGCGGGCCGGCAACAGGCCGCCCGGCAAGGTTTCTTCGGAGCGAGGCTCCGACGTGGAGGAGGTAGAGGTATGCGACGCACACGCTTGAAGGTCACCCTGGGGGCCCTGCTGGCCCTGACGCTACTCCTGGGCGGGATGGCGGGCGCGGCCAACCTGCAGCAGATCCAGCAGCGCGGCTACATGATCCTGGTGATGTCGGGCGGCTACCCGCCGTTCAGCCTCTTCAACGCCGACCAGCAGCTCGTCGGCTACGACGCCGACGTCGCCAAGGCGCTGGCCCAGAAGCTCGGCGTCAAGGCGCGGCTCGATGCCGCCGAGTTCTCCACCATCGTGCAGGGCGTGCAGTCCGGCATCTTCGACGTGGCGGTGGCCAGCCAGGCCTACACCCCGCAGCGGGCGCAGGCGGTCGCCTACCTCGACCACCCCTACCACTGCGGCGGCGCCCAGCTGTTCGTGCCCAAGAGCTCGAACGTCACCGGCATCGCCGACATGAAGCAGCCCGTGGCGGTGGCGCTCGGCACCACCTACGAGGGCTGGCTCAAGGACCACGGCTACGACTTCAAGACCTTCAAGGACGACCCCACCGGCATCCAGGCGGTGCAGTCGGGCATCGTCGGCGGCCTGGTGACCGACCTGGCAGTCGGCTCCTACGCCATCACTCAGGGCGCCCCGCTGAAGCCCGTGGGCGACCTGCTCTACGTCGACCTGGCGAACGTCACCGTCGCCAAGGACAACCCCGACCTGAAGGCCGCCCTCAACAAGGCGCTCGTCGAGCTGCAGAACGACGGCACCCTCAAAGAGATCAGCATGAAGTGGTTCAACCAGGACATCGTCACGCGCTGCTTCGACATGCCGATCACCACCAAGTGAGCGTGGGAGCCCGCTAGAGCATGAGCAACGTCGTCACCCCCGCCATCCTCCACGCCCTGCTGAAGGGCGCCGTCCTGAGCGTCGAGCTCAGCGTGCTGACCTACGGTCTGGCGCTGCTCTTCGGGCTGATCGCCGCGCTCATGCGGCGGTCGAGGAACGTGGCGACGAGGGGGCTGGCGAGGTTCTACATCGAGCTGTTCCGCGGCACGCCGGCGCTGGTGCAGATCTTCTTCGCCTACTTCGCGACCCCGCAGATCTTCACCTTGCTCAACCGGCTGGTGTTCTCACCGCTGAGTGGGGGGAGGGTTCTCCTCCCCCCACACCTCAGCCCCTTCGCCGCCGCGGTGCTGGCGCTGTCGCTGGGGTACGGCGCCTATCTGGCCGAGGTGATCCGCGCCGGCATCGAGTCGATCCACAAGGGGCAGGTGGAGGCGGCCGCCAGCCTGGGGCTCGGCGGCGCCGACATCATGCGCTTCGTGGTCATCCCGCCCGCCGTCCGGTTGATGATCCCCCCGTTCGGCAACTACGCCCTGGCGCTCCTCAAGGACTCCTCGCTCGCCTCCACCATCAGCGTGGTGGAGCTCACCCTCAGCACCGAGCGGGCCATCTCCTACAACTACCAGCCCGCCATGATGTGGGCCGCCGCGGCGGTCATCTATCTTGCGCTGTCCATGGTAGGCAGCTTCCTGTTCAGCTATCTGGAGGTCGTCGCCGACCCCATCCGTCGCCGTGGCCGCCGCGGACCGCGCCTGGCGGCCGCCGGCGGCCCGGGTGACGAGGAGGCGGGCGGGTGAGCGGCGCCGGCGACGGCCCCCTGATCGCCTTGGAGGGCGTGGAGAAGCGCTTCGGCTCCTTCACGGCGCTCCGCGGCGTCGACCTGGAGGTCGAGCGCGGCGAGGTGGTGGTGGTCATCGGCCCGTCCGGCTCCGGCAAGTCCACCCTCATCCGCTGCATCAACGGTCTCGAGACGCACGACGGCGGCACCATCACCGTCGACGGCGTCAGCATCAAGGACGCCTCGGACCTCGCGGAGGTGCGCCGCGAGGTGGGCATGGTGTTCCAGCAGTTCAACCTCTTCCCCGAGATGACGGTGCTGCGCAACGTCACCCTGGCGCCCATGCGCGTGCGGCGCGCCGGCCGTAAGCTGGCCGAGGACACCGCCAAGCGCCTGCTCGACCGCGTCGGGATCCTGGAGCAGGCATACAAGTACCCGGAGGAGCTCTCCGGCGGGCAGCAGCAGCGCGTGGCCATCGCCCGGGCGCTGGCCATGGAGCCGAAGGTGATGCTCTTCGACGAGCCCACCTCCGCCCTCGACCCGGAGATGATCAACGAGGTGCTCGACGTGATGAAGGATCTCGCCGGCCAGGGCATGACCATGATCGTGGTGACCCACGAGATGGGCTTCGCGCGCGAGGTCGCGGACCGGGTGCTGTTCATGGACGGTGGCCGGGTGGTGGAGACCGGCACGCCCGAGCACTTCTTCCGGAGCCCCACGGAGGACCGCACCAAGCTGTTCCTGTCGAAGATCCTCCGCCACTAGCCCTCCCCGGCGGGCGGCGCCGCGGCGCCGCGGCGCCGGAGACCCGCCTGGAGAGATGCGCGTGACCGCCTCCCGCAGCGACGCCGCCACCGACCCCACCGAGCTGTCCGCCGCCGAGCTGGCGCGCCGTATCCGCCGCCGCGAGCTGTCGCCGGTGGAGGTGGTGGAGGCCTTCCTGGCGCGCATCGAGCGCCTCGACCCGGCGGTCAACGCGTTCATCACGGTGCTGCCCGAGCAGGCGCTGGCCGCCGCGCGCGCCGCCGAGGCGGCGGTGATGTCCGGCGGCCGGCTGGGGCCGCTGCACGGCGTGCCGCTGGCGGTGAAGGACCTGTTCGACGGCAAGGCCGGGGTGCGCAACACCTTCGGCAGCGTGCCCTTCCGCGACCACCTGGCGGACGCCACCGCCACCCACGTCGCCCGCCTGGAGGCCGCCGGGGCCATCGTGGTGGGCAAGACCAACACCCCCGAGTTCGGCTACAAGGGCACCACCGACAACCTGCTCGTCGGCCCCACCAGCACCCCGTTCGCAGCGGGGATGAACGCCGGCGGCTCGTCCGGCGGCAGCGCCGCGGCGGTGGCCGCGCGCCTGGCGCCGCTGGGCCAGGGCTCGGACGGCGGCGGCTCCATCCGCATCCCGGCCGCCATGTGCGGCGTCTACGGCTTCAAGGCGACCTTCGGCCGGGTAGCCGCGGCGGTGCGGCCCGACGGCTTCCTCATCCACACCCCCTACGCCCACACCGGCCCGCTGACCCGCACGGTGGAGGACGCCGCGCTGATGCTGGAGGCCATGGTGGGCCACCACCCGCGCGACCCACTCAGCCTGCCCGACCTGCCGACCGGCTTCGTGGCCGCCACCCGGGCCCGGACCTCCGGGCTGAAGGTGGCCTACAGCCCGGACTTCGGCGGCTTCCCGGTGATGCCGGAGGTGCGCCGGGTGGTGGACCGGGCGGTGCGTGCCATGGAGGGTGCGGGCATGCAGATCGCGCCCGTGGAGCTGAGCTGGCCGCGGCCGCACCAGGAGCTCGCGGAGATGTGGACGCGCACCAGCGCCGTGCGGGCGGCGGAGTCGGCGCTGTCCTTCGCCGAGGCTGGCTACGACCTCTTCGGCGAGCTCGCCGGGCTGCTCGATCCCGACTACCTGCACAAGCTCGAGCTGGGCCGGGCGCTGGACGCGGTGAGCTACCGCCTCGACGACGTGCTCCGCACCCAGGTGTTCGACGTCGTGCAGGACGTCTTCGAAGACCATGACCTGATCGTCACGCCCACGCTGTCGGTGGCCGGCGTGCCCAACGCGGCGCCGGGCGCCGGGGCCGGCACCACCCGCGGGCCCAGCCGGGTCGAGGGCCAGGCGGTCGACCCCTTCATCGGCTGGTGCCTGACCTACCCCGTCAACTTCACCGGCCACCCCGCCGCCTCGCTGCCGGCGGGGCTCACGCCGGACGGCCTGCCCGTCGGGGTGCAGCTCATCGGCCGGCGCTTCGCCGACGCCACCGTGCTGAGCGCCAGCGCCGCGCTGGAGCGAGCGCTGCCGTGGGCGGCGAGCTACCAGGGGTTGCTCGAGACGCGCGCCGCGACGGAGGCGCGCTAGCGGTGCGGCGGCGCGCGCTGGCCGGGGGCGGCAGCCACGGCAAGGTCATCGACCTGGAGCAAGCGGTGAGCCTGGTGCCCGACGGCGCCACCCTGCTCTTCGGCGGCTTCGGCAGTCTCGGCACGCCGCCGCTACTGGTCGAGGGCCTGCTGCGCGCGGGCGTGCGCGACCTGACGCTCATCGGCAACGACGCCGGCTACCCCTCGCACGGGGTCGGCCGGCTGATCGCCGCCGGGCGGGTCGCCCGGGCGGTGGTCAGCCACATCGGCTCCAACCCGGTGGCCATCGAGCAGATGAACGCCGGCAGCCTGGCGGTGGAGTTCGTCCCGCAGGGGACGCTGGCCGAGCGCATCCGCGCCGGCGGCGCCGGCCTGGGCGGGGTGCTGGTGGACGTAGGGCTGGGCACCGAGGTCCAGGAGGGCAAGCGCCTGGTGGAGGTGGACGGCCGGCCCTGGCTGCTCGAGCCCGCCATCCGCGCGCCGCTCGCTCTGGTGCTGGCCGACGTCGCCGACGAGTACGGCAACCTCGTCTACCGCGGCACCAGCCGCAACTTCAACCCGCTGGTGGCGATGGCGGCCGACGTGGTCATCGCCGAGACGCGCACGCTGCTGCCAGCCGGCAGCCTCGACCCGGACGCGGTTCACACCCCCGGCGCGTTCGTCGACTACCTGCTCCCCGGCAGCCCGCGTCCGATCCGCGTGCCGGTGCCGAAGACGTGAGCGGCGCGAGCGGTCGGGACCGGGGCCGGCGCGCGCCCGCCCGCCGAGGGAGGACCTGAGATGGACGCGCGCGAGCTGATCGCCCGCCGGGCGGCGCTGCTGCTGGAACCGGGGGAGACGGTGGCGCTCGGCATCGGCCTGCCGACGCTGGTCGGCAACCACATCGATCCCGCGCTCAAGGTGGTGCTGTTCGCCGAGGACGGCGTGGCCGGCATCGGCCCGCGGCCGGCGCCGGGCGAGGAGGACGCCGACCTCATCAACGCCGGCGGCGAGCCCATCAGCCGCACCGCCGAGACGGCCACCTTCGACAGCGCCGTCGCCTTCGCCCTGGTGCGCGGCGGGCGCCTCGACAGCGCCGTGCTCGGCACCATGCAGGTGAGCGAGGCGGGCGACATCGCCAGCTGGAAGACGCCCGGCGGGCACAGCCCGGGGATGGGCGGCGGCATGGAGCTGGCGGCCAAGGCGCGGCGGGTGGTGGTGCTGACGCGCATGGCAACCCGCAGCGGCGAGCCCAAGCTGGTGCCGCGCTGCAGCATGCCGCTGACCGCCCCGCGCGCCGCCGACGTCATCGTCACCGAGATGGGGCTGTTCCGGGTGACGGCGGCCGGGCTGGCGCTGCGCGAGCGCGCCGAGGCGGTGAGTGTGGAGGACATCCGGGCGGCCACCCCCTGCCGCCTGACGGTGGAGGCGCCGGTGGCGGTGATGGAGCACGCCATCGCCGCCGCGGAGAGGGAGGCATGACGTGACGGACGCGATCGCCAGGATGGACGCCGAGATCGAGGCCGGCTGGGAGGCGGAGCTGGCGTTCCTGAGGGACCTGGTCGCCATCCCCAGCACGCTGCACCACGAGGGCGCGGCGCAGGCGCGGGTGATGGACGAGCTGCGGGCGCTTGGGCTGGAGCCGCAGGCGCAGGCCATCGACCACGGCGCGATCCGCCGGCTGCCGGGGTACTCGCCGGTGCCGTGGAGCTACCGGGAGCGCCCCAACGTCGCCGCCACCTGGCCCGGGGCCGGCGGGGGCCACGGGCTGGTGCTCAACGGCCACATCGACGTGGTGCCGGTGACCCCCGAGCGGCTGTGGACGCACGACCCCTGGGGCGCGGAGATCGAGGGCGGCCGCCTCTACGGCCGCGGCGCGGCGGACATGAAGAGTGGCATCGCGGCCATGATCCACGCCGTCGGCGCCGTCCGCCGGGCGGGGGTGCAGCTCCGAGGCGACGTCACCCTGCAGACCGTCATCGAGGAGGAGTGCACCGGCAACGGGACGCTGGCGGCGCTGAGCGCGGCCCGGGCCGCCGGCGCGCGCTTCGACGCCGCCATCATCCCGGAGCCGTTCAACCAGACGGTGCTGGCCGCGCAGGTCGGGGTGCTGTGGGCCCGCATCACCGTGGAGGGCGCCGGCGCCCACGTGCTGGGCGCCGACCGGGCGGTGAACGCCATCGACAAGGCCGCCGTGGTGATGGCCGGCCTCCGGCGCATGGAGGAGGAGGCCAACGCCCTGCCGCGGCCCGCGGCCTACGCCGGCGTGCCGCACCCGCTCAACTACAACGTGGGCGTGGCCCGGGGCGGCGACTGGCCCTCCTCGGTGCCCTCGGAGTGCGTGCTGGAGGTGCGCTTCTCGGCCTACCCGGGGGCCGACCTCGAGGAGGAGCAGCGCCGCTTCGAGGCGTCCGTGGTGGCGGAGGCCGCCCGCGACCCGTGGCTCAGGGACCACCCGCCGACGGTCGAGTTCTACGGCTTCAAGGCCGAAGGGTGCGAGGTGGACGCCGGCGAGGACATCGTCGCGAGCCTTGGGCGGGCCCACCGCGAGGTGACCGGCGCCGACGCCGAGAGCTACGTCAGCACCGCCACCACCGACGTGCGCTTCTTCACCCTCTACCACGGCGTGCCGGCGACCTGCTACGGACCCGTCGGTGGCGGCCTGCACGCGCCCGACGAGTGGGTCGAGCTGGAGAGCGTGCGCCAGGTGACGCGGGTGCTGGCGCGGGCGACGCTCGACTGGTGCGGCTAGCGAGGTCGCGCGGCGAGCGCTCCGGGGTCAGGGCAGCGCGGCTCGCGCCACCACGCCTCCGGCCGGCCCGGGGAGCGCCAGCTCGACGGCCTGCAGGCCGTCGGCATGGAACTCGATGAGGGTGCCGCGGGTCTGGCCGAGCGGCACCCGCTCGCCGCCGCCGGCGCTGTCGCCGGTGAGGCCGTAGAGCACGTAGTCGCCGTCGGCCGGCGCCGGATGGGGCTGCAGCACCATGGCGCGGCCGTCGGGCAGCAGGCAGACGACGCCGGGATGCACGACGCCCGGCGCTCCGTCGACCGCCTGCAGCGGGACCACCTTCATGCCCGGAACGCGCATCCAGTAGGCCACCACGGCCTGCTCGTGCAGGTGCAGGGCGGCCGTGCGGTACTGCACCGTGCCCCAACCGAGGCTGAGGGCGAGCAGTAGCAGCGACAGCGCCAGGGCCAGCGCCAGCGGCCGGCGCCGCGGCGGGGTGGGTCGGCGTGCGGCGGCGGGGGCAGGCCCAACCGGGGCCGGCCGGACGGGGGCCGTGCCTGTCTCGCGCGTCCGCGCCAGCAGCGCTTCCCAGGCGCCCGGCGCCGGCGGCTGGGGCTCGAGCCCCGCCGGGATCGCGTAGAGCGCGCCGCGCAGCGCTTCCGCCTCGGCGCGCAGCTCCGGCGAGGCCGCCAGCTCCGCCTCCAGCCGTCGCGCCGCCTCCGGCTCGAGCAGGTCGAGGGCGTGGTCGGCCAGGAGCTCCAGCATGCGGGGTTCGATGCTCATGCCGGACCCCCGTCCAGGTACGTCCGCAGCTTGCCCAGCGCGCGGCGCAAGCGGCTCTTGACCGTGCCCAGCGGCAGCCCGTGGAGCTCGGCGAGCTCACTGTGGCTGTAGCCGCCGTAGAAGGCGGCCTCCAGCAGCTCCCTGTCCGCGTCGCTCAGGCGCGCCAGCGCGCCGCGCACCAGGATGCCCGGCAGGGGATCGTGATTCACGCCCACCGCGGCCTGGAACGACGCCCGGTGGGGGTCGGCGTCGCGGGCGCTGCGCGGGCGGCTGGCCCGCTTGCGCAGCCGCGACAGGCACAGGTTGCGGGCGATGGCGAAGAGGTAGGTGCGCAGCGTCGCGCGGCGCCCGTCGAACTCGGCCGCGTGACGGTGCAAGCTGAGGAAGGTGTCCTGCAAGATCTCCTCCGCCTCTTGGCGGTCCCCCAGCATGCGCCGTGCCAGCGCGGTCACCGAGCCTCCGTGTCGCTCGAACAGCGCGCGCAAGGCCTCGTCGCTCCCTTGCGCCACACTTGCCACCAGCTGGGCGTCGCTGGGGGTCTCGGCCACGGCCTGGTACACCACCCTTCCATACGCGGCCACCGCCAGAGCGGATGCCGTGCCTGCAGATGCGGGTCCCCCACGATACCTGCAGGCCCGGGCACGGCCGCCCATCTGAGCTACCCGGGCGGCGGACACCCGGCCGGCGGGCCAGCGGGCGGCGGCAGCCCGGCTGCAGGTGATGCGCCTCTCGCGCGACCGCACCCGGTTGACATAGACTGTCGGTCGCTCGATGGACACCGCCGCGGAGCAGCCGCCGACCCAGCCCCCCGACACGAGCTCGACCGCGCCCCCCGGTCCCGACCCGATCCGCCGCACCATGCGCGTGTCGGTCGTCGAGGGGGGCTTCAGCCAGGTCTTCCTCAACTGGACGTCGGGCAGCGTGCTGGTGGGCTACCTGCTGCACCTCGGGGCCTCCGCCACCGACATCGCGCTGGTCGCCAGCGTGCCGCTGCTGGCGCAGGCCGCCAGCCCGCTGGCGGCGCTGGCCGCCGACCTGCTCGGCAGGCGGCGCCTGCTCACCGCCACGCTGGCGGTGCTGGGCCGAGGACTGTGGGTGCTGGCGGCGCTGCTGCCCGGCCTGGGGCCGCCCGCGGGCGAGCTGCCGGGGTTGATGGTGCTGCTGGTGCTGGTGTCCTCGGTGTTCCAGGCGTCCACCGGCACCCTGTGGAGCGCCTGGATGGGCGACGTGGTGCCGGAGAAGCGGCGCGGCCGCTACTTCGGGCTCCGCGCCGGCGTGGTCGGAGTGGTGGGGATGCTGGCCAACCTCGCCGCCGGCTGGTTCCTCGACCGGGTGGCGGCGCCGCTCGCCTTCCAGGTGGTCATCATGGCGGCCGTGCTGAGCGCCGGCGTCGGCGTGGCGCTCTACTTCCGGCAGTACGACCCGCCCACCCCGCGGCACCCCGCGGCGCTGCGCAAGGTGATGATAGTGCCCCTGCAGGACGCCAACTTCCGGCGATTCCTGACGTTCGCGGTGTACTGGCAGTTCGTGGTGCTGATCGGCGCCCCCTTCGTCATCCCCTACTTCCTCGAGCAGCTCAAGCTGAGCTTCACGCAGGTGGCGGTGTGGAGCGCCATCGCCGCCATGAGCGCGCTCGTCACCACCAGCCTCTGGGGCCGGGTGGCGGACCGCGTGGGTAACAAGGCGGTGCTCGCCATCGGCAGCTTCCTGGCCGGCACCTTGCTGCCCGCCAGCTGGATCCTGGCGGGTCTCACCGGCCACGTCACCTGGATATGGGTCGCCGGCCTGTGCGACGCGGTGGCTTGGGGCGCGGCCACGCCGGCGCTGTTCAACCTGGCACTGGCCTCGGCGCCGCAGCAGGGGCGAGTGGCGTACATCGCCATGTACTCGCTGGTCTCGGGGCTGGCGGGTTTCGCCGGCGGGGTGCTCTCCGGCCCGCTGCTCACGCTGCTGCAGCACGCCCGGCTCGAGCTCTTCGGCCTCACCTGGACGGGCTACCACTGGCTGTTCCTGATCTCCGGGGTGGGGCGGAGCCAGGCCTGGCGGCTGCTCAGGCCGGTGCAGGAGGCGGAGTCGTGGCGCACCCGCGACCTGTTGCGGGAGATGCGCACCGGCTGGCGGCGCATCGGCTTCCCCTGGCGCTGAGCCCTTGACGCCCCCGCGGCCCCGGCCTAGCCTTGATGCAATCGGTTCTGCAGGGGTCCGGTCGCGCCGCGCAGCGGTGCCCGCGGACCGGCCGGCGGCGCGCAGGCGTCGCGGCGGAGGATCGTGGCGCCGGCGGTGGCTGCGGCCCTGCCAGTGACTTAGGAGGGACGGCGTGCCCTGGCACCCCAGCTATCGCGGTAGGGTCCTGGAGCCGGACTACCTGTTCGCCTCGCGGCACCTGCTGCCGCACTTCCTGCACGCGCTGTGCGCCCACCTGCAGGCGGTGGCACGGCTGCCGCTGGCGGCAGGCGAGAACGCCCGCAGGGAGATCGCGGCCTTGCACCAGGCGCTGGTGGCGCTGGAGCGCTCGCCCCTGCCGACGCAGGATCCGGACGTGCCCGATGCCTACTTCGCCATCCAGCGGGAGCTGGAGGGGAGCCTGGGGGCGCACGCGGTGAGCTGGCTGCGCATCGGGCTCTCCCGCAACGACCTGGACATGACGGTCTACCGCATGCGCGCGCGCGAGGTGCTGCTGGCCACCGGCGAGCAGCTCGTCACGCTCCGCCGCGCCGTGCTCGACAAGGCGGCGTCGCAGCTGGAGACGGTGCTCATCGCACAGACGCACCATCAGCCCGGCCAGCCCACCACGGTGGCGCACTACCTGACGGCGGTCGAGGCGCTGCTGGCGCGCGACAGCGAGCGGTTGCTGGGCGCCTACGCGCGCCTGAACCGCTGCCCGCTGGGCGCCGCCGCGCTGGCGGGCAGCAGCCACCCGCTCGACCGCGACCTGACCGCGTCCCTGCTCGGCTTCGACGAGCCCGTCGAGAACACCTACGACGCCGTGGCTAGCAGCGATTGGGAGGTCGAGGTCGTCGGCGTGGCGCAGAGCGTCGCGGTCAATCTGAGCCGTTTCGTGTGCGACCTGCTGGGGTGGGCGGGAGCGGGCTGGTTCCGCCTGCCAGACGACCTGGTGCAGGGCAGCTCGATCATGCCGCAGAAGCGCAACCCGGTGGCTCTCGAGCATGCCCGCACGCGCTTCAGCCGCGCGCTGGGCGCGGCGCAGATGGTGCTCTACTCGAGCCACAACATCCCCTACGCCGACCTCAACGACTTCGGGCCCGACGTGCAGGGCGCCCTGCAGATGCAGCACGTGCAGCTCGAGGGCGGCATCGAGCTGCTGCTCGCCTGCTTGCGGGGCGGCGACTTCGAGGCCGGCCGCCTGGCCGCCGCCGCGGCCTCCACCGACACCACCGCCACCGAGCTCGCCGACGAGCTGGTGCGCGCTCATGGCATGGCCTTCCCCGACGCGCACGCCCTGGTGGCCAGGCTGGTCGCGCGCCTGCAGGCTGCGGGGCGGCCGCTCACCCAGGCGACCGTGGACGACGTGCGTGCCCTAGGCGGACCCGAGCTCACCGCCGAGGCGCTCGGGAACGCGCTGGACCCGGCGGCCTTCGTCACGCGCCGCGACGGGCCCGGCGGGCCCGCCCCGGCTGCCGTTCGCGGCCAGCTCGAGCGCGCCCGGGAGCGCGCCGAGCGCGACTTGGCGGATCTGGAAGGGAGGAAACGGCAACTCTCCGGTGCGCACGATACGCTGCGCACGACGTGAGTCGACCCGTCGGCGCACTCGCGCCGACCGAAGGAGGCGGTTGTATGAAGCGATGGTTGCTCGGTCTGACGCTCGTGGCCACCCTGGGCGTGGCCTTCGCGCAGAAGACCACCATCACCTACTGGCAGTACGCCTACGACACCCGCGTCCAGGCCATGGACCAGCTCATCAAGCAGTTCGAGCAGGCCAACCCGGACATCACCGTCAAGCAGGAGACCTTCCCCTACAACAGCTACCAGCAGCAGGTGGCCGCCTCGCTGCCGGCGGGGCAGGGCGCCGACGTGGTGCAGCTCTACTACGGCTGGCTCGACACCTGGCTGAGCGCGGGGTACGTCAAGCCCCTGCCGAGCCAGTACTTCGACACGGCGACGCTCGACAAGGAGTTCATCCCCATGGCGCAGGCCGCCAAGCGGAACGGCGAGTACTACGGCCTGCCGACCGCCGTGCGCAGCCTGGCGCTCTTCTACAACAAGGACATGTTCAAGGCCGCCGGCATCCAGGGCCCGCCCAAGACCTGGGACGAGTTCGTGACCGACGCCAAGGCGCTCACCAAGAGCAGCGGCTCGCGCATGACCCAGGAGGGCTTCGGCTTCGCGCCCAACGGCCAGGGCCACAACCTGCTGCGTGAGGTGCTGATCCGGCAGTTCGGCGGGCAGCCCTACTCGGCGGACGGCACCAAGGTGGCCTACAACGACGAGGCCGGGCTGAAGGCGTTCGAGTTCTACACCGGCCTGGTCACCAAGGACAAGGTCGCCCAGCTGAACTTCGTGCCCGGCGACAACGGCTATCGCGATGGCTTCGACAAGCTCGACAACATCGCCATGATCGTCGACGGCAGCTTCGCCATCGGCTCTGTGAAGGACTCCGCCAACTTCGACTGGGGCGTGGCCGAGCTGCCGACGCTGGCCAACGGCGTCAAGTCCGACTTCGGCTCGTTCTGGATGAACGGCCTCACCCCCAACGCCTTCAAGGACCCCGCGAAGCTCGAGGCGGCCTCGAAGTTCCTGAAGTTCGTGACCAGCCCCGATGCCATGAAGCTGTGGCTCAACGTGGTGGGCGAGCTGCCTGCGCGCGCCAGCCTGGTGGACGACCCGACGCTCTCGGCGGATCCCGTCTACGGGCCCTTCATCAAGGCCCTCGCCTACTCCCACGCCACCCAGTTCGTGGACGAGAGCGGGCAGCGTCAGGTGTTCATGGACGCCGTCAACCGCGTGATCCTGCAGAACGAGGATCCTGCCGCCTCCTGGGCGCAGGCGGCCAAGGAAGAGCAGGCCATCCTCGACAAGGCGCACGGCATGTAGACCGGAAGGCGTGCGGGCGGGCGTTGGTGGCCCGCCCGCACGCCGCGCCGGCGCAGGCGCGGAGGCACGCCGCCTCGGCATGCGCCGCTCTGGCGTAGGGTGCGGGCGGATGCGCCAAGGCGCTCCCCCCATCTCGCCTTTCCGGGCTGCCCGGCCCGATCCCGCGAGCCACCGGAGCCCTCATGCGACCGACCGCGACAGACCTGAAGAGCGTAGATGCGCGCGACGCCGTGCGCCCCCGCCGCAGGCGGCTCAGCCTGGGCACGCGCGAGGCGCTGTGGGCCTACGCCTTCCTGCTGGTGCCGCTCGCCTTCTATGCCTTCCTGCGCATCTACCCGGCGATCCAGTCGTTCAACCTCTCCCTCCACAGGTGGAACGTCGATCCGGCGCAGCGCACCCTGGTGGGGTTCGACTACTACCGGGAGATGCTGAGCGACGCCAAGCTCCATCAGGCCCTCAAGAACACCGTGCTCTACGCGGCCATCGTGGTGCCCGGGCAGCTGGTCCTGGGCCTCGGCATCGCGCTGATGCTGAACGCCGTCAGGCGCCTGCGGCCGCTGTTCCGTGCGATCTACTTCTCGCCCTACGTGACCCCGGCCGCAGCCGTGGCGTGGGTGTGGGGCTGGATGTACTCCGTGAACTTCGGCATCCTGAACAACACCCTGATCGCCTGGAGCGACTTCGTCACGCGGCTGGGCGCGCCATGGCTGTCGATCCCGGCGCAACCCTTCCTGAACAGCCCGCACCAGGCGCTGCCGGCGGTGGCGGCGGTGGTGGTGTGGCAACAGCTCGGCTTCCAGGTGGTGATCTTCCTGGCGGGGTTGCAGGGTATCCCGCGCATGTTCTATGACGCCGCGGCGATCGACGGCGCCGGCGGCCTGCAGCGCTTCCGCTACGTGACGCTGCCTCTCTTGAACCCGGTGATGGTGTTCAGCGTGATCATCTCGACCATCGCCACGCTGCAGCTCTTCGACCAGGTGGTGAACATCAACTTCACCGACCAGGGCGGCCCGCTCGGCAGCACCCTCAGTATCGCCGTGTACATGTATCAGCAGGCCTTCTCGAAGTTCCAGATCGGCTACGCGTCGGCGGTCACGGTGCTGCTGTTCGTGCTGATCCTCATCGTCACGCTGGTGCAGCTGCGGCTGCTGCAGCGGCGAGTGGAGTACTGAGGCCGTGGTCGACCTCGAGACCTTCGGCGAGTCGCGCCGGCGCACCGACGCCGGCACGGTGGTCGCGTACGTGCTGCTCAGCGTGGGCAGCGTGGCCATGTTCTTCCCGTTCGTGTGGATGGTGCTCTCGGCCTTCAAGCCCATCCGCGAGATCTTCCAGCTCACCGTGCTGCCGCACACCTGGACCTGGGCCAACTTCCAGCAGGTGCTGTTCCACACCGCCTTCCCGCGCTGGTTCCTGAACAGCCTGGTGGTGGCCGGCATCTCCACGGTCAGCGTGCTGTTCTTCTGCTCGCTGGTGGGCTACACGCTGACCCGGCTGCGCTTCCCGGGCCGCAGCGTGCTCTTCGTCATCATCCTGTCGACGCTGATGGTGCCCACCGAGATGCTCGTGATCCCCTGGTACGTGATGTCCACCCAGTACCACTGGGTCAACACCTACTGGGGCCTGGCGTTCCCGGGCCTGATCCCGGCGTTCGGCGTGTTCCTCATGCGCCAGTTCTTCCAGACCCTGCCGCGCGACCTGTTCGACGCCGGCCGCGTCGACGGCGTCAGCGAGTTCGGCCTGTTCTGGAGGATAGGCCTGCCGCTGGTGCGGCCGGGCCTGGCCGCGCTCGGGATCTTCAACTTCGTGGGCAACTGGAACGCCTTCCTGTGGCCGCTCATCGTCGCCAAGTCGCCGGCCATGCGCACCGTGCCGGTGGGGATGGCGCTGTTCTCGGGCGAGGCCAGCACCCAGTGGAACCTGATCATGGCGGCCTCGGCGCTGGCCATCGTGCCGGTGCTGCTGGTGTTCTTCGTCTTCCAGCGGCAGATCATCGAGGGCGTGGTGCTCACCGGCGTGAAGGGCTAGGTCGCGTACCTGCTAGCATGGCGCTCGGCATGCGACCCGATCTCGTCATCTTCGATTGCGACGGCGTCCTGGTGGACACCGAGCCCATCTCCAACCAGATCTTCGCGGAGATGCTCACGGCCGAGGGGTACCGCGTCGACGCGCGCGGCGCGGCCGAGCGCTTCATGGGCCGGCCCACCTACGAGAGCGTGCGGGAGGTGGAGGCGGCCCTCGGGCGCTCGCTCCCCGGCGACTTCACGGTGTGGCTCGAGCAGCGCATCATCGACGCCTTCCTCGCCGACCCGCGGCCGATGCCGGGCGTCCGCGAGGCCGCGCTGGCGCTGCCCGGGCGGCGCTGCGTGGCCTCCAGCAGCGGCCCTCGCTACCTGCGCGAGGTGCTCGGCGGCGCCGGCCTCGCGGACCTCTTCGAGCGGATGTTCAGCGCGCAGGAGGTGGCGCGCGGCAAGCCCGCGCCCGACCTCTTCCTCCACGCCGCCGAGAGCTTCGGGGTGGCGCCGGCGGCCTGCCTGGTGATCGAGGACTCGCCGGCGGGCGTCGAGGCGGCGGTGGCCGCCGGGATGCCGGTGCTGGGCTTCACCGCCCGCAACGCCGCCGAGACGCTTTCCAGCCGCCAGGCGGTCCCCTTCGAGGTCATGTCGGCGCTTCCGGAGCTGGTGGCCTCGCTGTGAGGGGCGCCGGCGCCCGGCCCCCGCGGGCGCCCGCCACCGCCTGGCACGTCGGCCGTCAGTAGGCCACGCCGAAGCGCTCGCCGGCGTGCTTGGGTTCCTCGAGCTCGTCGAGCACCGCCACTGCGTAGTCTTCGTAGCTGATGCGGCTGCGCCCCTCACCATCGGCGAGCAGCTCGTCGCCGGTGGTGCGGTAGCGGCCGGTGCGCTCGCCGGGCATGAACTCGGCGGCAGGGCTGAGGAAGGTCCACGCCAGGCCGTCCGCCTCGGTGCGCCACACCTCCAGCGCGTCGCGGCCCTCCACCGCCTCGGCCTTGTAGGCATCGGGGAACTCCGGTTGCTCGAGCAGCGCCTCGCCGCTGGCGACCCGCAGGCTCCCCGCGCCGCCCACGTACAGCACCCGTGCCACGTCCGCGCGACGCAGGCCCGCGATGAGGGCGCGCACGTTGTCGACCAGGCGCGGCTGGGGCAGGCCCCGGGAGGACGGGCGCGGCGAGATGGCGCTGACCACCGCATCGGCGCCGTGCGCCAGGCCCGCCACGCTGGCAGCGTCGGTGGCGTCGCCTGCGGCCAGCGTCACGCGCTCGTCGAGGCGCTCCGAGGTGGCCGGGTCGCGCACCACGCCGGTGACGCGGTGGCCGCGGCTGAGGGCTTCCTGGACGATGCGCCGGCCGACGTTGCCGGTGGCGCCGAAGACGACGATGTGCATGGGTTGCCTCCTTGGCAGGTGGCACCGCCGGCGAGCTGCGATGGCGGCGCGGTTCGTGCGCGGCCGGAGGTGCCGGCCGCCGGGCCCCACCCTACCGGTCGAGGCGGCGCGGCGAGGCGCCGGAGGTCACCCGCCGCAGCGGCAGCGGGCGTGGCCGGGGTGGAGGCCGGCGGCGCGGCTCACGGCGTCACGGCCCGCACGCCGGACTCGGTCGCCAGGTGGGTGACGGCCACGTCGTGGGCCTCGCGCGGCAGGGCTGCGACGACCAGCGCGTCGAAGGTCACGCCGACGCGCGGAACCTCGGGCGCCAGCCGGCCGAGGAAGCGGTCGAAGTGGCCACGGCCGTAGCCCAGCCGGGTACCGGCGGCATCGAAGCACAAGCCCGGGATCAGCGCCAGCGCCACCGTCTCCGGCGCCACCGGTGGCGCCTCGCGTGTGGGCTGCAGCGGGCCGAACGGGTGCCTCTCGAGGACCGCGCCGTCGAGGCGGTGGAGGCTCAGCCCGGGGAGCGGGCCGTCGCCGTTGCGCGGCACCAGCAGCAGCTTCTCGCCGTCCCGCTCGAGCAACCCCAGGTCGACCTCGCTGCCGAACGCCAGGTAGAGCAGCACGCTGCCGGCCGCGGCATAGCGCGGCCAGGCGCGGATCGCTTCCGCCACCCGCCGGCTCCGTTCGGGGGTGGCCAGGCGGCTGCGGGCGGCGCGCGCCCAGGCGCGCCACGCAGGCTTGCCGGCGTCGGCGCCCGGCCGCTGGGGGAGCGGCGTCATGGCATCGTGCACGACAGCGAGTCTACCGTTCGCGAGCCGCTGCCGGTGACCGGAGGCAGGGGCGGTGTGCCTTTGGCAACGGCGCCCGGCACGCTCACGACGCCATACTGGAAGTCATGTCCAAGACGATGACCACCACCGTGCATCACCTGGTCGGCAAGCGCTTCGTGGGCATCACGCCCGACCAGCAGCGCGTCATGATGGACGGGGAGACGACCGCCCCTACCGGCATGGGCCCCATGCAGCTGCTGCTCAACGCCGTCGGGGCGTGCGCCGCCCTCGACATCGTGGGGATGCTCGCCAAGCGCAAGCTCGAGATCCGCGGCTACCGCATCGAGCTCACCGGCCACCGGCTCGAGGAGACGCCCCGCGCCTACCACAAGGTGGTGGCACGCCACATCTTCGACGTGCCCGGCCTCGACGAGCGGACCGCCACCCGCTTCGTCGGCCTCGGCATGACCAAGTACTGCTCCGTGGCCGCCAGCCTCAAGGCCGAGATCGACTACGAGGTGGTGCTCGAGCACGAGGCGGGGCCCGCGCCCGACCAGGGACCCGGACACGACGCCGAACCCGCGGCCGCGGGCACCTGAGCCGGGGCGACGTGGCCGACGAGCGCGGCAACGGCAAGCTGCCTGGCCCGCCGCCAGGGCGGGGCGAGCAGCGTGCGTTGTGGCCGGACGACGGGGGCGCGGCACCGCCTGAGGCGGACGCTACCCCGGCCGCCGCCCCGCCCGCTGCGCCAGCCGCTACCCCGGCCGCTACCCGGCCCGCGACGCCGCCCGCTACCCCGCCCACGGCCACGGCTCCGACCGCCGCGCCGGTGCCGTCGCTCGACGCCCCGGAGCTGTACTTCAACCGCGAGCTGAGCTGGCTCGACTTCAACGAGCGCGTCCTGGAAGAGGCGCAGGACGAGGCTGCGCCGCTGCTGGAGCGGCTCAAGTTCCTGGCCATCTTCGGCTCGAACCTGGACGAGTTCATCATGATCCGCTACGCCGGCCTCAAGGAGCAGATCTCGGCCGGCGTCACCCACCGCACCCCCGACGGCATGACCGCGCGCGAGCAGGTCGCCGCCATCTCGCAGCGGCTGCACGGCAGCGTGGCGCGCCACCGCCGCCACCTCGGGGAAGTCGTGCTGCCGGCGCTCGCCGGGCACGGCGTGCGGGTGTTGCCCGTCGCCGGCCTGGCCGGCGAGCAGCGTGCCGCCGTGGACGCCTTCTTCGAGGCCCAGCTCTACCCGGTGCTGACGCCGCTCGCCGTGGACGGCTCGCACCCGTTCCCCCGCCTGCCGAACCTCAGCTTCTCGCTGATGGTGGACCTCGTCGACAGCGACACGGGAGCGCGGCGCGGCGCCGTGGTGCAGGTTCCCAGCGTGGTGCCGCGCTTCCTCCCGCTGCCCGGCGAGCGGCACGACTACGCCATCCTCGAGGACATCATCGTGGCCAACCTGGGCGCCCTCTTCCCGGGTCACGAGGTGCGGCGCGCGCACGGCTTCCGCATCACCCGCGACGCCGACATCGAGATCGCCGAGGACGAGGCCGACGACCTGTTGCAGGTCATCGAGGACGAGGTGCGCCGCCGCCGCTGGGGCGACGCGGTGCGGCTCGAGGTCGAGGCCGACATGCCCGAGGCGTGGGCCGAGCGGCTGCGCACCACGCTGGGGCTCGAGCCCGAGGACGTATTCACCATCGCCCACCACCTCAACGTCAGCGACTTCCTCGAGCTGGCCCAGCTCGAGCTGCCCGAGCTGCGCGACCGGCCCTTCAGCGGGCGGCTGCCGCGGGAGTACCGCCGGGCCGGCGGCGCGCTGGCGGCCGTGCGGCAGGGGGACCTGCTCGTTCACCACCCGTTCCACGACTTCGACGCGATCCAGGAGCTGGTGGACGAGGCGGCCAGCGACCCCGACGTGCTGGCGATCAAGATGACGCTCTACCGGGTCGGCTCGAAGTCTCCGGTGGTGGCCGCGCTGGCGCGGGCCGCGGGCAACGGCAAGCTGGTCACGGCGCTGGTGGAGCTGAAGGCGCGCTTCGACGAGGAGAACAACATCGTCTGGGCGCGCGAGCTCGAGCGCGCCGGGGTGCACGTGGTGTACGGCCTCGCCGGCCTCAAGACGCACTGCAAGGCGCTGCTCATCGTGCGCCGCGAGCGCCGGCCGGACGGGACGTCGGCGACGCGGCGCTACGTCCACCTCGGCACCGGCAACTACAACCCCGCCTCCGCACGCATCTACACCGACCTGGCGCTGCTCACTGCCGACGAGGCCATCGGAGCGGACGTCAGCGAGCTGTTCAACTACCTGACCGCCTACAGCAAACAGCGGCGCTGGCGCAAGCTGTGGGTGGCGCCGGAGACACTGCGGTCCGAGGTCCTCGAGGCGATCGAGCGTCACACCGCGCTGGCGGCGGCCGGCGGGGAGGCGCGCATCGTTGCGAAGATGAACGCCCTGGTCGACCCCGACACCATCGCCGCGCTCTACCGCGCCTCGAGGGCGGGCGTGCAGATCGATCTCATCGTTCGCGGCACCTGCTGCCTCCGGCCCGGCGTCCCCGGGGTGAGCGACCGCATCCGGGTGCGCAGCATCGTCGGCCGCTTCCTCGAGCACTCACGCGCGTTCGCGTTCCGTCACGGCGGGGAGGACGAGGTGTACCTGGGTAGCGCGGACTGGATGCAGCGCAACTTCGACCGGCGCATCGAGGCGGTCTTCCCGGTCGAGGACGAGCGCCTCAAGAAGCGCGTGTGGGACATCCTGGAGCTGTTCCTGCGCGACAACGAGAAGGCCCGCGAGCTGGGCTCCGACGGCGTCTACCGCCGCGCGGCGCGCCGGCCCGGGCAGCATCGTTGTGACGCGCAGCAGAAGCTGATGGCGCTGTCGGAGCGGCGACGCGCCGAGGGCTGAGAGCGGGCGTCCTGCCTGGTGCGGCCCGGATCTCGGGTCAGGCCTGCAGCGGCCCAGGGACGTCCGGCCCGCTGGGCTGATCGTCGCCGCTCCTGCCGGCCGCGAAGCCCGTCTGCAGCCCCATCAGGTAGCCGAGCTTGAGCATGAACACCAGCGTCTCGATGTCGTTCTCGCCGATGCGCTCGGCCATGAAGTCGTCGGTGCCATCCGGCAGTGACACCGCGTCGATCTCGCTGCTGTAGCTCTTGCGCATCTCCTCGAGGAAGGCGCGGATCGTCTCCTTGCTCATGGAAGGGCTCCTCGCGGCGCCTAGCTGGCGGCGCCCTGTGGCGACGGCTGCTCGCCTTCGGCGAGCGGCGGGCTGGCACCCTGCTCCTCGAGCCAGGCGATGATCGCCTCGGCGGTGCCCAGGTTGGTCGCCAGCGGCACGTCGTGCACGTCGCAGATGCGCAGCAGGGCGGACACGTCCGGCTCGTGCGGTTGGGCGGTGAGTGGGTCGCGGAAGAAGATGACGGCCTTGACGCGGTTCTCGGCGATGCGGGCGCCGACCTGGAGGTCGCCGCCTTCCGGGCCTGAGTTCAGGCGTTCCACCTCGAGGCCGGCCTTGCTCGCCAGCACCCCGCCGGTGGTGTTGGTGGCGACGAGCGGGAAGCGGCTCAGCACCTCGGCGTGCTCGCGCGCGAAGATCGCCAGATCCAGCTTCTTCTTGTCGTGCGCGATCAGCGCCACGGCCTTCATGCGTTCAGTGTAGTGGTTGCGGCGTGGGTGGCGGGTGTGTTGCCCGTCGCCGGCGGGCGGCAGGCCGCGTCCCGGGCGGGCCGGCGACGGCCGCGCGCCGGGCGCGTCAGCGCGCGGGCGTGAGCCACACCACTCAGCGCGCGGGCGTGAGCCACACCTCGGTGCCGACCGGCGCCTGGGCGAGCCGCCACAGCTCGCGGACGTCGACCACGGCCGGCTTGGCGTAGCCGCCGGTGCGGCCGCGATCGGCGAGCAGCACGATCGGGCGGCCGTCGGCGGGGACCTGCACCGCACCCCAGGGCGACCCCTCGGAGAGGACGTCGGCCTCCGGCTGCGGCAGCGACGGGCCGTCGAGCCGGACGCCGGTGCGGTCCGCGGCGGCGACGCGGAAGCGGGTGCCGGTGAGCCGCGCGAACAGCTCGGGGTGGAACTGCGGTCCGGGGTGGACGTGCAGCTCGAGCCGCTGCGGGTAGTGCGGGCGGAGGCGGGCGTGCGCGCCGGCCGCCGCGGCGGTGCCGCTGGGGGCGCGGCCGAGGCCGAGCAGGTCGCCGCCGGCGATCGCCCGGCGGCCGCCGCCGAGGCCGGAGCGGGCGTCGGTGCTGGCCGAGCCCGCGACGCGCTGCGCGGCGATGCCGCCGGCCAGCGCCAGATAGCTGGCGGCGCCGCGGCCGCCGGGGGCGAGCTCGAGCTCCGCCGAGCGCGGCCAGTCGAAGACGGCGGGCAGCCTCAGCGGCCGTCCCGCCAACGTCGCCCGGTGGCCGCCGCCGGCCAGGGCCGCCCGCAGCGGCCGCAGCGCGCGCAGCCGCAGCGGGAGCGTCAACAGCTCCAGCGCGGGCGCGTCGGCGGCGTTGCCCGCGGCGCGGTTGGCCAGCTCCGCAGCGAGGGGGTCGAGCGCTCCCGCCTGGGCCATGCCGTAGTGGCCGACGCGCCAGCGCGGTGCCGCCTGGATGCTCGCCGAGGCCGGCCAGGCCTCGAGGACCTCGAGCGCCGGGTCGGCCGAAGGGTCGCCGAGGGGCAGCGGGCGGGGGCCGGGCGGCGCGGGCGCCGGGCCGGCCGTCGGCTCGGGGTCTGGCCCGGGCTCTGGCACGAACGCCACCTCGTCGCCGGCCGCCCAGGCGGTCGGCGGCCAGTCGTCGGCGTCGAACAGCCGCTGGTCGGTGCGCCCCAGCAGCCACCAACCGCCCGGGCTGGCGCCGGGGTAGATGCCCGCCTGATCACCGGCGATCGCCACCGAGCCGGCGGGCACGCGCCTCACGGGCGTGTCGCGCCGCGGAGTGGCGAGCTCGGGGGGCAGCCCCAGCAGGTAGGGGAAGCCCGGCGTGAAGCCGAGGAACGCGACCGTGTAGCGGGCGGCGGCATGGAGCGCCACGATCCGTTCCCACGGCAGCCCGAGGCGCGCCTGCAGCTCCGAGACGTCCGCCCCCTCGCCGTAGCGGACCGGCACCGTGTGGCGCGCGGGCTGCGCCGCTGCCTCGGCCTGGGGCGTGGCGGCCGCCAACCAGCGCTCCAGCCGGCCCCGCCCGGTGCCCGGCCGGAACTCGACGAGCACGTTGAGGTAGCCGGGAACCACGTCGCGCACCGTCGCGGGGGCGGTCGCGAGCAACGCGCGCTGCAACGCACCGATGGCCAGCGCGGTCTCCGGCGAGGGCGCGTCGGCGAGGTCGAGGTACCAGGCTGCGGGTCCCGCCTCCCGGATCCTCACGCCGGCGGGTCGGGCTGGGGGCCGCCGCCCGCGCCGCGGCGGCCGCGGCTGCTCACCTGGACCCCGGCCGCCTCCAGTGCCGCACGCACCCGCCGGGCCATGGCTACCGCCGCGGGGGTGTCGCCGTGGATGCACAGGCTCTCGACGCTCAGGTGCAGCTCGCTGCCGTCGGTGGCGCGCACCCGGCCCTCGAGAGCGAGCGCCAGCGCCTGCGCCACCACCGTGTCGGGATCGTCGTGGAGCGCGCCCGGCGTGCCTCGGGGTGCCAGCGAACCGTTCGGCAGGTAGGCGCGGTCGAGGAAGCCTTCGCGCAGCAGCGGCACGCCTGCGGCCTCGAGCGTGCGCTCGGCCGCGGATCCGGCCAGCACCATGAGGGGCAGCTCGGCATCGGCCTCCGCAACGGCGGAGGCAACCGCCAGGGCGACGGCTGCGTCGGCCGCCATGGCGCCGTAGAGCGCTCCGTGCGGCTTGACGTGGGCCAGACGCACCCCCTCCGCGGCGGCGATCGCCGCGAGCGCGCCGACCTGATAGAGCACATCGTCCCGCACGACGTCGGGCGGCAGCGTCATGGGCACGCGCCCGAAGCCGCGCCGGTCGGGGTAGCCGGGATGGGCGCCGACGGCGACGCCCGCGGCGCGCGCCGCCTTCACGGTGGCGCGCATGACGCGCGGGTCCCCGGCGTGGAAGCCGCAGGCCACGTTGGCGGAGCTGACCACACGCAACAGCGCGGCGTCGTCGCCGAGCCGCCAGTGCCCGAACGATTCCCCGAGGTCGCTGTTGAGGTCGATGACCATGAGGCTCATGCTACCGGACGGCCGTCGGCGGGTCGGGGCCCGCCGGCCGTGACGGCGCGGCGCCGGCGCCAGGGCCGGCCGTGGGGTAAGCCACGCCCACATCCGCCGGCCGCCGCTGCGTAGCATGGGCGGCGATGAACGACGTGCGCCTCGGGCCGGTGGTGTTGAGCGGGCCGCGCTTCGGCGTGGCCATCGCGCTCATCGCGCTGTTGATCGTGGCGGAGGTGCTGAGCCGCCGCGGCCGGCGAGGGGTGGCGCCGGTCGCCTGGAACGCGGTGGTGGTGGGGTTGCTGGCGGCCCGGCTGGGCTACGTGGCGCTCCACTTCGGAAGCTTCGTCGCGGCCCCCCTCAGCGTGCTGTATCTGTGGCAGGGCGGGTTCAACCTCGCCATCGGCACCGCCGCCGGGGTCGGCTACGCCGTCGTGGTGCTGCGAGCCCGGCCGCAGGTGCTTGCCGGGGCCCTGCTCGCCGGCGCCGTGGGCGCGGCGGTGTGGGGCGGATGGCAGCTGGCGTCGGGGCCGCCGGCGCCGCCGCAAGCGAGCGTGATGACCGCCAGCCTGACGGGCCTGGACGGCGCCACCAGCGATGTGGCGGCCTTCGTTGGCAAGCCGCTGGTGGTGAACCTGTGGGCGACCTGGTGCAGCCCCTGCCAGCGCGAGCTGCCCATGCTCGCCAGCGCGGCCAGGGCGAATCCGGGCGTGACCTTCCTGTTCGTCTCGCAGGGCGAGCCGGCCGCACGCGTGCGGCGCTACCTGCAGCAACACGGTATCGAGCTTCAGCACGTCTACCTCGACGCCGGCAGCCGCCTCTCCGCGGCGGTGGCCACCAAGGGCTTGCCCACCACGCTGTTCTTCGACGGGCGCGGCAAGCTGGTGGGCCGCTGGCTGGGCGAGCTGTCCAGGGCGCGGCTGCACGACGAGCTGGGGCGCATCTCCCAGGGCGCGGCGGCCGGCTGAGGGACGGGCGGCTGAGGGGCGGGCGTGGCGCCGGTGCGGGTGCGGGCGCCTGGCGAGCGTCTGTGCGGGCGCCGGTGCGGTGCCTGCACCGTGCCCGCTCGTGCCCGGGGTCGCCGGCGAAACCGGCCGTCCCTCCGCGCCCGGGCTGTGCCCCGGCGCCCCTGCGGGTGCGGCCCCGGCCCCTCCGGTAGAGGCGTCATCCAAGCTTGACACCGTTTCTCGCGACGGTATATGCTCCCCTTTGCCGCTCGAAAAAGCGGTGCGGACATTGACAGCGGAATAGGAGCGTAAAGAGCATTGAGCTCGGCAGGTTCTGTGCCGTCTACGACTGCACTTCTTGCCGAGGCGCGATGCCGTCCTGATTACCAAGGACACATCGCGCGTTTGCTCACTCATCCATCCTTTAGTCAACCAAAAGGTTAAGTTACTAAGGGCGCACGGTGGATGCCTTGGCAGCCGAACCGATGAAGGACGTGGCTACCTGCGATAAGCTCCGGGGAGCTGGAAGCTAGCGTTGATCCGGAGATCTCCGAATGGGGAAACCCAACGGGGCGAACCCCCGTTACCCGCGACTGAACACATAGGTCGCGTGGAGGGAACCCAGGGAACTGAAACATCTAAGTACCTGGAGGAAAAGAAAGAAACCTCGATTCCCCTAGTAGCGGCGAGCGAAGAGGGAATAGCCCAAACCGCCTCCTACGGGAGGCGGGGTTGTAGGACCAGCAACGTGGACTCGAGCGTCTAGTCGAACCGCACTGGAAAGGCGGGCCAAAGAGGGTGAAAGCCCTGTAGACGAAAGGCGCGGAAGCCTAGCTGGCACCTGAGTAGCGCGAGCCACGTGGAATCTCGCGTGAATCCACGGGGACCACCCCGTAAGGCTAAATATTCCGGCTGACCGATAGTGAACCAGTACCGTGAGGGAAAGGTGAAAAGCACCCCGTGAGGGGAGTGAAATAGTACCTGAAACCGTGTGCCTACAAGCAGTCACAGCCCTATGCGGGCCCCTAGGGCCCGAACGGGTGGTGGCGTGCCTCTTGAAGCATGATCCTGCGACTTACTGGCAGTGCCGAGTTTAAGCCGATAGGCGGAGGCGTAGCGAAAGCGAGTCTGAATAGGGCGTTTCAGGCGCTGTCAGTAGACCCGAAACCGGATGAGCTAGCCATGGCCAGGATGAAGCCTCCGTAACAGGAGGTGGAGGTCCGAACCCGTTGAGGTTTAAAACTCTTGGGATGAGCTGTGGTTAGGAGTGAAAAGCTAACCGAATCCGGAGATAGCTGGTTCTCCCCGAAATAGCTTTAGGGCTAGCCTCGGGGGTTTACCAGTGGCTGTAAAGCACTGATTGGGCTAGGGGGCTTACCAGCTTACCAAACCCTGTCAAACTCTGAAGGCTGCTGGTCCATACCCCGGGAGTCAGTCTGCGTGAGCTAACTTTCGTAGACAAGAGGGAAACAACCCAGACCGTCGGTTAAGGTCCCCAAGTCACGGCTGAGTGGAGAAGGATGTGGAGACGCTAGGACAGCTAGGAGGTTGGCTTAGAAGCAGCCATTCCTTTAAAGAGTGCGTAATAGCTCACTAGTCGAGCGTCTCTGCGCCGAAGATGATCGGGGCTAAGTCGTGCACCGAAACCACGGCAGTGCAGCCTAGCTGCGCTGGGTAGGGGAGCGTTCCGTATGCCATCGAAGCGGTACCGCAAGGAGCCGTGGAGGTATCGGAAGTGCGAATGCAGGAATGAGTAACGATAAGAAGGGTGAGAATCCCTTCCGCCGAAAGCCCAAGGTTTCCTGAGCAAGGGTCGTCCCCTCAGGGTTAGGCGGGACCTAAGGCGAGGCCGAAAGGCGTAGTCGATGGACAGCAGGTCAATATTCCTGCCCTGCTTCCGTGGAGTGATGGGGTGACGCATTAGGATAGGCCAACCGGAGCTATGGCTAAGCCCGGCGGTCTGCGAAGCTGCGAGGGACAGGAAAATCCGCCCTCGAACACAGTGACGTAGGTCGGGAAGGTCCTACGGGGCTGACAACTGGTTGAATCCATGGTGCCAAGAAAAACCTCTAAACGTTGAAGCGGAAGCACCCGTACCAAAACCGACACAGGTGGGCGAGTGTAAGAGCACTAAGGCGCGCGAGAGAACTCTGGTTAAGGAACTCTGCAAAATAGCCCCGTAACTTCGGGAGAAGGGGTCCCGCGTGTAGGGTTGTCACTCGTGATTGCCCGAGGCGGGCGCAGTGAATTGGCTCTAGCGACTGTTTACCACAAGCACAGCACTCTGCTAACCCATGAAGGGGACGTATAGGGTGTGACACCTGCCCGGTGCTGGAAGGTTAAGGGGAGGCGTGCAAGCGCCGAACTGAAGCCCCAGTGAACGGCGGCCGTAACTATAAGTTGACCGTTGTAGTTACGTAAATAAACTCAGCTATATGCTGGGAACCCCGAGGATCCTCCGCTACTCGCCCGTAAGATGGGCAGTGACAATGCGTGAGGTGCGGACAACCAGCAGGAAAGACTCCCGGTCGCTAGCGCTCGATGTCGAGCGGATTCCGCTTCATGTGGGTTACTACCTCGCCGGCTTCGCCGACGGGGAGGGTAGCTTCCACGTCGCGTTCCGCAAGCGCCGCGATTACCGGACGATGCCCTGGAAGATCTCGCTTTGCTTCAACGTTTCTCAACGTGACAAAGCGGTTCTTGAGGTCTTCCAAGAACATCTACGGTGTGGCAGCTTGAGGACGCGGTCCGATGGCGTCTGGTATTTCGAGGTCAACGGCCTCGAAGCCCTTTCGAACAATGTCGTGCCGTTCTTCGAACGGTTCGGCTTCCTCTCGGACAAGAAGAAGCGCGACTTCGCAAAGTTTCAACGACTCGTGGCGCTGCTCGTAGAGGGAAGGCACCTGAGGCGCGAGGGCCTGCGGGAGATCCTGCAGATCCGGAGCGACATGAATGATGGTGGTGCCGAGCGTCGGAAGTACTCCGACGCGCAGATTCTTCACGAGCTGGGAGAATCCTCAGAGGCCATACGCTGAGTTCGCACGAAGCATGAACCGTAAGCCGCTGGCTTCGTTGCGAGATGATATGGTCCGATCTCCATGGCGACATGGAGGGCCGCAAGGCCGCGCCGACCTGGTCGGCGTAACACGACGAACGGTCCTAAGGTAGCGAAATTCCTTGTCAGGTAAGTTCTGACCTGCACGAATG
>CAZBZU010000030.1:0-37385 GCA_964496495.1 uncultured bacterium
CGGACGGCCTCAGCACGGCCAACCAGGACATCCGCAACCAGGCCTACGCGGCGGCGGAGAAGACCATCTGGAACGACGCTCCCTGGGTCTTCCTCTATAGCCCCTACAACATCTCCGGCCAGTCGGCCAGCCTGTCGGGCGTCTTCTACATGCCCGACGGCACCGTCGACGCTCGCGCGGCGGCCCTGCAGTAAGGCATCTCGGTTCGGGCGGAGCCGGCTCCAGCTAGCGGGCCGGCTCCGCGCCGCGCCGCTCCTTCCGGTTCATGTGGCGCTATCTCATCCGTCGGTTGCTCGAGCTCATCCCGACGCTGTTCGGGGTGTCGATCGCGGTGTTCCTGTTCATCCACGCCATCCCCGGCGACCCCGCTCGCCTGGCGGCCGGTCAGGACGCCACCCTCGCCGACGTCGAGGCGATGCGCGTGCGCCTCGGGCTCAACCACGGCCTGCCGGTGCAGTACCTGTATTTTCTCAAGAATGCGGTCCATGGCGATTTCGGGTTGTCCTACCGGCAGCAGGTGCCGGTGCTCGTCGTGGTCCGGCAGCACTTCATGCCCACGCTGCTTCTGTCGCTCTCCGCCATCGCTCTCGCCTTCGGCTTCGGCCTGCTGTCGGGCGTGATGGCAGCCACCCGGCGGAACTCCTGGCTCGACCTCACGGTCACGGCCGCGTCCGCGACCGGGATCAGCGTGCCGTCATTCTTCCTGGGGATCCTGCTGATCTACCTGTTCGCGGTGACGTTGCACTGGTTCCCGGTCACCGGTAGTACCAGCGTTCGCGGGCTGGTGCTACCGGCGGTGAGTCTGGCGCTGGCACCGCTGGCCACCATCGCACGCTTCGTGCGCTCGAGCTTCCTGGAGGTGGCAGGCGAGGACTTCGTGCGCACGGCGACCGCCAAGGGCCTCGCCTACGCCGCCGTGACCTACAAGCACGCGTTGCGCAACGCCCTCATCCCGGTGGTGACGATGACCGGGCTGCAGTTCGGCTTCCTGCTCGGCGGGGCGGTGGTCATCGAGACCGTCTTCAACTACACCGGGCTGGGGTGGTTGCTCATCCAGTCGATCGGCTTCCGTGACTACCCCGTGCTGCAGGTGCTGCTCCTGCTCTTCGCCATGGAGTTCATGCTGGTGAACCTGCTCGTCGACCTCACCTACGGCGCGCTGGACCCGAGGATCCGCTATGGCTAGCGCGGCGAGCGCGGCGACCGCGGCGCCGCTCAAGGAACGCCACGGGCGCGATCTGTGGCGCCGATTCCGGCGGCACCGCAGCGGCATGGTGGGCTTCACGCTGACGGTGGTATTCGTGTTGATGGCCGTCTTCGGACGCATGCTGAGCCCCTACCAGCCGGCGCAGGCCGACTACCTGCACGTCAACGCGGGCATCTCCGCGGCGCACTGGCTGGGCACCGACAACTACGGCCGCGACATCCTCAGCCGCACCCTCACCGGCGCCCGCTACTCGCTCGGCATCGGCGTGCTGGCGACCGGCTTCAGCTCGCTCATCGGCAGCCTCTGGGGGTTGCTCGCGGGCTACCTGGGCGGCTGGTTCGACGCCCTCTCGGGCCGGCTGATCGACATCCTGCTGGCGTTCCCGGGCTTGCTGCTGGCGATCGGCATCATCGCCATCGCCGGTCCCGGCTTCCGCAACGTCATCATCGCCACCACCATCTTCGGCATCCCCATCTTCGCGCGCCTGGTGAGGGGCTCGGCACTGGCGGTCAGGGAACGTGCCTACATCGAGGCCAGTCAGGCCCTGGCCGCCGGCCCTCCGCGCATCATGTTCCTGCACGTGCTTCCCAACATCCTGGCGCCGATCCTGGTCTACATCACCTTGCGCATCGGCACCGTCATCCTTATCGCCGCCTCGCTGTCGTTCCTGGGCCTTGGCGTCCAGCCGCCCACGCCGGAGTGGGGCGCCATGCTGAGCGAGGCGCAGCTCTACCTGGCGATCGATCCGCTGATGGCCATCGCCCCCGGCGTCGCCATCAGCCTCGCGGTCCTGGGCTTCAACCTTCTGGGGGACGGCCTTCGTGACGTGCTCGACCCGCGTATACGCTGAGCGGGCCGGTAGCGAGGCCGGTGGCTGCCCGCGCCGGCCAGGCGCAACGGCGGGGCCGCGCAACGGTCGCCCCGCGCGCCGGCTCAGGCTAGCGGGTCGCTCCAGGGGGCGCCGGGCTCGAGCCGGTGGTTCCGGCGCTCGCGCCGCCTGCCCGTTGCCAGCGGCTCCCAGTCCGCGGCGCTGAGCGTGGGGTCGGGCGACGGCGCTGCGGGCGCGGCGCCGCGGAGACGTGTCACCACGGCCGCGACCATCAGGGCGGCGAGCGCCAGCAGCAACGGCAGCAGGCCGCTGGGCCGCGCCGCCGCCTGCGCCGGTCGCAGCGGCGCCGGGGCGGCGCCCGTGGCCGCTGGAGCGGGCTCGCCGAGTTCGGCCGGGGGCAGCAGGGCGTCGCTGGCCGATCCCGCCGCCGGCGAGCCCAGGCGATGGTTGAAGGGCTCGAGAGCCGCCAGCGTGGCCCCATCGGGCGCCATGTAGGTGGGGTCGCCTCCAGCCCGCAGGAGCGCCTCGAGTACGGGGCGCGAGCCGCCGCTGGCGGCGGCCAGCAGCGGCGTCCAGCCGTTGTCAGCGATGTGGTTCGGGTCGGCCCCGGCGCGCAGGAGCGTGCGCAGGGCGCCCAGGTGGTTGCCCGCGGCGGCGTCGAACAGCGGCGTGCGGCCGCGGGCGTCCACCGGGTCGGGGCCATGGCAGCGTATCGCCGTGGCCATCGCCGCATACTCGCCTGGCGTCAGCGACGGAAGGCTGGCGAAGCCGAACAGGGTACTGCGCCGCGGGCAGGTGAGGGCCCCGCCGCCACCCTCCGCCGTGAAGCTCAAGGTCGCAGCGATCGCGCCCGGACGGGCGCGGCTCGCTGCCACCCGCAGCCGGTAGGCGGTCGCGCCGACCACGAAGCTCAGCTCGGCGGCCGAGGCGTCCCTCTGCAAGCGGCCGACTCCGGGCTGGCTGTGCAGGAACGCCGAAGCCATGCGCACGCCGGCGGCGACGCTGGCGGCTCCCGGCAACAGCACGCAGGTGCGAGCCTGGCCGTGGAACGGGCAATCGAGGTAGGCGACGCTGGGCGGGAAGACGCTCTCCAGCGCCGGAGCCAAGCCGGCGGCGTCGAGGGCGTGGGCGGCGGATCCGAGGGCCACGAGGGCCAGGAGGGCCAGGAGGGCGATGAGGCGACGGGGTAGAAGCATGCAGGCCTGCCTTATCCGAGGCTAGGGCCTCACCGCGCCGCGGGGTGTGAGTAGCTTCCCTTCCGGGCGGCGCGGCCGGAGGGCCCGCCCTGGGAAGGGCCGAGCGCGCTTGACGCGGGGCAGGCCCGACGCTATCGTTGCCCGGGACAGCGTCCGAATCTTTCCAACGTCATCGGGAGGTAAGCATGCGCATCCGTCGCTGGGTCATCCTTGGAGGTGTCGCGCTCGCCGGAGTGGCGCTCGCGGCCGGACTGACGCTCCAGGCGAAGCCGATCACCGTGAGCGCGGCCGGCTATGCCGTTCCTGAGGTGTCATCCGTAACCGGCGGTCAGAGCACGCCGCTCGCCAGCGAGGGGCCGGCCGCCGAACCGAACGACTGGACGTTCTCGCCCGCGCATACCGTCACCGAGGCGGGGAGCGAGGGCGAGGTCAAGGGCGTCGCCACCTTCTTCGCGGGCCCGATGTTCAAGCCGGCGTTCCCCGACCTGCTGCTCCCGAACGCAGGCAAGGGGACGATGACGGCAACGCTCACCTACCAGGGCTCCAGCGTCGACGTGCCGGTCACGGTGACGCCTGCGCCCACGCCGGACGTGGCGACCGGAAAGAAGCTCTACGACCAGAACTGCGCCGTGTGCCACGGCGCCGATGCGCACGGCACGTCGGACTTCCCCAACCTCACCTACACCGACGCCGGCATCGGCGGGTGGGGCGTGTGGCAGTTCAACCGGGCCATGCGCGTGGGCGTGGACGACGTCGGGGCCACGCTGGCGGCCACCATGCCCAGGTGGCAGACGACCGGACTGCAGGGCGACAATGGGAAGCCGCCGACGGCGCAGGAGGTCAGCGACATCTTCGGATACCTGAACACGCTGAAGTAGCTGCTCCGAGGCGTCTCCGTGGCCGCAGCCCCGCTGGGATGGCCTCAGCGGAGCTGCGGTTTCGGTAGCGCCAGCGTGAGGGCGGCGGCCGCCACGGTGAACAGGAAGACCACCAGGTAGACGCGGTGCAGCCCCAGCCCGAGGCTGGCGCGCAGCAGGGCCAGGATGCGGTCGCCGCCGGCCACGGCGTGTTGCCCGCGCACGAGAAGGTCCTGGACGGTGTTCAGGGACACCTGGCCGGCCAGCCCCTGGCGCGCGATGCTGCGGCTCAGGCTGAGGTTCAGGATCCCGCCCAGCAGGGCAGCCCCCATGGCGTTGCCGAGGATGCGCATGAACATGTTGGTGGCCGTCGCCACCCCTCGCCGCGACCAGTCGACGCTGCTCTGGATGGCGACGATGAACGTCGTGGAGAGAAATCCCATGCCCACGCCCATGACCAGCGAGGCCACGCTGGCGTACAGCGGGCCCGACCCGGGCCCTAGGAACAGGAACAGCGATCCCGCCAGCAGCCCCGCCAGGCCGCCGATGCGCGCTGTCGCGCGGGCGCCCAGCGGCACCAGCAGACGGCCGGCCATCACCGAGGCGACCGGCCACCCGATCGACATGCTGGTGAGGGTGAAGCCGGCGACCAGCGGCGTTCTGCCCATGATGCCCTGCACGTAGGTGGGCAGGTAGGTGATGAGGCCGATCATCATCACGCCGGACGCGAGGGTCGCCAAGTTGGACACGCTGATGAGCCGGTCGCGCCACTGCGTCAGGTCGATGATCGGCTCGGGAGTCCGCCTCTCGTGCCAGAAGAAGACCGTGAGCCCCACGGCGGCCACCGCAGACAGCGCAGCGATCCGTCCCCCACTCCACTGGCCCGCCTCGGTGAGGATCAGCATCAGGGTAGACACGCCTACCAGGAACAGCGCGGCGCCGATCGCATCGATCCGGTGCTGCCGCGGCGCGACGTCCTCGTGGAGGTAGAGCGTCACCCCGGCGATAGCGAGCAGCCCGAAGGGTACGTTCAGCCAGAAGATCCAGGACCAGTGCGCGTACTGCACGATGAACCCGCCGACGAGCGGCCCGACCACGGCGGAGATGCCCCACACGCTCGACAGGTATCCCTGCACGCGAGCGCGCTCCTGCAGGGAGTAGAGGTCGCCCGCGAGGGTCGTGACGGTGGGGTAGACCGCGCCCGCGCCGAGCCCCTGGATGAACCGGAACACCACCAGTACCAGCATCGAGGGAGCGAAGCCGCACAGCACCGAGCCGATGAGGAACACCACCACCCCGCCGACGAACACCGGCTTGCGGCCGAACAGGTCGGCCAGCTTGCCGAACACGGGCGTGGTCACGGCCTGCATCACCAGGAACGCCGAGAACACCCAGCTGTAGAGCGCGAAGCCGCCAAGGCTGGCGGCGATGCTGGGCATCGCCGTGGCGACGATGGTGCCCTCGATCGCGGCCATGAACATGGCCACCACGAGCGAGGCGAGCACCAGCGGGCGGCGCGTTCGCCGGCGTTGAGAATCCTCGACGCCGTCCACGGCGGTGGCAGGAGCGACGCTCTCGCGCGGCATGGCGCGATTCTCCCCGGGCGCGGGTCCGGCCGTCAACGCCCGCCGACCGCCACTGCCGTTCGCCCGCGTCTGTCGCCCGTCACGGCAGCGGCCTCAGGTGCGCCTCGATGTCCGCCCGTCTGGGCTCCAGGAACGGTGGCAGCGCCAGCGTCCGCCCCAGCGAGTCAGGCGGCTCGTCCACGTCGAAGCCGGGGCCGTCGGTGGCGATCTCGAAGAGGATGCCGCCCGGCTCGCGGAAGTACAGGCTGCGGAAGTAGTAGCGGTCCACCACTCCGCTGTTGGGCACGCGGAACGCCTCCAGGCGCTCCAGCCAGGCGCGGTGCTGCCGGTCGTCCGGCGTACGGAAGGCGACATGATGCACGCCGCCCGCTCCCATCCGGCCCGGGGGAAGGTCCGGCTGCGCGGCGACGTGCACCTCCGTGCCCGGGCCCTCCCCGTGCGCCCTCACCACCTCCACCTGGTGGCCGCTCGCCAGCCGGTAGCTGCGCGCCCGCTCCATGCCCAGCAGCTCCACCAGCATCGCGAGCGTCGGCTCGGCGTGGCGCACGCTGAGCGCGACCGGGCCGAGCCCCCGGATCTGACGTGCGAGCGGGACCGGGCTCTGCTCCCAGGGGTGGGCGTCGCCGGTCGCGCCGTCATCCACCAGTGCCAGCCGCTGCCCCTCCGGGTCCTCGAAGGGGAGCGTCAGGCGGCCGTCCAGGCTGGCGGCTTCGAGCACCGCGGCGCCGGCTTCGATGAGCCGCTCGCGCCACCATGCCAGGGCCTCCTCGCCACCGGAGACGCGCAGGCCGGTTCGGGCTGCGGCGCCGGCGCCGCGCCGCTCGGGCACCGCCATGGGCCAGTCGAAGAAGGTCAGGTCGCTCCCGGGCGACCCGCGGCCGTCGGCATAGAACAGGTGGTAGGCGCGGACGTCGTCCTGGTTGACGGTCTTCTTGACCAAGCGCATGCCGAGGACGTCGCGATAGAAGGCGAGGTTGCGGGTGGCGTTCGCGGTCACCGCGGTGACGTGGTGGAGGCCGCTGATCGTGGGGTTCATGGGCTGCCCTCCGAGCGCCGCGCCCGGGGCGCCGACGGCCGCACCGTGTGGGTCCGGCAAGACTGACTCTAGGGCCGCCGCGGCCGGCCGGGCGCGGAGCGGACGACATGGACGACCGGCCGCTCGCGGCGCCGCTCGCAGGCGTCATCCACGCCGTGGTCGCGACGGTATCGTGGGCGGGTCGCCATGTACCGGCTTCTCGCGCTGCTGGGCGCCGTCACCATCTCGTTCTCCGCCATCCTGGTGCGCCTCGCGAACGTTTCGCCTGCGACCGCCGCCTTCTTCCGGCCGGCGTACGCACTGCTCCCGCTGCTGGTGCTGTCCCTGGCCGTTCGCACCGGTCACGGCCGCGGCGTACGCGCGCGCGCCGTGGGCATCGGCGCGGGCATGCTCATGGGTCTGGCGTTCGTGTTCTGGAACTTCGCCATCGCAGACATCGGTGCCGGGGCCGCGACCGTGCTCGGCAACACCCAGGTGGTGTTCGTCGGCATCGCCGCCTGGCTGCTCCTGGGCGAGCGGCCCGCGGGCGTGGCGTTCGCGGCGGTGCCGGTGGTGTTCGCAGGCGTCGCCCTGACCTCCGGTCTGGGGTTGCCTGGCGCCTACGGCCGCGCACCCGTGGCGGGAGCGGCCTGGGGGCTGGCCAACGCCTCGGTGTATGCCGCCTTCCTGTTGCTCTACCGCTCGCTCAACCGGGACCGCGGGCTACCGGCCGGGCTGCTGTTCGACGCCTCGCTCGGCGCCGCTCTCGCCACCCTCCTCACCGGAGCGATCACGGACCCGGGCTTCTCGCTGGCGTTCCGCTGGCCCAGCCACGGCTGGCTCATCTTGCTCGGTCTCGGCCCCCAGGTCGTCGGCTGGCTCCTCATCCTCTCGGCGCTGCCCAGGCTGCCGGCGCTCGACACCTCCGTCACGCTGCTGGCGCAGCCCATGCTGACCGTGCTCTGGGGCCGCCTGCTCTTCGCCGAACGCCTCTCCTGGCTTCAGGCGGGCGGCGTGACGCTGGTGCTTCTGGGGGTGGTGGCGCTGAGCCTCGGCGGCACCGTGCGGTCCAGGGCCGGCCGCAGCCATGCCGAGGCTCCGGAGGCAGCCGGCTCGGGCCCGTGAGGCGGCTCGCGGCTGCGGCCGCCGGGGCAGAGGGCTCGCGACCGTCTCACCGCCGGACCTGCTAGCGTGGGCCCCATGGCACTCCTCAGACGGTTGTCGCCCGTGCTCCTCGTCGGCGCGCTGCTGGCCGGCTGCGCGCCCGCCGCCAGCGGCACCGCACCCTCAAGCGCCTACCCCATCGCCAGCCAGGCGATCGCCACCACCGCAGGCGGCACCCTCTACGTCGAGGCTCACTACACCTTCGCCGACTTCAACATCGATCCCACCAAGATCACCGGCATGCTGTGGGTCCCCAGCGGCTACAACGCCGAGTCGGCCGCGCTCACCACCAGGTTCACCCTCGGAGCCGTGCAGGTGCCCTCGGGATGGCGTCTCACGCTCGACCAGGTGGAGGCCACGCGCACCAGCAAGGCTGGCGCCAGGACCATCGACAAGGGGACCATCGACTACACCCTGACGGCGCTGCTCAAGATCCGGGCGAAGCCGGACGCGGTGCCAGGGCCGTACCATCTGCGGGCCAGCCTCACCTACCAGAAGGAGAGCAAGCCCATCCGGATCGACCTGACGCTGCAGCGCTGAGGCCGCCTTCGGCGCGGCGGTGCCGGCCGCCACCAGCCCGCCGCGCTAGAGGTCGGCGTTCTCCCGCGCGATGCCGCTCAGCAGCCAGCAGCCGCGCCGCTCGCCGTGAGGGGCGCGCGCCAGCGCCACCGTGAAGCCCGCCCTGGAGCCGTCCGGGCCGCTGGCGTGGACCGTCGCGCGAGCGCTGTCACCGCGGCGCAGGAACTCCGCCGACTCGAGGCGTGCGGCGCTCTGCAGCGGAGCGAAGCGGCTGCTGCCCAGCGCCCGGTGGAAGGCGGCGAGGTCTCCGATGCCCTGACGCATGCGGTCCGACGCGAACGCGAATACGACCGCCACGCCGTGCTCGGGCTGGCGACGATCGCGGGCGGTCAGCCCGGCGATCACGGCCGCCAGCACAGCCTCCGGGTCGAGCTCCGGCGAGGGCGCCGGGTACCCCGGCGGGTCCACGCTGCCCGGCACCTCAGTGCGGCAGCACCATGGAGATGAACTTGGTCTCGAGGAACTCCTGGATGCCCCAGGGTCCACCCTCACGGCCGATGCCCGACTGCTTGACGCCCCCGAAGGGCGCGTAGGGCACGCTGGGAACGCCGTCGTTGACGCCGACGATGCCGTACTCCAGCGCCTCCGAGACCTTGAAGGCGCGGCTCAGATCGTTGGTGTAGATGTAGGCCGCCAGCCCGTAAGGGGTGTCGTTGGCCATGCGAACGGCGTCCTCGTCGGCCTCGAACGTCAGGATGGGGCTGACGGGCCCGAACGTCTCCTCCTGCATGAGCAGCATGTCGGCCGTCACCCCCAGGAGCACGGTGGGCGCGAAGTAGAGCCCGCCCGTGGCGCCGCCGCCGCGCACGGCCCTGGCCCCCTTCGCCAGCGCGTCTTGCACGTGACGCGTGACCTTGGTCAAGCCCGCCTGGTCGACCAGCGGGCCGATGTCGGTCCCCTCGTCCAGCGGGTCGCCGACCACCAGCTCCCCGGTGGCAGCGGCATAGCGCTCCACGAAGGCCTCCTGGATGCCTCTCTGCAGGTAGATGCGGTTGGTGCACACGCAGGTCTGGCCGGCATTGCGGTACTTGCAGGCGATCACCTGGTCGACCGCGCGCTCCAGGTCGGCATCGTCGAAGACCAGATAGGGAGCGTGGCCGCCGAGCTCCAACGAGAGCTTCTTGATCGTCTGGGCGGACTTGCCGTAGAGGATCCGACCCACCTCCGTCGAGCCCGTGAACGTCAGCTTGCGGATGCGAGGGTCCTCCATGAGCGCGTCGGAGACCGCCACGGGATCGCTGGCGGGGAGCACCTGGAGGGTGCCCTCGGGCCCGCCCGCTTCCAGCCACAGCTCGCCCAGCAGCAACGCCGACAGCGGCGACTGCTCGGCCGGCTTGAGGACGAAGGTGCAGCCTGCCGCCAGGGCAGGCGCCGCCTTGCGGGTGACCATCGCCAGCGGGAAGTTCCAGGGGGTCACGCCGTAGACGGGCCCTACCGGCTGGCGGATGGCCAGCAGCCGCTTGCTGGCGTTGTGTGAGGGGAAGGTCTCTCCGTAGATGCGCTTGGCCTCCTCCGCATACCAGCGCACGAAGCCGGCCGCGTAGGCGACCTCGCCGCGGGCCTCGCGGATGGGCTTGCCCATCTCGCGGCTCATGGTGCGCGCCAGACGCTCCTGATGCGCCATCATCAGCTCGAACCAGCGCATCAGCACGTCCGAGCGGTCGAAGGCGGTCACCTGGCGCCACGCCTCGAACGCCCGCCAGGCGATCGCGGCCGCTTCCCGCCCCTCCTCGGCGCCGCAGTCGGCGACCTCGGCCAGCACCTCACCGGTCGCCGGGCTCGTCACTGCGTAGGATGCGCCGGCATCGTGCCAGGCATCTGTCAGGAAGCGGCGTTCCACGGTCCGAAGCGTGTCCATGCGGCCAGTCTAGCAACGCCGGTCAGCTGCGGCCGTCGCGGTCCTCGGCGTGGCCGGTGCCGGCGCGGCCGCCATCCTCTCCGGCCGGCGGGCCGCCGTCCTGCTCCTCCAGCCGCCAGAGGTCCTGGGGGCGCTCGCGCCGCCGCGCCAGCCGCGCCTGCCCACCCTCCACCACCACCTCGGCGGGCCGCAGGCTGGAGGCGTAGTTGGAGGCCATGGCGAAGCCGTAGGCTCCCGCCTCGGCGACGGCCAGCAGGGCCCCGGGCACGGTTCCTGGGAGGGAAACGGCGCGCCCCAGGCGATCGGCGTTCTCGCACAGAGGCCCGTCGATGTCGGCGAGCGCGCCCGGCCCGGTCGCCGGCGTGGGGTCGTCGCCGGCCGGCGGCAGCGCCGGCGTGCCTACCAGCCGTGCCGGGTGGGCGGCGCCGTAGAGCGCGGGGCGCAGCAGGTCGGCCATGCCGGCGTCGACCAGCACATGCCGCCGCGCCCCCTCCTTGACGTGAAGCACGCGGGTGAGCAGGGTGCCGGCCTCGGCCACGAGGAAGCGCCCCGGCTCCAGCACCACCGCCGCTCCCAAGCGCGCGGCCGCGGCGCGGACACGCGCCGCGAATGCCTCCAGCTGGAAGTCGGGCACGGCGAGCCCGCCGCCGACATCGACCAGCGGGAGGCTGGCGAAGGCACCGTAGAGTGGCGCAAGCGCATCGGCAACGGCGTCGACCACGCTCGCGTCCCTGACCATAGAGCCGACGTGGACGTGGAAGCCGGCGAGCCGGCCGGCGGCGGCCACGGTGCCTGCCAGGCTCAGCGCCTCGCCGGGCGGGAGTCCGAACTTCGAGCCCGCCGCGCCTGTCGCCAGGTGCTCGTGGGCAGCCGCGTCGAGACCCGGGTTGACGCGCACCAGGAAGCGAGCGCGGGTGGCGACCTTGGACCAGGCGTCCCACTGACCGGGAGAGTCGAGGCTCACCAGCCCGGCGCCCAGGCTGCCGGCCCGGCTCACCAGCTCGGGCGGTTGCCCCGGCCCACCGACGAGGAGGCGCTCCGGCGCCATGCCGGCGCGCCGGGCGCGCTCGAGCTCGCCCAGGGTGATGACCTCGGCACCGAGCCCCAGGCGCGCGAGATGGCGCAGCACGGCGCCGTTGGGGTTCGCCTTCACTGCGAAGCGCAGATCGGCGTGCGGCAGAGCGGCACGTAGCCTGTCGGCCTGCCGGGTCACGACGTCGAGGTCGTAGACGTAGGTGGGGGTGCCGAAACGGTCAGCGATGGCCGCGAGCAGGGCGTCGTCCATGGCGCTGCGGCGAGGCTAGCACGCGGCCGCCGGGCGCGGGTCGGCGGCGCCGTGGCAGGCCGGTCGCCGGCGCCGATCGCGGCGCGGGTGCAGCCTGGCGCGGGCGGCTATGCTGGTCGGCATGAATAGACAGATCCGGCGCGAGCAGGCCAAGCAGGACCGCAAGGCGGCCAAGGAGAAGCAGCGCAAGCGGGCCGCCCGCCGCGACCGCCTGCGACAGACGCGCCAGCAGCGCAGGAAGGACCGTGGCAGTGGGGCCCGCGCCGGCGGCAGTGCGGACGGTCGCACGGGCGCGCCGGCGACGACGGCCTCGAAGAGCCAGCGGAGGCGGCTCCCGGGCCGCTTCTCAGGCGTCCTGATGATCGCCACGGTCTTCTTCATCGTGCTGCAGGCCGCCGTCCCGACCAAGGACCAGACCACCCTCAACAGCGTCACCGGTGCCGGCTTCTTCGTGCTGTTCGGGTACTTCTCGGAGCTCTACCTGGAGCGACGCGGTACCGGGCGGGCATTGCTGATGACGATCGTCTCCGGGGTCCTGCTGGTGCTGGGGGTCAGCGCCGCCAGGCTGCTGCAGCCGGCGCTTGGCATGGACTGGCTGATGATGGGTGCAGCGCTTCCGGGCGTGGTCGCGGGCGCCTACCTGGGTCGGCTGGTGTTCTTCAACGCCCCCGGATGAGCGGCCGGTGAGCGACGCACGGAGCGAGCCGTCGCCGCGACAGCCCGCCGCCGGCCCCACCGCCCTGGTGGGCGCCATGCCGGAGGAGCTGGAGGCGCTGCTGGCTGCGCTGGAAGACGCCCGCCAGGAGCGCCTCGGCCCCTTCGAGGCGACCTCCGGGACGCTGGAGGGCCGGCCGGTGCTGGTCGCCCGATGCGGCATCGGCAAGGTCAATGCCAGCGCGCTGGCGCAGGCGCTGCTGGCCCGCGGCGCCGCCCGGCTGGTGTTCACCGGCGTCGCCGGCGCGGTGGACCCGAGCCTGCGGGTCGGCGATCTGGTAGTGTCGTCGGACGCCGTCCAGCACGACGTCGACGTCACCCCACTGGGCTACCGGCCGGGTGAGGTCCCGGGCGAGCCGTTGGCGTGGTCGGCCGACGAGCGGCTCAGGCGGCTGGCGCTGGAGGCGGCCGCCGAGCTGGATGGGGTGCGCGTGGTGACCGGACGGGTAGCCTCCGGCGATCAGTTCATCGCCGACCCCGCGCGCGTGGCCCAGCTGCGGGAGCGCTTCGGCGCCGCCTGCGCCGAGATGGAGGGTGCCGCCGTGGCGCAGGTGTGCGCGCGCTGGAAGGCGCCCTTCGTGATCATCCGGAGCATCAGCGACACCGCCGACTCCGACGCGCACGCCGACTTCCGCTCCTTCACGCCGCTGGCCGCGGCGCGCGCCAAGCGCGTGGTGCGGGGCATGCTGCGGCGCCTGTGAGCGCTCGCGGTCGCCGGACGCAAGGGCATGGCTAAGGTACTCATCGCGCTGGGGGTCCTACTGGTGTTGGTGGGACTGGCGTGGGCCGCGATCCCACGGGCGTTCGCCTGGCTGGGTCACCTGCCGGGCGACCTGCGCATCGAGACGCGGCACGGCGTCGTCACCATCCCGCTGGCATCGATGGTGGCGGTGAGCGTGGTGGGCAGCCTGGCGCTCAACCTGCTGGCCTGGCTGCTCCGCAAGCTCCCCTGAGCGGCGCCCGCTCACGGGTAGCCTGCCGCGTCCTGAGCGGGGCGGGCCGGGGCGTAGAATGGGGACCCGTGACCAGGGTGGCGGCGCGCGGCCGGCACGCCCATCTGCTCTCGGCGCCCTGCGCTAGGCGCCGCGCGAGAGGACACCACGAGCATGAGCGATGTACTGGACGAACTATTGAACCTCGATCGCTCGCAGCTTGGAGCGGACGAGTTGCGTGAGTTGAACGAGACCGAGCTGCGAGAGTGGCTCGAGTCACTCGACTACGTGCTGGCGAGCGGTGGCCCGGAACGCGTCAAGACCATCCTGGACAGCCTCGAGCGGCATGCCTACAAGCACGGCGTGCCCATCCCCTACAACGCCACCACGCCCTACATCAACACCATCGGGGTGGATCAGCAGCCGGAGTACCCCGGTGACCTGGAGCTGGAGGAGCGCATCACCAACCTCATCCGCTGGAACGCCATGGCGATGGTGGTGCGGGCGAACAAGCACTCCTCGGGCATCGGCGGCCACATCGCCACCTACGCCTCGGCGGCCACGCTCTACGAGGTGGGCTTCAACCACTTCTTCCGCGGCCCCGCGGCGGGTACCGATGCCGACCTGGTGTATTTCCAGGGGCATGCCAGCCCCGGCATCTACGCCCGCTCGTACCTCGAGGGTCGCTTCCCGGTGGAGGCCATGCGCAACTTCCGGCGCGAGCTGCAAGACGAGCCCGGCCTCTCGTCCTACCCCCACCCGTGGCTGATGAAGGACTACTGGACCTTCCCCACGGTGTCGATGGGGATCGGTCCACTGGCGTCCATCTACCAGGCGCGCTTCCGCCGCTACCTGGAGGACCGCGGCCTGCTCGACCCGGGCGATGGCAGGGTGTGGGCGTTCGTGGGTGACGGCGAGACCGACGAGGTCGAGACGCTGGGGGCCATCCGCGTGGCGGCGCGCAACAAGCTCGACAATCTGATCTGGGTGGTCAACTGCAACCTCCAGCGGCTCGACGGACCCGTCTACGGTAACGGCAAGATCATCCAGGAGTTGGAGGCGATCTTCCGCGGCGCCGGCTGGAACGTCATCAAGGTGGCCTGGGGAAGCAAATGGGACGAGCTGCTGGCCCGCGATTCGGACGGCGTGCTGGCCCGCCGCTTCGACGAGATGGTCGACGGCGAGTCGCAGCGCTACGCCGCCTTCGGCGCGCCCGAGCTCCGTGACCGCTTCTTCAACACCCCCGAGCTGAGGAAGCTCATCGAGGACTGGACCGACGACGACATCGCCCAGCTCAACCGCGGCGGCCACGACCCGGTGAAGATCTACGCCGCCTTCCAGCGCGCGACGCAACACCGCGGGTCGCCCACGGCCATCCTGTTCCGGACCGTGAAGGGCTACGGGATGGGTGAGGCAGGCGAGGCCAAGAACGTCACCCACCAGCAGAAGAAGCTCGACGTGGACCAGATGAAGGCCTTCCGGGACCGCTTCGACCTGCCGGTCGGCGACGACGAGATCACCAAGTACCCTTTCTTCAGGCCGGACGACGGCAGCCCCGAGATGCGCTACCTGCTGCAGCGGCGGGAGGAGCTGGGAGGCTTCCTGCCCGCGCGCTCGCCGCAGTCCGAGCGGCTGGCGCCACCCGAGGCCGACGCCTTCGACGAGTTCATGCAGGGCACCGACGGGCGCGAGGTCTCGACCACGATGGCCTTCGTAAGCATCCTGCGCAAGCTCCTGCGGGACGATACCTGGGGCAAGCTGGTGGTGCCCATCGTCCCCGACGAGGCGCGCACCTTCGGCATGGAGGCGCTGTTCCGCCAGATCGGCATCTACTCCAACGTCGGCCAGCTCTACGAGCCGGTGGACAGCGAGAACCTGCTGTTCTACAAGGAGTCGCACGACGGGCAGATCCTCGAGGAAGGGATCACCGAGGCCGGCTCCATGGCGTCGTTCCTGGCCGCGGGAACCGCCTACGCCACCTACGGCGTGAACACCGTGCCGTTCTTCATCTACTACTCCATGTTCGGCTTCCAGCGCATCGGAGACATGATCTGGGCGGCGGGCGACAGCCGCGCGCGCGGCTTCCTGGTGGGCGGTACCGCCGGTCGCACGACCCTGGCCGGCGAGGGCCTGCAGCACCAGGACGGACACTCGCACGTGCTGGCCACCACCGTGCCCAACCTGCTGGCGTATGACCCCGCCTTCGCCTACGAGATCGCCATCATCGTTCGTGAGGGCCTGAAGCGCATGTACGCCGATCAGGACGATGTCTTCTACTACCTGACCGTGGGCAACGAGAACTACGCGCAACCTGCCGCCCCCGCGCACCTCGACCGCGAGGCGCTCGAGGAGGGGATCGTCAAGGGGCTCTACCTGTTCCGGCCGACCGCCAAGAAGCGCAGCAAGCTCCATGCTCAGCTGTTCGGCAGCGGCTCGATCATGAACGAGGCACTCGAGGCGCAGCGCATCCTCGAGGACCGCTACAAGGTCGCCACCAGCGTCTGGAGCGTTACGTCGTACAAGGCCCTCCACCTGGACGCGCTGGAAACCGAGCGTTGGAACCGTCTGCACCCCGATCAGGAGCCCCGAGAGGCGTTCGGCAAGCGCCAGCTCGAGGGCGCCAAGGGCGTGTTCGTCGCCGCCTCGGACTACATGAAGGTGCTGCCGGACGCCCTTGCCCGGCACCTGCCCGCGCCGGTGGTAGCGCTCGGCACGGACGGCTTCGGCCGCAGCGAGGCACGCGAGGAGCTGCGCGAGTTCTTCGAGGTGAACGCCCGTCACATCGTGCTGGCGACGCTGCAGGCGCTCGCGGCGATGGGTGAGCTGGATGCCTCGGCGGTCGCCAGGGCCGGGCGCGACCTTGGGATCGACCCGGAGAAGCCGAACCCCTACGTCGACTGAGGATCTGGAAAGGAAGCGCGCGTGGCAACGGACGTCAAACTGCCCGAGGTGGGAGAAGGCATCGAGTTCGGCACCGTGGTCGGGGTGCTGGTCAGCGTGGGGGACGAGGTTCGGAAGGACCAGCCGCTGATCGAGCTGGAGACGGACAAGGCGGTGGTCGAGGTGCCGTCGACCGCCGCGGGCGTGGTCAAGGCCATCGGCGTCGAGGAGAATCAGGAGGCCCGTGTCGGCCAGGTGATCGTGACGCTCGACGAGGCCGGGGCCGCAGCCGTGGGCGATGCGGCGCGTCCCGACGCCGGCGTGGGGCAGCCGGCCGAGGAAGCTCGGCCGGCGCAGGCCGCGTCCGAGAAGCCGGCGGCGCGGCAGCCTCCCGAGCAGGCGCCGCCTCAGCCACGGGCGGCGTCGGGGCAGCCCGCACGGCGCGCACCCGCGCCGACGGCGGGGGAGGGGTCCGCTCTGGTCCCGGCGACGCCGTCGGTGCGCAGGCTGGCCCGCGAGCTCGGCGTCGACATCCGCCAGGTGCCGGGCACCGGCATCCTGGGACGCATCTCCGCCACCGACGTTCGCGGTGCGGCGGAGCGCGGTGGCGGGGTCGGGACGGCCGTCCCAGGACCAGCGCCTGTCGAGCTGCCCGACTTCACACGCTGGGGCGAGGTCGAACGCAAGCCGATGAGCGGCATCCGCAAGGCCACCGTCCGGACCATGGCCGGCGCCTGGTCGACTGTGCCGATGGTGACGCAGTTCGATAAGGCCGACATCACGGAGTTCGAGCGCCTGCGTCAGCGCTACCGGTCGCAGGCCGAGGCGATCGGCGCCAAGCTCACGCCCACCGCCATGCTGCTCAAGGTGGTCGCCGCCGCCCTGCGCCGCTTCCCGGACTTCAACGCCAGCATCGACGTGGGCGGCCAGGAGATCGTCTACAAGCACTACGTCAACGTCGGCGTGGCGGTCGACACCGACAACGGCCTGCTGGTGCCCGTCATCAAGAACGCCGACGCCAAGAACGTGCTGGAGCTGGCCAGAGAGCTGGGCGAGCTCGCCGAGAAGGCGCGCAGCCGCAAGCTGACGCCGGAGGACATGCAGGGGTCGAACTTCAGCGTCTCGAACCTCGGCGGCATCGGAGGTACGGGGTTCACGCCCATCGTGAACCCGCCGGAGGTCGCCATCCTGGGCGTCTCGCGCTCAAGCTTCGAGCCTGTCTACAACGCCGACACCGGCGCATTCGACGCCCGCCTGATGATGCCGCTGGCGGTCACCTACGACCACCGTCTCATCGACGGAGCCGCCGCCGCGCGATTCCTGCGCTGGCTCTGCGCGGCCATCGAGGAGCCGTTCCTGATGGCGTTGGAGGGCTGAGGGCTGCTCGCGGCTCCCGGGGCCGCGAGTCGCAGACGAGCCAGGGGTTGCCGTCACCTCGGCCGCTGGCCCGCGCGCCAGCGGTGCCCGAGCTGCGGCCGGGCGTCGCGCGGCCGTTGACCGCGAGCGCCGTCCACAGCGAAACTTCTCAACGGACTCTCATTCCTGCCCGTGGTAGCATGGCGCGGTATGTCGGCCGTCATGGGTGCGCGTCAGCGAACGCGTGAGAGCGACGATGGGCCGGAGCTCCGAGCCACGGGTCTCACGAAGCGCTACGGCGGCCGCAAGGTCGTCGACGGCGTGGATATACGGCTCCGCCGCGGCGAGGTGGTGGCCCTGCTGGGACCGAACGGGGCCGGCAAGACCACCAGCTTCTACATGATGGTCGGTTTCGTGCGGCCCAACGCCGGTACCATCCGGCTGGGCGGACACGACGTCACGCGCTGGCCCATGCACCGCCGGGCGCGTCAGGGGCTCGGGTACCTGGCGCAAGAGCCCAGCGCCTTCCGCAAGCTGAGTGTCGAGGACAATCTGCTCGCCATCCTCGAGTTCCAGGGGCTCAGCCGGGCCGAGCAGCAGCAGCGCGCCACCGCCCTGCTGGAGGAGTTCCACCTGCGCCCGCTGGCGCGCCGCCGCGCCAACACCCTCTCCGGAGGGGAGCGCCGGCGCCTGGAGATCGCGCGCAGCCTCACCATCGAGCCGGACTTCATCCTGCTCGACGAGCCGTTCACCGGCGTCGATCCCAAGTCGATCCGCGAGATACAGCTGCTGGTGGCGGAGCTTCGTGCGCGACGGGGGCTGGGTGTGCTGCTCACCGATCACAGCGTGCGCGAGACCCTCGCGATCGCCGACCGCGTCTACCTCATGTTCGATGGCAAGGTTCGCTTCGACGGCACGCCGGAGGAGTTCGCCGACCACCCCGACGTTCGGACCTACTACCTCGGCAGCGACTACCAGATCTGAGGCGCGCGGACGATGCTCTGTCATGCAGCTCAAGCGCCGGACCGGGACATGTGAATGGCCTACGTCCTCGGGCTGATGCTGTTGCTGGCGGTCCTGGCCGGCATCATCGCCTACATCGGCGACCGGCTGGGAACCTTCGTGGGCCGCCGGCGCCTCAGCCTGTTCGGCGCCAGGCCTCGCCGAACGGGTCAGATCGTCGGCGTGGTGGTCGGCATCGTCATCATGCTCACGACCCTGGGGGTGCTGTCGCTGGCCTTCCAGAATGCCACGCAGACGCTGATCAACGCCCAGCGCACCGCCGACGAGCTGCAGCAGCTCCGCGCTCAGGAGAAGGTTCAGCAGGACAGGGTGGCGGCTCTCAACAAGCAGCTCGGCAGTCTCAGGGATGAGCTGACCAGAGCCCAGAAGACCATCCAGGACGCCCAGGCACAACGCGACGCTGCCCTGAACCAGCGCGACCAGGCCCGCCAGGAGCGCGACGACCTCATCACCCAGCGTCAACGGCTCCAGGATCAGGTCGACCAGCTGACCGGGCGCGTCGACCAGATCAACCAGGCGCTGGGACAGGCACAGAAGCAGCTGACCTCCACCCAGTCCGACCTGAAGGCGGCGCAGGCGGCTCAGTCGCAGGCCCTCAAGGCGCGCGACCAGGCGCAGAACGACGCCGCCCAGGCGCGGAAGGACGCGGCGCAGTTGCAGCAGGAGGTGGCGGCAGCCAAGCAGCAGCTCGACCAGGCTAACAGCCGCTTGGACGCGCTCCAGGGCAAGCTGGCCACCACCGAATCGCAGCTTTCCGGGGTGCAGAGCAAGCTGCAGGCGGCCCAGTCCGGGCTGGCGCAGGCGCAGAAGGCCCAGGCGGATGCCGAGGCCGCGCGCGACCAGGCGCTCCAGGAGCGTGACGCGGCGCAGAAGCAGGTGACGACGCTGCGCCAGCAAACGGAGGACCTGAGCGGTCAGATCGACCAGCTCAAGGGTGAGGTCGCCGACCTCGAGCAGCAGCAGAGCCGCCTGCAGGGTCAGGCCGCCACGTTGAGGCAGCAGAACCAGGTGCTGCAGGCGCGCAACGGTACGCTGTCACAGGAGAACGCCCGCTTCGTGCAGCAGAACCAGCTCCTCAGCGCCCAGAAGACGCAACTCCAGGAGCAGATCAGCCAGCAGAATCAGAAGGTGCAGACCCTCCAGGGTCAGCTTCAGGATCTCACCGGCAGGCTCGAGGACCAGGCGCGCAAGCTCACGCAGGTCACCGCCGAGTACAACCGTGCTACCAGCGGCGACGTGACGTTCCAGAAGGACGAGCTCATCTATGCCGGCCCCATCTACGCCCAGGACCCCGCCGCCATCAAGGACGAGCTGACCAAGTTCATCGCCGACGCGACCACCTACGTCGCTCGCCGCGGCGTCGAGAAGCTGCGCGTCACGCCGGAGCAGTTCAACAGCCTGGTGGACGTCATCGCCCAGACGCCAGGCTCGGACCTGGTGCGGTTGATCAGCCCGCGCAACCAGTTCAGCTCGACCGTCGACGTGAGCGTGGAGGCCATCGAGAACACCAAGCTGTTCGACAAGGGGCAGCTGGTGGTGAGCAGCCAGATCCATCTCGGCTCAGCGGAGCTGCCGGCGAGCCAGGACGAGATTCGCAACGCCCTGACCCAGCTCAAGGGCGATGCCGTGCGCAAGCTCCGTCGCGCGGGCCTCGACGAGATGCAGGTTCCGAACTTCGGTCCGGTGACCGACGACGTCTTCACCAGCCTGTTGCTCCGACTCCACGGGCCGCACAGCATCGGCCTCGTCGCCACGGACGACATCTACCGTGCCGGGCCGGCGCATCTGGCGATGATGGTGCTCTACTGACCTCCCCTCGTCGGCGGACCGCTGAACGCCACCAGCCTGCCGTCTGGGTCGCGCGCCAGGAAGCGCACCTCGCCGTCGCGAGCGACCGGGCCCGAGCCGGGGGGCGGCACGTCCACCTCGACGCCCAGGGCGCGCAGGCGTCTTAGCAGGGCGGGTGGGTCGGGGCAGGCGAACACCAGCCGCAGCCCGTCGTCGCGGGGGACGAGGACCTCCTGCTGGCGGAACTCGAGCGCAGCGGCGCCGACGCGGATACGCAGGCGCGCCGGCCCCTCCAAGGCCACGGCCAGCCCCAGGTCGCGCACGTAGAAATCGCGCGTGGCCGCGAGGTCGTGGCAAGGGAGACTGGGGACCAGCGCCGTCGGCGCGGTCATCGAGGGCGGGACCATGCCACCGTCCTACCACTCTGGTCGGCGGGCGCACACCAGGTTGCCCGACCCGCGCGGCCCATCCCGCGCTCGACGAGGCGGCCAGGATCCTGGTCGCCGACGCTGCAGATGAGGTGCATGCTCCTGCGGGCGGCCCGCACCCGCATCCCGCCGGGGGTCCGGTGACTATGCCTGGCGTTGGCGGAGCGCCTCGAAGAGCAGCACGGCGCCGGCCGCGGCGACGTTGAGGCTGTCCGCCGCCGCGCCCGCGTGCATGGGAATGCGGACGCGCTCGTCGGCGGCGTCCAGCCAGGCCGCCTGCAGCCCGCGGTGCTCGGCCCCGAGCACGATGGCGCTGCCATGGCGGTAGTCGGCGCGCCAGTGGGGCGACTCGGCGGACGGCGTGGCCGCGACGACCCGCAATGCCTGGGCACGGAGCCAGGCGCGGGCCGCGGCAGGCTCGCAGGCCGCCGCCGCCAGCGTGAACACGCTGCCCATGCTGGCGCGGATGACGTTGGGGTTGCCCAGGTCGGTGCCGCCGCCAGTCAGCAGCACGGCGTCCACGCCGGCGGCGTCGGCGGTGCGCAGCAGCGCGCCGACGTTGCCGGGCTTCTCGAGGCCATCGAGCACGAGCACCAGCGGCGTCGGCCCGGGGGCCAGGTCGGCCAGGGCGCGGCCGTACCAGGCCACCACCGCGGCCACGCCGTCCGGGCCCTGACGCAGACTCAGGCGCTCGAAGGCGGCCCTGGAGAGCACAGCCACCTCGGCTCCGGCGGTTGCGGCGGCGCGCCGCAACCCCGCGTCCTCGGCATTCGGGGGCCGCAGCTCGGGGCAGAGCAGCAGCGTTCGCAGCGTCACCCCGGCCTCGACGGCCCGACCGACCTCACGCGCTCCCTCCACCAGCGTGAGCCCGCTGCGCTCGCGCGCGCGGCGCTCCTTCAGGCCGGCCACCGCCTTGACCAGCGGGTTGCGGGCGCTGTCCACCCGCCGCTCCTGCGGCATGCGGCATTGTAACGACGGCTGCTGGGCGTGACGGCCGGTAGACTCTCGCCATGAAGCCGCTCGTCGAGGTGTCCGATCTGCTCGTCCGATTGGAGGACCCGCTGATGCGGGTGCTCGATGCCCGCTTCGAGCTCCTCGATCCGGCCGCGGGCCGCCGCTGGTACCGAGAGGGCCACGTTCCCGGCGCGCTGTACCTCGACCTCGACGGCGACCTGGCGCGGCCGCAGGCGGCCGGGACGCCGGGCGGGCGCCACCCGCTGCCGGACATGGGCGCGTTCGCCGGGCATCTCGGCGACCTCGGCGTGGGCGACGAGCACGAGGTGGTGGTGTATGACCAGGGCGGGAGCATGTACGCCGCGCGCGTCTGGTGGATGCTTCGCTACCTCGGGCACGACCGGGTGCGCGTCCTCGACGGTGGCTACCGCGCCTATCTCGAGGCGGGCGGTCGAACGGTAACGACCGGACCGCATCACCCTGCCGCTCGGCTGAGCTTCCGGCCGAGGCAGGAGATGCTCGTGACCCGCGAGGAGCTGCTGGGCCGGCTCGACGATCCCTCGCTGGCCATCGTCGACGGCCGGGCGCCCGAGCGCTACCGAGGCGAGACCGAGCCTCTCGATCCCCGCGCGGGCCACATCCCGTCTGCCGTCAACGTGCCCTACGGCGAGACGATGGGTGCGCACGGCCGGCTGCTGTCGGCGTCCGAGCTGCGCGAGCGCTTCGCGCCGGTCGGGGCGCGCGGCGAGGTGGTGAGCTACTGCGGCTCGGGCGTCAGCGCCGCTCACAACATCCTGGCGCTGGAGGCGGCCGGCATGCCCGCGGCGCGTTTGTACGTGGGGTCGTGGAGCGACTGGTGCAGCCACCCTGACGCCCCGGTCGCGCTCGGCGAGGAGCCCGCCGGGTAGCCGGCGCTCGAGCGCTAAGATGGACGGACACCGATGGGCGAGGGCGAGCACAGCGACGCAGCCGGCGGCATCTGGGAGGGCTACTTCCGCCGCATGCCGTACGGTCTTGTGCTGTTCCGGGCCATCCGCAACGAGGCAGGGCGCCTCCGAGACTTCGAGTGGGTAGCCGTCAACGGGGCCGCTGCCGAGATCCTGCGCGCACGCACCGATGAGCTGGTGGGCCAGCGGCTTCGCAGCGTCTACCCCGACCACCTCGACCCGCGGCTGCTGAGGCGGTTGGCGTCGGCTCTGGTGAGCGGCCGCGTGCGTGAGTTCGAGTACGCCGTTCCGGGCCCGGCCGGGCGCTCCCGCCACCCGCCCGACGGCGTGCCCGGCGACGAGGTCGGCGCCTCGCCCACCTGGTGGTACGCGGTCACCGTCGTGCCTGCCGACGACGACCATCTAGTGGTTCAGTTCCGCTCCATTACCGACTACAAGGACGTGCTGCGGCAGGCGGTCCAGCTGATGAACCACGACGATCTGACCGGCCTCGCCAACCGCCGACATCTCAAGTCGCGCTTCTGGGTCTGGCGCAAGCGGCGCATGCGCATGGCGCTGATCTTCTTCGACCTCAACGGCTTCAAGGTCGTCAACGACAAGCACGGTCACGAAACGGGGGATCGGGTGCTCGGCGTGATCGGCCAGCGCCTCAAGCAGAACGTGCGTCCCGGCGAGATGGTCGCCCGCATCGGCGGCGACGAGTTCGCCGTCCTGCTCGGCGACGCCGACGTCGGTACCCTGGAGCGGGTGGCCGAGCGGCTCATCCAGTCCGTCGAGGAGCCGATCCACCTGCTCGACTACACGGTCCAGCTAAGCGCCAGCGCCGGCGTCGCGCTCTACCCGGACGACGCGGAGTCGTTCGAGGCGCTGCTCGGCACGGCCGACGAGCGCATGTACCGGCACAAGCGAGAGCGGCGCGAGGCGCGACGCGAAGCCTGAGGTCGTCGCTCGTCCGGGCGGTGGGTCTGGCGGCTCGTGACGCCGAGCGCGCCTGCCGGCGCCGGCGCACGGGCAGCGCCGCAGCCCGGTGCTAGGATCGCCGGCATGAACATCGTCGTGATGCGGGCTGGCGCCGTCGGGGGGCGGCTCGCGCAGGATCTGGCGGCACACGAGCTACTGGAGCTCGAGGCCCTCCGTGGCGGGGCCGCACGCATGGGCCGCGAGCTGGGCGTCGCCACCCCCGTCCAGGATCTCGACTGCGCGGCGCTGGCACTCCACGCGGACGGCGCTCGATGAGCCCGGCGCGCTGCGAGTGGGCCCAGGGCGACCCGCAGCTGCAGCTCTACCACGACGAGGAGTGGGGCGTACCCCTGCACGACGACCTGCGGCTCTTCGAGATGCTGATCCTGGAGGGGTTCCAGGCCGGGTTGAGCTGGTTGACGGTGCTGCGCAAGCGCGACGCCTTCCGCCGTGCCTTCGCGGGCTTCGAGCCGGCCCGCGTGGCGGCCTTCGACGACGACGACATCGCCCGGCTGGCGCAGGATACGAGCATCGTGCGCAACCGCGCCAAGATCCGCTCGGCCGTGGCCAACGCCGAGGCCTTCCTGCGGGTCCGGGGCCAGGAAGGCAGCTTCGGCGCCTACCTGTGGCGCTTCGTGGGCGGTGCGCCCATCGTTCGATACCCCGCCTCGGCCGCCGAGGTGCCCGCCACCAGCCCCGAGTCCCACGCGCTCAGCCGCGACCTGAAGCGGCGCGGCTTCGCCTTCGTGGGGCCGACCATCGTCTACGCCTTCATGCAGGCCACCGGGTTGGTGATGGACCACACCGTGAGCTGTTTCAGGCACCGAGAGCTGGCTGGCGGCTGAGCGCTGCAGGCTGCGGCCGGGCCCGCACGATCGAGCGGCTGCCACGCGGCTATACTCTGTGCGGTCATGAGCGACGAGGCCAAACGGGGCTACACCATGCTGGCCCGGCTGTTCCTGCTGATCGGTGGCGCCTTCGCGCTGCTCGCGCTGCTGCAGCGGGCGGGGGCGGTCCACGTCTTCCACGGAGACCCGCTGGGCGTGGCGGTGCTGGTGCTCATCATCGGCGTGCTGCTGTGGTGGACCGTTCGCACGGCCCCACCGCGGCCGCCGGCCACGGAGCCCGACGCCGACGATGAGGCCGCGCACGGCGCGGAGAGGGAAGAAGGCTAGCCCCGGGGCGGGACGCGACCGCGGCGCTGCGGCGGTGGTCCGGCCCGTGCCGGTGAGCCGCCGTGGTGCCGCGCGCAGGCGCCCGCGCGCCTCAGGGCTTGGCGAGCGTGAAGGTCAGGGTGCGGTGGAAGCCGCTGTCGAGCGGGGCATCCGGCCGGAACGAGAAGGAGTAGGGCGTCCAGCCGCCGGTGGGCGTGCCCGACGCGATGCTTATGCCTGCCGGCGTGACGGTGCGCCACGCGCCCGACGTGCCGGGTGCGATCTGGAGGCGGGCTCCCGCGCCGCCGGCGTCCTTGACGCTGAGCGTCCAGGCGACGTTGGCGAAGACGTTCACGGTCACCGACTGCGGGTCGAGCGCTCCGTCGGCGGTGCTGGTGAAGTGCACGTCGCTCGAGACCGAGCGGGCCGCGCTGGTGAGTTGCATCCGCAACACCGTGGGGATGTGTACGGTCACCGTGTTCTGCGCCGTGGCGGTGGCCTGCGCGTTGGCGACGGCGGGGAGAAGCCCCCACAGCGCGAGCAGGATGATCAGGCGTACAGAGAGCGTGCTGCGCATCCGTCCTCCCCCTTCGTGGACGGATGCAACCGGGCGGTCACTGGAGCGCGCGTGCTCGGGCCGCCAGGCCCGCTGCCGCGGTCCCAGGTCCGGCCGGTTGCATCACTGGCTCCCCGAGTCCCTTGATGCCCATATCGGGAGTCTCGGTTCATCGCCTCCGAACCCTTCGGTCGTTGGCGCCGTGCGGGCTCTCCACACGAGAGAAACGCCGCATCGGCTGGCCGGTGGGCGCTTGACGGGCTGCACGCTGGGGCGCGGCGGGTGATGCCGCGGTCCGTAACGAGGCCGGTTGCGCTACTAGCTCCACCCGATCCAAGCGCCCACATGCAGATCGGGCTTCATCGCTTCCTCGAGGGCAGCGTAGCAGTTCCCCCTTACGGAACTCTTACCCCGCCCCAGTCCATCCGCCCGAAGCGCACCGGGAGCGGTGGCGAGGAGCCTATGTGAGATATCTTACATCCGCGGCGCCCGGCGCGTTGCCGACGACGCGCCGGAGCGGTAACAATGACCGGATGCGAGTGTCGATCGAGCTGGTGCCGCGTAACCGGACCTCCCTCGCCGAGCAGCTGACCGAGGTCTCGGAGGCGTTCCCGTTCGTCGACACGGTGAACCTGCCCGACATCCTACGCTTCCCGCTGCGGAGCTGGGAGGGCTGCTCGCAGGTCTGTAGCGTCGTGCCACACGCGATCCCGCATCTCCGTTCCATCGACGTCGATCTCGAGCGTCCGCTCGCCGCAGCGCCGTGGCTGGAGCGGCACGGCGTGGACGAGGTCCTGGTGATCTCGGGCGATCCCCCGAGCGACATGAGTAAGCCGGTCTACGGCTCGAGCCCGGAGCAGGTGATCCGCAAGCTCAAGCGCGAGCTGCCGCAGGTGCGCGTCTACGCGGCGCTGGACCCCTACCGGCAGGGCATGCGGCGCGAGCGTGACTACGCCCTGCGGAAGCTCGAGGCGGGGGCCGAGGGCCTGTTCACCCAGCCCTTCTTCGACCTGCGCCTGCTGGAGGTGGTGGCGGACGTGATGGCCGACGTGCCGGTGTTCTGGGGGTTCACCAGCGTGGTCGGCCGGCGCTCGGCACGCTACTGGGAGACCCGCAACGGCGTGGTCTTCCCGCTCGACTTCGAGCCCACCCTGGCCTGGAGCCGGCAGCTGGCGCGCGACGCCCTGGCGCTGGCGCGCGAGCGGGACCTCGACGTCTACTTCATGCCCATCCGCGTGGGGCCGCGCGCATACCTGGAGGGCATCCTTCAGGGGCCTGGGGAGCGCCCCGGCGAGGCGAGCGGAGCGGGAGCCTGACAAAGGTGCGGCCTGGCGACCCGCCTGCGAAGGGCGCTCAGGCGTCGTCGGGGGCGTACCCCAGCGCGGGGGCCAGCCAGCGCTCGGCCTCGGCCAGGCGCCACCCCTTGCGCGCGGCGTAGTCCGTCACCTGCTCGCGGCTGAGCTTGCCCACGTCGAAGTAGCGGGCGCGCGGGTGCGCCAGGTAGAGTCCGGCCACGCTGGCAGCGGGCAGCATCGCCATGGTCTCGGTGAGGTGGACGCCGGCGCGGGCGTCCGGCTCGAGCAGCTCGAACAGGGTGCGCTTCTCGCTGTGGTCCGGTTGCGCCGGGTAGCCGGCGGCCGGCCGGATGCCACGGTAGCCCTCTCGCAGCAGCTCGTCCGTGCCGAGCGCCTCGTCCGCGGCATAGCCCCACAGCACGCGCCGCACCCGGCGGTGGAGATGCTCGGCCAGCGCCTCGGCCAGGCGATCGGCGAGCGTCTTGCTGAGGATGGCATGGTAGTCGTCGTGCTCGTCCTCGAAGCGGCGAGCCAGGACGTCGGCCCCCAGGCCGGCGGTCAGCGCGAAGCCGCCCACCCAGTCCGGGGTTCCTTCCGGCGCCAGGTAATCGGCGAGCGACAGGTTGGGCTCGCCGGCACGTTTGCGGCTCTGCTGGCGCAGCCCGTGGAACACCGCCCGGACGCCGGACCGCCGGTCGTCCCGGTACACCACGATGTCGTCGCCGCGGCGGTTGGCGGGCCACACCCCGACGACCGCCCGGGCCTGCAGCAGGCGCTCGGCCACGATGCGGTCGAGCAGGTCCTGGGCGTCGCGGTAGAGCGCGCGGGCCTCCGCACCCTGCTCGGCGTCGTCGAGCACGTCGGGGAAGCGCCCTTTCATCTCCCAGGCGTGGAAGAACGGGCCCCAGTCGATGAGCTCCCGCAGCTCGTCCAGGGCGATGTCGCGCAGCTCGGTCACGCCGGGTCTGGCAGGCGGCCGGATGTCCGCCTCGGCGACATCGAAGGGCAGGGCATTGGCCCGCGCCTCGGCCAGTGGCAGCAGGCGCCTGCCGGCGTCGCGCTCGGCGTGCTTGCGGCGCAGATCGGCGTACTGCTCCCCGATCTCGGCTCGCAGCGTGGGCGCGCGGCGCGGGTCGATGGCGCGCGCGGTCACGGCCACCGCACGCGAGGCGTCCGCCACGTGCACCGTCAGGGCCTCCGGGTAGGCGGGGGCGATCCTCACGGCGGTGTGAACCCGCGAGGTGGTGGCGCCGCCGATCAGCAGCGGGAGCTCCAGCCCCTCGCGCGCGAGGACCCGCGCGACGTGCGCCATCTCGGCCAGCGACGGGGTGATCAGCCCGGAGAGGCCCACGGCGTCCGCCCGGTGCTCGCGGACGGCGTCGACGATGCGCTCGGCCGGGACCATCACGCCCAGATCCACCACCTCGAAGCCGTTGCAGCCCAGCACCACGCCGACGATGTTCTTGCCGATGTCGTGCACGTCCCCCTTGACGGTCGCGAGCACCACCGTGCCGGCGCTCCGCGCCTCGCCTTGCTCCGCTTCCAGGTAGGGCGTCAGGTAGGCGACGGCGCGCTTCATGACACGGGCGCTCTTCACCACCTGCGGCAGGAACATCTTGCCGGCAGCGAAGAGGTCGCCGACGACGTTCATACCGTCCATCAGCGGCCCCTCGATGACACCCAGCGCCGAGCCCAGCGCCAGGCGAGCGGCCTCGGCGTCCTCCTCCACGAAGTCGGCGATGCCCTTGACCAGGGCGTGACTCAGACGGGCGGCCACATCCTGGTCGCGCCACGCCAGCGTCGGGGCAGCGCCTCGGGTCGCCGCCTCGACATGGGCGGCGTAGTCGAGCAGCCGGTCGGTGGCGCCCGGCTTGCGGGCGAAGAGCACGTCCTCCACCAGCTCCAGCAGCTCGCCAGGAACCTCCTGGTAGACCTCCAGCAGCGCCGGGTTGACGATCGCCAGATCCATACCCGCCGCGCGCCCGTGGTAGAGGAAGGCGGCGTGCATCGCCTCGCGCACGCGGCGGTTGCCGCGGAACGCGAAGCTGACGTTGGAGACGCCGCCGGAGACCAGCGCGCCGGGCAGCTCGCGCTTGATCCAGCGCACCGCTCGCAGGTAGTCGATGGCGTAACGCTCGTGCTCCGCCATGCCGGTGGCGACCGTGAGGATGTTGGGGTCGAGGATGACATCCTGCGGTGGGAAGCCCAGCTCGTCCACCAGGATGCGGTAGGCGCGCTCGGATACCGCCACGCGCCTCTCGAAGGTATCGGCCTGGCCGGCCTCGTCGAAGGCCATCACCAGTACCGCCGCGCCGAACCGGCGGCAGACCGACGCGCGCCGACGGAACTCGTCCTCTCCATCCTTGAGCGAGATGGAGTTGACCGCGCCCTTGCCCTGCAGGTGCTTGAGCCCCTCCTCCAGCACCGCGAAGTCCGAGGAGTCGAGCATCACCGGCACCCGCGCGATGTCGGGCTCGGCGGCAATGAGATCGAGGAAGGTGGCCATCGCCCGCGCGCTGTCGAGCAGGCCCTCGTCCATGTTGACGTCGAGCATCTGCGCGCCGCCCTCGACCTGCTCGCGCGCCACGGCCAGCGCGGCCTCGAAGTCGCCCTCTCGCACCAGGCGCGCGAAGCGGCGGGAGCCGGCGACGTTGGTGCGCTCCCCGACGTTGACCAGATTGGCGTCGGGCCGCAGCACCAACGGCTCCAGGCCGGCGAAGCGGGACAGCGGCTCGGGGGTCGCCGGCGTCCGCGGCGGGTAGCGCCCCGCCGCCTCGGCGAACACGCGGATGTGCTCTGGGGTGGTGCCGCAGCAGCCGCCGATGACGTTCACCCAGCCCTGAGCCAGGAAGCGCTCCATCACCGCCAGCATCTCCTGCGGGCCCTCGTCGTACCCGCCGAAGGCGTTCGGCAGTCCCGCGTTGGGGTAGGCCAGCGTGAAGCGCCCGGTGCGGCGGGCGAGCTCCTCGACGTGCGGCGCCAGCCCTGCAGGGCCGAGCGAGCAGTTGAGGCCGAAGGCCAGCGGCCGGGCGTGCTCCAGCGAGATGACGAACGCCTCCAGCGTCTGGCCCGAGAGGGTTCGGCCGCTGGCGTCCACGATGGTGCCGGATACCACCAGCGGCGCCCGCTCGCCGCGCTCCTCGAAGACGGTCTCGGCGGCCAGCAGGGCGGCCTTGGCGTTGAGGGTGTCGAAGACCGTCTCGATCAGCAGCAAGTCGGCGCCGCCAGCCAGCAGTCCGCGGATCTGCTCCGCATAGGCCCGCGCGAGCTGGTCGAAGGTGATGGCACGGTACTCGGGTCGGCTGACGTCGGGCGAGAGGCTTGCGGTGCGGTTCGTGGGCCCGATGGAGCCTGCCACGAAGCGCGGCTTCGTCGCCGTCGACGCGCGATCTGCCGCCGCGCGGGCCAGGCGCGCGCCCGCCTCGTTGATCTCGCGGATGACCGCGTCCAGGCCGTACTCCGCGAGGCCCACGGCGGTGGCGTTGAAGGTGTTGGTCTCGATGATGTCGGCGCCCGCCTGGAGGTACGCCTCGTGGATGGCCAGGATGTCGCCCGGGCGGGTCAGGTTGAGCACGTCGTGGGCACCCAGCAGCGGCCGGGGATGGTCCGCGAAGCGCTGTGCGCGGACCGCCGCCTCGTCGAGCTCCAGGCGCTGGATCATGGTTCCCATGGCTCCGTCGAGCACCAGGATGCGCTCGGCGAGCAGGGCCTCGAGCCGGGCGGCCGCGTCCACCGGCTACTCCACGTCGCGGCGGGCGAGCAACCAGGCGGTCAGCGCGCCGAACACCAGGGCGTAGCCGGCCATCACCGCGGCGGCGTGGCCCAGGGTGATCCCCCGGCCGAGCAACCCCGACAGCGGTCCGAGGTCGGCGCCCTGAGGGGTGCCGGTGCTCTGCAGGAAGGGCTGCAGCAGGTGGCGGGCGGGTGCGTAGAGGTTGGGATTGAAGAAGTAGCGTGGCAGGGCGTCCCAGGCTTGCTTGAGTTGCAGAGCCTGGAACACGGCGTTGAAGCGCGTGAGCGGCCGCAGCACCGACAGCGTGTTGAGCACGGTGTAGAGCCCCTCGAGCAGGGCGGGGAGGAAGATCACCATGATGATGCCGAGCGTGCCGCTGCGCACCAGGAACACCAGCAGGTAGGCGAGCAGCAGGGCCGCCAGCAGCTGCGCCCACTGCAGCGCGAAGAGGGCGGCCACCTGTCCCCAGGGGCCGGCGAAGCTGGTGGGCAGGAAGAGCGTGCCCAGTGCGCCTCCCAAGGTGCTGGTGGCCAGGGCGCCCCCGAGGAGGACACCCAGCAGCACCATGCCCGCGACGACCTTGCCCGCCAGCACGGCCATCCGGGCCGGCTGCACGGCCAGCACCGTCTTCCACATGTGCTGGCTGCGCTCCTCGCCCAGGTACAGGCCTGCGAACAGCGCCACCGCGATGATGTACGCCGTCGGGCTCATCAGTGCCGGCGCCATCAGCGCCAGGCGTGCCAGGCCGAAGGGCGAAGCGAACCCCTGCACCACCTGGGTGATCTGGCCGTTCTGATCGGCGAACGTGCCCGTGAGGTTGTGGTCGAGCACGGCGGCGACGATCAGCGCCACGACCGGGAGCAGCAGCCAGTAGAGCCCCGCCAGGACGTAGAGACGACGTTTGCGAAAGCCTTTGAAGAGCTCGGCGCGGGTAGCGTTCAGGAGGGAGCCGAACGCCGCTCTCACGACGGCCGCCCTTCCGCTCCTACCAGGCGAAGGTAGGCGTCCTCCAGGGTGGCGGACCCGCGACGCGCCTCCAGCACCATGACGCCGCGCGCCGCCAGGCCGGCGAGGAGCTCGGGGGCGCGCGCCTGCGGCACGGCGACGCGGGCGCCAGACTCGCCGTGGCGTGCGGGCTCGAGCCCCATGTCGGAGAGCGCGCTCAGCAGCGCGTCGCCGTCGGTGGCCTCCAGCTCGTAGTCGAACCCGCCCACGCCTGCGGCCCCGAGCAGGCCCTGCAGCGGCCCGTCGAAGCGCAGGACGCCCTTGTCGACGGCCAGGATGCGCTCGACCAGCCTCTCGATCTCGGGCAGGATGTGGCTCGAGATCAGCACCGTCACGCCGCCGTCGGCCACCTTCCGCAGGGCTTCGCGGACCTCCGCGATGCCGGCGGGGTCGAGGCCGTTGGTGGGCTCGTCGAGCAGCAGCACCCGGGGTTCCCAGAGCAGCGCACGAGCCAGCGCCAGGCGCTGGCGCATCCCCTGCGAGTAGGCGCGAACGCGCTTCTCGGCGGCTTGCTCCATGCGCACGAACGCCAGCACCTCGTCGATCCGCCGCTCCGTCACGCCGCCGTGGAGGAGCGCAGCATGGCGCAGGTTGGCGCGGCCGCTGAGGTAGGGGTAGAAGCTGGGTTCCTCGATCATGGTGCCCACCTGGCGCAGGCTGGCGCCCGGCACGGGTCGCTCGAGAACCTGGCAGCGGCCACGCGACGGGCGCACCAGGCCTGCCAGCATGCGCAAGGTGGTGGTCTTGCCGGCCCCGTTGGGCCCCAGGAAGCCGACGATCTCCCCGGGATCGATGTGGAAGCTCAGGCCGTCCACTGCCAGGACGCGTCCGTAGCGTTTGGTGAGGCCCGAGGCGGTGATGGCGGTCAAGGCAAGGTGTCCTCCGGATACCCAAGGTACCCGAGTCGGCCCCCCAGCGGGAAGTGGGGCGGCGCCCGACCGGTGCCCGGGACCTGCCCGACCGTCCGGAGCCTTGACGCCTCCGCGCCCGGTCCTCATCATGGAGCCAGGCGACTCATCAAGCTCATGTTCCTTCTCATCTGTTGCCGTGTCACGTCTCCGTCCCGCGGGCTCCGAGGCCCGCGTGGTGGGTGAGATCCGGGGAGAAAGGAGGAGCCGTATGCGCAGACGCGCCTTGCTCGCGATCGCGAGCATCCTCGTCGTGTTGGTCGTGCTCGTGGCCTGTGGTGGGCCAGCGGGCGGCGGCAACGCGCCGGACACCTGGGGCAGTGCGATCTGGGGCCAATCGACCTGGGGCCCTTGAGCTGCCGGCTCGGCTGAACGGCGGCCTGGGCGACACCGGGGGTTGCCGCCGCCATCGTCCTCGTCGAGATAGGAAGGGTACGGAAGAGAAATGAGACGCTATCGGATACGCTACATCCTGCTTGCGATCACCGCGCTGGGCCTGCTGGTGTGGGGCGCGGCGCTCACGATCCCCAACAGCTTCACCGACGGCGACGTCATCAGCGCCAGTGAGATGAACGCCAACTTCACGGCCGTGAAGAGCGCGGTGGACACGCTGGAGACGCAGCAGCCCGGCGGCGCCCAGGTCGTGAACATCAACAGCCAGCCCGTGAGCGGCGCCGTGGCGTCCTTCGCGGCGGTCGACGTCGTCGCGCCTGGCCCCGGCTACGTGCTGGTGATCGCCTCCTCCGAGGTCCAGTTCGCCCACACGAACGGCTCGACGAGCAACGTCAACTTCGGGGTCTCGGAGAGCGCCACGGCGTACGACGACGATCAGGACAAGGACCTGACCGTGTCGTCCAACGCTCCATCGGGCACCTACGTCTTCGCGGGCGCCGCGCAGAAGATGTTCCCCGTGAGCAGCGCCGGCACGTACACGTACCATGTCATCGCCTTCGGTACGACGAATGCCGACATCGTCGACATCACGCTTTCGGCGATGTACATCCCGACGGCGGCAGGCACCGTGAGCCAGACGTCGATCTCGCCCGCCAGCGCGGGGTCCGGGGACTGAGCCGCGCGCCTCACTCCGCCTTCGCCTTCCGCTCCATGAGGGCCCGGACGGCCGCACCGACCGGCTTGCCCTCGTAGACGACCCGGTAGACCTCGCTGGAGATGGGCAAGTCGATGCCCGTCTCCAGCGCCTTGAGGTGGATCGCGGCGACGGTGGGGATCCCCTCCGCCGTCAGGTGGCTCGCCTCGATCTCCGCCAGCGTGGCCCCGTGCGCCAGCCGCTCGCCCGCCAGATGGTTTCGGGACTGGACGCTCGTACAGGTCGCCACCAGGTCGCCCACCCCGGCCAGCCCATAGAACGTCCGGGGCTCGCCTCCGACGGACGTGCCCAGCCGCACCAGCTCGGCGAGCCCGCGCGTGATGATGGCGGCCTTGGCGTTATCGCCCAGCCCCAGCCCGTCGCTCATGCCGGCTGCCAGCGCGATGACGTTCTTCATGGCCCCGCCAACCTCGACGCCGATCACGTCGCTGGCGGTGTAGAGGCGGAAGCGGGTGTCGCCGAAGAGCGCCTGGACACGGGTCGCCAGGCCGGCATCGTGGCTCGCCACGGTGGCGCCGGCAGGCTTGCCGGCGGCGATCTCCGCAGCCAGGTTGGGGCCCGAGAGGACGGCGAGCCTGGCCCGCGGACGCACCTCCTCGACGACCTGGCTGAGCCTCAGGAAGCGCTCCGGCTCGATGCCCTTGCTGGCGAGCACCAGTGGCGGCGGCGGCGCGGGCAGCCGCTCGGCCAGCGCTCGCACCCCGCGGCTGGGCACCGCCACCAGCGCCAGCTCCGCGCCGTCCAGTGCCTCGGCGAGCTCGGCGGTGATGCCAAGAGCGGGCGGGAGCGGCACCCCGGGCAGGTAGCTGGCGTTGTGGCCTGCCGCGCGCATGGCCCGGGCGTGGGCCTTCCGGCGGGCCCATATCCGCACCTCGTGCCCGGCCTCGAGAAGGAGCAGCCCGAGGACGGTGCCCCAGGCGCCCGCGCCCAGCACCGCTACGCGGGCGCGGGATGGTGACGTCGTGGGCACGCTCACAGCGTAGCAGGGTGCTAGGATGGCGCTCGGTGCCGGAGAGTGCCAGCGTGGCGCCCCGGCCGCCGCATGCCACGTGCGTGGAGGACGCATGCCGATCTACGTCTACAAGAATCTGACGACGGGGGACACCTTCGAGGTACGCCAGCGCATCACCGAGCCGGCCCTCACCCAGCACCCGGAGACGGGCGACCCGGTGAAGCGGATGGTGCAACCCGTGGGCATCGCCTTCAAGGGCTCGGGCTTCTACGCCACGGACAACCGCCGGAGGGCCAAGAGCGGCGCCGGCCCCAAGGAAGGTGCCGGCTCCAAGGACAAGACGCCGACGACCACGACGTCGTCATCGTCGCCGTCCACCGACTGACCTCGTCGGGCGCTACCCGCCCCCGCGAGGGACGAAGCGCACCTGGAACAGCGTGGGCCACAGCTTTCCGGTCACCAGGAAGCGGTGCTTCGTGCTGTCGTAGGCGATGCCGTTGAGGACCGCGTCGGTGCTGGTCAGCCGGGGGAGCGAGGCCCGCAGGTTGCTGGCGTCGATCACGGCGGTCACCTTGCCGCTCGCCTTGTCGATGCGCAGGATCTGGTCGGTCAGCCACACGTTGGCGTATAGGCTGTCCCCGACGCACTCGAGCTCATTGAGGTTGTCGACGGGCGCGCCCGCTCTGCGGACCGCGAGTTTGCCCTCGACGGCGAAGCTGGCAGGGTTGCGGCGGGTGATGGTGGAGCTGCCGTTGCTCATGTACAGCGAGGTGCCGTCGAAGCACAGGCCCCAGCCTTCGCCCTGGTAGTGCAGGGTGCCCAGTGGGTTGAAGGTGGCCCGATCCCACTCGAAGGCGACGCCCGCCTTGTAGGTCAGCTGGATCAGCTTGTTGCCGACCAGCGCCAGCCCCTCGCCGAAATACGGCCGTGGCAGGTCGCGCTGACGGATCACCTGGCCGCTGTCGGGATCGACCTCGCGCAGGCTCGAGTGCCCGGCCAGGCCGGTGCTCTCGTAGAGGTAGCCGTCGGCCGCCAGCAGCCCCTCGGTGAAGGCGTTGCTGTCATGCGGGAAGCGCGCCACGATCTCGGTCCTGAGCTGCGTCGGTTGCGCACGGCAGGCGGTCAGCGTGAGCGGAACGAGGGTCCCCAGCAGCAGGACGAGGGCGGAGCGGGTGCGGGTCGACAGCTTCACGGCCGCTATTCTAGGCTCCCGTGCCGCCTCGGGGCCGTCCGCCCGGATGCCGGTCGCCGGCGGAAGGCCCCAGCCGGCAGCGTTCGGACACCGCCGACCACACCGCCTCCGCCACCTGCTTCTCCGGTTGCGCGGCGTCGAGCCTCACCCACCGCGGATCGGCGGCCGCCTGGGCCAGGAAGCCCTCCCGCACGCGACGGTGGAACTCGAAGCCGGCGCGCTCCAGGCGGTCCTCCACCCCCCTGCCCGCCACCCTCTCCAGCCCGGTGATGGTGTCGACGTCGAGCAGGAGCGTGAGGTCGGGGCGCAGGCCGCCCGTGACGCGCGCGCTCAGGTCCTCCACGAAGGCGAGGTCGAGGCCCCGGCCGTAGCCCTGGTAGGCGAGCGACGCGCCGGAGAAGCGGTCGCTCACCACCAGCTCGCCGCGCTCCAGCGCCGGGCGGATGACCTCACGGACGTGCTGCGCCCGGCTGGCGCTGTAGAGCAGGAACTCCACCAGGGGGTCGATGGTCACGTCGGCGTGGAGAAGCAGCTCGCGGATGGCGTCGCCGGTGGGGGTTCCGCCGGGCTCGCGGGTGACGGTGACGGGCACCTTCGCCTCGCGCAGGCGCCTGGCCAGCAGCGCCACCTGACTGGACTTGCCGGCCCCTTCGGGCCCCTCGAAGACGACCAGGCAGCCGCGCTCCACTACAGGCCCGTCGGCAGCAGGATGAACTCGGTGGCCAGGTCGAACTCCTCCTTGAGCTTGTCGCCGAGCAAGTTCACGCCCACCGTCTCGGTCATGTAGTGGCCCGCGTAGAGGGCGTTGATGCTGCGCTCGAAGACCTCGTTGAAGACATCGTGCTTGGGTTCTCCCGTGAGGAAGGCGTCGAGCCCCTCGTCGGCGGCGGTGACGACGTCCCAGGCGGCGGCGCCGCTGACGATCCCGAGGCTCTCGATGGCCATGTCGCCGCCGGCGTGCACCAGCACCGACTCGCCGAGCGCTTTCTCGATGCGGTCGGCGAGGTCGTGCAGGTCCAGCGGGGAGGCGAAGCGCCCCATGCAGCCGATGGGCGAGCCGCCGAACTCCCCGAACGGCGCCAGCTCCTCGAGGCCGAGGATGCGGGCCAGCCCCCAGTTGTTGCCCACCTGCCGGTGGGCGTCGAGGGGGATGTGGGCGGCGTAGAGGCTGATGTCGCGCTCGAGCAGGAACGCCAGCCGGCGCTTGTGGGGGCCGGTCACGGCCTTGGCCGGGCCCCAGAACAGACCGTGGTGCGCGATCACCATGTCCGCCCCGATGTCGGCGGCCTGGGTGAAGGCGTTGAGGCTGGCGTCGACGGCCAGCGCCACCTTGGTGACCTCGGCGCACCCCTCCACCTGGAGGCCGTTGAGTGAGGGATCGGCGGGGTAGGCGCCGATGTCGAGATAGGCGTCCAGCCAGGCCACCAGCGCGTCGCGCTTCATGCCTCGGGCCCGCGCAGGATCGTGTCGCAGTTCATGACGCTCAGCCTACCGCGCGCCGAGCTCCGCGCTGCTGTGCGGCTTCGGCGCTCGGCGGCCGCTCAGCGCGGGCTTGACACCCTCTCGGCGGGGCATGTACGCTTCACCCTGCGCTTGCGGGGGACCGCAGGCCGAGAACCTTGACAGTCCGGTTGCATTGAACCTGTCGATTCCGAGTGTCAGCGGGTTCCTGGTGGGTCGTCCGGCGGTTGGCGCCGTGCGTCCGGTTCGCCGGAGCGGTGGCGTCCCCGGCTTGACAACCCCGCGGATGCCGGGCATAATAGGAATTCGCGCCAACGAGCGCGAGAACCTTGACAGTCCGGTTGCAAGGAACCTGTTGATTCCAGACTCCAATGACTTCAAGGCCCTGCTGGAGCCATAATCCGGCACTTGTCTTGGAGAGTTTGATCCTGGCTCAGGATGAACGCTGGCGGCGTGCCTTAGA
>CAZBZU010000031.1:0-37119 GCA_964496495.1 uncultured bacterium
TGCGCTGGTACCAGCACAGCGTGCAGGGCACGAAGTGGCGCACCTCGGAGAAGTAGAGGCTGCCGAGCGTGGCCGCGAGCGCCACCAGCCAGCCGAGGTAGAGGTTGCCGGACCCGCGCATCAGCTGCCGCTGCTGCTGGCCGCCAACGCGGCGTCGATCGCCTTCTTGACGCCGTTCCAGGTGTTGTCCTGCACCAGCTTGCCGTTCACCAGTACGCTCGGGGTGCCCTGCAGGCCGAGGTTGTGCGCCATGGCGTTGTCGCGGTCGACCGCCTTCGCCCCGGTGTCGTTCTGGACGCATTGCTGTAACTGCTGCTTGTTCAAGCCCGGGGCGTACTGCGCCGCGATGTCGATCGCCTTGCTGGTGTTGCCGAGCTGCTGCTGGGAGCGCATCAGGATCGGCTCCAGGTTCCAGAAGGCGCTGTCCGACTGGAGGTAGACGCACTGCGCCAGGCCGCCGATGACGCGCGACTGCACCTGGTCGATGACGGGGAAGTAGAAGAACCAGGCCTGGACCTTGCCGGTGTCGATGTAGCTGCGCTTCACCTGCGGCCACACCTGATCGGAGAACTCGGCGCAGTGCGGGCACAGGAAGTCCTCGAACAGCGCCACCTTCACCGGAGCGCCGACGGTGCCCAGGGCTGGCTGATTGTCGTAGCTGAGCGTGGCGGCGGTGTTGCCGGAAGCCGCCGTCGAGGTGGTGCCCTTGGACGTCAGACGCGGTATCAGCAGGACCCCTGCCAGCACCAGGATGGCGACGACGACCGTCGCAAGCGTCAACCTTCTCGGATTCATGGTTCGCAGTCTACAGGAGCGGGGATGAGGAGCGTCCGTGCCTCCCTACCGCGGCCGGCTCGATCCCGGGAGCCCCGGCCCCGCGCTAGCATTGGAGCATGACCGCGCCCGGAGTGCCCGCCCGTTTCCGTGCCCTGCGCGTCGATGTCGAGGGGGAGCGCGCACGTCGCGCGGTGGTGGAGCTGACGGCGGAGGAGCTTCCCCGCAACGACGTCACGGTGCGCGTGGCCTACTCCTCGCTCAACTACAAGGACGCCCTGTCGGCGAGCGGCAACCGTGGCGTCACGCGGCACTACCCCCACACGCCCGGCATCGATGCCGCAGGGACCGTGCTGCGCTCGGACGACGACCGCTTCGTGGCAGGCGACCGGGTGCTCTGCACCGGCTTCGACCTGGGGATGGACACGCCCGGCGGCTTCGGGGAGCTGATCCGCGTGCCAGGCGACTGGCTGGTGCCGCTGCCGGACGGCATGAGCGAGCGCGACGCCATGGTGCTCGGTACCGCCGGCCTGACGGCGGCGATCGGCCTGGAGCTGCTGCAACGCTCGGGGGTGTCGCCGGCGCTGGGGCCGCTGGTGGTCACGGGAGCCTCCGGCGGCGTGGGAAGCCTGGCGGTGGCGCTGCTGGCTCACGCCGGTCACCGGGTGGTGGCGAGCACCGGCACCGCCTCCTCGCGGCCGCTGCTGGCGCGTCTGGGCGCCTCGGAGTTCCTCGACCGCGAGGCGCTCGCCGAGCCCAGCGCGCGCCCGATGCTCAAGAGCCTCTACGCGGGAGGCATCGACACCGTCGGCGGGACCACCCTGGTGTCGCTGATCAAGAGCACCGCCGTGGGCGGTGCGGTGGGGTCGTGCGGCATGGTGGGCGGGGCGGAGCTGCAGCTGAGCGTGTTCCCCTTCATCCTGCGCGGAGTCGCTCTGCTGGGAATCGACTCGCAACACTACGCCATGCCTCGTCGTCAGGCGATGTGGCGGCGTCTGGCCGCGGAGTGGCGGGTCGACGGGCTCGCGGAGGTGCCGGGGCTGGTGCGCGAGGTGGGTCTCGAGGAGCTCGAGCCGGCCATCGAGGACATCCTCGTGGGGGGAACGGTCGGGCGCGTGGTGGTGCGCGTCGCGGAGTAGCCCGGGGCCGGTCGCCGTCCGCGGCCGCTGCCTGCGACGGCCCGGCAGCAGTGCTTCGAGGCGCGAGGGGAGATGCCGATGGAGCACCCGCGAGACCGCATCGAGATCATCCGCGGCGACATCACCCGCGTCGCGGCGGCCGCCATCGTCAACGCCGCCAACAGCAGCTTGCTGGGCGGCGGCGGAGTCGACGGGGCCATCCACCGGGCCGCCGGCCCCGAGCTGCTGGAGGAGTGCCGTAGGCTGAGCGGCTGCGACACCGGCGACGCCAAGATCACCGCCGGCTACCGCCTTCCCGCGAGGCACGTCATCCACACCGTCGGTCCGGTCTGGCACGGTGGCGACTCGGGCGAGCCGGAGCTGCTGGCGAGCTGCTTCCGGCGCTCTCTGGAGGTCGCCGAGGCGCACGGTCTGGACAGCGTGGCCTTCCCGGCGATCAGCACCGGGGTGTACGGCTACCCGGTCGACCGGGCCGCGCGCGTGGCGCTCGTCGCGGTCCGCGACTTCCTGGTGGGGCATGCCGTCCCGGGCTGCGTGATGCTGGTGTGCTTCTCGCAGGGGGACCTGGAGGCGTTCGAGGCGGCGGCCCGCGAGGTGCTGGCCGGCGGCTGAGCCGCGCCGGCCGCCGCACACGCCTATGTAGGCCCGGAAATCGTGGTCTGGCACACAACTGCTAGACTCGATGAGGTCCGGAGTTCCGTCCGGCTCGTCCAACGATTCTCAACTCACGTGGGAGGAGAAGCATGGCTTTCAAGCTGCCTGATCTACCGTATGCCAAGGATGCCTTGGAGCCGCATATCGATGCGCGGACGATGGAGATTCATCACGGGAAGCATCACGCGGGTTACACGAACAAGTTGAATGGTGCGTTGGAGAAGCACCCTGAGTTGGGTGACAAGAGCGTCGAGGAGTTGCTGGGGAATCTGGAGAGCGTGCCGGCGGACATTCGGACGGCGGTGCGGAACAACGGGGGCGGGTACGCCAACCATTCGTTGTTCTGGCAGGTGATGGGGCCGCAGCGTGGGGGTCAGCCGGGCGGTGATCTGGCGACGGCCATCAATCAGACGTTCGGGGGGTTCGATGCTTTCAAGCTGGCGTTCGCGGGTGCCGCGGCGGAGCGGTTCGGGTCCGGTTGGGCGTGGCTGGTGGTGGACGCGTTCGGGATGTTGCAGGTGTACTCCACGGCCAATCAGGATTCGCCGTTGATGAGTGGGCACGCGCCGATCCTGGGCCTGGACGTGTGGGAGCACGCGTACTACCTGAGCTATCAGAACCGCCGGCCGGACTACATCGAGGCGTTCTGGAACGTCGTCAACTGGGAGCAGGTCGCAGCGAACTACGCCAAGGCCGTGTAGGCCGCCCCCTCCAAGACGGCATGCCAACGGGCCGGGACCGCAGGGTCCCGGCCCGTCATCGTGCCCGCACCGCCCGGGAGGGCGGCGACGGCCCCCGCCCGTACCAGGGACCGCGCTCCCACCGTCGAGTGGCGCACGCCCGCGAGTCCGACGATCCTGCGACCCGGCCGGTAGCCGCGGGCGCCTGGGCGGCGGCCTAACGCCAGGAACCGCATTCTGCGCACGGCGCTAGCCTGCGGCATGCGCCTCGGCGAGACCGGCCTGACCACGCTGCTTCTGGGTGCCTGCGCGGCGCTGGCGGTGGCCGCCCTGCTGCCTCGCGCGCTCGAGCGTCCGCAGCCGCTGCGCGTCGAGCGGCCCGACGTGCAGGTCTCGATCGAGGGGCTCGTGGCGCACCCCGGCCGCTACCGGCTGTCCTGGGGCGCGCGCGTGGCGGACCTGGTGGCGGCCGCCGGCGGCATGCGGTCCGGCGCCGCGCGCGAGCTGGTGGCGCTCGCCGATCCACTGACCGACGGCGAGGTGGTGCAGGTGCCGTCGGTCGCCGCCGCCGACGGAGAGCCGCGCGTCAGGCTCAACTCCGCCACCAGAGACGAGCTGACGCGGCTGCCCGGCATCGGCCCCACCCTGGCGGACCGCATCGTTGCCGCCCGGCCCTTCGCCAGCCTCGAGGAGCTACTGGCAGTGCCCGGCATCGGCCCCAAGACGCTGGCGGCCCTGCGGGACCGGGTGCGGCTGTGAAGGGAACCTCCCGTGGCGCCGGTGCCCCGGAGCGGGCCTTCGTACCGTGGGCGCTGCCCGCGGCGGGCGGCATGCTCGCCGGCGTCGCCAGCGCCGCCTGGCGCGGCCCACTGGCGGTGACCGCGTGGCTGGCGGCACTGCTCCTGGTCGCGGCCGGCTGGCGGGGTCGGCGGCTCCTGCTGCTGGCGTTGCTGGCCGCCGCCGTGGGGGCGGGGCGTTACAGCATCTGGCAGGCGCGCCCCGACCGGCTGGCGCCCCTGCTGGGCGCCGAGCGTGTCTACCGAGGCGTGAGCGACGGCAACGTGCTCACGCTGGCGGACCCACGCGGGCTGAGGCTGGTGCTGGCGCCGTCCGGATCGGTCCCTGGCGGGCGTGTGGCCGTCCGGGGAACCGCGGTGCGGGCGTCCGGGCGTCGCAACCCCGGCGGGTTCGACGAGCGGGCCTACCTGGCGCGGCGCGGCATCGCCGGGCGCTTGCTGGTGGCTGGGGTGGAGGCGGCCTCGCCACGCCGTACGCCGCTGGAGCGTTTCCGCGCGGGCGCCACTGCCGGCCTGCAACCGAGGCAGGCCGCGCTCATGGAGGCCATGACGCTGGGGGTACGCCGCGACCTCGGCGAGCTGCGGTCGACGTTCGCGGCCGCCGGCCTGGCACACGTGCTGGCGCTCTCGGGCTTGCACGTCGGCGTCCTTGTGGCGGCGCTGGGGCGGGCGACCGCCCGCCTCGGGAGGCGCCGCTATCCGCTGCTGGCGCTGGCGACGGTGGCGTACCTGGCGCTCGTCGGCCCCAGCCCCAGCGTGCTGCGTGCGGCCGTCATGGTGCTCTCCGCGCTGGCAGGGCTGGCCGCGGGGTACGGCCGCATCCAGGCGTGGCCCTCGCTGGCGCTGGCCGCGCTGGTGTCGCTGCTGCTGGCGCCCGCGCAGCTCCTCGACGCGTCCTTCCAGCTCTCCTACCTGGCCGTGGCGGGCATGCTGCTCCTGGCACCGCCACTACTGCGGCGCCTGGCACCCGGGGCTGCGGTCGCGGGTCGCGCCATCCGGAGGGCGCCGGCCGGGTCTGGCACGCACGCCTCGGCCGCTGCCGGGATGGCCCGGCGTGCCGCTCGCGCCGCGCTGCCGGCGCTGGCGGCCAGCGTCGCGGCGCAGCTTCCCAGCCTGTCGCTGGTGGCGGGCAGCTTCGGGCGCGTCCCGTTGCTGGCGCCGCTCGTCAACCTGGTGGCGGTGCCGCTGGCGGGGTTGCTGGTGCCGCTCGGCTTCGCCGCGGCCCTCCTGGGGCTGGTCTCGCCCGTCGCCGCGGCACTCCTCAACCGGCTCACGGGCCCGCTGGCGTCGGCATTGCTGGCGCTCGCGGACGGCGCGGCGAGGCTACCTCACCTGAGCTGGGGCCAGGTGGCGCCCGTCGGCCATGCGTGCTTCGCTCTCGGGCTGGTCGCGCTGGCGCTCTGGCTCCACGGCCGGCTGCGCGCCTGGCGCGCGCTGCTGGTGGCGCTGTGCGCAGGTGGGCTGGCCTTCGCGGCGGGCCCGAGCCGGCCGGCGCCGGAGGTCGTCTTCCTGGACGTCGGTCAGGGTGACGCCACCCTCATCCGCCTGCCCGGCCGTGTCGACGTGCTGGTGGATGGGGGCGGGACCCCGTTCTCCGACTACGACGTCGGTGCGGGCGTGGTGCTGCCGGCGCTGCGCGCGTTGGGGGTGCGTGCCCTCGACGTGGTGGTCGCCACCCACGCCGACCTCGATCACGTGGAGGGCCTGGCGACGGTGCTGAAGAGCGTGCCGGTCGGCACGCTGGTGATGGGCCCGCGCTGGCCGAGCGCCGCCATCGACGGGCGCCTGCGCGCCATCGCCGCGGCGCACGGCGTCCCCGTTCACCGGGCTCTTCGCGGGGAACGCTGGCTGTTCGGGAGGGGCCGCCGGGCGGCCGAGCTGGAGGTGCTCCACCCGCCCGCCGGGCGCCTGCCCACCAGCAACGAGAACTCCATCGCGCTGCTGCTGCGCTACGGCGGCGCGCCACAGCTGTTGATGCTCGGCGACGCACCGGCCGCGGTGGAGCGGACGCTGGCGACGCCTCACGTGCCGGTTCTCAAGGTCGCGCATCACGGGTCGCGCTTCAGTACCTCGCCGGCGCTGCTCGACGCGACGCACCCGCTGCTGGCCGTGGTCTCCGTTGGCCGCAACCACTATGGCCACCCCGATCCTGGCGTGCTGGACAGGCTTTCTGCGCACGGCGCGCGGGTCCTGAGCACCCGCCGCGTGGGCGCGGTGCACCTTCCGCTGTCCGTTCGGGGGCCGGGGCCGGCCACGACTACCGTCACGAGCCGTGTCGTACCGTGAGTTCGGTCACAATGTCTTGAAGTGCGTCTGGTAGCGTACTCATGACAATTCGGGTCGAGAAACCTCGTGAGCGACGGCCGTGGAGCATCGTGAACGGAGGGGGGCGTAGATGACATCCGTCGAGGCGCAGCCCGGAACGGTGGCCGGGTCCTGTGATAGATTGTTCACAATGCTCACGACGGTTCGCGTGCTGGCCGAGCAGGGGCCGATCAAGGTCGAGCTCGCTCGCTTGGACGACCGGCTCGTCGTGGTGAAGCGCCTTCAGGGCAACTTCCCCGTCCTGAGCCAGCGGCTCAAGCGCGAGGCCGACGTGGTCGGCAAGCTCGAGCACGACAACATCGTTCCGCTCATCGGCATGGAGGACGGGGCGCTGGTGTACGCCTACTGCCCGGGCGTGAGCCTGGCAGAGGCCCTGGAGCGCGGGCCGCTGCCGCTGCAGCGGAGCCTCAAGATCGTGCGCGATGTCTTGCGCGCGCTCGACTACGCCCACGGCGAGAGCGTCATCCATCTCGATGTCAAGCCCGCCAACATCCTCATCAAGGGGGAGCGGGCGCTCCTCACCGACTTCGGGTTCGCCAAGGACCTCGCCCTTACCGCCATCACCGGTCAGGAGATGGCGCTGGGCACGCCCAACTACATGGCGCCCGAGCAGTTCCACGGCGTGCGCACCGACCCCCGGTCCGACGTCTACGCCGTTGCCGCGGTGATGTACCACATGCTCACCGGGGCGCCGCCCTACGGTCGGCAGGTGCTCCGCTTCCTGGCGGGCGACGACCGGGTGCCGCTCGAGCCCCTGCCGGAACGGTCCCAGGCGCTGGAAGGGGTCGTGCTCCGGGGGCTGAGACGCCATCCCGACGAGCGTTTCGAGAGCGCGCGGGCGATGCTCGACGCGCTGGAGTTCGCGCCAACTCAGGCCTGAGCCCGCGGCGCGCGAGTCCATGGTCCTCAGCTTCAGCGGAGACCCTTTCCTCGCTCGCCGCGCAGCGCGGCGAGCGTTGGCCGCGCAGGGCGTGGCCGCGCCCGAGGTCGTGAGTCTCGGCGAGGGCATGGAGGCCGAGGCCATCGCGCGGCTGGCGGCGCAGGGCGGGTTGTTCGGCCGGGTGGCGCTGTTCTGCGACTTCGACGAAGCCTTCAGCGGCCAGGCCGGCGTGGCGCCTCGCAACCTCGCACTCGAGGCGCTGGCACGGGTGGAGGCCGACGCGCTGGTGGTGGTGCTCGACAGCGGCGCGACGGCCGCGCGGCAGAAGCGCTACCGCGCCATCGGCCGGCACCGGCACCTGCCGACCCCTCGCTTCGAGCGCCTGCCGCGCTTCGCTGCGGAGGAGCTGGACGCGGCCGAGGTGCGCTACACGCGCGACGCGCCCGAGGCGCTCGCCGAGCTGTTCGGTGAGGATCCGGGGGCCATCGCCTCGGAGGTAGCCAAGCTCGCCCTTCTGGATGGGACCCTCGACGCCGAGCGGGTCCGCACGCTGGCCAACCGCCCGGCGGCGCGCAATGCCTTCGACCTCATCGAACGGCTGGTCGCCGGCGACGCCGCCGGCTCGCTGCAGATCACGCGCGCCCTACTGGACCGCGGCGAGGCGCCGCAACGGGTATTCGGGGCGCTGAGCTGGCAGTTCGGGCTGGTATGCAGGGCGGTGGCGTTGCGGCTGGCCGGCCGGCTCGACGCGCGCAGCGCCGCCGCGGCGCTCGGGACCGGAGCGGGTGCCGCACGGCGCGCCGTCGCCATCGCCGAGCGCTTCGACGAGGCGGGCCTGCGAGAGGCCTTGCAGGTGCTGCTGGATGGTGACGTGCGCGCCAAGAGCGGCGGAGACCCGGCGTGGGCGCTCGAGCGCAGTGTGCTCAGGCTGGCCCGCCACTTCGCACCCTGACACGCCTCATGGTGACGGCCCCGGCCGACGAGTCGCGGCGCCCCGCGGCCGGCCTCACAGCGGCGCCGGCGACAGCTCCCGGTAGCGGGCGTAGGCCTCCATCAGCGCCTCGCTGGCCGCCGGCTCGAGGTCGGCGCGCGGAGTCACCAGCGGCGTCACCCGCATGCCCGTCCCGCGGAAGGCGAGCAGGGCGGCGCCGTAGGCGGCGCCGGGCGCTCCCTCGAGCTGGGTGAGCGGCAGCTGCAAGGCGTCGGCCAGGAGCTGCAGCCAGAAGCGCGAGCGGCTGCCGCCACCCGTAGCCAGCACGCGCTCGAGGCCGGCCAGTGGCCGCATCACCTCGAGTGCGTCCCTGAGGCTGAACGCCACCCCCTCGAGCACGGCGCGCACCAGGTCGGCGCGGCCGCTGGCGAGGCTGAGCCCGCGGAAGGCGCCACGCAGCTCTGGGTCGAGGTAGGGCGTGCGCTCGCCGGCCAGGTAGGGCTGGAACGTCACCCCGCGCGCCCCGGCGGGGCTCGCCTCGGCCAGGCCCGCCAGCGCCTCGAACTCCATCTCCTCGAAGAGGGCGTCGTGAAGCCACTGCAGCGAGCCGGCGGCGGCCAGCGTCACGCCCAACAGGTAATAGCCGCCGTCGGCGTGGCAGAACAGGTGGACCCGACCCCTCGGGTCGGGCGTGGCACCGGAGATGGGCGCGAAGAGCACGCCGGAGGTTCCCAGCGAGGCACTGCCGAGCGTCGGGTCGGCGCTGGACAGCCCCATGCCGGTGGCGGCCGCGGCGTTGTCGCCGGCGCCAGCCACGACCGGCAGTCCCGTGGGCAGGCCGGTGGCGGCCGCGGCCTCGCTGCCGACACCGCCCACCACCGCATCCGAGGCGACCACCTCGGGGTACAGCTCGGGCTCGATGCCCACCGCGCCCAGCACCTCGGCGTCCCAGCTCTTGGTAGCGAGGTGGAAGCAGTTCGAGCCCGAGGCGTCAGAAGGCTCGGCCACGGCGCGGCCGGTCAGCCGCAGGCCGAGATAGTCCTTGGGGAAGAGCACCCGTCGAAGGCGGGCGTAGCTCTCCGGCTCGGCGCGCTTGAGCCACACCACCTTCGAGAGCTGGAAGCCCGTGATGGCGGGATTGCCGCCCCGCGCGACGAGCGTGGCGCGGCCCACCGTCCGGTCGATCTCACGTGCGGCCTCGCCGGTTCGCTGGTCGTTCCACAGGATGGCCGGGCGGATGACACGGTCGCCTTCGTCGAGCGGCACCATGCCGTGCATCTGGCCGCTCAAGCCCACCGCCTCGGGTACACGTTCGCCCAGGCGCCCGGCGATCTCCTTCAAGGCGCCGCAGGCGCCCGCCCACCAGTCCTCCGGGCGCTGCTCGGTCCAGCCCGGTCGCGGCGTTGCCAGGGCGTGGGGGCGTTCCGCCTCTGCCACCACGGCCCCCCCGGCGTCCACCGCCACTACCTTGACGCTGCTCGTACCTACGTCGATGCCAAGCGTGACGCGATCGTCGCTCACCGTTTGCGGCTCCTCCCGGGCGCCGCGCCGACCCCTGCCGGCAGGCCGCGGCCCCTCCTGGAATCATGCCAGGAACGGGGCCGGGGGACCCCCACGCGCGGCCGCGACACAGCCGCCGGCGGCGACGGGGTGGGGTACCCTCTGGGCGTGGACGATGTCGTCGAGCGGCTGCAGCGCGGCGAGGAGCGCGCCTTGGCGCGCGCCATCAGCCTGGTGGAGTCGGGCAGCCGCGAAGGCGAGGAGCTGCTGCGTCAGGTCCGCTCGATCACCGGCCGCGCTCGCATCATCGGCGTCACCGGCGCCCCAGGCAGCGGCAAGAGCACGCTGACCGACGGCCTCATCGCGTCCGCCCGCGGGCGGGGGCGGCGGGTCGGCGTGGTAGCCGTCGATCCCACGAGCCCGTACAGCGGCGGTGCCATCCTCGGCGATCGCATCCGCATGACGCGCTGGCACGACGACCCCGAGGTGTTCATCCGCTCGATGGCGACCCGCGGTCACCTGGGTGGGCTGGCGGCCGCTACCCTGCAGGTGCTGGCGATCCTCGACGCCGCCGGCTTCGACACCCTGCTGGTGGAGACGGTGGGGGTGGGCCAATCCGAGGTCGATATCGTGGGCGTCGCCGACACCACCGTGCTGGTACTGACCCCGAACTCCGGCGACGCGGTGCAGACCTTCAAGGCCGGCATCATGGAGATCGCCGACATCTTCTGCATCAACAAGTTCGATCTCCCCGGCGGCGAGCGGCTCAAGCGCGAGATCAGGGCGGCGCTGCAGCTGGGCGCCTTCCCGGACGGCAGCTGGCGGCCGCCCATCGTGGAGGCGGTGGCCTCCCGTGGCGAGGGGGCGGACGAGGTGCTGGAGCGGGCCGAGGCGCACCGTGCGTACCTGGAGGAGCGGGGGCTGCTCGAGGAGTTGCGCCGCCGGCGGGTGCGCTTCGAGCTCCTGGCGATCGTGGGCGAGACGCTGCGCCGTGCCCTCGCCAGCCGCGAGGACGAGGCCGTGGACGCTGTGATGGCCGGGAGGACCACCCCGCGCGAGGTGGTGCGGCACCTGCTCGAGGAGGGCGCCGGACCGGACGTGGGCCGGGCGCAGGGGGCGCCGGCGAGCGCTCTCCGGCGGGGCGAGACCGCGCCTGAGAGCGAGTAGACTGGCCGCATCATGGTCCATGCCGTCTACCCGGGGAGCTTCGATCCGCTCCACAACGGGCACCTCGACATCATCCGGCGGGCGGGAAAGATCTACGACCGACTGACGGTGGCGGTGCTCCACAACCCCCTCAAGGGCGCCAACCTGTTCGACGTGGACGAGCGCGTCGCCATCGTGAGGGATGTCGTCAAGCACATCAAGGGCGTGGAGGTCGACGCGTTCGGCGGGCTGCTGGCGGACTACATGCGCCGCGTCAAGGCCACCGTCATCGTCAAGGGCCTGCGGGCCATCAGCGACTTCGAGGTGGAGCTGCAGATGGCCCACCTCAACCGCCAGCTCAACCCCAGCGCGGAGACGACCTTCATCATGACCGCCACGCGCTGGTCCTACGTCTCCAGCACGCGCGTCAAGGAGATCGCCAAGTACGGGGCCGACGTGTCCAAGCTGGTGCCTCCCGCCGCCCTGCGCAAGCTGCGCGAGCGCTTCGACGGCCTGCAGGCGGGCTGAGCGGCGCGGCCGGAGCGTCCCGGCGGCTCGCTGGGGCAGGCCGCGCAGCCGACCCTCGCGCCGGGCGCGCCTACGTATACTCCGGGGCGTGCCTGCGCCTGAACGACCGGGAGGCGGGACACGGAAGGGCGACCATGGCATTCCTGACGCGGGGCATGGCGGCCGACGGCGGCATCCGCGTCGTCGCGGCGGACACCAGCGATCTGGTGCGCGAGGCGGTGCTGCGTCACCGGGCCGCGCGCACGGCGGGGGCGGCGCTAGGCCGCACGCTCACAGGTGCGCTGCTGCTGTCCCACGTGCTCCTCAAGAACCCGCAAGACCGCATCACCTTGCGCCTCCGCGGCGACGGCCCGCTCGGCGGCGTCATCGCCGACGCCGGACTGGACGGGAGCGTACGCGGCTACGCCCACAACCCCGAGGTCGAGCTGCCGCTGCGAGCGGACGGCAAGCTGGACGTGGGCGGCGCGGTCGGGCATCACGGCGACATCGAGGTCATCCGCTCGCACGCTCCCTACGGCGACCCCTACGCCAGCAGCCTGGCGCTCGCCAGCGGCGAGGTCGCCGAGGACATCGCCACCTTCCTGGCCGTGTCCGAGCAGATCGCCTCCGCGGTGCTGCTTGGCGTCTACTTCGGGCCCGAGGGGAAGGTGGAGCGGGCGGGCGGGGTGCTGCTGCAGGCGTTGCCGGGCGCCGACGACGCCGCCCTCGACCTGCTCGAGGCCAACGTCAAGGCGTTCGAGCCTCTCACCTCCGCCATGCGCCGCGCGCCACTGGCCCAGCTCGTGGAGGAGGAGTTGTGCTGGGGCATGGAGTTCGAGCTGCTCACCGACCCCGCCTTGCCGCTCGCCTTCGCCTGCCGCTGTAGCGACCAGAAGGCGCTGGACGCGCTCGCCTACTTCACCCCCGAGGAGCGCGAGGCGATGATCCGCGAGGACGGCGGCGCCGAGGTGGTGTGTCACTGGTGCGCCGAGCGCCGCTGGGTGGCCTCGGAGCGCATCCGCAGCCTCACCGCCGACGAGGTTCGCTGCCCCGACTGCGGCACCCTGTGGTACCGCGCGGGCCAGGCCACCATGGTGCGCGAGGACGAGCTGTGTGCCTGCGGCCATCCCTTGGAACTGCCCGACCGGGTTCCCTGACGCCAGACGTCGGGGGCGCCGGGCCGGCGCGGGAGACGGCCTCCAGCATGGGCGGCGCGCGGCTGTTAGGCTGGCCGCCATGACGGCGGGCGTGGTGACGGCGCTGGTGGTGCTGGTGTCGCTGTGGGGCTCGGCGTTCCCCATGATCAAGGTGGGCCTGGAGGGGCTCAGCCCGACGCACCTGACGCTGCTGAGGCACCTGGTAGCGTCGACCTGCTTCCTGCCGGTGCTCTCCTGGCGCGGGCTGCGCATGCGCCCGCGGCTGCGCGACGTGCCGGCCTTCGTGGGCCTCGGCATGCTGGGCTTCTTCGTGTACCAGCTGGCGCTGGTGGTGGGCGAGCAGCGGGTGCCCGCCGGCGCCAGCAGCCTCATCATCGCTACCGCGCCCGCCATCACCGCCGTGCTTGCCTGGCTGCTGCTGAGCGAGCGCATGCCCGCCGGCGCCTGGTTCGGCTCGCTGCTGGCGCTCTCCGGCGTCACGCTCATCGCGCTGGGGGCCAGCGGCCGGCTGTCGTTCAACCCTTACGCGCTGTTCGTGCTGCTCTCCGCGGTGTCGACCTCGTTCTTCACCATCTTCCAGCGGCGCATGTTCGGGCGCTACCGCCCGGTGGAGGTGGTCGCCTTCGCCACCTGGGGAGGGACCCTGCCGATGCTGCTGTTCCTGCCGGGCTTCGGGCACGACGTGGCGAGCGCGGGGGCGGCGCCGCTGGCGGCGGTTGCCTACATCGGCGTGTTCCCCTCGGCGGTGGCCTACTCGCTGTTCGCCTTCAGCCTCTCGCGGGCGGCCGTCACGCTCGTCACCACCTACCTCTACCTGGTGCCGGTGTCGAGCCTGTTCTTCTCCTGGCTGGTGCTGGGCGAGATCCCGAGCCTGCTGACGGTCGCAGGCGGCACCGTGGCCATCGCCGGGATCTCGCTCGTCAACGCGGCCAAGCAGCGAGCGGCGCGGCGGGCGGCCGGCGCCCGCACCTGAGCGCAGGCGCGTCCCCGACGAGCTATAGCGGCCACGCCGGCAGGGGGTGCGGCGTCCACAGCGGCTCGCCGTAGTCCGTGCCGATGAAGCTCCCCCAGTAGGCGGCGCGACCGCGTCTGCGCCGGAAGATGTCGGGAGTGACCGTCTCGGAGGCAGGGTCGCCGGTGAACTGGCTGCGGTAGCAGCGGACGGCCGCCTCCCACACCTCGATGGTGTCGCTCACGTCGACGACGACGGTGGCGTCGAAGGGGCCGTTGCCCATGTAGGCGTAGAGCCGCTCGGCCTTCCAGGGCTCGCCCGCCAGCGGGGCGGCGGCCAGGCCAGCCAGGTGCACCGCGGCCGGCACGATGATCGCCGCCGCGACGTGATCGGGGTGGCGATCGTTGGGGTGGGGAGCGGCCACGACCCGCGGGCGCAGCTCGCGAAGCGCAGCAGCCAGCTCCAGGCGCCGCTGCTCGCCGTCGACGATGCGCGAGTCGGGCCAGCCCAGGTTGCGGCGTTCGTCGAGGCCGAGCAGCTGCGCGGCCGCCTGGGCCTCCTCGGCGCGCAGCTCGGGACTGCCTTTGGTGGCGGCCTCGCCGCGGGACAGGTCGACCACCGCGGTGCCGAGCCCGGCGGCGTGGGCCCGCGCCAGGGTCCCTCCCAGGCCCAGCTCGGCGTCGTCCGGGTGGGGCCCCACGACCAGCAGATCGATCATCAGGGTTCCTTGGGGCGCACCCGCGCCCGCTGGCCCAGCCGCCGCTCGGTGCCGGAGATCAGCCTGCGAATGTTGGCGCGATGGCGGAGGATGGCCAGGCTCGCCAGTGCGATGGCGAGGTAGAGGTGCGGCATGGGGTAGTTGAGGCTGGCCACCAGGAAGAGCGGCAGGGCGAACAACCCCACCATGGAGCCGAGCGACACGTAGCGGCTCAGCAGGATCGTGAAGACCCCGATGACTACGCACAGGGCGCTCGCGAGCGGGTTGATGACCAGGAACACCCCGAGGGTGGTGGCGATGCCCTTGCCTCCACGCAGCCGCAACATGATGTTGAAGTTGTTGCCCAGCACCGTGGCGAGTCCGGTCAGCGCGACCGTCCAGGCGCCCGCCCCGAGCAGCGTGGGCAGCAACACCGCGGCGGCGCCCTTGAGCGGGTCGACCACCACCACGACGATGGCCGGCAGCACCCCCAGCGTGCGCATGACGTTGGTGGCGCCGATGTTCCCGGAGCCGGCAGCCTGGATGTCGACGCCGCGGGCCTTGGCGACCAGGTACCCCGTCGGGATGGTGCCGATCAGGTACCCGATCACCATGAACACGGCCGTGACCACGATGTCGAACAAGGCTGCCTCCCGAGGTCGTGGGCGTTGGGGCGGGCCGCATGGCGCCGACGCGCCCGGCCCTGCTTCTGGCGCACCTCGATTGTACTGTCGCAGAGCATGAGGACGCGCCGCCGCCCCCGCGCTCGACCGGCCCGGCGGAGCGCTCGGGGTAGGCTGGGCGGCGTGACGGAAAGCACCCTCTTCCTCCTCCTCGTCACCATCGCGGGGGTCTACGCCGTTCGTTGGGCCGCTCGCCTGGCGCGCCTGGGCAGCGAGTTCCCCGCCAAGACGTTGATCGCCACGGCGCTGTCGGCGCTGGTTGCGGTGACGGGGTTCAGCAGCCTCAACGTGTCCGCACCCCTGCGCGACCTGGCGCTGGTCGTGGGTCCGATCTATGTCTTCGGCCCGCTGCTGCTGGTGGGGTTGGCGCGCAACCGTCGCTACCGCCTCGCGGGCGGCCTCACCGACGTCCTCTACTGGACGGGCGAGGGGCGCGCCGCGGTGCGCCGCCTGCTGGCCCAGGCGGCGTTGCAGCTGGGGGATGCGGAGTCTGCCTTGAGGCTGTCTCCGCGCCACGACAGCTTGCTTCTCATCCAGGCCTACGTGCTTCAGGAGGACTGGGACGCCATCCTCAGGCTCGAGGAGCTGCCGCGCGAGGGCGACAACGCCTACCTCGCCGGCGCCGCGCGCATCCAGGCGTTGCTGGCGCTCGGCCACCCCGACCGCGCGCGCCAGGAGCTCACGACGATGAAGCGCCGCTGGGAGGGAAGCGAGCGCGGTCCCATCGGCTATCGCAGCGTGGTGATCAGCGAGGCCCGCTGCGACGCCGAGGAGGGCGACTTCGAGAAGGTGCGCAGCGACCTGCAGCAACCGCTCGCCGGTGTGCAGCCCGCCACCCTGTACGCCATCCTGGCGCGAGCGGCCGAGTGCGGCGGGCAGAGGGAGGCTGCCGTCACGCTCTACGGCCATGCCTTCCAGGCTGCCCCCAGGGCGCTCCAGCCGCACTACGCCGGCCGGCTGCGGGCGTTGGGAGAGGAACCTCCGCCGCTCGCGCGCAAGGCCGCCGCCCCGGTTGCGACCCTGTCGCTGGCCGGCGCCATCGTCGCGGCGTACATCGCAGAGATCCTGGTCGACCGCTTCGTCGGCTCGGTGAGGGTGGCGGGGCAGACGCTCCACCACAGCTCCTTAGCGGGCGCGTTCATCCTCAACGTCCCGGGCGTGCCCGCCGAGCACGCCTGGTGGCGGCTGGTGTCCTACGCCTTCCTGCACGCGAACCTGGTGCACATCGGCTTCAACACCTGGGTGCTCGTCGACCTGGGGCGCCTCTACGAGCAACGCCGCGGCTGGGGCAACCTGATCGCCGCCTTCGTGGCGGGCACCGTAGCCGGCGCCTACCTCACCAGCCTGGCGCAGTCGCAGCAGCCGCTGCTGCTGATCGGTGCCTCGGGCGGCATCCTGGGCATCGCGGGAGCGCTCCTCGCCGACGTCATCCGCTCCCCATCGGCCAGCGACCGCCTGCTGCTGCGTGGCCTGGTCCAGTGGATGATCCTCATCGCGCTGTTCTCGGTGGCGGTGCCCAACGTGTCCTTGTGGGGGCACGCCGGCGGCGTCGTTGGCGGGCTGTTGTGGGGTTTCGTACGTCAGGGGTTGCCCGCCGACCGGCGCGTCGGCGCCGTCGCCGGTGCCCTCGGCATCCTGGTGATGGCCGTCTCTCTCGTCGCTGCCGTCGTCACCAGCATCGGCGCCCTGCATTGAGCCGCGACGCGCTCCGGCACCCCGGAGGGCCCGGCCGCGCGTGACTAAGAACGCCGTGACAGACGTGTAAGCCTTGGGTCAGCGGTGGCGACGTAGCGTCGAGCCATGGTCGACGACGAGGCCAGGCCTGCCCGCGAGGGGGGCGCTGCGGACGCGCTCCCACTCCAGGAGAGCTACGACGCCCTGTGGCGCCGGGTGTACCTGGCGGTGATGCCGTTCGGCATTCTGGCGCTGGGGCTCGGCATCCTCTTCGAGGGGCCGTCGGGCCAGAGCACGCTGTTCGACGCCGTGGCCTACCCCGCGCTGGCGGCCGGGATGATGGTCCTCGAGCTGGCGGTGGTGCTGTGGCCGCGACTGCTGCGCGCGGCCGTCAGCCTGGCGGTGGCGGGAACCGGCTCGTTCTTCGTGGCCAAGCTGGCGCTGCTGCTGTACTTCCTGCCGCCAGGAGTCGACCCGCAACACCAGATGACGGAGACCTTCTTCTGGGTTCCCGCCGTGTATCTGCTGGCGTTCCTGCTCCCCGACGGGCGCGGCGGCCGCTGGTTGTCCGCGGCCTTCACGACGGTGGTGTTCGGGCTGTCGCTGGTCTTCTCGGTGGGCGCGGCGCTGCGCGGGACGAGCATCGGGCTGGTGTATGCGCTCACCGAGATGAACTTGGCGAACAGCGTGCAGCTGGCGCTGACCTTCGCCCTGATCTCCCTCAAGGAGGCCTACGCCCGGGCAAGCGCCGAACGCCACGTGGCGCAGCGCTTCGCTCGCCAGGACCTGCTGACGGGGCTTCCCAACCGCCGGGCACTGGAGGGCGACCTGGAGCAGCTCATCGGGGGCGGCGCCGTGGACCGCGCCGCCGTGCTGTTCGTCGATCTCGACGGCTTCAAGGTCATCAACGACACCCTCGGTCACGAGGCCGGCGACAACCTGCTGAAGCTGGTGTCCGAGCGCCTCGCCGGCGCCATGCGCGAGCGCGACCTGGTCGCGCGCATGTCCGGCGACGAGTTCGTGGTGGTGGCGGCCGGCATCCGCAGCCGGACGGAGGCCGGCGACGTGGCGCGTCGCATCTTCGCGGCCCTGTCGCAGCCCTTCAGCCTCAACGGCTCCGACCTGGGCGTTACCGTGAGCATCGGCATCGCCTTCCTGCCCGAGGACGGCGGCGACGCGCGCACGCTGCTCAGGCACGCCGACAGTGCCATGTACCGCGTCAAGCGCTCCGGCAAGAACGGGCTGAAGTACTACAGCCCCGATATCGACGCCTCCCTCGAACGCCGCGGGGAGCTCGAGCGCGACCTGCGGACCGCGCTCCGCGAACGGCAGCTGTCCCTGGTGTTCCAGCCGGTGTTCGACATGCAGACCGGCTCGCTGGTCCAGATCGAGGCGTTGCTGCGCTGGCACCATCCGCGCTTCGGCGTGGTCCTGCCCGAGGAGTTCATGCCCCTGGCGGAGGAGAGCGGCGCGGTGGTGGCCCTCGGAGGCTGGGCGCTGGAGGAAGCCTGCCGCCGCCTGGGAGGGTGGCGTATCGAGGCGCCCGACCTGCACGTGAGCGTGAACGTGTCGGCGCTCCAGCTCGCGCAACCGTCGTTCTTCGGCTCGGTGGTGAAGGCGCTTCAGCAGGCGGCGCTGCCTGCCGAGTCGCTGGAGCTCGATCTCAACGAGAGCATCGTGCGCGGGCCGATCGAGGACGTGCAAGGCACCCTGCGCGGCCTGCGCGGCTTGGGTGTGGGCATCGCCATCGACGGCTTCGGCGCCGGCTACTCCTCGCTCTCTCACCTGCGGGACCTGCCGGTGGGAACGGTGAAGATCGCCCGCGACGTGGTGGCCGACCTGGCGGTGGACGACGACGGCCCACCCTTCGGCCTGGCGACCATGGAGGCCATCGTGGGGTTGGCACGGCACCTCGACCTCATGGTGGTGGCGCAGGGGGTGGAGACGCGCTCCCAGTTCGATCGTCTGCTGGCCCTGGGCTGCACTCGCGGCCAGGGCTTCTTCTTCGCGCCACCCCTTCCCGGCGCGGACGTGTCTGCGCTGGTTGCGGCCGGCGAGACCCCCACGTCGTGGGGTCGTCTCAAGAACTGAGCGGAGCCACGACCGGTGGCGGCCGGCGGCCGGCCCTCAGGGCTGGCCGCAGACGGTTGCCGCTCCCAACGCCGCATCCGCACAGGTGACGCCGTAGCCGTAGCGGCTGCGGTCGGCGCCGCTCGGGCGCGTGGTCGTCTGGTCGAGCCGCGTGCGGATCTGCGCGGGCGTGAGGGAGGGATCGTGCGCCTTGAGCAGCGCCGCGACGCCCGCCACGAAGGGGCTGGCCATCGAGGTGCCGGCTTCCATGCCGTACGCCGTGGGCGAGTCGGCGTAGGCACTGATGATGGCGTTCGAGGCAACCGCCAACGCCGGGTCGTAGAAGCCGCCGGGGGCGGCTACCTCGAGTTGCGGGCCGGCGTCGGAGAAGCTCGACACCGGCGTGCCTCCGAGGCCGGGACCGGGGCCGTCCACCGACCCGACCGCGATGACGCAGGGGGCGTTGGCCGGGCTCATGATGCCGGGATCCGTCGGGTAGGGCGTGCCGCTGCCGTGGTTGCCGGCTGCCGCCACCAGCACGGCCCCGGCGTTCCAGGCGTCCTCCGCCGCCGCGTCGACCGCAGGCTGGTCGCCGGGAACGCCGACGCTCATGTTGATGACATCGGCGGGATGGGTGTTGGCCGGCGTCGAGGTCACGGGCAGCCCGGCGGCCCAGCGGATGGCCGTCGCCAGCTCATAGGTGGTGGGGGCCTTGCCGCTGTCGCCGAACACCTTGACGGGAAGGATCTGCACGCTGGGGGCGAAGGCCACGCCCGCGATGCCCTTGGCATTGTCGCCGGTGGCGGCGGCGATGCCGGCCACGTGGGTGCCGTGTTCGTAACCGGCGCCCGGGTTGGTGTCGGTGTCCTGGCCGATGAAGTCGTAGCCTTGCAGCAGCTTGCCGCCCTGGAACTCCTCGTGGCTGCTGAGGACGCCGTCGTCGATGATGGCCACCACGGTCGGGTGGGAGCTGCCCGTCTCGATGTCCCAGGCGGCGGGAAGGCCGAAGTTGCGCAGGTTCCACTGGCCGTGCGGTGCCGGGGTGTTGCCGGGGACCGCGGGGTAGTAGGGGTCGTTGGGGGTCAGCAGACGGTGCAGACGCAGGTTGCGCTGGGCGTAGCGCACCCGCGGGTCGGCGCGCAGCTGCGCCAGCGTCGCCGGCACGTCGGCGACGCTCACCAGATCGGGGCCGGCGCCGCTGCCGCCGGCGAGCAACCGCAAGGCATACTGCTGCCGCACCGCCACGCTCTCACGCTGCAGCGCCTGCGTGCGCAACGCCGCCGTTGCCAGGCCGGCGGGCGCGCTGTAGCCGACCACGATCTGCCCGGGGACCACGTCTCTGGAGGCGAGGGCCGGCACCCGCGAGGCCGGCGTCGCCTGAGCGGTCGTACCCGCCCGCGCCAGGGGCGTGCCCCTCGCGATCGCCAACGCCTGCGGGGCGTAGGCCCCGCAGGTGCCGATACCGTACTGGAGCGTCACGTCGCTGGAGCCGTTGCCGCCGGACACCGTCACCGTGGCGCTCAGGTTGGCGGCCGGGCTGAGGGACGAGGCGTCGACGGTGGCGGTCACCACCACCGGGCTGTTGGGGCTCACGCTGCCCGAGGCCGGGCTCAGCGTCACGTACGGGCTGCTCGAGCTCGCCGTGAAGCTCACGGGACTCTTGCCGGTGTTGGAGACCGTGAAGCCGGCCGAGTTGGCAGTCATGCGGATCGACGAGGGGGTGACCGACAGGCTGCTGCCGCCGAGCAGGCCGCAGCTTGTCAGGAGTGCCAGCAGCCCCACCGCTGCCAGCGCGACGCCTAACACGTGACGTGATTGCATGCCCGGAATATACCGGGGCGCGGGCCCGAAGGGCGTCCGACGGGCACGGCGTGCGGCGGAGCGTGCGTGCTGGACGCGCGCCGGCGGCCGGTGGTGGCGGCGGCGGCGCGCCACTGGGCGGCGGGCCCCTCACCTCCCGCCGCCGTATAGTGGCGTCGCCGTGTCGGACGTCCGCCAACGCAAGCGAAAGCACATCGAGGTGTGCCTCCGCGAGGATGTCCAGTACACCACCCGCACGACGGGCTTCGAGCGCTGGGACCTGCCCTACCGCGCGCTGCCCGAGACCGACCTGGGGGAGATCGACACCCGCGCGCACCTCTTCGGGCGTGAGCTCGCGGCCCCCTTGCTGATCGGAGCGATGACGGGCGGGGCCTCACTCTCGAGCGTCATCAACCGCAACCTCGCGCTCGCGGCGCAGCGCCTGGGTCTGGGGCTGATGTTGGGATCGCAACGCGTCATGCTCGAGGACGAGCGTGCCCGTCCGGGCTTCCAGGTGCGGCGTTACGCCCCCGACATCCTGCTGATCGGCAACCTGGGCGTGGCCCAGCTCAACCGCGGCTACGGCGCCGAGCGCCTGCGCGAGGCGGTGGAGGTCATCGAGGCGGATGCGCTGGCGCTGCATGCCAACCCTCTGCAGGAGGCGCTTCAGCTCGGCGGCGACGGCGACTTCAGCGATCTGCTGCCCCGACTCCGGGAGACGGTGCCGGCGGTGGGGCACCCGGTGCTGCTCAAGGAGGTCGGCCACGGCCTCTCCGGAGCCGTCGCGGCCGCGGTGAGGGACGTGGGCTTCGCCGCGCTCGACGTCGCGGGCGCGGGCGGAACGTGCTGGGCCAAGGTCGAGGACCTCGCCAACCACGGCCGGGTGCGGCACCCCGACCTGGTCGAGTGGGGGATCCCCACTGCCCAGGCGCTGGTGGAGGTGCGCCGGGCGGCGCCCGGGCTTCCGCTGGTGGCCTCGGGCGGCATCCGAAGCGGCCTGGATATCGCCAAGGCGCTTGCCCTGGGCGCCAGCGTTGCAGCGGTCGCCCACCCGCTGCTCGCCCCCGCCACCGACTCGCCGGAGGCGGTGGAAGCGGAGCTGCGGCGGCTCATGTTCGAGCTGCGGGCCGCCATGCACGGCGCCGGCGCCGCGAACCTGGCCGCCCTGAGCGGCATCGCCCTGCACGCGCGTTGACGTGCCTGCTGGCGGTGCGCGGCGCTCACGCGCCCGAGCCGGGCAGAGATGCCGGTGAGCGCCCATACAATGGCCCATGGACCTGGGACTGATAGGCAAGACGGCACTGGTGACGGGGGCCTCCAGGGGGATCGGCCTGGCGGTGGCCCGGACCTTGGCGGCGGAGGGAGCACGCGTGGCGCTGGTGGCGCGCAACCGCGAGACCCTGGCGGAGGCGGTGGCCGGCATCGAGCGCGCGGGCGGCGAGGCAGTCGCTCTCGCCGGCGACGTCAGCCGCGCCGACGACGTGGACCGGGTGGTGGCCGAGACGCGCTCGCGCCTGGGCCAGGTGTCGGTGCTGGTCGCCAACGCCGGCGGGCCGCCGGCGGGCACCCCCACGCAGGTGGAGGACGCCGCCTGGGACGGTGCGGTGGACCTCACGCTGATGTCGGCGGTGCGCCTGGCGAAGGCGGTGTTGCCGGCGATGCGCGCGGCGACCTGGGGGCGCATCGTCAACATCACCTCGCTGTCGGTCAGAGAGCCGATCCTCAACCTGACGCTCTCCAACGCCCTGCGCGCCGGCGTCACTGCCTGGGCCAAGACGCTGTCGCAGGAGATCGCCGCCGACGGGGTCACGGTCAACAACGTCGGTCCCGGCTACACCGCCACCGAACGCCTCGGCGAGCTGTTCAGCGACGACGCCCTCGGCCAGCTGGCGGAGCGCATCCCCGCCCGGCGGCTGGCAGAGCCCGACGAGATCGCGGCGGCGGTCGCCTTCCTGGCGTCGCAGCAGGCCGGCTACATCACCGGTCAGACGCTGGTGGTCGACGGCGGGATGGTGAAGGGCCTGCTGTGAGCCTCCGGCGGCGCACCGGCGGCCGGCCCGGCCGGGTGGCGGGGCCGGGCGGCGTTCCCGCCGCGTGTACCGGCGTGCGGCCATAATCTTGTACTGAGTTCAATCCGGCTCGTATACTTCGGCATCGTCGTCGCCGGGGGCCGAACGGGCGCCCGCCCTACTCCCGCCGGACCGCAGGCCGGGCCGCCGACGGCGCGCGCGTCGCCGGCAGGTGCCAGCCGCGTTCAGGCGGTCCGAGGATCCCAGGAGGAGGCCAGCATGTCCGTGTCTGAGAAGCGAACGGGCGCCGCCACCGGCGCCGCCTTCCTCATCGAGCGTCGCAGCGCGGACGCCGTGACCATCCCCGAGGCGCTGGACGAGGAGCTCAAGCTCATCGCCGGCACCGCGCGAACCTTCGTGGAGCGCGAGATCGACCCGGTGTTCGACGAGCTCGAGCACCTGTCCTACGACCTCAGCCGCAAGGCCATGGCCAAGGCTGGCGAACAGGGGCTGCTGGCGGTAGAGATCCCCGAGGCCTACGGCGGCCTCGGCGCCACCAAGGTCGCCTCGACGGTGGTCACCGAGGCGCTCGCGCGATCCGGCTCCTTCAACGTCACCTTCAACGCGCACAGCGGCATCGGCACCCTCCCCCTGGTGTACTTCGGCAGCGAGGAGCAGAAGCGCCGCTACCTGCCGAAGCTCGCCACCGGCGAGTGGATCGCCGCCTACTGCCTCACCGAGCCGAGCAGCGGCTCGGACTCGCTGGCGGCCCGCACCCGGGCCGTCGAGGACGGCGACGACTACGTTCTGAACGGGACCAAGATGTGGATCTCCAACGCCGGCTTCGCCGACCTCTTCACGGTCTTCGCACAGGTCGACGGCGACGCGTTCAGCGCTTTCCTGGTGGAGCGCGACACCCCCGGCCTGAGCGTGGCGCCGGAGGAGTCGAAGATGGGCATCAAGGGCTCGTCGACCTGCCAGGTGATCCTCGAGAACGTGCGCGTGCCCAAGGCGAACCTCCTCGGCGAGGTGGGCAAGGGCGCCCACGTGGCGCTCGGCACCCTCAACATCGGCCGCTTCAAGCTCGCCGTGGGCGCCTTCGGGGCGGTGAAGCTGTTCCTCGGCTACGCCGCCACCTACGCACAGGAGCGCGAGCAGTTCGGGGCGCCCATCGCCAGCTTCGGCCTCATCCAGGACAAGCTGGGCCGGATGGCGGCGGCCGGCTTCGCGCTGGAGAGCGCCATCTACCGCCTGGCGGGCGACATGGACGCGGTGCTGGAGGGCGTCGAGGAGGGCCCGGCGCAGTCGCGGGCGCTCAACGAGTACGTGGTGGAGTACAGCTTCATCAAGGTGTTCGGCAGCGAGATCCTCGACGAGGTGATCGACGAGGCGTTGCAGACCTACGGCGGCTACGGCTTCTCCGCCGACTACCCCATCGAGCTCGGCTACCGCAACAGCCGCATCAACCGCATCTTCGAGGGCACCAACGAGATCAACCGTCTGCTCACCGTCGAGCAGCTCCTCAAGCGCGCCATGCGCGGCGACCTCGACCTCATGGGCCCCGCGCAGGCGGCGCTCACCGGCACGCCGTTGACGGCCGTCGAGGCGCCCGAGGCCATCGCCGACGCGGTGCTGGCGGTCGAGAACCTCAAGCGTGCCACCCTGATGGTGGCGGGCATGGGGGCAATGGCCTACGCCCAGGAGCTGGAGTACGAGCAGGAGCTGATGGCGCATGCCGCCGACCTGATCGGCCTGGTCTACCTCGCCGACTCGGCCCTGCTCCGGGCCGAGCGGCTGCAGGGCGGCGAGCGCGCCGGGGCGTCGGCACTGCTCGCCCGGCTGTACGCCTTCGGCGCGGTCGACCGCGGCCGAGCGCTGGCCGTGGAAGGGCTCCGCCGCATCCCCGGAGGTGCCGAGGCGATGCCGCGGCTGAACGCCTACCTGGCCGACCACGGCGTCGATCTCATCGCGCTGCGGAGGCGGGCGGCGCAGGCGGCGCTCGACGCCGACGGCTACCCTCTCTGACGCCGCCCGGGGCTCCCGGCGGGACCTCGCCCGAGCGCCCGCCCGCTACTGCGGCTCCTGGGCCAGCGTCACCTGCACGGTGTGCTTCCTGCCGCCGCGCAGGTAGCTGACCGTGACCTTGTCGCCGACGTGGTAGTGGTTCTCGAGCGTCGACTTCAGGTCGCCCAGGTCGGTCACGGCGTGGCTGTCCACGGTCAGCAGCACGTCGCCACCGACATAGAAGACGCGGTTGCCGACCACCGCCTGCTGCTGCGCGCCCCGCAAGCCGGCCCGGTCGAGCGGGCTGCCGCTCACCAGCTGCACCAGCAGCAGGCCGTGATCCGTGCCCAGGCTCAGGGCCTGGTTCAGCGCCGGCGTGACGGTGTGGGCGTACTTCACGCCCAGGAAGGGGTGCGGGTAGTGCCCCTGCTTGAGTAGCGCGGGTAGCACCCGTTTCACCGTGGAGATGGGCAGGGCGAAGCCGACGCCGGCGTTGGTCCCGGAGGGGCTGAAGATGGCGCTGGTGATGCCGATGACCCGGCCTGCGCTGTCGAGCAGGGGGCCGCCGGAGTTGCCCTTGTTGATGGCCGCATCCGTCTGGATGATGCCGGTGATGGGCAGGCCGGACGGACCCTGGATGGAGCGGTTGAGTCCGCTCACCACGCCCGTCGTCAGGGTGCGGCTGAACTCGCCGAAGGGATTGCCGATGGCGATGGCGCGCTGACCGACCTGCAGGTGGGCGGAGTCGCCGAAGGTGACGGGTTTGAGCATGTCCGGCGGGGCGTTCACCTTGAGCACCGCCATGTCGTTGCGCGCGTCGCTCCCCACCAGGGTCGCGGCCAGCGAGGTGCCGTTGCCGAACGAGACGTCGATGCGCTGGGCGTTCTCGATGACGTGATAGTTGGTGAGGATGTGCCCCTCGGTGTCGATGACGAAGCCGGAGCCTGCGCCCTGGGCGGGCACGGCGCCGTAGAAGAAGCTGGGCTGCAGCACCTGGGTGGTGATGTTGACGACCGATGGTGCCACTCGGTTGTAGACGTCGATGACGCGTTTCTCGGCGAGGTCGAGGCCGTTGGCGTCCACGAAGGGTGTGGAGGACGGTTTGGCTGGCGCCTTGGATTGGGCCAGGGCGGGTGCGGTGGCGACCAGCGCCAGCCACAGGACGAGCAGCGTGGCGGCGCGCCGCCGGCGCTCGCGGAGCGGACGTTGCGGTCGTTCCGGTCGGGACATGCGCCCATCTTGCCCGTGGCGGGCATGAAACGTCTGAAGGCCGGGCGTCGGGGCGTGGCAAGGGCCCGGCCGCATCCGCTGCACACGCGGTGCAGACGCCCGCACGGCCCCGCGGACCGAGGGCCCGGCCGGCCTACCTAGCGTCGGCCAACGCGCCTGCATAATGGCCCATGCCCGTCTACCTTCACGGCGTGGCCACCGCGGTTCCCCCGACGGCGTACTCCCAGGAATCCGCGTTGGAGGTGATGCGCGCGTGGATCGGCGGCGACCGGCGGACGGACCATCTGCTGCACCGCATCTACCGTCACTCCGGGATCGATACGCGTCACAGCGTCCTCGGCGACTTCGCGCCCGACGGCAGGGCGGGCTTCTACCGCGACGCCGCCAGCGGGGCCTTCCGCAACCCGGGAACCGCGGAGCGCAACGACCGCTACGCCCGCGAAGCCCTGGTCCTCTTCCCGCAGGTCGCCGCCCGGGCGCTGGCGCAGACCCCGGGCTTCGGCGCCGAGGACGTGACCCACGTCATCACCGTCTCGTGCACGGGCTTCGTGGCGCCGGGCCCCGACCTGGCAGTGGCGCGAGAGCTGGGCCTGCGGCCCGGCGTGGAGCGCTACCACCTCGGCTTCATGGGCTGCTACGCGGCCTTTCCCGCCATGCGCATGGCGCGCGCCTTCTGCCAGGCCGATCCGGATGCGGTGGTGCTGGTGGTGGCGGTGGAGCTCTGTTCGCTCCACCTGCAGCCACGTTGCGAGCTGGACGCCCTGGTGGCGGCCTCGGTCTTCGCCGACGGCGGTGCGGCGGCGCTGATCAGCGCCCGGCGACCGGCCGCCGGAGGTCTCCGGCTCGACGGCTTCGGGGGCGCCGTGGCCCGGGAGGGCGCGGGGGACATGGCGTGGACCATCGGCGACAGCGGCTTCGACATGGTGCTCTCGAGCTACGTCCCCAAGATCGTGGGCGCACGCGCTCGGGAGGTCGTCGATCCGCTGCTCGAGAACGCCGGCGTGTCGCGCCGGGAGGTGCGGCGCTGGGCGGTGCATCCTGGGGGTCGGGCCATTCTCGACCGGGTAGGGCAGGGGCTGGGCCTGCCCGAGCAGGCGTTGCGTGCTTCCCGGGCGGTGCTGGCGCGCTACGGCAACATGTCGAGCGCCACGGTGCTCTTCGTGCTGCGCGAGATCCTGGCGGCGTCGCCGGAGGCGGGGGAAGCGGTGGTGGCGATGGCCTTCGGACCGGGGCTGACGGTCGATGCTGGCGTGTTCGGGGTGGTGTGAGGTGGCCGGGAGGGCGGCATGAGGCTGCCGCTAGGGCGCCGGGCGGGTCGTCTGCGCGAGGCCATGGAGGACCCTGCCTGCGATCGCGCCCGGCTGCAGGCGACCTACGCCCAGTTTGCCGTGCTGAACCGCTGGCTCTCGGGCTGGCGGCGCGTCTATCGCCGGCACGTGCGGCCGCTCTCGGGCGGCGGCGCCAGCTTGCTGGACGTGGGCTGCGGCGGTGGCGACCTCGCCCGCCGGCTGGCCGCGTGGTCGGCCGCTTGCGGGGCGCCGCTGCGCGTCACGGCCATCGATCCAGACCCGCGTGCCGTTGCCTTCGCCCTCGGCCGACCCGGTGCGGCAGGGGTCGAGGTCCGCCAGGCCACGCTGCCGGACCTGGCGGAGGCGGGGGAGCGTTTCGACTTCGTCATCTCCAACCACGTGCTGCACCACCTCGACGAGGATGAGCTGCAGCGCTTCCTGCGCGCCAGCGCCGAGGTGGCGCGCCTCGCCGCCATCCACAACGACGTGCGACGCAGCGGCCTCGCCTTCGCGGCCTTCGCGCCTCTGCGGCTGGCGTTTCCTGGTTCCTTCCTGGTGCCCGACGGGCTGCGCTCGATCCGGCGCGCCTACCGTCCGGGCGAGCTCGCGCGGTTGGCGCCCGCCGGCTGGCGGGTGGAGCGGCTCGAGCCCTTCCGCAGCCTGCTGCTCCACCAGGGGGGTGCGGGCAGGTGAGCGGCCCCGGGCGGGTGGCCGAGACCGTCGAGGTCGCGATCGTTGGTGGCGGGCCGGTGGGGTTGGCGCTCGGCTGCCTGCTGGCCGCGACCGGCACGCAGGTGGCGGTGCTCGAAGCGCGAACGGGGCCCGGGCGGCACTCCAGGTCGATCGGCATCCATCCTCCGGCGCTCGAGGCGCTGGCGCCGAGCGGGGCGGTGCCCGGGCTTCTGGCGAGAGGCGTGCGGGTCACGCGAGGTCAGGCGTACGCCGGCGCCCGGCGGCTGGGCACGCTCTCCTTCTCGAGCTGCCCGCCTCCCTTCCGCTTCGTGCTGACGCTGCCGCAGCCGGACGGCGAGCGTGTGCTGGAGACACGCTTGCGCGAGCTCGAGCCGACCGCGCTGCGGCGCGGCGCCCAGGTCGTCGATGTGGCCCCGGGCGCGGAGCGCGTGCGGCTCACGCTGGCCGGCGGCCGCCGCCTCCTCGCGTCGCTGGTGGTGGCGTGCGACGGTCACGATAGTCTGGTGCGGCGCCGCCTGGGCGTGCCGGTTCGGGTACGCCGCCACCGTGGACGCTTCCTGATGGGGGACTTCCCGGACGCCACCGCGCTCGGCGACGCCGCTGCCATCTACCTCACGCCCGCTGGCGTGGTGGAGGCGTTCCCGCTGCCGGGCGGCATTCGCCGCTGGGTGGCCGCGACTGCCGATGTGGGTGGTGGCGGTGTGGACGGTGATGGTGACGGCGCGCACGGTGGCGGCGTCGCGACGGGCGCTCCCGAGCCGGCCGCGAGCGCCGCGGCGGCGCGGCTGTCCGCCATCGTGTGGCGGCGGGTGGGCGAGCGGCTCGACGCCGATGCCTGCACGATGGTGAGCGGCTTCGGCGTGGCGACCCTGCTGCCCGAGCGGCTGGTCATGGGGCGCGTGGTGCTCGCCGGGGATGCGGCCCACGTCATGCCGCCGTTCGGCGGCCAGGGCATGAACCTCGGCTGGTTGGACGCGGCTGCCCTCAGCGAGACGGTCGCCGGGCTGCGCTGCGGGGAGCACCTGGCGCGCGTGCCTGCGTGGGCGCTGCAACGGGCCCTGGCAGGGTACCAGCGGGCGCGGCTCGATGCCGCAGCCCGGGCCGCCCGGCGGGCAGAGTTCAACCTGGCGGTGGGCCGCGGCGGCCACGGCCACGCCGTGCGGGCCGGGCTGGTGTGGACCGGCCTGCACTCGCCCATCGCGCCGCTGTTCGCCCGCCGCTTCACCATGCGCGGTCTCGACGCGGGCGTGCCGCGGGCGCGCCGGGCGAGCGGGGGCCCCTGGCGCGTCGTGCCGGCCGCCGACCCGGCAAACGTCGCCGCGTGCGGGTCGCTCTTCCCGCCGGCGGCGCCTCCAGGCGTCCCGAGGAAGGGAGCGCCGCGGTGAAGGGAGGCAGCGGGCCTGCCTCGCGCGGCTGGCTGGGCGCCCTCTGGCGCCACCCGTTCCTGCGGCACTTACGGTTGCCCTTCAACCTGCTGCTTAGCCCGGTGTACCTCTGGGGCGTCCTGTTGGCGGGCGGCCACGCCGGTGAGGGACGGATCTGGCTCGGGTACCTGGCGGTCCACCTCTTCCTCTACGGCGGTACCACCGCCTTCAACTCCTACTACGACCGCGATGAGGGCCCCGTCGGGGGCATGCTGGAGCCGCCCGCCGTCAGCCGCGGGCTGCTGCCGTTCTCGCTGGCAGTGCAGGCACTCGGGCTGCCGCTGGCGCTGGTCGTCGGCGGACGCTTCGCGCTCGCCTGGCTGCTGCTGTTCGTGATCTTCGCCGCCTACTCGCACCCGGCCGTTCGCCTGAAGGCCAGCGCGGTCGGGGCGCTGACTGCCATCGCCCTGGGGCAGGGGGCCGTTGGCTTCGCGCTGGGCTGGCTGGCGGCGGACCCGGCCAGGCCGCTGTGGTCCTCCCACGGCCTCGCCGGGATGCTCAGCACCGCGCTGGTGATCGTGGGCCTATATCTGGTGACGCAGAGCTACCAGACGCTCGAGGACCGCCGTCGTGGCGACCTCACGCTCAGCGTGGTGCTCGGACCGCGGCGGGCGCTGAGGCTGGCGACCGCCGTGCTGGCGGCCGGCGGGGCCGTGATGCTGCCGGAGCTCTGGCGTCGTGGCGGCGTCGTCACCGCAGCCGTGGCGGCGGCGTTCTTCGTGCTGCTGGGCGCCTGGATGCTGGGGTGGTCCTCCGGCTTCGACGAGGGCCAGGTGACCCGCAACTTCCGGACCGCCATGCGCCTGGCCGCGGTGAGCGCCGCGGGCTTCACCGCCTTCGTGGTGGCGCTGCTGTGGTGACGCCTGCCCACCCACCGGGGGTCACAGCGGCTTGAGGCGCTCGAAGGGCTCGCGGCAGGCGCGGCAGGTGTAGATCTCGCGGCACAGCGCGCTACCGAAGGCGCTGGTCAGCTCGGTATCGAGGCTGCCGCAGCGAGGGCAGGCGACGGGCGCCTCCAGCGCCGGCAGCAGCAGCCCGCCGTGCGGGTCGGGGGGGGCCAGGCCGAAGGCGCGCAGCTTGGCGCGGGCCGCGTCGCTCATGTCGTCGCTGCTCCAGGCGGGCGAGAGCACCCGCCGCACGGTTACGGCCGTGGCGCCGAGCCCGCGTACCCGTGTCGCCACCGCGTCGCGGATGGCCTGGAAGGCAGGGCACCCGGCGAAGGTCGGGGTGACGTCTACCCGTACCGCACCCCCGTCGACCTCCACGGCGCGCACCATGCCCAGGTCCACGATCGACACCACCGGCATCTCGGGATCCTCGACCTGCGCGAGCGCTGCCCACACCCGTTCGGGGGTGAGCGGAGCCGCCGCGGTGCCGCCGCCCGCGGACGCGGCGCCGTCGCGCGATCCTCCGGCGCGCCGCCGCACCGGCCTCACCAGCTCTCCGCGGCGGGGTCCGCGCGGGTCACCGACTGCATGTCGATCAGAAGCGTCACCAGCTCTTCGGTGTGGCGCTCGCGCCCACCGGGGTTGGGCGGCGTGTCGGGCGTCTGCAGGTCGAGCTCCTTCAGCGCGGTGGCGATCCGGCCGCCCGCGGCGTCTCCTACCTCGGCCAGGTCGGGGACGATGCCGGCGCCAGCGAGCTCCGCGTCCCCGGCGAGCGGCTGCCACAGCTGTGGCAGGTAGGGCCAGGCACGCGCCAGCGCCGCCTCGAGGCGGCGCCGCGACTCGTCGGTGCCCAGGGCCAAGCGCCTCAGCCACAGACTGCTGTGGCGCAGGTGGAAGACCTCCTCCAGCGCCGCCTTGGTGGCACCCTCGGCCAGCGGCACGTGGCTGGACCGCTTCAGCCGGGTCAGCAGCTCGGCCTCGTAGACGTCGAACAGGTACTGCCGCAGCATGGTGAAGGCCCAGTCGCCGCGCGGCAGCTCCAGCAGCCGGGCGTTGCGCCAGGCGCCTGCCGGTCTGCTGTAGGCCAGGACGTCGGGGTCGGAGCCATCCAGCTGGCGCCGCGCCTCCAGCCACAGCAAGGCGTGCCCGATCTCGTCCTGGGCGATGTTCGCGAGGGCGATGTCCTCTTCCAGGATGGGCGCGTGACCGGTCCACTCGGAGTCGCGGTGCCCGAGGATCAGCTCGTCGTCGGCCATGGCGGTGAGCCGGTCGAGCAGCGCCGCCCGGAGTCGCGGGTCGAGGCTCACGGCGTCCGCGCCTTGCGCCGGCGTTGCGACAGCTGGGCGTACTCGGATTGCTGCTTGTAGGTCTTGCCGCGAGCCGGTGCGAACCATGCCTCCGCCTCGGCGTCCGGGCTGGCCGTCACGCTGGCAGCCGGCACCAGCCACCAGGCCAGCGCCGGAGGCTCCGGGAACGCCGCCCGGGCGGCTGCCAGGGCGGCCGCGGCGCTCGCCGCGGTCACCTCGCCGACGTGGTCGACGAAGGTCATCGCGCGGCGATGACTGCTCTTGCGGAACACCAGGTAGCGGGCCTCGGCAGCGCCCGTGCCGTCGCCGGCGGGAGCGCCGCCGGGGACGTCGCCGGCCGCCAGCTGCTCGGCGGTCACCGCCACCACCGCGCCCGCGGGCGCCACCCACAGGCTGACGGCAGCCGGTCGGCGGGCGAAGACGCTGCGGGCCATCAGCAGCGCGTGCTCGGGGTCGGTGGCGTGGACCGAGCCCACCGCCTGGTGGGGTTTGCCGGCGGCGTCCTGCTTGAACACCTCCCACCGCGGCCACTGGCCATCCGGCGCGGCGGCGCTCACCCGACGCCTCGCGGCCCGGCCGCGTAGGCGGCCATGGCCTCCCGAACCCAGCGTCCGTCGTGGTGGGCCTTCCGGCGGGCTGCAAGGCGTTCGGCGTTGAGCGGTCCGTTCCCCTTCACGACACGCCAGAACTCGTCCCAGTCGATGGGCCCGTGGGTCCAGTGGCCGCTCTCGGCATCGAAGCGGAGCTCGGGGTCGGGGATGCTCAGGCCCGCCTGCTGAAGCTCGGGGACGTGCTCGTCCACGAACTCCTGGCGGACCTGATCGTTGGTCTTGGTCTTGATGCCCCAGCGCGCCAGCTGAGGCGTGTTGGGCGAGTCGCTGTCGTGAGGGCCGAGCATCATCAGCGACGGCCACCACCAGCGCTCCAGCGCGTCCTGCGCCATGGCGCGCTGGGAAGCGGTGCCGGAGGCGTAGGCGACGATCATCTGCTTGCCCTGCTCGTGGTGGAACGTCTCCTCCGCGCAGATGCGCACCATGGCCCGCGAGTAGGGGCCGTAGGAGCACTGCGCCAGCATCAGCTGGTTGCGGATGGCCGCGCCGTCGACCAGCCAGCCGATCATGCCCACGTCCGCCCAGCTGAGGGTGGGGTAGTTGAAGACGCTGGAGTACTTGGCGCGCCCCTGCAGCAGCGCCTCGAGCAGCTCCTCGCGGGTGACGCCGAGCGTCTCGGCAGCGTGGTAGAGGTACTGACCGTGGCCGCCCTCGTCCTGCACCTTGGCGAGCAGGACGAGCTTGCGGCGGAGGCTGGGTGCCCTCGTGATCCAGGCGCCCTCCGGCAGCATCCCGACCACCTCGCTGTGGGCGTGCTGGCTGATCATGCGCACCAGCTGCCGACGGTAGTCCGCCGGCATCCAGTCGCCCGGCTCGATCTTCTCGCCCCGAGCGATGCGTGCCTCGAAGTCCTCGAGCCGCGCGGGCTCGTCGGCGACGTCGCGGTCAAGCGCCATGGTCCTCCGTCTCCGGCTCTCGGGCGCCGAGGGCGCCCAGCAGCATGTCGGCGTAGCGGTCGGCCAGCGTCTCGGGGGAGAGCCGCCCGTCAGGGTCGAGCCACTGGTAGGTCCAGTTGAGCGCCGACAGCACGAACAGCGTCGCCAGCGCCGGATCCTCGACATGGAAGCTGCCGTCGGCCAGGCCCGCCCGGACCACCTCCCCGAAGCGCTCCTGGTAGGCGTCGCGGCGCGCCACCAGCTCGGCGCGAAGCTCGCGCGGGAGGCGCGCCCACTCGTGGAAGAAGACGGTGGCGAGCGAGAGCTTCTCGCGGATGATGCGCAGGTGGCCGTGCACCAGGCGGCGCAAGCGCTGCGGTGGCGGCAGGCCGGCATCGACCTCGTCTGCCGCGCTCAGGAAGGCATCCGCGGCCTGCTCGACGATGGCCCGCAGGAGGTCCTCCTTGGAGTCGATGTGCGCGTACAGGCTGCTCCCCTGAAGCCGGACGTTGCGGGCGATCTCTCGCATGCTGGTGGCGTGGTAGCCGTGGCGTTGGAAGAGGTCGCCGGCGGTATCGAGGATCTCCTGGCGGCGGGTCACGGCGGCAGTATAGACGAACGAACGCTCGTTAGAGCCGCCGCGAGCGACAGCCATTCGAGAGCTGCCGGGCAGCGGCCGGCGTGCCGCGCCCAAGCGCCTGCCGGACCCATGACGCGCGACGGGCGCGCGTTCCGAGGTAGCCTACGGCCGAGAGCCATCCAGAGGGGCCGAGCGGCTGGCGAGCGCGCGACCGCCACGAGCCCTTGCGACCGGGAGATGACATGGAACCGTTGCGCTACATCGCGGAGGACGGCAGCATCGGGGGCGAGCGGCCGGGCGACGAGCTACCCTTCGGCCCAGACGAGCTGGCGCATGGCTACCGGGCGATCGTGCGGGCGCGCATCTTCGACGAGCGGGCGATGACCTTGCAGCGCCAGGGCAAGCTCGGCGTCTATCCGCCCTACCGCGGACAGGAGGCGGCCCAGGTCGGCGCGGTGCTGGCGCTCGGCCGCAATGACTGGCTGGTGCCGACCTACCGCGACACCGGGGCGGCCATCACCCACGGCCTGCCGCTCGCTCAGGCCATCCTCTACTGGCGGGCGGACCCGGCCGGCTGGCGCTTCCCCGAGGGGTTGAGGCTGCTGCCCTTCTACATCCCCATCGCCACGCAGCTGCTGCACGCCGTCGGCGTCGCCTCGGCGGGCCGCCACCTGGGGGAGGACTGGGTGGCGCTGACGTTCATCGGTGACGGCGGCAGCAGCGAGGGCGACTTCCACGAGGCGCTCAACTTCGCCGCCGTGTTCGATGCGCCGATGGTGCTGGTGGCCGAGAACAACGGCTGGGCCATCAGCGTGCCGACGCAGAAGCAGATGAGGAACCCGCGGATCGCCGAGCGCGCTGCCGGGTACGGCATCCCCGGGGTGGCGGTGGACGGCAACGACCTGGCGGCGGTGTGGCACGTCACGCGCCAGGCGGTCGACCGCGCCCGCGCCGGCGGCGGGCCCACGCTCGTCGAGGCCGTCACCTACCGGGTCGGTCCCCATACCTCGAGCGACGATCCCTCGCGCTACCGGCCGGCGGCGGACGCCAGGCCGTGGGAGGCGCGCGATCCGGTGGTGAGGCTGCGCCTGGCGCTGACGAGCATGGGCGCCTGGGACGAGGAGCGCGAGGCCGCGCTGGTCGCCGAGGTCAAGGAGGAGTTCCAGGCGGCGGTGGCGGAGGCCGACGCCGCGCCGGAGCCGCGGCCGGAGGAGATGATGGAGCAGGTGTTCGCGAGCATGACGCCGGACGCGCGCCACGCCTGGGAGGTGCTCAAGCATGGTTGAGGCCGCGGGAGCTCCCGCGCCCAGCGCGGAGGCGCGCCAGCTCACCATGGTCAAGGCCATCGGCGAGGCCCTCGACCAGGCGCTCGCAGAGGACCCGCGGGTGCTGCTGTTCGGTGAGGACGTCGGCATGGGCGGCGTGTTCCGCGTGAGCGACGGCTTGCGAGACAAGCACGGCGAGGTGCGGGTGTTCGATACCCCGCTCGCAGAGGCCGGCATCGTCGGCTACGGTATCGGCCTTGCGCTGGCCGGCATGCGGCCCGTGGCCGAGATCCAGTTCGCGGGCTTCCTCTACCCGGCGCTCGACCAGATCCTCTCCCATCTGGGCCGCTACCGGCACCGCTCGCGGGGGCGCTTCACCGTGCCGATGGTGGTCCGCGCGCCCTACGGCGGCGGCGTGCACACGCCCGAGCAGCACGCCGACTCGCCGGAGGCGGTGCTGGCGCACGTGCCGGGGGTCAAGGTGGTGATCCCCTCGGACCCGTTCCGCGCCAAGGGGCTGTTGACGGCCGCCATCCGCGATCCGGATCCGGTGTTCTTCCTGGAGGCCATCAAGCTGTACCGCTCGGTGAAGGCCGAGGTGCCGGCGGAGCCCTACGCGCTCGAGCTGGGAAGGGCGCGAGTGGTGCGCGAGGGCGAGGCCGCCACGCTGGTCTGCTACGGCGGCATGGTCGAGGTGTGCCGCACGGCCGCCGAGGTGGCTGCCCGGGAGGGTGTGGAGCTGGAGATCGTCGACCTGGAGACGCTGGTGCCCTTCGACGCGGACACCGTTCTGGCGTCGGTGGAGAAGACCGGGCGCGTGGTGGTGGTCCACGAGGCGCGGAAGATCGGCGGTTTCGGCGCGGAGGTGGCGGCGCGCATCGCGGAGGACGCCATCTGGTCGCTGGAGGCGCCGGTGCTGCGGGTGGCGGGCTGGGACGCGCCGTACCCGCCGTTCAGCGCCATCGAGCACCACTACCGGCCGGACGCGCGGCGCGTGCTCGCAGCGGTGCGGCAGGTGCTGGCGGCTTGACGGCCAGGCGCCACGGAGGCCCGCTCGCGCCGCAGTCGCCCGGGACTGGCGATGGCCCCGTGGACGGGGCTGCCGCCAGCTAGCCCGACGGCTCGGAGGCGTCGACGGGCAGGGGTACCGCCGCCGGGGCGACGGCCGGATCGCGCCTGCGCGCGAGCAGCGCGCGCAGCAGGATGCCGGGCCGCAGCAGCCGGGTCGGGGGCGCCAGCATGCCGAAGACGTCCATGAACGCCTTGGCGACGTACGGGTCGCGATGGCTGGCCCGCATCACGCGCTTGGAGTAGGCGGCGGTGAGGCGCCAGCGCAGCGACCGCTGGCCCTCCACCGCGGGCTGGAGCAGGTCGTTGTCGGTGACGAAGGTCCACTGCTCGCCCACCAGCGCACGCGTGGCTCGGAAGAAGGCGGGGCCGACCCGCGCCGGCCCGCGGCGCGCGAGCACGCGCCCCAGGGTCACCGCCTCGAGCGCCGCCATGCTCATGCCACGAACGTAGTGCGGGTTGGTGCTGCACAGCGCGTCGCCCATCACCACCAGGCGCTGCGGGAGCCGCGCGAGGCGGTCGTAGCGCCGCCACACGTTCGCCGGGTAGGAGCCTGTGACGGCCTCGCCGAGCGGCTCGGCGGCCGACACGAGGTCGTGGATCGAGCCCGCCCACAGCGAGCGTGCGTACTCCCGGTAGCCTGCCAGCTCGGTCGGGGCCTGGACGCCGGCGAGGCCCATCAGGGAGACCATCCAGCGATCGCCTTCGACGACGCTCGCTCCGGCCTGCCGGTACCCGCCGGGCAGCATCGCGATGTAGATCGCCAGTCGGTTCTCGGGGACCTCGCTCCCCTTGCGGAAGAAGCGGGTGGTGTAACGGGCGTCGATTCCGAGCCTCTGCTCGGGAGGGGCCTCGTACCCCAGCGCCTCGAGCCAGCGAGGCGTGCGGGAGCCGCGGCCGGTGGCGTCCACCACCAGATCGGCAGGCACGGTGTCCTCGTCCTCGCGGTTGGCGCCGGACGCCGGCCGCACCCCCCGCACCTCGCGGCCCGCCCGCGCGGGCACGAGCTCCGACACCTTGCAGCCCGCGCGGAGGTCCACGTTGGGGAGCGAGAGCGTGCGCTCGCGAACCACGTGCTCCATCAGCGGGCGCGTCGCGCCGACCAGCATGAACGACGGTCCCAGCAGATCGAAGCGCACCCGCCCTCCCGCGGCTATCACGACGTTGTCTCCGCTGCGGTGGATGAGGCGGGCGCCAGCCGCACGGTCTCCCGATCGACGAGCGACAGGCGCACGCCTGGACGGTCGCGGCTGCGGCCCGGCGGGTGCAGGCACGCGCCCCTTGAAAGGAGCGCCGTTGCCCCTTAGTATTTAAGGTATCCAGGCTCGACGTCGTGGCGCGGCCCGCCCGCGCAGCGCGTCGCGCCGCCTTGCAGGCGGCCGAGCGGCCGAGCACGAGGAGGGAGACCACCATGGACAAGGAACGCGAGAAGGCCCTGAACCTCGCCATCAGCAGCATCGAGCGTCAGTTTGGTAGGGGTGCGGTGATGCGGTTGGGGGAGGAGCAGGTGG
>CAZBZU010000032.1:0-1450 GCA_964496495.1 uncultured bacterium
GGGCGACGACGTCTTCGCCGGCTCCATGAACGGTCACGGCGCGCTCGAGCTCGAGGTCAGCCGGGAGGCCGGGCACTCCACCCTGGCGCGCATGATCGAGCTGGTCACCGAAGCCCAGGCGCAGCGCTCGCCGAGCGAGCGCTTCAGTGCCTGGTTCGGCCAGCGCTACACCGTCTTCGTGCTGCTTGGCGCTCTGGTGGGGCTGGGCGTGTTCCTCCTCCTCGGGCTGCCGCGCTGGGAGGCGCTCTACAAGGCCGCCACCCTGCTGGTGGTGGCGAGCCCCTGCGCCATCGTCATCAGCGTGCCGGCGGCGGTGCTCTCGGGGCTGGCCGCCGCGGCGCGCATGGGCGTGCTGTTCAAGGGCGGCGCCGCCCTGGAGGACTTCGGCAGCATCAAGGTGATGGCCTTCGACAAGACCGGGACCCTCACCGAGGGGAAGATGCACGTCACCGACGTGATCGGGTTCGGGATGTCCGACAGTCAGGCGCTGGCGCTGGCAGCGGCCGTGGAGCAGACCTCGGAGCACCCGTTGGCGAGGAGCATCCTCGAGGAGGCGCAGGAGGAGGCCCTCGACATCGCCGCCGTCAGCGACACCCGGGCGCTGCCAGGCAAGGGCATCCGCGTGCGCCTCGGCGGCGAGCCCCACTGGGCGGGCAACCGCAAGCTCGTCGCAGAGCTGGGCGTGACCTTGGGCGCCGCCGTGGAGGCCGCCGTGTCGCGGCTCGAGGGCGAGGGCAAGACCACCATCCTGGTGGGCCGCGGGGAGCCCGGCACGGTGCTCGGCGTCATCGGCGTCGGCGACACGCTGCGCTCGAGCGCCCGCGCCACGCTGGACGCGCTCAAGGCCGCGGGCCTCGAGCGCCTGGCGGTGCTCACCGGCGACCACGCCACGGTGGCTCGCAACGTCGGCGCGATGCTGGGGCTCGGCGTGGAGTCCATCCATGCCGACCTGCTCCCGGAGCAGAAGGTGCAGAAGGTGCGCGAGCTTGATGCCCACGGCCGCGTCGCCTTCATCGGCGACGGCGTGAACGACGCCGCCGCCCTGGCGACCGCCGCGGTGGGCGTGGCCATGGGCACCGCCGGGTCGGACGTGGCCATCGAGGCGGCTGACGTGGCGCTGCTCTCCGACGACCTGCGCAAGCTGCCGCAGGCGTACGCGCTGGCGCGCATGGCCAACCGCATCATCAAGCAGAACCTGACCTTCGCGCTCGCCATCATGCTGCTGATGGTAATCGTGACGGTGTTCTTCTTCCTGCCGCTGCCGCTGGGCGTGCTGGGGCACGAGGGCGGCACCATCCTCGTGGTCGGCAACGGCCTGCGCCTGTTGGGCTTCCGTCCCAGGCCCGTCGAGGCGGAGCGCCAGGCGCGGCCCGGACCGGCTCGAGGGCTGGTGCCCGAGGGCTGAGCCGCGGCAGCACGACCACAACAGCACGACCACAACAGCACGACC
>CAZBZU010000032.1:1550-9452 GCA_964496495.1 uncultured bacterium
CAGCACGACCACAACAGCACGACCACAACAGCACGACCGCGGCAGCACGGCCGCAGGCGCACCACCGCGGCAGCTCCCGGCATGCCGACCGGCGCAGGGGCCCTCGCCTGGGCGCGGCTTCCCGAGCCGGCTTGACAAAACTAATGGCATTAGTTTATAAACTAATCACGTTAGCCATCTCGCCCCCGGGAGGAACCCCATGACCGAGCCCCTCGACCGTTCCACTGCCGCCCGCAAGCGGCACGCCGCCGCCGGATCCGCCGCGTCCGCCCCCACCGACTTCGCTCCCACCGACTTCGCCCCCACCGCCCGGCCGGGCACCCTGCAGCGTCCCGGCGGCACGCTCGCCTATGACGAGCAGGGCGAGGGGCCGCTGGCGATCCTGGTGCCGGGCCTCGGCGACCTGCGCCAGGAGTATCGCTACCTGGCGCCGCGCCTCGCCGCCGCCGGCTACCGCGTCGTCACCCTCGACCTGCGCGGCCACGGCGGCTCCAGCGTGGGCTGGCCCAGCTACGCGGCCGCCGCCTTCGAGGACGACCTGGCCGCGCTCGTCGCGCACCTGGGCGGCGGCCCGGCCGTGATCGTCGGCAACTCCTTCGCCGCCGATCCCGCGGCGCGGCTGGCCGCCAACCGTCCGGAGCTCGTGAGCAAGCTGGTGCTCGTCGGGGCGTTCGTGCGCCCGGCCAAGGTCGGCCTGGTCATGCGCGTGCTCATGCGGCTGCTCTTCACCGGCCCCTGGAAGGTGCGTGCCTGGGCCTGGTACTACGGCACCCTCTTCCCCGGCCGCAAGCCCGACGACTTCGTCGCCTACCGCCGGGCGCTGGCCGCCAACCTCGCCGAGCCGGGCCGCTTCGCGGCCGTGCGGGCGCTGATCTTCCGCAACGAGGCGAGCGCCTCGGCCGAGCTGGGCCGCATCGCCGCCCCCACCCTGGCGATGATGGGCAGCAAGGACCCCGACTTCCCCAACCCTGCGGCAGAAGCCGACTGGATCGCGGCACGCACCCGCGGCGAGACGGCCCTCATCGAGGGCGCCGGTCACTACCCCTTCAGCGAGCGGCCCGGCGTCACCGCCGAGCGCATCCTGGAGTTCCTGGGAGCGCCGGCGACAATCGGCGGGCGGAACGAGGCATCCGGCGGGCGGGATACCGCGGCCGGCCGCCGGGACGGCGCGCCTGCCCGCCGGGAGGACGCTTCCGGCCGGGGACACGACGCGTCCGGCGCCGAAGCCGACGGGCGCCCGGCAGGCGCACGTGGCTAGACGTCCCGGCCTGACGCGCGAGCGGTTGCTGGAGGCGGCCACCGAGCTCATCGACGGCAGGGGACCGGACGCGCTGGCACTGGCGCCGCTCGCGACCCGCTTCGGGGTGCGTTCGCCCTCGCTCTACAACCACGTGAACGGCCTGGGCGACCTGCGCGGCGCGCTCACCCTGCGCGGGCTCGAGCGGCTCGGCGACGCGCTCACCGCCGCCGTCGCCGGCCGGGCCGGCCCGGGTGCCCTGGCGGCCGTCGCGCACGCCTACCGCGCCTTCGCGCTGGCCCACCCGGGGCTCTACGCGCTGACCCAGCGAGCGGTGACGGGCGGCACCGCCAGCGCCGACAGCGACGCACTCGAGCGCGCTTCGAACGCCGTGGTCGAGGTGGTGCTGGCGGTCCTGCGCGGCTACGGCCTCGAGGGCGACGCCGCCATCCACGCCACCCGCGCCCTGCGCAGCGCCCTCCACGGCTTCGTGGCGTTGGAGACCGGCGGCGGCTTCGGCATGCCGCAGGCCGTCGACGTCAGCTTCGAGCGGCTCGTCAGCGTGCTCGACGCGGGCTTGCAGGGGGAGCTGGCCGCCTGAGCGACCCCTGCCCGCTACTCCGCGGGCGCGCCCGGCTCCACCCTCTCGCCCTTGCGCAGCAGCTCGCTGGCGTCCTCCACCTTGCCGAAGGTGTTCCACAGCAGCACCCCGCGCAGGCGCTCGTCGTCCATGTAGTAGACGGTGCCCTTGCGCTCGGGTCCGTCTGCCGGCTCCTGCCAGTCCGCGACCACCTCCAGCGAGGCGTCGAGGTCGCCCACCGCCTCGTAGCCGTTGTCGAAGAGGTCGGAGTAGAAGAACGGCACGTGCAGGTAGGGCTCGTCGGCTCCGGCCATCACGCGACCGGCGTGGTGGCCGCTGCGGATGGCGTTGTCCTCGTGCTCCACGCGCACCCTGCGCGCCAGGGCGCTGTGGGGGAAGGCCATGACGTCGCCGCAGGCGAAGATGTCGGGCCGCTCGGTGCGCAGCCGCTCGTCGACGTGGATGCCGCCCTCCACGCTGAGCCCCAGCTGGCGCCCGAGCTCGACGTTGGGCTCGGTGCCGAGCCCCAGCACCACCAGGTCGGCCGTGAGCTCGGTGCCGTCATCGAGCGTCAGCTCCACCCGCTCGGCGCCGCTCCGCGCTGCCGTCACCGTCCGCCCGGCGTGGACGGCGACGCCGCGGCCGCGGTAGTCGCGCCCGATGGCCCGGGCCAGCTCCGGAGGGAAGCGGTTGGCGCCGATCTCCGCCTCCGGGAACACCATCGTCACCTCGGCCCCCGCCGACCGCAGTCCCGCCGCCATCTCCGAGCCGATGAAGCCGCCCCCCACCACGACGACGCGGGCGCCGCTCGCGGCCAGGGCGCGGGCCCGGCGGTAATCGTCGAGCGTCCGGTAGGCGAGCACCCGCTCGCTCGCCTGCAGCCCGGGCAGCGTCCGCGGCGTGCCGCCGGTGGCCAGCAGCAGCTTCTCGTAGCCGAACTCCTCGCCGCGGGAGCCGGTCACCGTCTTGCGTTCGGGGTCCACCGCGGTGACGCGGGTGCCGAGCACCAGCTGGGCGCCCTCCTCGCGGGTGTCGAGGGAGATGCCCGACTCCTTCTCGCTCCCCAGCCACAGCCCCTTGGAGAGCGGCGGGCGCTCGTAGGGCTCGTGCGGCTCGGCCCCGATCAGCACGATGGCGCCTTCCTCGTCGACGCTGCGGATGCCCTTCACCGCCGCGTCGGCGCTCTGACCGCCACCGACGATCACATACCGGACTCGCTCCATGGACGGACCTCCTTCACCGGCCTCCCGGTGCCGCTGGCGCGGGACGGTACCCGCCTTCAGGCGACCTCCCCCATTGATAGGCGCTCGCGCGCGCCGAGCACGTTACGCAGGTAGCCGGATGGCGCGCCCGGCCGGCCGCGAGACCCCGGCTCCAGGTTCTCGTGGAAGCTCATCCGCGCTTGCCTATACTCGGCGTGTGACGCGCGACCCACGCCCCCCCACTGCCCCGCCGCCCGGCGCCGCGCGCGGCGCCGGCGAGCCGGCCACGCTCGACCCCGCAGGCGCCGAGCCCGGCGCCAGCGCCACCGTCGGCGCCGACCCGCACGCGCTCGAGCCCGGCGCGGCCGCGGGCGGCGGACCCGTCATCGAGGCACGGGGCCTGGTCAAGCGCTACGGCGCCCGCGCCGCGGTGGACGGCCTCGACCTGCAGGTGGAGGCCGGCGAGGTGTTCGGCTTCCTGGGGCCGAACGGCGCCGGCAAGACCACCACGGTGCGCATGCTGCTGGGCCTGGCCCGACCGACGGGCGGCAGCGGCCGGGTGCTGGGCAAGCGCCTGGGCGACCCGGAGGCGCGGCGGAGGATCGGCTACCTACCGGAGAACGTGCAGTTCCCTGCCTGGTTCACGGGGCTGGGGTTCCTTCGCTACCACGGTGCGCTCTACGGCCTGCCGCGACGACTGGTGGCGCAGCGCGCCGGCGAGGCGCTCGAGCGCCTGGGTCTGGCGGGGCGCGGCAACGATCGCCTGCACGCCTACAGCCACGGCATGCTGCAGCGCCTGGGCCTGGCGCAGGCGCTGCTGGCGCGCCCGCGGCTGATCTTCCTCGACGAGCCCACCTCCGCCCTCGATCCGGGCGGCCGCCGCGACGTGCGCGACCTGCTCGACGAGCTGCGCCGCGACGGCACCACGGTGTTCCTGAACTCCCACCTGCTCAGCGAGGTGGAGCGCACCTGCGACCGCGTCGCCATCGTGCTCGACGGCAAGACGCGCTACCTGGGCCCTACCCGACCCGACCAGATCGCCCCGCGCGAGCTTCATGTGCGGCTCTCCGACGCACCGGCGGACGTGGACGCGGTGCTCCGCGGGCTGGCGCGCGTGACCCGCCGTGACGGCGGCAGGCTGCTACTGGAGCTGGACGGGGCGGCGCCCGGCCGCGGCCCCACCGCCCATGCCGGCGCGAGGCGCGCGAGCCCCGCACCCGCGGCGACGGGGACCGTCGCCTCCGTGGAGGTCGCGCCCGACGACATCACACCCGACGACATCACACCCGAGGTGGCGCGCCGGCTGGTCGCCGCCGGCGCGCGCCTGCACGAGCTCACCCCCGTCCGGCGCGAGCTGGAGGACCTGTTCCTGGAGCTGACGGGGGCACCGGCGCCGGCCGGCTCCGGACGCGGCCGGCCGGCGCGGTAGGGAGCGGAACATGAGCGTCCTCACCATCGCCGGAGCGACCCTCAGGGAGGCCTGGAGCCGCCGCCTGGTGCTGGCTCTGGTGATCCTGAGCCTGGCCTTCCTGGGCCTCTACCTCTACGGGGCGCACCTGCTCAACGTCCGCCTGCTCGAGCGCGCGCAGCACGTCGGCGCGACCGGCGGCTCGCGTGGCGGCTCCCTCGACCTGGCGCGGCGCCAGATGGAGCTCTTCGGCATGTACGTGGTCGATTTCCTGGCCTCGTTCATGGCGATCTTCGCGGGCGTCGGCGCCATCGCGGGCGAGCTCGAGGACCACAGCCTGCAGCTCGTCCTGGCGAAGCCGGTGCGGCGCTGGCAGGTGATCGCCGGCAAGGCGCTGGGGAGCGGCGTGGTGAGCGTGGCGTACGCCACCAGCCTGGCCCTGGCGCTGCTGGGCTTCAGCCGCCTGGTGCTGGGCGTCGGTGCGCCGGGGACGCTCCCCGGGATCCTGCTGATGGATCTGGGCGTCCTGGTGCTCTCTGGCCTCACCCTGCTGGCGAGCAGCGTCACCCACACCCTCACCGCCGGCGTGGCCATGGTGATGGCGTACGCCATGGCGTGGACGGGCGGCGTGCTGCACGCGCTGGGCAGCCTCACCAACATCGACGTGCTGGCCGCCCTCGGCCGCGACACGCGCTTCGTGGTGCCCAGCGACGCGCTGTGGAAGGCGGGGTCGTACTACCTGCAATCTCCGGTCATGCGCGCCCAGGAGGGTCCGAACCCGCTCTTCGGGGTGACGGCGCCGAGCGCCGGCTTCCTGGTCTTCGCCGTGCTCTACCTGCTGGCCGCGTTCGTGGCCGCGGGGGTGGTGTTCCAGCGGCGCGACCTGTAGCGCCGACGCGCTCGCAGGACGTTTGGCTCTTACCCGAGGCCCGACCGCCTGCTACCGCTGAAGTGGACCCGCAAGGCGTCCGCGGCCCGCGTCGGGCCAGCGGGAAGGAGGCGAGGATGGACAGCGTCGTCACGTTGCGCGACGAGCCCGCCACGACGGTGGCGTACCTGCGGCGCCAGGGGCCGTACGCCGGCATCCCGGATGGCATCCACCAGCTGTACGCGCACCTGTTGCGCACGCACCTGACCCCAGCCGGCCCGCCGATCGGCGTGTTCTTCACCGACCCGCAGACGGTACCCGAGAGCCGAGCCCAGTGGGAGCTGCGCTGGCAGGTCACGGAGGAAGGGGGCGCCACGCCCGCCGAGTCCGAGCCGGGCGCCGACGGTGTGGGCGTTCGCCGCCTAGCGGCGCGCACCGTGGCCGTGCTCACTCACGTCGGTCCGTACAACACGGTTGCGCGCAGCTACGTCGCCCTCCACGACTGGGTGGGAGAGCACCTCTACACGGTGGTGGGCCCGCCGGAAGAAGCCTACGTCAGCGAGCCCGACACGCCGCAGGACCAGCTCCTCACCGAGATCCGCCTGCCGGTGGCGCTCGAGCCGGTGGCGCACGGCGTCTGACGGAACGCGCGCCAGGCCTGCCGCCCCGCCAAGCCCGCGGGCCCACCCGGCCCGCGGCTCCACTGAGCCCTCGGTCCCACTCGGCCTCCAGGCGCGTCCGGCCCGTGGCGCCGCGCGCCTACAGCTCGACCTGGATCCCCAGCTCCACCACCCGGTCGGGCGGGATGTGGAAGAAGGCGGTGGCGCTGCGCGAGTTCCGCGACATCACCGCGAACAGCCGCTCGCGCCACAGCGCCATGCCGGGGATGGTGGTGGGCAGCAGCGTCTCACGCCCCAGGAAGTAGCTGGTGTCCGCGCCCTCGACGGCGCGGCCGCCGACCTCGAGCACCGCCAGGTCGCGCGGCACGCGCGCGGTCTGCATGTAACCGTAGCTGAGCACGATCTGGTAGAAACCTCGGCCGAGGTCGGTGATGGTGGGGCGCTCCTCCGAGGCGACGCGTGGCACGTCCTCGGTGCGCACCGACAGGAAGATCACGCGGTCGTGCAACACCCGGTTGTGGCGCAGGTTGTGGGAGAACGCCGGCGGGGTGGTAGCCGGGTCGCCGGTCATGTACACCGCCGTGCCGCTCACGCGGGCGTAGGTGCGCGCGTCGATCTCCGCCAGCAGCCGCTCCAGCGGCTGGGCCTTGCTGCGGAGCCGCTGCCCGACGATCTGCCGGCCGCGCCGCCAGGTCGTCATCACGGTGAACAACCCGGTCGCCACCACCAGCGGGAACCAGCCACCGTAGGGGATCTTGAACAGGTTCGCGCCGAAGAACGACAGGTCCACCAGCAGCAGCAGACCGGTGAGCAACGCCGCCTTCCAGCGCGCCCAGCCCCAGTGGCTGGTGGCCACCACGAACAGCAGCAGGGTGGTGATCACCATCGTCATCGTCACCGCCACCCCGTAGGCCGCGGCTAGGTTGCTGGAGGTGCGGAAGCCGAGCACCAGGCCCACGCAGGCGACCATCAGCAGCCAGTTGATGCTGCTCACGTAGACCTGCCCCATCGTCGTCGAGGAGGTGTGGCGGATGTCGAGGCGCGGCAGGTAGCCGAGCTGCACGCTCTGCATCGCCAGCGAGAAGGCGCCCGAGATGAGCGCTTGCGACGCGATCACGGTGGCCAGCGTGGCGATGAACACCACCGGGTAGAGCGCCCAGCTCGGCGCCATCTGGTAGAAGGGGTTGGCGACGGCGCTCGGGTCACGCAGCACCAGCGCCCCCTGCCCGAAGTAGTTGAGCAGCAGCCCCGGCAGCACCACCGTGAACCAGGCCAGCCGGATGGGCCGGCGGCCGAAGTGGCCCATGTCGGCGTAGAGCGCCTCGCCGCCGGTGACCACCAGGAACACCGAGCCCAGCACCAGGAAGCCCTGGCCGCCGTTTCGCAGGAAGAAGCCGACCGCCTGCAGCGGGTCGAGAGCCGCCAGCACGCGCGGGTGGCCGGCGATCTGGTAGATGCCCAGCACCGCCAGGGTCGCGAACCATAGCAGCGTCAGCGGGCCGAAGACGCTGCCCACCACGCCGGTGCCGCGCCGCTGGAAGAGGAACAAGGCGACCAGGATGGCGATGGTGATGGGGATGACGTACGGCGTGAGCGACGGCGTGGCCACCTCCAGGCCCTGCACCGCGCTCAGCACCGAGATGGCCGGGGTGATCATGCCGTCGCCGTAGAGCAGCGCGGTACCGAACAGCCCCAGCAGTAGCAGCAGCCACACCCGCGTGAGGCGCTTGCTATGGCTCGGTGCCACCAGCGAGGTGAGCGCCAGGATGCCGCCCTCGCCGTTGTTGTCGGCGCGCATCACGAAGATCAGGTACTTCACGCTGATCACCACGACCAGCGCCCAGAAGATCAGCGACAGCACCCCGAGGACGTTGTCGGGCGTGGCCGCCACGCGGTGATGGAACGACTCCCGCAAGGCGTACAGCGGGCTGGTGCCGATGTCCCCGTAGACCACGCCCAGCGCCGCCAGCGACAGTCCCGCCAGGCG
>CAZBZU010000032.1:9552-36841 GCA_964496495.1 uncultured bacterium
CGCACCCGACCTCGCACCCGACCTCGCGCCCGCCCCCCGGACCGACGACGCCGCCGGCAGCCATGCAGAGAGCACCGCCGACGATCCCGTCCCGGACGCGCCCCTGCCCCCCATCCGCATGAAGGCCTCCTAGCGCGGGCCTGACGGGCGCGGGCTCCCTGGATCGCCGCCTGGCGGCGGCTCCTCGAGCAGCCCCAGGAACACCCCGGCAAGCTCGGGATCGAACTGGCTGCCAGCCTTGTCGTGGATCTCGGCCACGGCCGCCTCATGGGTCCACGCGTCCTTGTACGGCCGCACGCTCGTGAGCGCGTCGTAGACGTCGACCAGCGAGAACAGGCGGGCCCCCACCGGGATCTCCTCGCCCGCCAGCCCGTCCGGGTAGCCGCGGCCGCTCCAGGCCTCATGGTGGTGGCGCACCAGCGACCGGCTGCTGTCCGGCAGGAAGGGGATGCCGCGGGTCATCTCGTAGCCGTAGACGGTGTGGTTCTTGATGACCTCGAACTCCTGCGGCGTGAGCCTGCCCGGCTTGAGCAGGATGTCGTCGGGGATGGCGATCTTGCCCAGGTCATGGAGGTAGGCGCCCCACTGCAGCGCCTGCAGATCGCCGCCGTTCATGCCCAGCGCGCGGCCGAAGGCCACCGCCTTCCGCACCACCCGGTCGGTGTGGCCCTTGGTCTCGTAGTCGCGGTACTCCAGCGCCACGCCCAGCGCGCGGAAGGTCTGCTCGCGGGTGGTGGTGAGCTCGTGGATGTAATCGACGCGCTCCAGCGCGTTCTCGAGCCGCCTCACGAAGCTGCGCGCCACCGTGCGGCTGTCCTCGTCGATCAGCACCATGCGCCCGAAGGCGGCGAGGCTGATCACCCCCAGCGTCACCCCGCCACGCGCGACCGGCAGGGTGAGCTGGGTGCGCAGCCCCAGTGCCGCGAACTCCGGCATCGCGCCGGACCAGCTGGCATAGTCGTCCACCAGCATGGGCTCGCCGCTGGCGGCCACCCGGCCCACCAGACCGACGCCGAGCGGCCTCGGCTCGGCGTTGAGCTCCAGCAGCCCGTCCGGCGCCTTGCCCCACGAGAGGGTCGGGTGGCAGGCGCCACCCTCGATGACGTAGTACACCCCCAGATCCAGCCGCAGCCGACTCACCAGGTCCTCCAGGCCGGCGTCGATGAGGGCGTCGATGTCGTGGAGCTGCTCGATGCGTGCGCTGAAGTTGGCCAGCTCGCGGTAGGCCTCGGCGGTGGCCTTCAGCTCCGCGTTCAGCCCCTCGATGCGCTCCACCGCGCGCCGGCGCGCGGTGATGTCGCTCAGGGTGGCGATGCTGCCCAGCACCCGCCCCTCGGCGTCGCGCGAGGGGGCGGCGGTGATCCGCGCCCAGCGGCGCTCGCCGTCCGGCCGCAGGATCTCGGCCTCGTACTCCTCGGCCGCCCCGGCGTTGCGGCGCCCCAGCCGCTCGCGCTGCTCGGACCAGCGCTCCGGCCGCATCAGCAGCTCGTGTGCCACGCGACCGACCAGCTCCTCGCCTTCTCGCCCGGTGAGCGCAGCCAGACGGGGGTTGGCGTAGACGATGACGTCGTCCCGGTTGGTGATGATCAGCCCCTCACCCATGCTCTCGACGACGCCCTCGAAGCGCAGCTCCGAGGCGAGAAGGTCCGCGCGCTGGCTGCGGCGCAGCCGGGCCTCGCCCACCTCGCGCTCCACGACCGGTACCAGGCGCGCCCAGCGCCCCTTCACCAGGAAGTCCTGCGCGCCGGCCCGCATCGCTTCCACCGCCAGCTCCTCGCCCACCGCCCCCGACACCACGATGCAGGGGGTGTCGGGCGCCAGCTCGCGCAGGATGGCGATGCTCTCGAGCGCGCCTAGACCCGGCACCTGGAAGTCGGTGAATACCACGTCCCACTCGCGCTCCGCCAGCGCCTCCCTGAGCGCCGCCTCGCCGTCCACCCGGGCGCTCTCGACGCGGTAGCCCTCGCGCTCGAGCCGCAACTCGAGCAGCTCGGCGTCATCGGGATTGTCCTCGACGAAGAGGACCGTCAGGCGCTTGCCGTCCTCGCTCATCGCGCTCGCCGCCTAGCGCTCTCGAGCCCCGACGTTCAGAACCAGCCAGTAGAGGCCGAGCTGATACGTCGCTTCGCTGAACTCCTGGAAGTCGACGGGCTTGCGCACGTAGCTGTTGGCGCCCAGGCGGTAGCTCTCCACGATGTCGCGCTCTTCGCGCGAGGAGGTGAGCACCACCACCGGCAGCAGCCTGGTGCGCTCCTCGGCCCGCAGCTGCCGCAACACCTCCAGGCCGTCGACCTTGGGCAGCTTCAGGTCGAGGAGCACCAGCTGCGGGTCGGTGTCGGCGGTGCGCCCGGCGTGCTCGCCGCGCGCGAGGAGGTAGTCGAGCGCTTCCACGCCGTCGCGTGCCACCACCACGTCGTTCGCCAGCTTGCCGCGCTGGAACGCCCGCAGGGTCAGCTCTACGTCGTCGGCGTTGTCCTCGACCAACAGGATGATGTCATGTCCGTCCCCACGGCTCATACACTCCCCTCTCCCAGCGTGAAGTGGAAGGCCGCGCCACGGCCGACCTCCCCTTCGGCCCACACCCTGCCACCGTGCCGTTGGACGATGCGCTGCACCGTGGCCAGGCCGACGCCGGTGCCGGGGTAGGTCTCGGCCGCATGGAGACGCTGGAACGGCCGAAAGAGCTTGTCGAGGTAGCGCATGTCGAACCCGGCGCCGTTGTCGGACACAGTGTAGATGATCTCGCCGGCATCACCATCTGTCGACACCTCGATGCGGGCCTCCTCGGCGCGTGCGGTGAACTTCCAGGCGTTGCCGATGAGGTTCTGGAGCACCACCTTGAGCAGGGTGCGGTCTCCGCGGACGGGAAGACCGGCCGGCACCGTCACCTCCACGGCGCGCTCCGGCTCGGCCTCGCGCAGCTCCGCCTCCACCTCGCGCGCGATCTCGGCCAGGTCGAGGTCGCGAGGTTCCAGGGCGGAGCGCCCGACGCGCGACAGTGTCAACAGGTCGTCGATGAGCACGCCCATCTGCTGCGCGCCCGCGCGCACGCGCTGGAGGTAGTGGCGCCCCTGCGGGTCGAGCCGGGCAGCGTAGTCTTCCAGCACCGCCGAGCTGAAGCCGTCGATGGCCCGTAGCGGCGCCCGCAGATCGTGCGAGACGCTGTAGCTGAACCCCTCCAGGTCGCGGTTCGCCTCGCGCAGCTGGGCGGTGCGCTCCTCCACCCGCCGCTCCAGCTCGCCGGCCTGCTCGCGCACCCGCTCCAGCAGGCTCACCTTCTCCAATGCCACGCTGGCGACCTGCGCCAGCTGCACCAGCATGGCCTCGTCGTCATCGGTGAAGTCGCCGCCGTCGCGGTCGCTCACCTGCACGATGCCCAGCACCTGGCCGTCCAGACCGAGCATCGGCGCAGCCAGCCAGCCGACCAGCGGTGGGTGGGTGCCGGCCTCGCTGCCGAAGCCGTGGTAGGCGGGATGCGCCTCGATCTCCGCCTGGGTGAGGCGCATCGGCTTGCGACTCTCGGCGACCAGGCGGTAGATGCCCTCCCCGCTCGGCGGCACCTCGTAGTCGCGGTAGGCGGCGTAGCGCTCGGAGAGCGAGGTGCGGAAGCGGGAGTGGACGCCCAGCGGGACGCCCTCCGGCATGCTGGCGATGGCCTGATGCGCGCCGAGCACCACCCGTGCGGCGTCGGTGACCTGCTGCAGCACGTCGTCGGTGCCGGCCGCGCCGTGGATCGCCACCGCCGCCTCGGCCAGGCGGCCAAGCTGCTCACTGCGGCGCTCCCGCTCGCGCTCGAGCCGCTTGCGCTCGGTGACGTCGCGGGCGACCACCAGCCTCGCAGCGCGCCCGCCGAAGACGGTGGCGTGCGAGTCGACCTCCACGTCCACCACCGTGCCGTCGGCAAGGAGGTGCCGCCACACCCCCATGCGCTCGAGCGCCTGCCGCTCGCGGCGCACGTGCTCCACTATCCTGGCGCGGTCCTCCTCCGGCCTGACGTCGACGATGCTCCTGCTCAGGAACTCCTCGCGGCTGTAGCCGTACTGCGTCACAGCCGCCTCGTTCACCTCCATGAACGCCAGCGATTCGACGTCGTAGACGAACATGGGCAGCGGGTTGTCCTCGAACAGCCGCAGGAACGCCCGCCGGCTCGCCGTAAGGGCCTGCCGGTCCTTGACGTGGGCGTCGATGTCGCGCGAGGTGGCCACGATGCGGGCGGCGCTCGCGGGGCCGGCCGGCACCGCGCGGGCGGTCGTCTCCAGCCACAGGTAGCTGCCGTCCTTGCGGCGGAAGCGGTACGGCGGCACCCGCGAGCCTTCCTCCGCCGCCTGCCGGCGGAGGGCCGCGAGGGTGGCGTCGGCGTCGTCCGGGTGGATGAACTCGGCCGGGCTCCGGCCGGCGAGCTCCTCCGGACCGTAGCCCACCACCTCCCGGCTGCTGGGGCTCACCCACAGGTAGCTGCCGGCCTCGCCGTGCAGGCTGACGATGTCGCGGGCATTCTCGCTGATCAGCCGGAAGCGGTCGCTGACCGCCGCCACCTCGCGCTGCTGGACGCGCCGCTCGAGCAACCAGGCGACCTGCGCCACGGCGGCGCTGGCGAAGCGCAGGGCGATCTCGTCGGGCTCGCGCCGCAGCCGCGAGAAGAGCGCCGCCACCGCCAGGGTGCGCTCGCCCGCCACCACCGGGACCAGCGCGGCGCTGGTGATGCCATGGCGCTTCGCCGCCTCGAGGCGCGGCACCTCCGCTGCAGGGACCTCGTGGAGGTCGGCGTGCCATACCGGCGCCTGGTGCTGCCACACCTCGCGGATCATGCCCCGCCCGGGCCGGTACGCCTCAGCGCGCTCGTCGGCGACGAAGTCCTCCAGGCTGCCGTCGCGGACCCATGAGGCGCCCAGCTCGATGGTGCGGCCGTCAGCCGCCAGCACCCACGCCTCCGCCACGTCCCACGCCTGCAGCTGCGCCAGGCGCTCCACCAGGGCGAGCAGGGCGGGCGTGAAGGCGCGGCTGCTCCGCACCAGCTCGGCGATGTCGATGAGGGATGCCAGCAGGGCCTCGGTTCCTTCGACCCCGGGTCGCCCGGGCGCCGAACGGACGTCCTCGCCGTTCGAGGAGGGCGCGGTCCGATCGTCGCGTGCGCTCGCCATAGTCACGCGGGGGTCAGCCTCACCACAGCCGCCGCTTCCCCCGGCAGGGACGGCGGACGGACCCTCGGCCCGTGTGAGGCGCAAGGCCTATGCCTTGCCACAGTCTATCTCTCACGTATTACAAGGCAATCACTCGGCTGTTCGCCGGCTGTGCGCGCCGGCCGCGCCGTATCATGGGCGGGCGACGCGCGGCAGGCCGGGGAACCCCTGGCGGGGACGACCTCGCCGGTCGCCGCGCGGGAGTGGAGGGGCGACCATGCAGACCCCCAGGCGGCTCGATCCCTGGCGCTGGTGGCAGACGCTCCAACCCCAGCAGCGCCTGCTCGCCGCGGCGGGACAGATCGTCGTGGGCCTGGCCCTGACCTTCTTCGGCTACCGTCTGTTCCGCGCCTTCCTGGCGATCTCCGGCTTCCTCCTCGGCGCCTCGCTGGGCCTGTCGATCGGCGCCGCCATGACGCCGGCGGTGCGCTGGATCGTGGCGCTGGCGCTGGGACTGCTGGGAGCGGTGGTGCTGTGGGCGCTGTTCCGCCTCGGGGCTCTGCTGGCAGGCGCGGCTCTCGGTCTGGCCGCCGCCCAGGCGGCGATCGCAGCCATCCCTGCCGCGTCCGGCTCCGAGTGGCAATGGCTGATGTTGCTGGTGGGGCTGGTCCTTGGCGCTGCCCTCGGCTGGCGCCTGCAACGACCCCTGATCATCATCGCCACCGCCCTCTGGGGCGCCTGGGGCTCACTCGCGGGCCTCGCCATGCTCGTCGGCCGCGGCACGCCGCAGCAGGCGGTTCCCGCCGCCCTCGGCCCGGCGCTCTTCAGCTCCGACCCGTCGCTGGCGTGGCAGAGCGGTGGCGGCCTGTGGCTGCTGGCGACGCTGCTGCTGGCGCTCCTCGGCATCGCCTTCCAGTTGCGCGACACCGCCCGCATGCGGCCCCGGCGGTTCTGACCCGGCGCTCGCGGTACCGACTCGAGCCCCGCGGCTCTGCCTCGAGTCCCGCAAGACCGCCTCGAACCCCGCGGTCCGAACCAAGCCCATCGGGCCCCTCGTGCCACATTTCACGTGCAGGACGGCCCCCCGCTCAATTCGAGAAACGCCGTCCAGGACGTTTGTCCTTGGGACATTTGTTTCTGCCCGCCTAAACGCGGACCTGCGAGACTGAGTTCCGTTAAGGGGATGAGTGCTATGGCAGGCAAGTCCTACTACCCGGAACCCAACATCAGCAAGTTCCTCTTCGCCTCCCGCTGGATGGCTCCGATCTGGGCGCTGATCCGGATCTACGTCGGCTACGAATGGCTCAAGGCGGGCTGGGGCAAGGTGCACGAGAGCACCTGGGTCGGCGCCCAGGCCGGCACCTCCATCGCCGGCTTCCTGCACGGCTCGCTGTCGAAGGTCGGCGGTGCGCACCCGAGCGTCATGGGCTGGTACGGCTGGCTCATCCAGCACGTCTTCCTGCCGCACGCGGCGGTGATGTCCTACCTGGTGGCCTTCGGCGAGCTGTTCGTCGGCGTGGCCCTCATCCTCGGTCTCCTCACCGGCCTGTCGGCCTTCTTCGGCGGCTTCATGAACGCCAGCTACCTGCTGGCCGGCACGGTCTCGACCAACCCGCTGCTGTTCATCCTCGCCACCTGGCTGGTGCTCGCCTGGCGCGTCGCCGGCTACTACGGCCTCGACTTCTTCGTCCTGCCCCGCCTCGGCGCGCCGCGCGGCCCGCACTTCGAGCCCCAACGCGAGCCCCGCGGGGAGCCCCGCACCTAGCCTCACGCCAAGTCGGCGCCCGAGCCGGTCACCGTCCGAACCCGCTAGTCTCTCGCCTCTCTCCTCTGGGCTTGCGCTCACTCCCGACCCCGGGGGTGGGCGCCGCTCTCGCGGCCTCTACGAGCCCGACCCCCGCCGACCCTGGTAGCGCAGCACCCGCACGCTCTCCACCGTGATCAGCCCGCCGCCGTGCAGCATGCTCTCGAGGCGCTCGATGAGCGCTACGACCTTCGCCTCGGAATCGACCACCTCGATCACCACCGGCAGGTCCCCCGACAACCGCCACAGCTCCGGCCGGTGGATGACGCTGTTGGCGCCGTAGCCGATCGAGCCGCGCAGCACGGTGGCGCCGGCGAGCCCCAGCTCGCGCGCCGCCTCCACCACCGCCCGGGACGCGGGGACGCCGCCGACGCGGTCCCTCGCGCCCAGGAAGACACGCAGCAAGCGGCCGCTGGGAGCCTCCTCGCTGGGCCTGACGATGCCGGCCATGATCGCCCCAAGCGTAGCACCGGGCATCTTGCCGCACCGGGCATCTTCACGCACCAGGCGTTGTCCCTCGCCGGGCGTTGTCCCTCGCCGGGCGGCGCGCGGAGCCGGCCCGCTGGGCACCGTGCGGTATGACTCTCGGCATGAACCCGCAGGCGGTGGCCCACTCGTGACCGACGCCCTGCTGCAGGTTGGCCTGCTCATCGCCCTCGGCTTCGCGCTGCGGCGCTCGGGCTTCCTCGAAGCCGGCTTCTGGCGCAGCTTCGAGCGCATGGTCTACTTCGTGCTGCTCCCCACGCTGGTCTTCCAGGTGCTGGCCGGCGCCAGCGTGAGCAGCTCGGTGGCGCTGCGGCTCGGCGCCTCGGTGGCCATCGCCATCGTGCTGCTCGCCGCCCTGCTGCTGGCGGCGCGCAAGCGGCTGCGGCTGACCGGGCCCGCCTTCACGTCGGTGTTCCAGGGGAGCATCCGCTTCAACAGCTACGTGGCGCTGGCGACCATCCCGGCGGTCTTCGGCAAGGGCGGGCTCGAGCTGCTGGCGCTGCTGATCGCGGTGGTGGTGCCGCTGGTGAACGTCCTCAGCGTGCTGATGCTGGCGCTGTTCGCGGGCGGCCCGGCGCCCACCCCCTGGCGCGTGGTCCGCTCCATCGCCGGCAACCCGCTGATCATCGCCAGCGTCCTCGGCATCGTCGCCAACCTGGCCCTCGCCGGCCTGCCGGCCATCCTCGACGGCGCCCTCTCGGTGCTATCGCAGGCGGCGCTGCCTTCGGGCCTGATGGCGGTCGGCGCCGCCCTGGTGCCGGGTGAGTTCCGCAGCCACGCCCGCGGCCTCAGCGTGTCGCTGGTGGCTCGCTTCGCGCTGCTGCCGGTCGTCTCCTACCTGGTGGGGCGCCTGCTGCAGCTGCCCGGCGAGGCCCTCGGCGTGCTGGTGCTGTTCCAGGCGCAGCCCACCGCCACCTCGGCCTACCTGCTGGCGCGCCAGCTCGGTGGCGACGCCAAGCTGATGGCCAGCATCATCACCGGCCAGACGCTGCTCGCCTTCGCGGTGCTGCCGGCCGTGGTGTGGCTGCTGCCGGGCTGAGACGGGGGCCCGGGGGGCCGGACGCGCCGAGCCCGGACGCGCCGAGCCCTGACACGGGGGTGGGGACCCATGGGGGTGTCCGAGACCCTGGTGCGTCGCCCCCGGTCGGACGCGCCGGCCCGGCCTGGGAGCCCGCCGTTTACGCCGTCAGGGACGTCATCTTGGCCGCTGCCCAGCTAGGCGCGGACCAAGTGTCGCGATTGCGACTGGACGCCGCCTAGGATGGCTCAGCATCCGTCCGTGGAGCGGACGGCACCGTCCCCTTGCGCCGGCGACACTTCGCTCGCGCCTAGGACGGCACGCGCCCATGACCCCTAAACACGCCGTCTAGGAGGGCGCTTGTGCCCCCCATCCGGAAGCTATGGTCGTTAGCGTCCAGGCTAAGGATCGTAGTATCGCACGAGGGTCCCGGAACCCCCCCGGCTGCTCCGCGGTCGCCTCCGCTGGCCGGCGCCACGCCAAACCGCCCCGCCCCGCTCAGCGCCACACGCCGGCGTACTCCACACCGTAGGGGGCGGCCGCCGCGGCCCAGTAGTCGTAGTGCAGCTTGGCGATCTGCTTGACGTGCAGCAGATCGTGCGCCACCCAGGACGCCAGCACGTCGCCGGCGCGGCGCCCCGACGCCGGCGAGGTCGCCTCCAGGTCCGGCGCGTCCAGCGTCTCGAGCCACGCCAGCGAGTACCGCCGCTCGTTCAGGAAGGCCTCCAACGAGGGACCGATCTCGCGCTCGTTGTAGCGCCGCTCCACCGCCCAGCGCGGCGGGTCGATCGGCGGGGCGGCCTCCTCCGGGCTCTCCAGCAGGTGCTTGAAGCGGAAGCGGAAGTCCTCGCGCTCCTCGTCGTGAAGGTGGTTCACGACCTCCAGGATCGACCAGCGCTCGGGGCTGGGCTTCCAGCGCGCCTGGCGCTCGTCGACGCCGGTGACCAGCTCCTCGAGCACGAAGGCGGTGGCGGCGAGGCGAGCAGCGGCATCCTCGACCGAGAATCCCATGATGAGCGCAGTCTAGCGCGGGTCGAGCGCGGACCGCCGGGCGAGCGCAGGCCGCCGGGCGAGCGCGGACCCGTCGCCGTGGCATGGAGGCGACATCACCAGGACCACTCCGAGAGGGGGTCGATCGCCGGCCATGACAGGCTCACACTCCGCGCGTCTCAGACTGGGATCGCGCCCACCGCCCTTGCGCGAGACCTGGCGTCGCGCGTGCACACCGCCACCCTGGACAACGGCGTGCGCATCATCCTGCTGGAGCAGCGCGCGGCGCCGGTGGTGAGCTTCGACCTGATGTTCACCGTCGGCGGCGTCGACGAGCCGCCCGCCAGGTGCTGAACCCTGACGGGCTGGTGATCCTGGTGGTGGGCGACGCCAAGGGGTTCGACGAGCCGCTCTCCGACTTCGGGCCGGCGGCCCCGCCGGCCGGCCGGCCGGCGGGGCCGCGCATCGGCCGCGACCTCAGCCGAAGGCCACCGGCGTGGCCCCCGTGGCGATGGCCTCGACGATGGTCGCCGCCCCCACGATCTTCACGCCCTCGGCGCAGTCCCCTTCGGCGATGCCGCGCGGCTTGGCGCACGCGCCGCAGAGCCACACCTCGCCGCCGTTCGCCAGGAAGCCGGGGAGAAGCTCGTCGAGGGGCGGAAGGTCCTTCGAACGCACCCCGTCGGAACCACCTTTCGTCCCCAGCCACACGGCGTCCATGGTGCACACCACCAGCGCCTGCTGGCCGGCCGTGGCAGCGACGTTGGCCGCCACGAAGGGCAACAGCGCCCGCTCGGGGTCTTCCCGTCCGTGCGTGCAGTTGAACATCATCCGTTCGCTCATCGTCCGCGCTCCACTTCGATCACGATCTCGCCGTCCTTTCCGCTCTCGACCGAGAGCACCCGATGCCCGAGCATCCGGGCCATCGCCGGAAGGTCCTCGCGCGCCGACGGGTCGCGCGCGATCACCCGGAGAACCTGCCCCACAGAAACGCCGCCGATGCGCTCGCGGAAGGCGGCCGGCAGGCCGCTGCCGCAGCCCAGGTCGCCGGCGTCGAAGCGCTGCTCCGGCGAGGCCGCCGGTGACGCCCCGTCCCCGGTCTGGTACTGGAAGCCGGAGCAGGCGAGGCGCATCGACGTGATGGCACCGCCCGACGACTCGCATACTCCCGCCTGCACGATCTCGCTCCAGCCCCGCGGCTTCCTGGCTCGGAGGTGGAAGCGGAAGGTGGTGACCTGGCCCAGCGCCGCCGCGTCCAGTCCGCAGACCGACAGCGCCTGCGCATCACCGAACCAGGTCAGGAACCAGGCGGCCGCCTCCCCCGCACCTCTCGCGTCCACCTGCTCGCGAGGCAGCAAGGCACGGAAGGCCGCCTCCGGGGCGAACGCCGCCGCCACACCCTCGAAGTCGTGCTCGACGAGCGCCTCGACCAGGGCGCGCACGGGCTCGCCGGTACGCGCAGGCCCGTTTGCAGGCATGGGTTCCTCGGCGCCTCTCATGCGTCCTCCTCTCCGCAGCGCCGGGCGACGCCGGCACCGCAGCGTGCGTGTGTTGGCGTGAGGATGCGACGCTCGTCACTAAAGGACCCCTAAACGGCGCGGGCGTGGCTATAGTGGGCCATCATGCTCCGCACCCTCGGCGGCTTGGCGCTCGAGGGCTCCGACTTCCACTGGCAGAAGCCCCTCCTGCTTCTCACCTACGTCGCTCTCGAGGGCCGGCGGACGCGACGCGAAGTCGCAGAGCTCTTCTGGCCAAGCGCCGCCGACCGCATGAAGAGCTTGTCCGTCGCCCTCACGCAGCTGCGGCACGGCGTGCCTGGTGTGGTGCACGCCGACCGCCGCGACCTCGAGGTGGACGTCGAGCTCGACCTGGCACACTTCCATCGCGCGCTCGAGGAGCGCGACCTGGAGGTCGCGCTGGGCCTCTATCGCGGCCGCTTCCTGGACGGCTTCGACGAGCGCTACGTGGGGACCGACCTGGAGGCCTGGATCTACGAGACGCGCGAGCGCGAGGCCGATGGGCTGCGGCGCGTCCTGCTCGCGGCCGCCCGGACCAGCGCCGCGGCCGATGTGGACGGTGCCGCGGAGCTCGCGGCCCAGGCGTTCGAGCTTCCCGGCGCCGCACCTCCCGATCCCGCGGCGTTGGCCGAGCTCCACGCCCTGCTGCAAGCCGGCGGCCACCCGCTGGCCAGGCGGGTCGCGGTGGACGCCGCGGAGCTGGGGCTGGACCTCGGCGAGGTGTCGACGAGCGCGCCGCCCGGCCCGGCACGCGCCCAACCCCCCTCCCCCACGACCCCGCTAGTGGGCCGGGAGGGGGAGCTCGAGCGGGCGCTGGCGCTACTCGCCGACCCCACCGCCCGCATCGTCACCCTGGTGGGGCCGGGCGGCGTCGGCAAGACGCGCCTGGCGTTGGAGCTGGCGCGTCGCCTGAACGCGCCGGGGTCCCACGCGCCCGGGTTGCCGGTGGCCGGACCGGTGTCGCTGGAGTCGGTCCACACCGGCGGCCAGTTCGTCAGGGAGCTCGCATCGGCCCTCGGCATGCTCGTCGGAGGCGGGCAGAGCACCGACCTGCTGGAGCGCCAGCTGGCCGAGCGGTTCCGCGCGTCCCCCGCCTTGCTGGTCCTGGACGGATGCGAGCACCTCGCCCACGGGGAGTGCTCGGCGGCGCTGTCACGCGTCCTCGCCGCGGCGCCCGGAGCGCGCGCGCTGGTGACGTCGCTCGCGCCGCTGCAGATCGCGGACGAGCAGGTGTTCCGCCTCGGCGGTCTGCGGCTCGGCCGGGACGGGGGCGCCGGAGGCGGGCCGGGACCGGCCGAGCGGCTCTTCGAGCTGTGCGCCAGGCGGACGGCCCCGGGGTTCGACGCGGCGCTGCAACGCGACGCGGTGCGGCGCTGCTGCAGCCTTCTGGACGGCCTTCCGCTGGGCATCGAGTTGGCAGCTGCCTGGGCCGGGACGCTGCCGGTGGACGCCATCGTCGACGAGATCCGCAGCGATCCGGGCTTCCTCGGCGGCCCGGCGTCGGATGCGCCCGATCCCCACGCCGGCTTGCGCGGCGTCTTCGAGCGCAGCTGGGCGCTCCTCAGCGAGGAGGAGCAACGAGCCTTCGCTGCGCTGGCGGTGTTCGAGGGTGGCTTCGCGCGTGCCGCGGCATCGTTCGTGGCCGACGTCGACGCCGCCGTGCTGCGGCGGCTGGTGCGCTGCTCGCTCGTCGCGTTCGACGCCGGTGCCGGTCGCTACCGCATTCACGAGCTCATCCGCGCCTTCGCGGCCGAGCGCCTCGCGGCCCTCGGCGCGACCGCGGCGGTGCTCGCGCGTCACAGCGCCTACTACTGCTCGTGGATGCGCGCCCGCGAGCGCGATCTCGAGGGCAGCGGCCAGGCGGCAGCCACCGAGGTGATCGCCGCTGAGCTGGCGAACGTTCGCGCCGCCTTCCTGCACGCCGCCGAGACCGGCGACCGGCCCCTGCTCGAGCAAGCCGCCACCGCCCTCGGACGCTACTTCGAGCGGCGCGGGCCCTTCTCCGAAGGCGTCGATGTCTTCGCGCGCGCCGTGAAGCTGCTGGAGGGCGACCGCCCGCACGACCCCCTCGCGGCCTCGCTGCACGCCCGCCTGGCCAGCCTGTGGCGGCTCCAGGGCGACGCGGTCGCCGCCCGCGCGGCCGTCGCCGCCGGCCTGGCGCGCCTCCCGTCCCCCGGCCGGGCAAGCGACGTCGCCAGCGCCCGGGCACGGGCACGGCTCGAGCATCAGGCCGGCATGCTGGCGCTCGGCAGCGACAACGTGGCAGCCGCGCAGGCGCTGCAGCGGGCGGCCGGCGGATACCGGGCGGCCGGCCTGCTCTGGGAGGCCGCCCGTGCACAGGCCAACCGCGGGCTCGCGCTGCTCGGACAGGGCCGTGACGTGGAGGCGAGCGGGGCGCTGGAGGAAGCGCTGGACGCGGCGACCGACCTGGGAGACGCGGCCGGCACCGCCGACCTGCTCGCCACGGCGGCCTGGGCCGCGGCCCTGCACGCCCGATTCGACGACGCCGAGGGCTTGCTGCACGCCAGCGAGGGCGCCTACGACGCGGCCGGCGACCTCGCCGGAGCCGCCGCGGGCTACGGCCGCCTCGGCATGACGGCCGTCTGGCTCGGTGAGTTCGATCCCGCCAAGGCGCTCTTCGAGAAGAGCCTGGCAGCGCACCGGGCCATCGGCGAGTGGTGGTCGCTGCCGGACGCCCACGCGGCGGTCGGCCTCGGGCACCTGCACACCGGCGCCTATCTCGAGACCGACCGCGAGGCTCGCACCGGCCTGGGCATGGCGCGCAGGCTCGCCAACCCGGTCGCGGAAGCCCACAGCTTGTGGCTGCTGGGCGCGACCGCGCTCACCCGCGATGACTTCATGACGGCCGTGCAGCGCTTCCGCAGCAGCGTGGCGCTCTGCCGCCTCGGGAGCGAGGCGCACGAGGCCATACCCTCGGTGGCGATGCTGGCGTTGGCCTACCGCGGGCTGGGGAGGCAGGCACGCGCCTGGTCGGTGGTGCGGATCGCGCTCAGGCGGAGCGTCGAGGCGATGGACTTCCGCGCGCTGATGCTGGCGCTGGCGGCGTTCACGCTGCTGCTGGCCGAAGCCGGCGAGCTCACCGCGGCCGCCGGCGTCAGCGCGCTGATCGCGCGCTACAGGATCGTGAGGAACTGCCGCTTCTTCCAGCAGATGTCCGCGCGAAACCTCATGCCGCTGCTGGCATCGCTCGAGCCGCGCGCCGCGCAGGGGGCGTCCGAGCTGGTTCACGACCTCGACCCCTGGCGCGCCGCCGCGGCCCTCGCCGAGTGCCACGGCGCCGATGAGGCGGTGCCGCGCCTTGCGGCGGGCGGCACTGCGGCGGGCGTCTTGGCGGCAAGCGGCGTCGGGGCGGCCTCCGATCTCGAGTCTCCGTGACCGCCAACCCCCGCGCCCGCCGCCGATATGGCCGGTGCGGCTGAATCAGATCGTGTTATGGCGGGAATCAGGTGAACATCGGATGGTATATGGGCCTGAGTACCCATACCGACCACGACAGGGTTGCACCCGGGGCATCTGTCCCCCTATGGTTGGGGGGTATTCAGAATCCGGGGCTTACCAGCCGCGAACGGGAGGCATGGGATGGCAGACAACCCGACCGCCGGACAGACGGGTCTAGACGTACTGTGGCGGGAAGAGGACTACCTCTACCCGTCAGCCAAGTTCATCGGCCAGGCGAACCTGACCAACCCCGACATCTTCGACCGCTTCTCCCTCGACAGGATCCCCGAGGCCTTCCGCGAGTACGCCGATCTGCTGACCTGGGACAGGTACTGGGACAAGACCATCGACACCAGCGACCCGCCCTTCTGGAAGTGGTTCGTGGGCGGCCGGCTGAATGCCTCGTACAACTGCCTCGATCGCCACCTCGACGCGAACCGCAACAAGACGGCCATCCACTACGTCGGTGAGCCCGAAGGCGAGGCCATCCAGCACATCACCTACCAGGAGCTGTGGGTGCGCGTGAACGAGTTCGCCGCGCTGCTCAGGGACATGGGCGTGAAGGCCGGCGACCGCATCACCATCCACCTCCCGATGGTCCCCGAGCTCCCCGTCAGCATGCTGGCCTGCGCCCGCCTGGGGGCCATCCACTCGGTGGTCTTCGGCGGCTTCAGCGGCAAGGCGGCTGGCGAACGCGCCGCCGACTCCCAGAGCCACCTGCTCATCAGCATGGACGGCTACTGGCGCGCCGGCAAGTTCCTCGACCACAAGGAGAAGGCCGACATCGCCTACACCGAGTCCGAGAAGGCGGGCCACAAGCTCGACTCGGTGCTGATCTGGCAGCGCTACCCCGGCAAGTACGGCAGCCCCACGGCCCTGGTGGACGGCCGCGACGTGGTCGTCAACGACAAGCTCCAGGAGTACCGGGGCAAGCGCGTCGAGGCCGTCAGCATGCCGGCCGAGGCGCCGCTGTTCCTGATGTACACCAGCGGCACCACCGGCCGCCCCAAGGGCATGCAGCACTCCATCGGCGGCTACATGTCCTACGTCACCGGGACGTCGAAGTACATCCAGGACATCCATCCCGAGGACGTCTACTGGTGCATGGCCGACATCGGCTGGATCACCGGCCACTCCTACATCGTCTACGGCCCGCTGGCGCTGGCGGCCTCCTCGGTGATGTACGAGGGTGCCCCCACGCACCCCGACCCCGGCCGCCCCTGGCGCATCGCCGAGGAGCTCGGCGTCACCATCTTCCACACCTCGCCGACGGCCGTGCGCTCGCTTCGCAAGGTCGGGCCCGACGAGCCCGCCAAGTACGACTACCACTTCAAGCACATGACCACCGTGGGCGAGCCGATCGAGCCCGAGGTATGGCGCTGGTACTACGACGTGGTCGGCAAGCGTGAGGCCGTGATCGTCGATACCTGGTGGCAGACCGAGACCGGCGGCTTCCTATGCAGCACCACGCCCGCGCTCCACAAGATGAAGCCCGGCAGCGCCGGGCCCGCCGTGGCCGGCATCCACCCGATCATCTACGACGATGAGGGCAACGTGGTGCCGCCCGGCTCCGGGCGCGCCGGCAACATCTGCATCCAGAACCCCTGGCCGGGCCTGGCGCAGACCATCTGGGGGCAGCCGGAGCGGTTCGTCGAGACCTACTTCGCCCGCTACTGCAAGGACCGCACCTCGACCGACTGGCACGACTGGCCGTACATGGCCGGGGACGCCGCGGTGCAGGCCGAGGATGGCTACTACCGCATCCTGGGGCGCATCGACGACGTCATCAACGTGGCCGGCCACCGGCTCGGCACCAAGGAGATCGAGTCGGCGGCGCTCACCGTCAAGGAGATCGCCGAGGCAGCCGTGGTGCCCGCCAAGGACGAGATCAAGGGCGTGATGCCCGAGCTCTACGTCGCGCTCCACCCCGGTTACGAGGCAACCGAGGCGCTGCAGCAGAAGATCATGGACGCCGTCGCCACGGAGCTCGGCCCCATCGCCAAGCCCCGCCACGTGTGGATCGTGCCGGACATGCCCAAGACGCGTTCCGGCAAGATCATGCGCCGCGTGCTGCGCTCGCTCTCCGACAAGGGCGATGCCGGCGACGTCACCACTCTGGCCAATCCCGAGGTCGTGGAGACGATCCGGAAGCAGGTGCAGTCCTGAGGGCAGGGAGTGGACCTCGGTGATGGGGGCGACCGCCGCGCCCACAGCGGAGGCGCCGTAAGCGGTAAGGAGGCGGTATCGGATGAACGGAAAGCTAGCCAATCCTGCCCCGCTCGGGCTCGCCGGCTTCGCATTCACGACCTGGATGCTGAGCATGATGAACGCCGGCTGGTTCGACGGCAAGAGCATGGGCCTGGTCCTAGCCCTGGCTCTCGCCTACGGCGGCACGGCCCAGATGGTCGCCGGCGTGCTGGAGTTCCCCAGGGGGAACACCTTCGGCACCGTGGCGTTCTTCTCCTACGGGGCGTTCTGGTGGTCGTTCGCGCTGTTCATATACTTCTTCTCGAGCGGCGTGCCCGGCGCCTTCGTCGGCTGGTACCTGTTCGTGTGGGGGATCTTCACCTTCTACATGTGGATTGCGAGTCTGCGCCACAACACCGCCTTGATGCTGGTGTTCCTGGCGCTGTGGATCACCTTCGTGCTGCTGGCGCTGGGCGCGTGGGGCGTCAGCGGCTTCACCCACATCGGCGGCTACGTGGGGCTCGTGACCGCCATCCTGGCGTTCTACCTGTCGGCGGCCGAGGTCATCAACGAGGCCTACGGGCGCTCGGTGCTGCCCGTCGGCGCGCCCGCCGCGTCGGACTGAGGAACCACGCCCGGCGCCGAGCCGGGCCGCCACCGCCCTCACGGGCCTGGCAAGAGAGCCGGAGCGCGTCATGGAGCGCGCTCCGGCTCCTCATGCGAGCTCTGTAAAGGACCTAACCACGGGCGCCTCGCGGGTGGGATAGCGTGTACTTGCCTCCCTCCGAGGAGGCCCCCAACCGATGGCCGCGGAGCATTGCCCCGCACCATCACCAACACCCCCTCTTAGGGTTTCGAGCGCGCAGCGGCCCCCCACGCTGCGCGCTCGGCTGTCATGCGGCCACCGCCGGCAGAGGCCGCGACCGCTGTGGCCGGAGCCGTGCTCTCGGGAGCGAGCGGGGCGCCTTCGGGCTGGCCGCAGGGGCCGCTGAAGCGGGCGCGCCGGTCGGTTCCCGGCGCGCCCGTGCGGCGGAGAGGGGGACGCCTAGTTGACGGGCTTGACCGTCGCCACCGTCCCGTCCTTCGTCACCAGGAAGGCGTAGCGGAAGTGCATCTGGTGGGGGTGATCCTTCCAGGTGAGGATCGCCTGGCGGTACAGGAACGGCTGCTCGTCGGCCGCGCTGTAGTCCTTGTTGCGGTAGAACGACGGGTACAGGTCGATGAAGTGCCAGCCCGGCGGCCAGCTTGCGGTGATCGGAACCTTAACGTCCCCGTTGGTGCTGAACCCGCAACCGTAGCCGAGGTAGACGTTGTCGATGACCACCGCGAAGATGTTGGTCGTCTGGGTCCAGCCGAGGCCCTTGACGTGCACGGTGATGTGCGTGCCGAAGGGGCCCTTGGCGGGGTCGAGCGGCAGCCCTACCGAGTCGACGGTGAAGTGCGCGGTGGCCACGACCTTGCCGCCCACTCTGGCCTCCAGGCGGTGCTCCCCGCCGAGCGCATCGGGCGTCTGGAAGGGCACGCTGAAGGCGCCGCTGGCGTCCGCCGTGACGGTGTCCACAGGGACGGTGGTGGCCGAGAAGCCTTCGGTCGTCACCCGCGAGCCGCTCATGGCGGTGTAGGCCAGGGCGATGCGGGCGTTGGGAGCGAAGCCCTTGCCGTAGATATGGCCGGCCGTGAAGACGCCGGAGGACGCAGGGTCGGTCCAGATCTGCGGGCCGCTGCCCGTGGGCTCGCTCCCGGCAATCGCCTTCGGGGCCTGCTGCTGGATCGGCGGCGGCAATACGGGGTTGCCGTCCGTCACGGTGAAGGTGAACTGCGGCTCGGGCAGGTAGCCGTAGGGCGAGGACTTGAGCGCCAGGTAGGGCGAGTCGAACGGTGCGTCGCGCAGCTCGATGAGGTGCTTGCCCACGCGTCCCGCGGCCGGGATCACGACCTTGGCCGTGCCGCGCGTGGTCTGCGCCGTGATGAAGCCGGTGATGGCGTTGTCGTAGGTGAGCGCGTACCAGCCGGCGACGTTGTTGATGGCGTCGATGCCGGTCACCGTGACGGTGATGTCCGTTCCCACCGGACCGCTGTCGGGCGTCATGCTGGCATGCATGCCGACGTCGAAGCCCGCCTTGTTGAGGTTGTCGCCGTTCTCGCGCACGTAGACGTCGTGCGTGCCGCCGAAGCCCTTGGGCACCGTGAAGGGCGCCGAGAAGGTCCCGTCCGGGCCGACCGTCACCGTCGCCAGCGGAACGTCATGGCTATCGTAGCTGCGCCCGAGGAAGTTGCCGGTGTACTCCCCGTTCTTCATCTCCAGCTTCCACTGGCCGTCGTACGCGATCCACACGACCTGCAACGTGGCACCGGCGTCGAAGCCCGAGCCCTCGACTACGGCGCGGGAACCGACGATGCCCTTGGCAGGCGTCAGCGTCACGTTGCCCTTGATGCCGTTGGGGAAGGTGGCCTCCGACGACACCGCGTTGCCCTGGGCGGCGGCCACGCCGCCGACGAGGGCGGCCACCAGCACCGCCAGCAGGGCGGTCGTCCAGCGCGCACGCACGGGCGTGTGCAGGGGTCCTGCGAGGGTTGGCTGCATCTGTCGATCTCCCTTTCGGAGGGGTCTTCTCGCCACGCTCCCGCGCGGGTAGCCCGCCGACGTCCGGCCCCCGGATCCGAACCGACGAGGAGGGGCATCCGCCCGCGCCGGGCTCTAGGCTCGCTCGGACTGCAGTCGGATGCCCTTCGAGGTTGCTGGGTTGCTAGGCCGGCGCTCAGCCGGCCCTCAGCCGAGCATCCAGTACCACCAGGTGTTCTCGTAGCGCCGCAGGAACCCGTCGATGCCCCAGATGTGGCCGGCACCGACGGAGGCCAGCGCGAAGAACGCGAAGATGGCGATGAGCTGCACGTCGAACCAGCCGCTGGTGGGCGGCAGGCAGGCGGTGTAGAAGCTGAGCATGATCAGCGTGCCCGCCAGCGACGCCAGGCGGGTGAGGAACCCCGTCACCATGGCGAGGCCGATGGCGAGCGTGGCGAGGATGAGCAGCCACAGCACCACCTGATTGCCCCACAGGGCCGAGTAGAGGTTGCCGATAGGACCCTGGACGACGCTGGGCAGCAGGGCGCTGGCGTCCATCCAACCGTCCCAGCCACCGCGGAAGAGCTTGAACGCCACCTGCAACATGCTCAAGCCCAGTGCGATGCGCAGCGCGAAGAGTGCGAACTCGCCGACCGACAGCCTGGCGCGTAGCCCCAGCCCTTCCTCGGGCCGGGCACCGCGGGAGCCGCTCCGGGCCGACGCACCCGGCTCCTCGTGCATGACCTTGACCTTCGGAGCGGCCATCTGCTTACCGCTTCGCGATGTTGATGAGGGTGGCGTAACCCGCCTTGGTGGGGTAGTTCTGGTTCATGGGCGCCCACGTCACGGTGTCGCCCTTGTTGTCCGTGACGATGAGGGAGTACTTGAACACGCCGGTCGGGTACACGGGCGGGATCTGCCAGCCGGCCGACCACATCCACACCTTCGGCGTGCCGGTATGCGGGTGCTGGCCGTACTCCAGGTCGACCGTCTTGCCGTCCTCGAGCTTGGCCGTCACCTTCATGCCCAGCGCCTTCGCCTGCTCGGGCGTGATCACGGCGCCGGTCTGGGTGCTGTGCACCTCGGCCAGCCACACGACCTGCTCGCCGGTCTTGAAGGTGCTCACCAGCACGCAACTCGGGCCCGTGGCTCCCTTGTTGCCGCGTACCACCTGGGCCTGAATATAGTATGCCGGGCTGGCAGCGAGGGCCAGGCCAGCAATAGCGAAGAGCGTCAGCGCTACTGAGAGGGCTTTGATGCTACGCATGTCCTTCTCGCCTCCTCGTGGCGGAGCCCCTCCCCCGCCGAAGCCTTCAACAGCCGATGATATGGGAGAGCGGGCGAAGCCGCACGGGACAAAAATACCACGTCGGGATGCCGACACCGTCACGAGGGCGACCTCAGTCGCGTAATCGTGCCAACTTCACGGCCTCCCGGCGGTCCGGGCCGGCCCGAGACGGGCGCCGCCGGCCCGAAAGGGCATCCGTCCCGTGCAGGCGGCCGGCTGGTGCGTGCTAGCATGCCGGTCGTAGAGGGCGTCGCCCTCCATTCCGGGAGCGGTCCGGCGGCGTCCCCAGGTGAGGGCTCGCGGGCGCGACCGTGAGTCTCGCAAGGAGCTGACCCATGCAGGTGCACGTGATGTTGTTCGCCAACCTGAAGCAGCGGGCGGGCCGCGGCGAGCTCTCGCTGGAACTCACAGAGCCCGCCACCGTGCGCTCGGCGGCTACCGCACTCACCGACCGGCTCGACGGCATCGACCTCAAGGGCGTCATGTGCGCGGTGAACGAGCGCTTCGCCGATCCAGCGACGCCGCTCTCCGAGGGCGACACGGTCGCCTTCCTGCCGCCGGTCTCCGGTGGCTAGCCAGCGGGCGAGCGCACCGCCCGATATCCTCGAGGTGACCTACGAGGTTCTCGACGTGCAGCGCCTCGTCGACGAGCTGACCGAGCCCGCCTGCGGGGCGGTGGCGACCTTCCTCGGCAGCGTTCGCTCGCCCAACCACGGCAAGACCGTCGACTACATCGACTACCAGGGCTACGACAGCATGATCGTCAGCGAGATGCGCCGTCTGGTGGAGGAGCTGAGGGCCCGTTACGACATCGTGCGCGTCGCCATCGTCCACCGGCTGGGCCGGCTGGCGCCGGCAGAGCTAAGCCTGGCGATCGTGGTCTCGTCGGCGCACCGGCGGCCGGCCCTGGACGCCTGCCAGGAGGCGCTCGAGCTCGTCAAGTCGCGCTTGCCGGTATGGAAGTACGAGGTCGGCCCGGACGCGGCCGGATTCGTCCCCGGACGCGCGGAGGCCGGACCCACACTCTGACCCGAGGGGCACGACCGCGAGCCGCAGGTGCCGCGAGGGCGCCTCGCGCGTAGCCAGCGCAGCCCAGGGGCTGCCCGCCCGACGCCCCGCCTCCGCAACCTGGGCGCCAACGCAAGGCCCTGAGGCCTGGAGGCCTCAGGGCCTTGTGATCGGACGGCGTTCGGGGGCTACGCTACCGCCTCCAGAGCGCGCCCAAGGTGCTGAGCCGCTCGGGCCTTAGCGGCTAGGACTCCGCTGAGGCCTCCGCCAGCTCCACGTCGCGACGCCGTGCCAAGCGCGCCCCGACGATCACCGTCACCTCGTACAGCCCCAAGAGCGGCAGGAAGACGAGGACGGGCATCACGATCGGGTCAGCCACGGGCGTGATGAGCTCTGCGAATGCAAACAAGATGAAATAGGTGAGCTTGCGCGAGCGCCGGTACCAGCGCGGCTCCACCAGCCCGAGGCTCATAGTGAGCACCATCACCACCGGGAACTCGAAGGCTACCCCCATGGCAATGAGGATGAACAGAGACATGTTGATGTAGGCCGTGATACCAGGCAGATACTGGATATTGGGCCCGTACTGAGCGAGCAGGAAGCTCATGGTGGGCGTCAACAGCATGTAGCCTGCGAAGGCGCCGAGGACGAACAGGCCGACGACGGAGAGCATCGTCGGCAGCGCCACCCGACGCTCGTTGTCCGTCAGGCCCGGGAGCACGAAGGCTAGGATCTGGTAGAGCCACGCCGGTGACGTGATGATCAGCGAGGACCAGAAGGCCAACTGCAAGCGGATGGTGAAGCCGTCGATCGGCCCGAAGCCGACGAGCTTGGTGTCGTGGAGGGGCCGTTCCAGGATGGCCAGCACCTCATTGGACAGGAAGTACATCACCACGGTGGCGACCACGATCACGATCGCGCTGATGAACAGGCGCCTGCGCAGCTCCTCGAAGTGGTCGAGCAGCGCCATGACACGCTCTTTGTTGCGACTGCGATCGCGTCTCTTCCTAGCCATCCTGGAGTCCTAACGCATTCAGCTCTGAGCGGACTCCTGCACGGTGCCCGCGACGGGTTCGGCCTTCGGCACCGGCTGGCTGTCGCTCGCCTCGCTGGCCACCGCGGCGGCCGGCGCGGTCGCGTCCGCGTCCTTGCGCACGTTCTCCTTCTTCGCCGTCTCCGAGCTCTCCTCGTTCACCGCGTTCTTGAACTCCTCGGTGACGTCCTTGCTGGCGCTCTTGAACTCGCGGATGCTCCGGCCGAGGCTCTTGCCGAACTCGGGCAACTTCTTGGGCCCGAAGAGCAGCACGGCCAGGACGACGATGATCACGATGTGGATGGGTTGCAGTCCGAACATTACCTACTCCTTCCCAACGGTGCCGCTGAACCGGCCTCGACTCTGGTCGCGAGGCGCCTTCGGCCGCGGCGTGCGCTCATGCCTTGGGCGGGGATTCTCCCTCTCCTTCGGGGAGGTCGGGGGCGTCGTCGTTCAAGCCTTCCTTGAAGGCACCAACGGACCGGCCGATGCCGCGGGCGATCTCCCTCGTCTTGCCCCGTTTGAAGAAGATGTACCCGAGCATCACCAGGATGATAAGCCCGGCTGGCTTCAGCACCCACATGCTATCGTCCTTCCACTCGAACGTAGCTCGCCGGACGAGACTCGCCCCAGCCTAGAGGCAGGGCGCGCCTGCGCGTGACTCTCATCGTACGTTCTCCGCGTCACCAGCAACGTAACCAGCGCCCGCCTTTGAGGTCGGAGCACCTGAGGGCTCCGTTCGCCATGTCCCTTTGCACCGTGGCACGTCAGGCGGTTACCCGCACTGACGCCGGAGAGGACAGCCCTCTCGGCCACACCCGCCACGTGGGTCGAGCGTGGCTCGGGACACCGCAGGATTGCACCGCCAACGGGGGCGAGCAAGGAGGAATGTCCCACGCCCGTCTGGCTCGGCGTACCCGTTGCTGACGCCACATCTCGGGGGACAAAGCTCCCTGGCGCGACGTCTGGTGGCGTGCGGTCCGAGGCGGGCCGGGGGTGGGACAAAGCTCACTTGCGCGGCTCCGATCGCGTCCCGAGAATCGACCCAAGCACCCGAGCTTGGAGAACCCACCAGGGCTCTCTCGGCCGAGGGATCTTCCCTCCGGGGCCGTCCGGGCAACCGGGCGACCTGCCGCCCATTCGCAAAGGGACTGCGCTACGCAGTCCCTTGTTCGTTGGGTGAGGGGGTCGCGGAAGGGGGTCGTGGCACGACGGCGTGCCGCCGCGAAGACACGTCCCAGCGCCCAGCCAACACCCTCGCCGCTGGCAGCCTCGCCGGCGCGCAGGGCACCGCTGCGGGGCTGCAGCGCGCAAGAGGCGGCGGCACCGAGGAACCAGGCAACCGAACGGCCAATGGAGGCTCGTGCATGGACAAGATCTCTCGTCGCAAGTTCCTGAAGGGAAGCAGCGTAGCGCTGGGAGGGTTGGCAGCGGCCCCGCTCGTCTCCGCCCAGAAGGCCATCAGCGGACCCTCGCTGGACAGCTTCACCAAGGTGTCGGCATCGCACTGGGGCGCGTTCAACGGACGGGTGGAGGGCGGCCGCTTCGTCGAAGCCCGCCCCTTCGCCCGCGATCCCTTCCCCTCGCCGATGCTGCAGGCACTGCCCAGCCGCACATACGCGCCCGACCGTGTCAAGTACCCGATGGTGCGAGCCAGCTATCTGAAGGACGGCTACCAGTCTGACAGCTCCCTGCGCGGCGCCGAGCCGTTCGTGCGGGTCTCGTGGGACCAGGCGCTCGACCTGGTAGCGAACGAGGTCAAGCGCGTCGTGACCCAGTTCGGCAACTCCTCCATTTACGGCGGCAGCTACGGCTGGGGCACCTCAGGCAAGCTGAACAACGCCATCGTGCCGCTCTACCGCTTCCTCGGCCTATACGGCGGCTTCACCTACCTCGTCAACAGCTACAGCGCCGGCGCGGACCCAGTGATCATGCCGCACGTGGTGGGAACGAGCTTCTCCGAGGACACGGCGTGGCCGGTTGTGCTAGAGAACACCGAGCTCGCCGTCCTGTTCGGCGTCACGCCGCTCAAGAGCAGCCAGGTCGGCTACACCGCCAACATCGTCAACAACGAGCCCGGCTGGATCCAGAAGCTCAAGGCCAGCAACGTCGAGGTGGTCTACATCTCGCCGCAGCGCAACGACGTGGCGGAGTACCTGAGGGCCACCTGGATCCCCCTCCGGCCCAACACCGACACCGCGCTCATGCTCGGCATCGCCCACACGCTGCTCACGCAGAACCTGCACGACCAGGCCTTCCTGGACAAGTACACCGTCGGCTTCCAGCAGTTCTCCGACTACCTCCTGGGCAAGGAGGACGGCACCGAGAAGACGGCGCAGTGGGCGGCCGGCATCACGGGCGTGGATGCCGGCGCGATCGAGAGCCTCGCGAAGACGATGGCGGGCAAGCGGACCATGCTGCGCCTGGCAGGCTCGCTGCAGCGCGCCGACCACGGCGAGCAACCCGATTGGATGGTCGCGGTGCTGTCGGCCATGCTGGGCCAGATCGGCCTGCCGGGCGGCGGCTACCACGAGTGGACCCAGTCGTTGGCCAGCCAGCCGTACTACACCGGCCCCGGCATCAGCGGCCTGCCCGCCCCTGCCAACCCCGTCAAGGACTTCATCCCCTGCGCGCGCATCGCCGATCTGCTGCTCAACCCCGGCGGCACCTTCGATTACGACGGCAAACAGTACACCTACCCCGACATCAAGCTGGTGTACTGGACCGGCGGCAACCCCTTCCACCACCACCAGGACGTCAACAAGCTCCTCGAGGCGTGGCGCCGGCCGCAGAGCGTCATCGTGCACGAGGCCTTCTGGACCGCAACCGCCAAGCTGGCCGACATCGTCCTGCCGATGTCCGACAAGTACGAGTACGACGACATCGAGGCCTCCTCGCAGTACATCGTCGCCATGCCCAAGCTGATCGAGCCGCTCTTCGAGTCGCGTACCGACGTCGACGCCTTCACGGAGCTGGCCGACCGCCTCGGCTTCAAGGACAAGTACACCGAGGGCAAGACGCCGATGCAGTGGATCCAGGAGATGTACGAGGCCGCCGCCCAGAAGGGGAACGCCAAGGGCCTGACGATGCCCGACTTCGCCACCTTCTGGAACGACAAGGGCTACCTGGAGTTCCCGGTCAACCCCGACTCCGAGAAGACGGTGGCGTGGGCGCAGTTCCGTGAAAACCCTGCCCTCAACCCGCTGGGCACACCGTCGGGCAAGATCGAGATCTACTCCAAGACCATCGAGGGCTTCCACTACGACGACTGCCCGCCGCACCCGACCTGGCTCGAGCCGGCCGAGTGGCTCGGCAGCCCGAAGACCGCGCAGTACCCGCTGCACGTGCTCTCGCCGCACCCGAAGTTCCGCCTCCACTCCGAGCTCGACAACACCTGGATCCGGGACTGGTACGAGGTGCAGCAGCGCGAGCCGATCTGGATCAACCCGCAGGACGCACAGGCACGCGGCATCCAGGACGGCGACCTGGTGCGCGTCTTCAACAGCCGCGGCGAGACGCTCGCCGGGGCCTCGATCACCGACCGCGTCACGCCCGGCGTGATCATCATGCACGAGGGCGGCTGGTACGACCCGCTGGACCCCGGCAAGATCGGCACGCTCGACAAGCACGGCAACGTCAACGCCGTCACGCTCGACAAGGGCACCTCGAAGCTGGCGCAGGGAACCATCGCCGACACCGCGCTCGCGCAGGTGGAGAAGTACAGTGGCAGCGTTCCTGCCATCACGGCGTTCACGCCGCCCGAAGGCGCCGCCTAGCGAGACGCAGCTAGCCGCAGCGAGCGACGACGCGTCGTCACGAGCGCGTGGCCGCGCCCATCACCCGGGCGCGGCCACGTCCTCTTTCCGGAGCTTGCTAGACGTGCGGGGCGACCAGCTCCACGGTCAGCCGGGCGCTCTCGCGCGCGGCGTCCGCGTCCGCCCGAGAGTAGAAGTCGGACGGCGTGAGATCGGCGGCTCCATAGAATGCCAGCTCGCGGTCGCGCCGGAGCTGGCGGGAGCCCTCCGCAAGCTCGTCGAGGCGGTCCTGCAGCGCGGCCGGAAGGCGAGTCCTCTCGGAGAGGAGCACCTCCGAGACGTCGTGGACTCGAGGCGGGTCGATGTCCGAGCCCAGCAGCAGCGCCATCAGCGTGAGCTCCACGATCTCCTGCGACTCGCGCACCGCGTCCGCCCAGCTCTCGTTGGCATACAACACCTCGAGGGCGGCGAGCCGGGCCTGCCCGCGCCGGACGTAGTCGCGCGCCAAGGCGTCATTGCGCATCACCCACCTCCCGCTTCCAGTACGCCTGCCCGTGCACGCTCTGCCGGCGCATCCGGCCCTCGGCGATGAGGCGCCTCAGCGACGCCAGGTGCCGTGAGACGCCGAGATCGGGATCGAACAGCACGATCCCGTCGGTGGCGACCTCGAGCCACAGGCTGGAAGGACGGTCACCGCCGGCCGGCTGGTGGACGAAGTGGGGCTCCACGCGCCGTCCCTCCCAGGCGACCGGCGCTCGGTCCCAGACCTGGTAGAGCCGCCGCGTCACGGCCAGCCCGGGAGCGACGACGACGAGCAGGTCGACGTCCGAGTGCGCGGCGGCCTCGCCCCGTGCCCACGAGCCGAAGGCAACGACGGCCCGGAGATGCTCGCCGGCGACCTTGGCGGCGGCGGTCACCGCGGCGCCTGCCGCGCTCCCGGCCGGCACCGAGGGAGCCGTCAGCTTGCGGGCACAGTACTCGTTGAGCGACAGGCCCGCCTCCCTGGCCGCGTTGCGCAGGGTGGCGTGAACCTCGGGGTCCAGACGAAGCACGAACCGGCC
>CAZBZU010000033.1:0-30452 GCA_964496495.1 uncultured bacterium
TCGTCCGCGCCCTCGTCCGCGCCCTCGGGGGCCCCCTCCGCTTCCATCCCCGGGATCGGCTCGAGCCGCAGGTTCAGCGTCCGCCGCTTCTCCCCTTCCAGCACCATCGCGTTGGCCACCAGCTCGCTGATCCCCGTCACCTGCACGCCCGGCGCCCAGTAGTCGCACACCGTGGGCAGGGTGGCGCGGTCGATGGCGCACATCGCCGCCAGCTGGTTCACGCCGTACTCCTCCTGCACGTAGCGCACGGCCAGGCCCCGCGGCATGCCGCCGCGCAGCCGCATCTCCATGTTCTCGTCGGTGCCCAGGCCCGCGCCGCTGCCGCAGCAGAAGGTCTGCTCCCGGATGGTGTTCCTGGGCATCTCGAAGAAGTTGTTGCAGACGCTCCTGATGACGTAGCGCGGCTCCTCGAAGATGCCCATGGCCCGCGCCGGGTTGCACGAGTCGTGGTACGTCACGCGGATGTGGTCGTTCCTCGACGGGTCCAGCTTCAGCTTGCCGTGGTGGATGGCATCGGCGAGGAACTCCATCAGGTGGACGGCCTTGGTCGAGCGCGCATGCTCGAACACCGTGCCCGTCAGCGGCGAGGTCGGCACCTCGAGGAAGTCCGCCGGGCCGTTCATGGTGTCCATGTACTGGTGGAACACGCGCCACATGTGCCCGCACTCGGCGCCCAGGATCCACTTCACGCCGAGCCGCTTCGCCTCCGCGTAGATCTTGGCGTTCAGCCGCTTGACCATCTCGCGGGAGGTGAACAGCCCGAAGTTGCCGCCCTCGGAGGCGTACGTGCTCCAGGTGTAGTCGATGTCCAACTCATTGAGGATCACCAGATACGCCATGCAGGTGTAGACGCCCGGAAGCGCGACGTAGTCTCCGGACGGCACCACGAAGAGGACCTCGGCGCCCTTCTTGTTGATGGGCAGCTTCACGCGCACGCCGGTGGCTTCCTCGATGTCGTCGACCATGAACTCCAGCGTGTCGACCAGGCCGTGCGGCTGGATGCCCAGGTGGTTCCCGTAGCGGAAGCAGTTGGCCACCGGCTCGATCACCCAGTTGACGTAGAGGCCGAGCAGCCCCAGCAGCTCGCGGGCCATCATGGTGATCTCGGCGGTATCGATGCCGTAGGGGCAGAACACCGAGCAGCGGCGGCACTCCGAGCACTGGTAGAAGTAGTAGAACCACTCCTTGATGACGTCCTCGGTGAGCTCGCGGCCGCCGGCGAGGGAGCCGAAGATGCGGCCCATGGCGGTGAAGTCCTTGCGATAGATCGAGCGCATCAGCTCGGCCCTGAGCACGGGCATGTTCTTCGGGTCGCCGCTGCCGATGAAGAACTGGCACTTGTCCGCACAGGCGCCGCAGCGCACGCAGATGTCCATGAACAGCTTGAAGCTTCGATACTTCTTCAGGCGCTCGGCCATGCCCTCGAGGACGATCCGTTGCCAGTCCTCGGGCAGCTTCCAGTCCACGTCCGACACGGACCAGTCGTGCGGGAACGGCAGGTCCAGCGCCTCCAGGTTCTTCGCCTTGCCGGGATAGATGTAGGTGCCCTTGCGGAGGTCCACGGGCGTCTTCATCCAGGGCGTCCTGGGCGGCTGCCAGTCGACGCTCAGCAGCTCGTCCTTGTCGTAGAAATCGGGTTCGTCCCAGCGCGCCATGGCTATCGCTTCTCCACCGGGAGACCCGCCCCGACCATCTTCTCCCGGAACTCGTCCTCGTACTCTTCGTACGTGTGCACCTTGACTGCGTAGTTCCAGGGGTTGACGTGGCGGATCTCGCGGTTCGTGTTCGCGAGGTTGCGGGTAGGGCTCAGGAAGATGCCGGCCATGTGGACCAGCTTGCTGAACGGGAAGTACGCCAGCAGAACGGAGACCAGGAACAGGTGGGCGAAGAAGAGCGGAGCGATCCCCTGCGGCACGGTCGGCGTGAAGTGCACCAGGCCCAGCGCCAGCTCCTTGACGCCACGCACGTCCGTCCGGGAGACGTGCCGCATCCAGAACCCGGTGATCCCGATGCCCAGCAGCAGGAACAGCGGGAAGTAGTCGGCGATCAGGGAGATGTAGTGCACCTGCCGGTCGGCGAGCCTGCGATAGAGCAGGTAGGCGAGGGCGAGCACGAACACCACGGCGCTGATGTGGAACACCGGCAGCCCGACGTGGAAGACGCCGTCCAGATCGCGAACGAAGGTGACGAAACCGGGCGTGGGCTGCGTGAAGAGCCGCAGGTGGCCGGTGAGGATCACCAGCAGCGACCAGTGCATGGCCAGCGCCGCGAGCCACAGCGCCCACGAGGTGCCGTAGACCAGGTGCCGGTCTCGCGCCATCTGCGTGCGCGTGTTGCGCAGCAGCGAGCGGAAGAACAGCACCTCGAGCGCCATCCGCCCGATCACCTCCGGCGTGCTGTGCGGGTTCTCCAAGCGGCTCCGCGGGATCCACGCCAGCGACTTCTGCTGCCCCGCCGTCGTCGGGATCCGGAACGGCACCGGCGAGCCGGCCCAGCCCATCACCCGGAGGATCATGCCCAGCACGAAGATGGTGATGGCGGCGTAGGGGATCCACACGGCGAAGACCCAGATCGCGGACGGTGCCAGCAGCAGCGCGAGCAGGAAGAGCGCCGCCACGATCACCAGGGGAAGCACCGCCTTCACGGCTGTCCCTCCCGCTCCACAGCGGCCCCGTCGGGCCGGGGCGGGTCGGCCGCGGGCGAGGCGGCCCCATCCTGGCCGGCACCGTTGAGTCGCGCGAGGATCCAGTCCACCTGCCGCTGCAGCTCGCGCACCCGGATCTGCGCCAGCCGCTCACGGAAGCCGACGTAGACGTCGAACGCCTGCAGCGCCAGCCGGTCGATGCGCTGCTCGAAGCGGACCAGCTCGGATGCCAGCGCCGCGTCCTTCGAGGCCTCCGCCAGCTCGGCACGTATCGCTGCCTTGAGTCGCGGGACGAAGCCGACGGCCGCCGAAGGGGCCATCTCCTGGATCGCCCGTACCCTCAACATGTCGGCGAGCAGAGGCTCCATCGCCTCGCCGTCCGCCCCCTCGACGAGCGCCTGGAAGAGGCCGTCGGTCCCCTCGCGCACGGTCTGGCCGACCGGGTTCGCGAAGCGGTCGCGCTGGCGCTTGAAGAAGGCGCCGCCCTCGGCCGGGTAGGCTGCCAGCACCTCGTCGAGCCAGCGCCCGACGATCCCCTCCCGCTTCTGCCGCAGCAGCTCCTCGAGGCTCATCGCCGCTTCCCTTCCTGGGTGCGCCGGGGCCCCCTGGCCCCGCCGCGTCGGGCCCCGGGCTCGAGCCGCCGGAGACCCGGCAACTTCGAGCGCGGCTCGGCGCGCGACCGGACACCCGCCGGCGGGAGCCGGCGGCGCTCGCCCTGGTCGCGCGACGACATCAGACGCAGCCCGTCGGCTTCGGCAAGCCTGCGACCTTGCAGGCGCCCTTGGCAGGCCCGCTGGGGAACAGCTCGTAGATGTCCTTGAGCTTGAAGCCCGTCTCCTTGCAGACCTTCCGGACCATGGGCGCCATGCTGTACTGGAGGTAGTAGTCGCGGATGTAGTGGACGACCTTCCAGTGGCCCTCGCCCATGGCCTCGACGCCCTCGGTCTTGGCCAGGTCGTCGGCAACGGCCTCGTCCCACTGGCTCGGGTCCTGGATGAACCCGTCCTCGTCGATCTCGAGCATCCTGCCGCCGAGTTGTTTGCTTGCCATGCGCTTCCTCCTCTTCGACTCCGACCGAGCCGCGGCTGCCCGGACCCCCGGTCAGGGCGCGGCCCGATTGAGCTCGATGTCCACCTCCGGCGGACGGGCGAGCGTGGCACGGACCACGCCCGCTTCGGCGACCCGCCGGAGCTCCGGCAGCTCGCTCTCCGCTACGTCGTTGGGTAGCTCCACGTCCACGGTGATGGCGGCGACGCGCTTCGGTTCCTGCGCCAGCTCGAGCGTCAGGGCGACGGCCACGTCGCCGGCGACGTGCTCGTGGCGCTCGCAGTAGTCCTGCAGCATCATGGCGACGCACGCCCCGAGCGAGCAGCCGAGCAGCTCGGCCGGCGACGGTCCGTCGTCGACCCCGCCGTCCTCCGGCGCCATGTCCGAGCGCAGCGTGTGCCCGCGCACCCGGATGTCGAAGGCGAGCCCGTTGCTCCGCGTCACCGTGATCAGATCCATGCGAGCCGCGTCTCCTCCCTAGTGCGTGACCTCGCCGGTGGCGGCGCCGTGCAGCTTGATCTCGACGTTGTCCTCGAGACCCTCGTAGTACTGGCGCAGCAAGGCGATGACCTCGGGCTTGCTGAACTCCTTGGGTACCGTCTTGCCTTCGGAGAGCATCTTGCGCAGCATGGTGCCGGACACCAGCAGACGGTCGCCGGAGATGTGGTTGCCGTTGTCGTCGATCACGGCCTTGGACTCGTGCGGGCACGTCTTCATGGAGGCCATGTCGCCGCAGCTGTAGCAGTAGAAGGTCCAGTCCATCTTCAGCGGCTGCGTGAGCAGCGCGCCCCTGGGGACCTCGTCGAAGATCTTCTGGGCGTCGAAGGGGCCGTAGTAGTCGCCGACGCCGGCGTGGTCGCGCCCGACGATCAGGTGCGAGCAGCCGTAGTTCTGGCGGAACACGGCGTGGAGCAGCGCCTCGCGCGGCCCGGCGTAGCGCATGTCCAGTGGGTAGCCCCCCTGCACCACGCGCTCGGGCCGGAAGTAGGTGTTCACCAGCGCCTCGATGCACTTCACGCGCGTCTCCGCCGGGATGTCGCCGGGCTTCAGCACGCCCAGCAGCTGGTGGATGTAGACGCCGTCGGCCACCTCGATCGCCACCTTGGCGAGGTAGGCGTGCGAGTTGTGCATGGGGTTGCGGAGCTGCAGTGCCGCGACCGTGTGCCACCCGCGGGACTCGAACACGGCGCGGGCCTCGGCCGGCCGCTGGTAGATGCCGGCGAACTCGTCGGGGAACCTGCCTTCGCTGAGCACCCGGATGGGGCCGCCGAGGTTCACCTCGCGCTGCGCCATGACCTTGGCGACGCCGGGGTGCTCGGGGTCCGTCGTCCTGAAGACCTCCTTGCACTCGTGCCCCTTGTCGATGGGGTACCGCTCCTGCACGTTCATGATGGCCATGAACGTGCCGCTCTCCTCATCGACCAGCGCGACGTCCTCGCCCTCGCGGATCTGGTCGGCGTCCTCCTTCGAGGCGGACAGGGTGACGGGGATGGGCCAGAAGGTGCCGTCGCTCATCGTCATCTGGTCGACGCAGCCCTTCCAGTCGGCCTGACCCATGAACCCGGGGAGCGGCGTGAAGCCGCCGATGCCCATCATGATGGCGTCGCCGCTCTCCCTCGAGGTGATGGGGATGCGCTTGAGCGTCGCCGCCTCCGCGCGCGCTTCCTGCAGAGCCTGACCCTCCAGCAGGAGCGGCTTCAGCTTCCTCTCTTTGCCATGTGGACTAACCAGTTGCGACATGATGCCTCCCTTCATGCCGGCACTCTCGGGCGCCTCTCGCGGTCTGGCGAGGCGGCCGGTGCGACGGCGGGCGCCTCCCGCACTGCCGGTCCGGGCTGCACGGCGGCCTTCGGGACCGCCGCGCTCTGGCGGCGACCCGTTCGCTCGGCGTACACCAGGGCCGTCGATCGGTACAGGAGGTGCGCGAACTTCGAGTACGGCAGATAGACCAGCAGGCTGAACACCAGCACCAGATGGACGAAGTACAGCGCGTAGGCGGTGCTCGTCAGGCCGGCGCTCGGCGCCGGCTGCCCCGCATAGCGCAGCACCTCGACGGCGACGCCGGTCACGCCCAGCGCCAGCAGCAGCCAGGTGAAGCTCCAGTCGAAGGTGGTGTTGCTTCCCGCCCCGTCGCGATCCCGTGCCCGTTCCCAGATGGCCTTGCCCGCTCCGACGAGCAGCAACAGGGCGCCCAGGTTCGCCAGGTACTTGGCGGGGTAGGTGATGGCGAACGGGTACGTCACCGGTAGCCCGAACGCCGGCCCGATGAAGACGTTGAAGACCGCCCAGATGGTGGTGACGAGCAACGCCAGGAAGCCGTAGAACGCGAACAGGTGGGTCCATTGGCGCGACTTCCAGCGGCCGCAGGCGCCGAAGCGGTCGTGCAGCAAGATCGTGCGTAGCGCCCTGACGATGCTGGTCACCACGCCGGTCGCGGCCGCTCCCCTGCCCGACGCGGCGTCGGCCTGTCGCATGGCTCTCCAGAAGCGGGCCATGCCGGAGACCGCCGCGATCAACGCCAGCACCACGAAGAAGGTGAAGAAGACGTTGATCATCCAATCGGGGAAGAACGCCGCATAGAACGCGGTGGGTGGTTGCATGCCGAGCGCCCGCGTGAGCGAGCCGCGCGCCAGCACCGCAGCCCCCAGCAGCACCACGGGGATCGCCAGCAGCAGGGGGAACGTCGCGGGCCGGTCGACCCAGTCCGAGAGGAAGCGCGGGAAGGCGTAGTGCCGAACTACCTGCCGCCGCACGGCGGCGAGCACGTCGCTGGGCCGCGCCTGGCGCGGGCAGCGCAACGAGCAGTCGCCGCACTGGAAGCACAGCCACACGTCGGGGTCGGCCAGCAGGCGCTCCTTGAGCCCCCACTGCGCCCAGTGCATCTCCTTGCGCGGGAAGGGGCTGGACGGTGAGGACAACTCACACACCGCCGAGCATGTCGCGCACTGGAAGCACTTCTTCAGGTCGCCCCCGCCCGAGCTCAGGATCGCTTCGACGAACTTCGGGTCGGGTCTCAGCCGCTCGTGCTCAGCCAACATCTTGGTACGCTCCGCCGGAACCTATCACCATGCACCTAGAATCCCTTGAACGGGTTCAGGCCGATCTCTTGGATCTGCGCCGCGAACTCGTCGACGATCTCCGGCAACCTCTCGAACTCGTTGATGGACAGCTGCTCGAGGCGAACGCGCTCGTCCTCGAGGGCCAGTTGCTTGAGCTTGTCGCGGATGTTCTGGCTTCTCGTCTCCATCAGCTCGCTGCCCCGGATGAAGTGACACTGGTAGTCGTCGCCGGACTTGCAGCCGACCAGCAGCACGCCGTCGAAACCGCGCGCCAGGGCGTCGGCGATCCACACCACGTTGACCGAGCCGAGGCAGCGCACCGGGATGAAGCGCATGAACGCGGAGTGGCGGATCCGCTTCAGGCCGGCGGTATCGAGCGCCGGGTAGGCATCGTTCTCGCACAGCAGGCCGAGCAGCCGCGGCTTCTCCTCGAACTCGTCGGGGATGTCGACGGACTTGATCATCGAGCTGACGATGTCGACCGAGTAGTCCTTGAACGAGATGATCCGCTCCGGGCAGGCGCCCATGCAGATGCCGCAGCGGCGGCAGCGCGCCGCGTTCAGTTGCGGCGTGCCCTTCTCGTCCTCGTTCAGCGCTCCGAACGGGCACTCCTCGGTGCATCTCTTGCACTGCGTGCAGCGCTGCAGGAAGAACGACGGATACGACATGTCGCCCCAGCGCGGATGGACCGCCCGCCCTTGCGTCGCCAGCTCGACCGCCTGGATCGCCTTGAGGGCGGCACCTGCGCCGTCTTCCGTGGCCAGATCCGAGTCGAGGGGAGCGCGCACGCCGCCGGCGGCATAGATGCCGGTCCGCCGCGTCTCATAGGGGAAGCAGATGAAATGCGAGTCGGGGAAGTCATAGCGCAACGTGGGCAGGTCCGGGCCCTGGCGGTAGTCGAGGTGGAGGATGCCGGCACCCTCCAGGTGCCGGAGCTCCGCTTCCGTGGTCTTGGCGGCCTCGAGCTGGGCGCCGGCCTCGCCCTTGGCGATGACGGCCTTGGCGTCCTGGTAGCGCCGGATGGCCTCGCCGTCGGCGGCATGCGGCACCATGCCGGTCGCCAGCACGACGAGATCCGCCTCCAGCGCGATCGTCTCGCCCAGGAGCGAGTTCCGTGCCTGCACGACGGGGGTCGGGCCGCTGGTGTCCACGCCCGTGACGTCCGCCTTGGTGAAGTAGATGCGGCCGTCCTCCTGCGCGTGCCGGTAGAACGCCTCGTGCTGCCCCGGCGTGCGCATGTCCTTGTAGAGCACGTACACGTCGAGCTCCGGGTCGAACTCGCGTGCCACCAGGGCCTGCTTGACCGTGACGTTGCAGCACACGCCCGAGCAGTACGGCAGGTGGTCCGGGTCGCGCGAGCCGGCGCACTGGACGAAGGCGATGCGCCGCGGCCGGCTGCCGTCGCTAGGCCGGCGGATCCGGCAGGCAGCGATCATCTCCTCCATCTCGACGTTCGTGATCACGTCCGGCGAGCCGCCGTAGCCCAGGGTGTCGAGGCGGGTGGCGTCGTAGGGCTCCCACCCGGTCGCCTGCACGATCGCGCCCACGCGCAGCTGAAGGCTCCCGCCGCTGCCTCGCAGGCTGACGTCGAACTGGCCCGGCTGACCGCTGATCTTCTCGATGGTGCAGCTCGTGTGCACGGCGATCCGCTTCTCGGCGCGCACCTCGGCGATGCGCGCGTCGATGTCGGACGCCTTCGGCACGCGGTAGGGTTCCTCGCGCGGGATCTGCCGCGCGAACCTCGCCATCCAGCCGCCCAGCCGCGGTTGCTTCTCCACCAGCACCACGCGGCGGCCGGCACGCGCGGCCGTGAGCGCCGCGCTCATGCCGCCGACGCCGCCGCCCACGACCAGGACGGTCGGGTCGACCTTCTCCTGGAAGGGCTCCGGCGCCTCCACCTTGGAGGCCCGTGCCACACCCATCCGCAGGTAGTCGGCGGCGAGCATCTGCGTGTCCTCGTCGTTGGGCTCGTGGCTCCAGACCACGCCCTCGCGCAGGTTCACGCGCTCGGTGTGGACGCCGTCGAAGGTGAAGGCGTCCGTCATCAGCCTCGACGAGCACGCCCCCACGATCAGTGTGTCCACGCCCTCCTGGACGTCCTTCCGCAGCAGTTCCCGGCCGCCGTCGCTGCACAGGCACTCGTGGTCGCGACACGTCTCGACGCCGAGGTCGCCGGTGACCAGGTCACGCAAGGCGTCCACGTCGAGCGCCGCGCCGATGTCGCAGCCGCGGCAGAGGTAGACGGCGGCTCGGTTATCCACGGCTGCCCTCCCCGCAGAACTCCAGCGCCCTGCCGACCGCGGCGGTGGCGTCACGCACGCACGTCGCGACGTCCGCGGGGCGCTTGGCGCAGCCGGCCGTCAGCATGCCCGACCGGTCGCGAGGGCGCAAGAAGCCGTACGCGTCTTGCTGCGGGCCGCTGTCGAGCTCCGCGCCGCCGACGCCGACGGGGACCATGCCCGTGGCCAGCACCACCATGTCGAAGCTTCGTCTGACCAGCTGCGCGGAGGCGGTGTCCTCTACCTCGATCTCCAGGCCGTCCGCTCCGCCGACGACGTTGGCGACCTTGCCCTTGATCAGGCTCAGCTTGTCGTCGGCCTGCGCCGCGGCGTAGAAGTCCTCGAGGCGGCCCGGCGAGCGGATATCGATGTAGTAGACGGTGATGTCGGCATCCGGGACCTGCTCCCGGACGTACCTTGCCTGCTTGAGCGAGGCCATGCAGCACACGCCGGAGCAGTAGCTCAGGTAGTTCTCGTCGCGCGACCCGGCGCACTGCACGAACGCCACGGAGCGCACCTCCTCGCCCGTGGACGGCCTCAGGATGCGGCCGCCCGTCGGCCCGCCCGGGGCCGCCAGCCGCTCGAGCATCACGTTGGTGACCACGTCGGGGTACTGCCCGAAGCCGAGGCCTTCGAAGCGGGCGGCGTCCGGAGGGTCCCAGCCCGTCGCCCATACCACCGCGTCCACCTCGACCTCGATCGTTTCCGGCTCCGTGGCCAGGTCGATCGCGCCGTAAGGGCAGGCGGCCACGCAGGCACCGCACTCGTCCCCCCGGCAGGCGTCCGCGTCGATGGCGTAGCGCATGGGGGTGGCCATCTCGAACGGCAGGTAGACCGCGCGGGTGGTGCCCATGCCGAGGTTGAACGCGTCCGGCCGCTCGACCGGGCAGACCTCCACGCAGGCGCCGCACGCCGTGCACCTCTCGGTCACGAAGCGCGGGTCGCGGCGGACGGTCGCCGTGTAGCCGCCGGGCTCGCCGGTGATCCGCTCGACCTCGGAGAGCGTCAGGCAGCGGATGCGCGGGCTCGTGCGCAGCGTACGCAGGTTGATCTCGAGACCGCAGGTCGGTGGGCACAGCTTCGGGAAGTACTGGTTCAGCCGCGCCACCCGCCCGCCGAGGAAGGGCAGCTTCTCCACCAGCACGACGTCCGCGCCCGCCTCCGAGGCCTCGACGGCGGCGGTGATCCCACTGATGCCCCCGCCGACGACCAGGATGCTGCCTCGCGCGCCGGTTGCGCTCATGTCGCGTCCCCCGGCCCGGTCCTGGACAGCTTTCGATCGACGACGACGCGGTCGTTCAGCCTCTGGCGCGCTTCCTCCGCCGCCTCGCCGGCGATCCTCATCGTCGGCTCGCCGAACAGGCTGAAGCGCAGCCACAGGAAGCCGAAGCGCAGCAGCGCCTCGTCGCTGTAGCGCATCTCCTCGACGAGGTCCTCGTCGACCTCGAACTTGCGCAGCAGCGACGTGTCGAACACGAAGCGGCGTAGCTTGTCGAGGTCGTAGCAGGCCATGTAGAACATGTCCATCTTCTCGGGCGTCAGCTCGCCGCCCTGCTCGAAGAACCGGTGCAGAGCCAGCTCCTTGTACGCCTCGCCCCAGACGTCGTACGCCTCGACCTCCTGGTCCTCGAGCCACTCCCGGACGGTGAGCTCGCGCGCCTGCTGCGCGCCGAGGCAGCCCGGGTCGTCGAGCAGGAAGTAGAAGCGCTCGCCCTGCCAGCCGTCGGGGGTGTCGCGGCTCGCCGCCAGGCCCAACGGGTACATCCGGCAGGGCCAGGGTCGGTCCTGGTAGATGCTGCAGCCGGCGTCGGTCACGAACGGACAGCGCTTCTCCGGCTCGCCCTGCATGCGCAGCATCACGACCGGCGTGCGCATGTCGCGCTGCACCGGCAGCAAGGTGTACCTCTCGAGGAACTCCCGCGAGCCCATGCCCAGGTGCTGGCGCATGCGCAACACGTCGTACGGGGAGAGGAAGATGTTGACGTCGGCGCAGCAGCGGTTGAAGCAGGGCAGTCCGGGGTGGCAGCTGAAGCGGAACCGGTCGTCCGGTTGGAGCCGCGATTTCCCGTCCAGGACCTTCTCCTCCAGCGCGCTACGCTGTCCGGACCGGGTGTTGTCGATCCGGTCGCTCATACCTCGTCGCCTCCCCCGCTTCGTCCACGATCTGCCCGCGCGTCGCTTCCGCCGACCACACCGGGATCATCAGCGTCCCGCCGTGCCTGGGATTGACCGCGAAGCGATACGAGGCCCGTTGCCCGAACTGCTCCCACATCCAGGTCCAGCCGTCGACGTAGTAGGAGCAGTCGTCGTTGAAGCAGGCGAGGAACGTCGGCTCCTCCCAGCTCGTGCCGTCCGGTACGCGCCAGGTCTTGAGGCGCGAGCCGCAGTGAGGGCAGGTCTCGGGAATGGCCGTCGTTCCTCGCCTCGATCCGTGCACCGTCACGCAGGTGCCATCTGACGGTGGTCGTCGGCCTGCCCGGCCGTCCCGCCGTCCTGGGTGATGTACTTCACTGGGCGCTTGATCATCTCCCAGCTGTCCGTGGCCCGGTCGTACTTGCAGTTGCAGAACGCCAGCCAGTTCTCGTTGTCGAGGCTGGGCTTGTCGGCACGGAAGTAGTAGCCCGGCCAGCGCGTCTCCTCACGGAACGCGATCGAGCGCACGTGCGCCTCGGCCTGGTACATCCGGTGCACGGCCTCCCAGGAGCGCATCAGCTCGTGGAGGTTCTCCGCGGCGAGGGAGCCGGCGTCCTCCTTCAAGTAGCCCAGCAGCTCCTCGCCCTTCTCGAGCAACGCGCCGTTGGTCTTGAACTGCGCGGACACGCCGCCGGCGTACTCGTCCATGATCTTCTGCAGCCGGTACATGAACTGCTTCGGCCGGATGTAGTTCGGGTTGATCTCCGGGTCGGTGGTCGCGCCCGCGTGCTGCTCGAACGTCGCCAGCGGCCGCAGCAACTCTTCCTTGAGCTGCTCGATCTGTGCCTGATCCACGTGCGGGGCGTCGTTGTGGTCGGCGATGTAGGCGATGGCCGCCTTGCCGCCGATACGCCCCTCGGTGAACGAGCCGGAGGAGAACTTGTGGCTCGAGGCGCCCGAGGCGTCGCCCGCCGCGAACAGCCCCTCGACCGTCGTCTGGTTGGGGTAACCCCAGAAGTACTCGTCCTTCGTCTGCGAGGTCTGCAGGTCTTCGGGGCCGGACACCCAGGCGCCCGACGCGCCCGAGTGCGAGCCGATGAAGTAGGGCTCGCAGGCCATGATCTCTGAAGGCTTCTTGTCAGGCTCGACGTTCGTCGCGGCCCACAGGATGGCCTGCGAGATCGTCATGTCGAGGAAGTCCTCCCAGGCCTCGGACTCGAGCTCCTTCAGCTTGCGCTGGCCCGCCTTCTCGTCAGGCGCCCCGTCGGCGATCCGCTTGATCGCCTCGGCCGTCTGCATGTAGATGGGGCCCTTGCCGTCCATCACGTCGAGCATCATCAGCCAGTTACGGATGTTGGCCGGCCTGGGCTTGACCGTCCCGTACGGCTCCCACTTCTCCAGCTCGGCGGCGTTGGTCTTCATGTAGTCGTCGTGGTTGGCGTTGGTGGCGACCGACTTGAACAGCAGGAACCACGCGCCCACCGGTCCGTAGGCGTCCTTGAAGCGCACCGGGATGAAGCGCACTTCCTGGCAGGTCATCTCCGCGCCGGCATAGAGGGTGAAGAAGGCGCTGGCGCCCGAGTTGAAGGGTGGGTACCAGCTTCTCCCGAAGCCCTCACCGGTGGAGCGCGGCTTGAAGACGTGCACCGCGCCGCCCATGGCGGCCATCACGGCCTTGGCGCGGAAGACGTAGATCTTGTTCTCGCGCACGCTGAAGCCCACCGCGCCCACGCAGCGGTTGCCGTCCATCAGCGGATGGGTGATGAACACGCGCTCGTAGTACTCGCCGCCGGCCTGCTCCAGCGCGTTCTTGGCCGCCTCGGCGACGATCACCTTGTAGGACTCGCCGTTGATCATCAGCTGCCAGCGGCCCTCGTGCACGTAGTTGCCTTCCTGGTCCTTCCAGATCGGCAGGCCCCACTTCTCGAAGAGGTGCACGGAGTCGTCGACGTGCCGGGCGATGCTGGCGACCAGGTCCTCGCGGGTGATCCCCATCAGGTCGTTGCGAACGTAGTCGCAGTAGTCCTTCAGGGTGTTCTTCCCGCTGTTGAGGTCGACGTACTCGTTGATCGCCGAGAGCCCCATGGCGACCGCGCCCGACCGGTCCATGGCGGCCTTGTCCACCAGCGTCACCTTCAGCCCGTGACGCTTGGCCCAGTAAGACGCTTCCACCGCCGCCCCGCAGGCGGCCATGCCGCCGCCGCAGATCAGGAGGTCGGTATCGACCGTTACCGTCTCGAACTCCGCCATTATCTCCCGTCCCCTCGCCGTTGCCGGATCCGAAGTGCCTCGTTCCGACCGAGATGCCTGGTCATCACAGCCCCGGCACGACGTCGAACCGCACCGGACCGTTGTCGGTGTTGAGCCCCTCCGGCTCCGACATCAGGGTCGGGCTCCGGAGGTCCTCGTCGCCGGTCGGGTAGTGGCCGAACGCCTGTACCTGTCCTTCCGACACACCGCGCCGGATCGGGAACTTGAAGCGCTTGGGACGGATCTCCTCGTCGCGGAACTGCACCGTCCACATGATCGCGTCGGAGCTGCGCATCGCCGTCACGCTCGCGCCCATCGGCACGAAGTCCTGGTAGCCCCGCACCTCGATCGCCTGGTTCGGGCAGATCTTGACGCAGCTGTAGCACTCCCAGCACATGGACGGATCGCGGTTGTAGGCCTTCATGCTCTCCTTGTCGAGAACCATGAGGTCGTTCGGGCAGATGAACTGGCAGGCGGTCTTGTCGAGCGCCTTGCACCCGTCGCACTTATCGCGGATTACGTAGCTGGGCATGGCTGCTTCCCCGTCCTTTCCGCGCGACCCAGCCGCGCCGCATCGCGCCTACCGTGACAAATGTCACGGTATTACGCGATTGGCTACGGCCCTTGTGCCGCATTCGCGATTTTTTTCACGGATCGACGCTACGGCTGACAGCCGCGATCGTCAAGGGACATTCGGGAAAACAATCACGAGTCGGGCGTCAGTCCGACCCGCGAGCGCCGGGCCACTGCCAGGGCCGGCCTGGCGCGGAGCGCACGGGCCTGGGCCTGGCTGTGAGGTGGATGCCGGCTAGGCCGGCGACGGCAGCGCTGCGTCGGCGCGAGGCGCCGGGACGCTGCGCAGCGCTACCTCGTCACGTCCGCGGCTTCGTGCGCGGGCCCTGCCGTAGGCTGCGATCTCCCCGCTTGACTCTCGGGACCCTGTTCGGCCATGCGCAGCAGCGCACGGGCCGAGGCGGTCCCCAGAGCGCAGTTGCGCTCGGGATCGCAGGCTTCGGTCACGGCCGGGCGAGGCCCCGGCCGCCTCAGGTTCAGGTGGTAGGCGATCTCGGCCAGGCCGACCGAGATGTGCTCGTTGCGAACGAGCACGTCGTCGGGGACGGTGAGCCGCCTAGGCGTGAAGTTCCAGATGGCCTTGACGCCGGCGTCGACGACGAGCTCGGCGAGGCGCTGGCTCACCTCGACGGGCGTGGTCAGGACCGCGACGGACACCTCGTTCTCTTCGATGAAGCGCTTGAGCGTGTGGACGGAGCGTATCGCCAGGTCGCCCACGACCTCCCCCACCTTGTCGTTGTCGCCGTCGAAGGCCGCCACGATGACCAGGCCGTACTGCTCGAAGCTCGCGTAGTTGAGCAGCGCGCTGCCGAGGTGGCCGACGCCGACCAGCACCGCGGCGTACGGCTCGTCGAAGCCGAGCTCCCTGCGGATGGCGCGGCACACGTCGCACACCTGGTAGCCCACGCGGCTCACACCGGACAGGCCTACGGCCCCGAAGTCCTTCCGGACCTGGCTCGGCTCGACATCCAACGCCGCGCCGATCTGCGCGCTCGTGACCGTCACGAGCGGGTTCTTCGCGTACTCCCTCGTGAGATGCCCGTAGTAGCGGGTCAACCGCTCGAGCACCAATCGCCTCAACGCTGCCACGGCAATCGCTCCCTCGACCATCGTCCGCCCGCTGGCGGCGCGGCCGGCCCGGCGTTCGCTCCCGGTCCTGCCACGGCTTGCTCGGGAGCCCACGCCCTGCGCGTCATGCTGCCCGCGGCGGCGCTCCCGTCGCTGTCGGCCCGCCGTATGTCCCTTGACGGCCGGGCAATGCCCGCATTCTACTATCATCTGTGACGTTTGGCACGTATTGCTGCCCGGCCGTTTCGAGGAGCGTGCCGCGCCCCCCGCGCCGGACCAAGGCCTAGCGAGAGAGGTTGGACATGTCCGGTTCCTTGCTGTTGTTCCTGTCCTACGGCCTGCTGGCCATCTTCGTGGTGGCGTTCGTGGTGCGCTGCGTCGGCATCGCCAGGCTGCCCGTCCACTTGCGCTGGGAGCTGGCGCCCGTGCCCAAGGACAGCACGCGGGGGAAGTACGGCGGCTCCTACCTGGAGGAGTACGAGTGGTGGACGAAGCCCCGTAAGGAGTCGCTGTCGGGCGAGCTGGCGGTCATGGGCCGCGAGATCTTCCTCATGAAAGCGCTCTGGGACCACAACCGCCGCTTGTGGTGGTGGTCGCTGGCGTTCCACGCGGGGTTGTACCTGCTGATCGCGGCGACCGGCCTGCTAGCCCTCGGCGGCATCCTGAGCGCCGCGGGGGTCGCGGGTGCCGGGGCGGCGCTGTTCGGCACCGGCCTGCCCTGGGTGGCGGGCGTGGGGTGCGTCCTCGGCGGCGTCGGCACGCTCGGGCTGGTGGCCAGCCGGCTGCTGCGCCCGGACCTGCGCGTGATGTCGAGCCGGGTGGCCTACGCCAACCTGCTGCTGACGCTCGCGGTCTTCGCCACGGGCGCGGTCGCGGTGCTGGCGGCGCCGGACTTCGGGGACCGCATCGCGAGCTACGGCGGGGCGCTGCTCACGGCCGATGCCGGCGCGGCGCTGCCGGCCGCGGTCGCCGTGCACGTGGTCGTCGCGCTGGTCTTCCTCGCCTACCTGCCGTTCAGCGAGATGATGCACTTCGCGGCGAAGTTCTTCACCTACCACCAGGTCCGCTGGGACGATCAGCCGCTCGAGGCCGGCTCGCGGCTCGAGCGCGAGGTGCAGGCGCTCATGCGCCAGCCGGTGACGTGGGCCGCCCCGCACGTGGGCGCCGATGGCGTCAAGACCTGGGCGGACCTCGCCAAGCGGGAGGCGAAGCCATGAGCAGGCCGCTGAAGATCCGCGACATCGGCGAGCGCGACCAGGAGGTCCTCTCCCCCGTGCGCCTCGAAGACCTGCCGCCTCTGCCCGCGCCGTACGACAAGCTCGAGGAGCAGCCGCAGTGGAAGGAGCTGAGTCCGGGCGCGCAGGAGCGCATGGTCTGCAACCTGGACGGCGTGGTGGCGCTGAGCCTGCCGCAACCGCAGACCGAGGAGGAGAAGCAGGCGTACGTCGACCGCTTCGAGGCCGGCCTGAAGAAGCTGGTCAGCCGCAACGACAACTGGACCTTCCTCAAGCCGCTGATGTTGACGGCCGACTACTGCATGGCCTGTCAGACGTGCAACGAGGCCTGCCCGGTGTACGCCATGAGCGGCCACAACGACGTCTACCGCCCCACCTACCGTGCGGAGGTGCTGCGCCGTCTGGTGCGCAAGTACACCCGCCCGGGCGGCAAGCTGCTGGCGCGCGTGCGCGGCGAGGACATCGATCTCAACTGGGCCACCATCACGCGCCTGTACGAGCTCGCCTACCGCTGCACCATGTGCCGCCGCTGCGCGCAGGTCTGCCCGATCGGGCTGGACAACGGCCTCGTCACCCATGAGCTGCGCAAGCTCTTCAGCCAGGAGCTCGGCTGGGCGCCGAGCGAGCTGCACGACAAGGGCACCATGCTGCAGCTGCAGGTCGGCTCCTCCACCGGGATGAGCCCGGAGGTCCTCAAGGACAACGTCGAGTTCATCGACGAGGACATCTCGGAGCAGACCGGCCTCGACGCGCACACCCCCCTCGACGTGGAGGGGGCCGACGTCCTGCTCATCCACAACGCCGGCGAGATGCTGGCGTGGCCGGAGAACCCGGGCGCCTTCGCGATCATCCTCAACGCGGCCGGCATCGACTGGACGCTCTCCACCGACGAGGTGGGCTACGACGGCGTGAACTACGGGCTCTTCTACGACGACATCCAGCTGGCACGCATCGCGCTGCGGCACGCCGAGACCGCCAGGAAGCTGCGAGTGAACAAGATCGTCATGGGCGAGTGCGGCCACGAGCACAAATCGCTGATCACGATCGCGGACCGCGTGCTCACCGGCGACCTCGCGGTGCACCGCGAGAGCTTCCTCACGTTGCTCGAGCGCATCGTGTTCAGCGGCAAGATCGCCTTCGACCCGTCCAAGAACGACTTCCCGGTGACGCTGCACGATCCCTGCAACATCGTCCGCAACCTGGGGATCGTCGAGCCGCAGCGCCGCATCCTGCGCTTCCTGTGCCCGCAGTTCCGCGAGATGACGCCGCACGGCGTCGACAACTACTGCTGCGGCGGGGGCAGCGGCTTCGCCATCATGTCGCCCAACAACTTCACCGACTGGCGGGTGAGCGTGAGCGGCCGCATGAAGTTCAAGCAGATCCTCGACGCCTTCGCCGACCAGCCGGGACCCGAGGTCAAGAAGTACGTCTGCGCGCCTTGCTCGAACTGCAAGGGGCAGATCCGCGACATGCTGGACTACTACGGCGCCCTCGAACGAAGCGGCATCACCTACGGCGGCCTTGCCGAGCTCATCGTCAACGCCATGGTGGATGTGAAGGAGCCGTACATCCAATGGGAGATGCACTGAGTCGCCCCGGCTCCGATGACACTCTCATGACACTCTCGGCCGTGCGCCGTCCGTACCATGGAGCCTCATGGAACGGCTGGCGCTGATCGGGGTATCGCACCGCCGCGGCGGCGCGCGGGCCCTGGAGGCCTACCAGCAGGCCTACGCCGGACCCGGCGAGGCGTGCCTGGAGCGCGCCGGGCTGCGGGAGTTCGTGCCCATCGTCACCTGCAACCGCTGGGACGTGGTGACGCGCGTGCCCGACGGGCAGGAGCTCGAGGGGTTGCGGCGCAGGATCGCCCTGGACGGGCAGCAGCGCCCCTACGCCTTCCTCGGTGAGGGCGCCCTGGAGCAGCTCGCGCGGGTGGCCTCGTCGCTCGACTCCCTCAACCCCGGCGAGGATCAGGTCATGCGCCAGGTCCGCGAGGCGTACCGCGCCGCGCAGGTGCACGGGCTGACCGGCCCCACCACCGCCTTCGCCTTCGAGACGGCGCTGCGCGTCGCCAAGCGGGTGCGGCGCGAGGTGGCGCTGGCGCCGGTGCACACCTCGCTGTTCAGCCTGGCGCGGCCGCAGCTCGAGCCGCTGCTCACCCCCGGGCGTACGGTGGTGGTGCTGGGCGCCGGCGAGATGGGCTCGCTGGCGGCGCACTCGCTGGCGGAGCTGGCGGGCGTGCGGGTGGTGGTGGCCAACCGCACCCTGTCCCGCGCGCAGGCGCTCGCCGAGCGCGAGGGCGTCGAGGCGCTGAGCCTGGCGCAGCTGCTCGCCGAGCCCGTCGACGCCACCGTGCTGGTGTGTGCCACGCCCGCCGGCCATCTGGCGGACGCGGTGCTGCTCGGCCGCATGCCCTCGCTGGAGCTGGCCGTGGACCTCGGCATCCCCCGCAACGTCGACCCCGCCGCCGCGCGCCGGCGCGACGTGACCGTGCTGGACGTGGACGGCCTTCAAGCGGCCGGGCGGGCGCGCCGCGACGAGCTGGCCGGCAAGCTGGCGCAAGCCGAGCGCATCGTGCGCGAGGAGCTCGACGAGGCGGTCCGGGCCTGGACCGAGCGCCAGCTCGGGCCCTCCATCCGCAGGCTGCGCGCGCTCTACCTCGAGACCATCGGCGACGCGCTGCCGCCCGACGCGGCCCGGCGTCTCGCCCACAAGTTCGCCCACGTGCCGGTCAAGGGGTTGCGCGCGGTCGCGCGCGAGCACGGCCTGGAGGCGGCGCTGACCTTCCTGAAGGAGGCGGGGCTGGCGGACGGCGACGCCTTCGACGACGCCGTCTCCCCGGCGCCCCAGGTTGCGGTCGGCGCCGGCCCCGGCGAGCACGCGTGAGCCGGCTCCCTGCCTACCTTCGCGGCGAGCGCGGCCGGCCCGGCGAGGGCAGGCACGTGCGCATCGCCAGCCGCGGCAGCGAGCTGGCGAAGAGCCAGGCGAGGAGCGTGCAGGCCGAGCTGGAAGCGCTCGGTTGCAGCGTCGAGCTGGTGGAGGTCGAGACGCAGGGAGACCGCGACATGGCGCCCTTCGGCAGCCTCTCCGGCCAGGGCTTCTTCACCAAGGCGGTGCAACAGGCGGTGCTGGAGGAGCGCGCCGACCTGGCAGTGCACTCCCACAAGGACCTGCCGACCCAGCCCGCCCCCGGCCTGGAGGTAGCCGCCGTGCCGCGCCGCGCCGACCCGCGCGACGTGCTGCTGGTGCGTCCCGCAGCCTTCGACGGGTCCGAGTCCCCCTTCCCTCTTCGCCCGGGGGCCGCGGTCGGCACCAGCGCGGCGCGCCGGCGCGACCAGCTGGCTCGCGCCCGCCCGGACCTGGCGCTGGTGGAGATGCGCGGCAACGTCCCCACCCGCCTGCGGAAGCTCCGCGAGGGCGCCTGCGACGCCCTCGTCATCGCCGCGGCCGGCATCGAGCGCCTGGGCCTGGCGCGCCAGGGCGCGCTGGACGACCTGGAGCTGGCGCCGCTGGCGCCCGAGCTCTTCGTTCCCGCCCCCGGCCAGGGCGCCCTGGCCCTCGAGGTGCGCCGCAGCGACGACGCCCTGGCGGCGCTCCTCACCGAGATCCACGACCTGCCTGCCGCCCGCACGGTGGCCGCCGAGCGCGGCCTGATGGCGATGCTGCAGGGGGGCTGCCAGCTGGCGCTCGGCGCGTACGCGCGCGTGACCGGCGCGGGCGTGGCGCTGCGCGCCTACTACCGGGGCGCCACCGTCGAGGTGACGCACCCCGAGGGCGAAGGCGCCGCCATGCTGGCCTTCGAGGCGCTGGGTCGCCCGCAAGCGGCGGGCGCGGAGGCGGGGTGAGGATCCTGCTCACGCACTCCGAGGGCCGCCTCGAGGGCCTGGCGGCGGCGCTCGCTCGGCGCGGCCACGACGTCCGCCACCACCCTCTCGTATGCACCCGCGCCCGCGAGGGCGAGGCCGTGCGGGCCGAGGCCGAGGCGCTGCTGGGGCTGCCGTGGCTGATGTTCACCAGCCGCTCGGCGGTGGAGGCCTGGCGGGCGCTGGGGCTCCCCTGGCGGCGCCAGGGCCTACCCCCCGACGAGTCCGCGCCGCTGCTGGCCGCGGTCGGTCGCAAGACGGCGGCCGACCTGCGCCGCGCCGGCGCGGAGGTGGCGCTGACGGGCGAGCGCTCCCAGGCCGCCTCGCTGGCCGACGACTTCCTGGCGCACCCGCGCGCTGCCGGGCCGGTGGGCTTGCCGCAGGGCGATCGTGCGCTCCCGACGCTGCGGCGGGCGCTCGAGCAGGCGGGCTTCGAGACCCGGCCGCTGGTGCTCTACGAGACGGTGGTGGCGCAGGCCGCCGACGAGCTGCTGGCCGCACCTGCCACCACGACAGCGGACACGGCGGCGACCACGGAGGCCACCACGGCAGCCACCACGGCAGCCACCACGACTGCGGCCACGACAGCGGCCGCGACAGCCGCCACGGTGGTGGTGCTCGCCAGCCCTTCGGCGGCGGGCGCACTGCCGGAGAGCGTGGCGCGGTCGGCTACGCTGGTTGCGATCGGCCCGACCACCGCCGCCGCGGTGGAAGCCCGCGGCTTCGGCTGCCGGCGCGCGGCCTCGCCCAGCGTGGCGGGGGTGCTGGCCACGGTGGACGCCATGACGGCGGACGCCACGGCGGCAGACGGGACCACGCCAGACGGGATGACGGCGGACACGGTCACCTCGGGCGGCAAGGCGCCGGCGAGCAAGCGAGGAGGACAGCCATGAGTCGAACCCTGGACGACGCGGCGCGCCGGCAGGACGTGGCGCGGAAGGCGCCCTCTCCCCTGCCCACGCCGCTGGCGCGGCCCAGGCGGCTGCGCACCAACGCGGCGGTGCGGGCACTGGCCGCCGAGACGTCGGTCGAGGCCCGCCAGCTGATCGCCCCCTACTTCGTCACCGCCGACAGCGACGGCGAGTCACCGATCGGCACGCTGCCGGGGGTGGCGCGGCTCGGCACCAACGCGCTGCTGAGGCGCCTCGAGCGCGCCCTCGAGCTGGGCATCCGCGCCGCGGTGCTGTTCGGCGTGGTGGACGCGGGCGACAAGGACCCTCACGGCCACGCGGCCGAGGACCCCCAGGGCCCGGTGGCGCGCGCGCTGCGGGCGGCCCGCAGCGCCTTCGGCGACGAGCTCGTGTTGATCACCGACGTATGCCTGTGCGGCTACACCGACCACGGCCACTGCGGCCTGCTCGCTCCCACCCCGCGTGGCCTGGTGGTGGACAACGATGCCAGCCTGGCGCGCCTGGCGGCGATGGCGCTGGCGCACGCCGAGGCCGGCGCCGACCTGGTCTCCCCGAGCGACATGATGGACGGCCGCGTGGCCGCCATCCGCGCAGCGCTCGACGCCGATGGCTTCGAGAACGTCGGCGTCCTGTCCTACGCGGTCAAGTACGCCTCGGCGTTCTACGGGCCGTTCCGCGATGCCGCCGGCTCGGCGCCCAGCCAGGGCGGGCCGCCCGCGGCCACCGGCGAGCTGGCCGCGTCGGGCGGCTGGGGCCGCGACCTGCCGGTCCACCACGACCTGACGCCACCCCGTGACCGCGCCAGCTACCAGATGGACCCGCCCAACGCCCGCGAGGCGCTGCGCGAAGCGGCGCTCGACGAGGCGGAGGGCGCCGACATGCTGATGGTGAAGCCGGCCCTCCCCTATCTCGACGTGCTCGCCCGCCTGCGCCCGCGCACCGAGCTGCCGCTGGTCGCCTACTTCGTCTCCGGGGAGTACGCCATGCTCAAGGCTGCCGCGGCCGCCGGCGTGCTGGACGAGGGCGCCGCCGTCCGCGAGACGCTCACCGCCATCCGGCGCGCCGGCGCCGATCTGATCTTCACCTACCACGCGGTGGAGGCGCTGGAGAAGGGCTGGCTGGCCTGACGCCGGCCCGCGGGGGTGGGTTTCTCCATGCAACATCGCATTTCCTCAGGAAACACAAGCCTGGCTCGCGCACCCGAGCCTTCCGAGAGTTACGCCGTTCAGCACGAAGTTCTCTTCCTGGAGCGGGCCTGACCATGGCCTCACCCGGCCGTGGCCGCCAGGGTCGCCGCCGCTCGCGGTGGGCCCGCTCGCGCGCCGCCACGCGGGTGGCGTTCGGCGTCATCGTGATCTTCGTGCTCAGCCAGGCGGCCTGGTGGATCGTCTTCGAGTTCCGCAGCATCCACCGCAGCACGGCCGAGCAGCTCGCCGCCTGGCAGCGCGACGCGCAGCTCGCCAACGCCGTCCTGGCCGAGGCCGGCGGGGGAGACCAGGCCGGCGCCGTGCGCCGGCGCCTGCTCGAGAGCTACCCGCAGCTCACCTCGTCGAGCGCCCCGGGGGGTGGCGGCTTCGCGGTCGACCCGGCCGTGCGCTCGGCGTTCCTGGCCGAGCAGCAGCGCCACCTGCGAATGTTCGCCTTCGAGGGGCCGACCTTCGCGCTGGTGGTGCTCTCCATGCTGCTACTCATCGCCGCCACCCTGCGCAGCGAGCGGGAGCTCAAGCGCCGTCAACAGAACTTCCTGTCGGCCGTCACCCACGAGTTCAAGACCCCCATAAGCACGCTGCGGCTGCTGGTGCAGACGGCGCAGATGCGCCACCTGCCGGCCGACAAGCAGCAGGACTACCTGCGCCGCATGGACGCGGAGCTCGACCGCCTGGAGCGCACCAGCGAGCAGGTACTGGCCAGCGCTCGGCTGGAGCAGGCGGCGTCCTCCACCGGCTTCGTGCCGCTCGAGCTCAACCACGTGGTACAGGGCGTGGTGGGGGGCGCGCGTGCCGGGCTGGAGGCGCGCGGCGCGCTGCTCAAGGTGGATTACGCCCCCGAGCCGCTGCCGGTGGCCATCGACCCCGACGCCTTCGCCGTCGTGCTCAACAACCTGCTCGACAACGCGGTGAAGTACACTCCCGGAGCGGAACGGCCGGTCCGGGTGACGCTCGAGCGAGAGGGCGACGACGTCCTGCTGCACGTCGACGACCAGGGCGTGGGGCTGGCCGAGGGCGAGGAGGAACGGGTGTTCGAGCGGTTCTACCGCACCGGCGACGAGATGACCCGCGAGTCTGAGGGGATGGGGCTGGGCCTGCATCTGGTGAAGACAGTCACCGAGGCCATGCACGGCAGCGTGCGGGCCGGCGCCAACCCCGCTGCCGAGCGCGGCGCGCGCTTCACCGTGAGGCTGCCGCGTCGCAGCCAGGCAACCGAGCGGGAGCGGGCCGAAGGCGCCACCCCGGCTCCGCCTGCGACGGGGGCCGCATGATGGCCGCGCCCCAGCCCGCTCGGACGCCGATGCGCGTGCTGGTGATCGAGGACGAGGCGTCGCTGGCGGACGTGCTGGCGGACAACCTGCGCGAGGAAGGGCTGAGCGTGAGCACCGCCGGCGACGGCGTGACGGGGGAGAGGTTGTGGCAAGACGAGCGCCCCGACCTGGTGGTGCTCGACGTGATGCTCCCCCGCCTGGACGGCTTCACCCTGTGCGAGCGCAGGCGCGATGCCGGCGACGACACGCCGGTGCTCTACCTCAGCGCCCGCGGCGAGCCGGAGGACCGCGTCCACGGCCTCACCGTCGGGGGCGACGACTACCTGCCCAAGCCCTTCCACCTCCCCGAGTTCCTGCTGCGGGTCAAGGCCCTGCTGAGGCGCCGCGGCTGGGACCGCGGCGGCCCGCGCGCCGGCTTCCACTTCGCCGGGCACTTCGTCGACTACCGCTCCTGGACCGCCGAGCTGGCCGCCGGGGGGACGGAGCCGCTGGGGGAGCGCGAGTTCCGCATCTTCCGCGTTCTGGCCGACCGCGCCGGCGAGGTGGTGAGCCGTGACGACATCCTCGACAGCGTCTGGGGCGACGACGCCTTCCCCTCCAGCCGCACGGTCGACAACTTCGTGCTGCGGCTGCGCAAGCTCTTCGAACCCGACCCCTCCTCGCCGCGCTACTTCCACACCGTGTGGGGCGTCGGCTACCGCTTCACGCCGGCCGGGGAGAGCGAACGGGAGCCGTCGTGAGCGAGGCTCCGCTGTTCCTGCGCGCCGCGCGAGGCGAGAACACCGAGCGCGCCCCCATCTGGCTGATGCGCCAGGCCGGCCGCTACCTCCCCGAGTACCGCGCCCTGAAGGCGCGGCACAGCTTCTGGGAGATGGTGCGCACGCCCGAGCTGGCGGTGCAGGTGACGCTCCAACCCGTCACCCGCTTCGGCCTCGATGCCGCCATCCTGTTCAGCGACATCATGACGCCGCTGCCGCCCATGGGCGTACGCATCGAGTTCGACCCCGGCCCGGTGCTCGCCGAGCCGCTGCGCGACGAGGCGGCCGTGGCCGCGCTGCGCGTGCCCGACGCGGGCGAGCTGGCGCCGTTCGTGGCGGACGCCCTGCGGCTGCTCCGTGACGCCTCGCCGGTGCCGGTCATCGGCTTCGCCGGTGCGCCGCTGACGCTGGCGGCCTACCTGGTGGAGGGCAGCGGCAGCAAGGACTTCGCGGTCTTCCGCGGCTTCCTGCGCGCCCGGCCTGCGGCCGCGCACGCGCTGCTGGAGAAGCTCACCGAGGTGACGCTGCGCTACCTGCAGGTGCAGCTGGAGGCCGGCGCCGAGGCGGTGCAGCTCTTCGACTCCTGGGCCGGTCTGCTGAGCGAGGACGGCTACCGCGCCTTCGGGCTGCCTTACGCCCGGCGCGTGATGGCGGCCCTCGCCCCCTTCGGCGCGCCGCGCGTGTACCTGGCGGTCGGCGCCGGCCACCTCCACCGCGCGATCGGTGAGATCGGGGCGGACGTGGTCAGCATCGACTGGCGCCGGCCGCTGTCCGGGGCGCGCCGTGAGCTGGGCGCGCCCTGCCTGCAGGGCAACCTCGACCCGGCAGCCCTGCTGGGGCCTCCCGAGGCGCTGAGGCGCGAGGCCGAGGCGGTGCTCCGCCAGGGGCTCGGCGGCGCCCACGTGTTCAACCTGGGGCACGGCGTCCTGCCACAGACCGAGCCGGACGCGCTGGCGCGGTTGGTGGACATCGTGCGCGGCTTCGACCGGCGGGCAGAGGCCGGGGCCGGCGGCGGCGGCTCGAGCGGCCGCGCGTCCGCCTCGGAGCCGAGGGCTTCCGGTGCCGGTGCGGCACCGGCAACGGCCGCGCCGGGCCGCGGCGAGAGCGCCCGATGAGCCGCCGCGAGCGCGTCGTGGAGGTCATGCGCGCAGGCCAGGCGGCGCTGATCGACGGCTTCGAGCGCGCCGACGGCCGGGCGCGCTTCCGCCACCACCGCTGGGAGCGACCGGGTGGCGGCGGCGGTACCGCGCGCGTGCTCGAGGGCGGGCGCGTCTTCGAACGCGCCGGCGTCAACATCTCCGCGGTGCAAGGCGAGCGCGTTCCGGAGAGCCTGGCCCGGCAACACCCCTCCGCGAAGGACAGGCCGTTCTTCGCCACCGGCGTGTCGCTGGTGCTGCACGCGGCCAACCCCTACGTGCCCGCCTTCCACGCCAACTTCCGCTACTTCGAGGCCGGCGCCGACGACGACGAGGGCGGGCTGTGGTGGTTCGGCGGCGGCGCCGACATGACCCCCAGCTACCCCTTCGCCGAGGACGCCGTCCACTTCCACCGGACGCTCCAGGCGCTCTGCGCCCGCCACCCGGCGGTGGCCGACTACCCGGCCTGGAAGGCGACCTGCGACGACTACTTCACCATCCGCCACCGCGGCGAGATGCGTGGCGTGGGCGGCATCTTCTTCGACGAGATGAGCGCGCCCCAGGCCGGCGACCACGACGCTGAGCTGGCCTTCGTGGAGGACGGCCTGGCCACCTTGCTGACCAGCTACCTGCCCGTGGTGGAGCGGCGCGAGGGGGCGCCTTATGGCGAGCGGGAGCGCGCCTGGCAGCTCCACCGCCGCGGCCGCTACGTGGAGTTCAACCTGGTCTACGACCGTGGCACCCTGTTCGGGCTGCAGACGCAGGGCAACATCGAGGCGATCCTCATGTCGATGCCCCCGCTGGCGCGCTGGGCCTTCGACCTGCAACCGCAGCCGGGGAGCGCCGAGGAGGCGGCTCTGGCGTACTTCCAACCGCGCGACTGGGTGGGCGCCGAGGCCCGCCTCCTGGAGGGCGCGCAAACGGCGCCCGCTGGCGGCGGCCCGGAGGGCCGATGACCGCGGCGGCGCACGCCGCCGACCGGCCGTCGCGCCCCGGCGCGCCAGCGAAAGGACGGTGACCGCATGGGCCACGGACCCACGGGGATCGTGATGATGAACCTGGGCGGACCCAAGGACCTGGGCGAGGTCCACCCCTTCCTGCTCGAGCTCTTCGCGGACCGTGAGATCATCCAGCTGCCGATGCAGGACTGGCTCGGCCCCTTCATCGCCCGGCGTCGCACGGCCGGCGTGCAGAAGAACTACCGCGACATCGGCGGCGGCTCCCCCATCCTCAAGTGGACCGAGGAGCAGGGGAGGGGCATGGCCGAACGCCTCGACCGGCTCTCGCCCGCCACCGCGCCGCACAGGTTCTACGTGGCGTTCCGCTACATCCAGCCCAAGAGCGAGGACGCCCTCGCGGCCATGAAGGCCGACGGTGTCGCCCGCGCGGTCGCGTTCACCCAGTACCCGCAGTTCTCCTGCTCCACCACCGGCTCGTCGCTGAACGAGCTGTGGCGCGCCGCGCGGCGGCTCGAGCTGGAGAGCGCCTTCGAGTGGAGCGTCATCGACCGCTGGCCTACCCACCCGCGCTTCGTCGAAGCCATGACGCGGACCGTCGAGGACGGCCTGGCACAGTTCCGCCAGGAGGACAGGCAGGACGTGCTCATCGTGTTCAGCGCCCACTCGCTGCCGATGAGCGTGATCAACCGCGGCGACGCCTACCCCGGCGAGATCGGGGCCACCGTGCACGAGGTGATGAAGCGCCTGGACTACGGCTTCGAGTACATGATCAGCTACCAGAGCTCGGTGGGGCCGGTGCCGTGGCTGGGGCCGTCGACCGAGCAGGTGGTCAAGGACCTCGGCGCCAAGGGCCGCAAGAACGTGCTGGTGGTGGGCATCGCCTTCACCAGCGACCACATCGAGACGCTGCACGAGCTCGACATCGAGTACGGCGAGCTGGCCCACCGCGCTGGCATCGACAACTTCAAGCGCGCGCCGGCGTTGAACGGCTCGCCGCTCTTTCAGGACGCACTGGCCGAGGTGGTGGCCGAGCATCTCGCCTCCGGCGAGCCCTGCACCCGCCAGTACGGGCTCCGCTGCCCGGGCTGCACCAACGCCCAGTGCCGCGACATCCTCAACCCGGTGGCGCCCTTCAAGCGCACCCCCGTAGGCCCCGCGGCCCGGCGAGCCGGGAAGGACGGCCGCGGGAGCGTCCCCGCCCGCTGAGCGCCCCCGCCGGGCCGCCGTCGCCGGGCTGTTGTCGCCGGGCCGTTGTCGCTGTGTGGCCGCCGGGCCGCCGCGGCCCCCGCGACCGGAAGCCCTGGCGCAGCGCCCGCCTAGCCTCCGCCTAGCCTGACACCGGCCGCGCCTAGCTCGACGCGCCGCCGCACCCCCGCCCCTCTAGCCTGAGCGCGGAGAGGAGGTGGCAGCGTGGCGCAGCATGGCGCACGCAGCTCGGCGCGGTCCCCGCAGGCGCCGCGCCAACGCCCGTCCCGGCGCGCGCGGCGGAGGCCGACCGCTCCGCGGATCCCAGCTGCACCGCGCGTCCCGCTTTCGTCGAGGGCCGCCCGGTCGCCCTGGGCGGCGCTGGTTCGCTCGGTGCTGGTCGCCGCCCTGGTAGCCGCGGGTCCCGGGGCGAGCGCGCTCGGCGTGGCCCGCAGCATGCGCTGGCGGGCTCGGCCCTTCCGCCTCGATCCCGCGCCGACGGCCCCGGACCTCGGGTCCTGGCCGGCGGGCATCCTCCCCGCCCGTGGCCTACCTCCCGGCGCCCTGCCCGAGGTGGTACGCCAGAGCACGCCGCGGAGCTGTGGCCCGGCCGCCCTCGCCAGCATGCTCGCCTGGCTGGGCAGGCCGGTGGGGGAGGCCGCGGTGCTGGAGCGCGCCCGGCTGCGGGCCGATGGCGTCACCCTCGACGAGCTGGCGCGCCTGGCTGCCGCGTTCGAGGTGCCTGCCGGCTGGTACGTGGCGTCCGCCCGCGCGCTGCCGCGCCTGCCCATGCCCGCCATCGCCCACCTGCGCCGCCGAGGCGGCCACTTCGTAGCGCTCTACCGCGTGGCTCGGGGGTTCGTGCTTCTCGCCGACCCCGCCGGCGGCCTGGTGATCGAGCGCCTCACGCGCTTCCGGCGCGGCTGGAGCGGGCGTGTGCTGCTGCCGGCCCGCGGTGCCGGCGGCAGCGCCGGCAGCCGTCGGCGGGGCACGCCGTGATCTTCCGGCAGGCGCCCCGTCGAGGGCGGGAGACTGCGCCACAGCCCCCACCCGCCGCTCCCGCCAGCCGCCGAGGGCCGGGCCGGACGGTGGCGCTCCCCTGCACGCCGCTGGCTCGCGTCTTCGCCCCGGGGCGCCCCACCGGCCGCCTGAGCTGCGCGCTGCTGAGCGGCGGGCTGCTCGCCCTGGCCGGTCGCCCGTGGGGGCTCGGCTGGCTGGCGTGGCTCGCGTTGGTGCCGCTGTTGGCCGCCCTGGAGCGTGAGGGTCGGCCGCTCGCCGCCGCGGGGCAGGCGGCACTGGTCGCGCTGGCGCCCGCCTTCGTGGTGTACGAGGCGATCGGCCCCTTCCTGCCGGCCGGCGCGGCCGCCCTGGCGGTCGCGGCTACGCTGCCCTTCGCCCTCGCCGCCATGCTGGCGCCGCGTCTCAGGCGCCTCCTCGGCCCCGCCGGGCTCGCGCTCGCCTTCCCGCTGCTGTGGGTGGCGGCCGAGGCGCTGCCCGGCCAGGATCGCCTCCTGGGCAACTTCGCCAGTCCGCTCTTCGCCGTCGGCTACAGCCAGGCCGGTCTGCCCACCATGCAGCTGGCGCGCCTGGGCGGGGTCGAGGCCGTGAGCCTGGCGGTGCTCGCCGCCAACGCCCTGGTCGCGACCGCCCTGCAGCGACGCGCCCGCTGGCCCATCTTGGCCCTGGCGGGCCTGGCTGCGGCCGTGGCCGCGACGGCGCTCACCGGGCCGGGAGGGTCGCTGGGAGCTCTGCGGTCCCCGCGCTGGCGGCCCGGGAGCGCCCGTGAGGCCGGCGCGCCGCCGCCGGCCCGGCGCGACGCGATCACGGTACGGCTGGTGCAGGAGGCTCTCCCGGACGCCGCCTACGCCGCCGCCGCGATGCTCCCCGAGGCTCGCGACGCGCTGGTGCGAAGGTTCGTGCACGACAGCCTGCGTCCATCCGGGGCGCGCGCGGCGCTCACGGTGTGGCCGGAGGGAGCGCTGCCAGGGCCGCTGCCGGTCACCGGCACGACGGGGCTCGAGCCGCTGCTTACAGGCCTCGGGCCCACCCTAGCGGGCGCGCCGGCACGCACGGCCGATGGCATCGCCAACGCCGCCTTCGCGTGGCGGGCCGGAACGCTCCGGCACGTCTACGACAAGCGCCGCCTGGCACCGATCACCGAGGACGGCCTGGTGCGCGGCTCGCGTCTCGGACTGACCGACCTCGCCGGCGTGCGCGTGGCGCCGCTCATCTGCTTCGAGGCGGCCTTCCCGGGCCTGGCGCGCCAGGCCGCGCGGAACGGCGCCCAGCTGCTGGCGGTTCTCACCAACGACGCCTTCGGCCGCTTCCTCGGCACCCCCCTCCAGCACCTCCGCGTGGCGCGCTTCCGGGCGGTGGAGACCGGCCTGCCGCTGGCGTTCGCCTCCAATGCCGGTCCCAGCGCCGTCATCGACGGCCGGGGCCGGGTGCTCGCGCGAACGCCGGCGGGCCGGCCCGCCACCATCACCGCCACGCCGAGGCTCGCCACCGGGCCGACGCCCTACCTGCGCTGGGGCGACTGGCCCGGCACCATCGCGCTGGCAGGCGCTGCGCTGCTGGCATTGGCTTGCGGGGCGATAGGAGGTCGCGCCAGGTCCTGATGTCCGCCACCGGCACCCGCCCCTGACATCCTTCGGAGGGACGCATGACCGCACCCCGCACCCCGCCTCGCTCGCCGAACCCCAGCCAGCACCGCACCCGGGCTCGCACCTGCCTACCCACGCGCACCCTACGCACGGCGCTGCTGGCGCTCGCGCTCGCCGCGGCCGCGGTCTCACACGCCGCGGTCTCACACGCCGCCGTCTCACACGCCGCCGTCTCACACGCCGCCGTCTCCGGCACGGCGACCGGCATCT
>CAZBZU010000033.1:30552-34181 GCA_964496495.1 uncultured bacterium
GTCTCACACGCCGCCGTCTCACACGCCGCCGTCTCCGGCACGGCGACCGGCATCTCCGCCGTGCCCGCCGGTCAGCTCGCGCTCGTCACGGGCGGCACCTGCACCACCTGCGGGGGCAGCGGCGGGGGCGGCGGCGGCACCGGCAGCAGCGGATCCCCGGTGGCGACGGGCAGCCCCTACTGGGTCACCTACCGCGTCACGCTCGACTCCAGCTACTACTCGCCGGCGACGCTCGCGAGCCGGGTGAACAACTGGTCCGGCTCCACCATCACCGGCAGCTTCGGCTACACCCGCAAGGTGGTCCGCGACGTGCAGTTCTCCGGCGGCTTCGCCAGCTTCGTGCGTGCCTCGATCGGCGGCGAGGTCAGCACCTCGACCAGCGCCAGCGTGCGCTACGGGGTGCCGCCGATGTCGTACGGCAAGCTCTACGTCAAGTACTACACCGCGCGCAAGACCTACTACGGCCACCGGTACCAGGCCTTCAGCGACGGCTCGCGCAGCATCATCGCCAGCGACCACGGGCCCCTGGTGAGTACCACGACGGTGCTCGGCTACGTGACGGGCCCGCTCTGAGGCCCCGGCCGGAGCGGCGCGCTCGCGCCGCTCCGGCCATGGACGTCGCTTGGCCGGCCCCGTCGGGTCCGGTCCGAAGGAGGCAAGCATGACCATCCCACGTCGCCGGGCGCCTCACCCCGCCCTGCCGGCGCCGGCCGTCCTCCGCTGGCTGGGCGCCCTGCTGCTCGCGCTCGCGGGCGCCCACGCCGGGCGGGCGGGCGCCCCTCCCGGCTCTGAGGCGCCGCTCGCAGTGCTGCCGGGTATCGTCTTCGGCTGGACCGCCCCCGGCAGCGAGGCGCTGCTGGCGTTCCAGATCCGTCCCGGTCCCTTCCCGCTCGATCGGGTGGTCGACGTGCGCGTCCCGCGGGGCCACCTGATCGTGACCGGCTTCCACCTCGACCCCTCGGCGGCAAGCCTGATCGTCCGCCTTCGCGCCGACAGGCCGGGCACCGTGCGCGTGAGCAAGCTGCTGGTGGGCCTCCGCTACGCCCCCGCCTACGCCGTCCGGCTGCGGGCGGCGGCCGTCGTGGCGTTGGCTACGGGCGGCGGCCCGCTCAGGCTCCGGCGCTGGGCCAACGACGATGCCGCCGGGCTGTACGCGGCCTTCTCGCTCGTGAACGACGGTCCCGTACCGGTGACGCTGCACGCGCTTCGCTACGCACCGGGTCGTCTCGGCCGCGGCCTGGTCTTGGAAGCAGGCGGGCCCCCGGCCGCCTTCGGCGCCTGGAAGGACGAGGTGCTGGAGCGCACCGCCGCCGCCTTCGGCCCCTATCTGGGGGCCGGCGGCCACGATCCCGTCGCGCCCACCCGCCCGCTCGCCCCCGCCTCGCTCGCGTTCCCGCTGACCGGCGCGCTGGCGACGTCCCGCTGGCGCGCCGCCAGCGCGCTCGACGCCACCGTGGCGCCCGGCGACGCGGTCTACCTGGCGATCACCCCGGCCGCCTTCGGCAGCTACGTCGGCGACCTCGCCATCGAGGCCTACCCGGTGGTCGACTACGCGCTGGAGGCACGCTGCTGCCGCAGCCAGGGCTTGCCCGCGCCGATCCACCACGTGATCGGCCCGAGCGCGGGCAAGGGCAGGCCGTGAGCGGGCGCCGGCCGCGCGCCCACGCCGCGGCCCTGGCCGCCCTGATGCTGGCCGCCTTCGCTGCAGCGCAGCCCGCTCCCGCCTGGTTCCAGCGCGCTCGCGACGCGGCGGTGGCGCGCGCCCTGGCGCCTCTCGAGGGCGACGAGCTGACCGCCGCGGAGGTGGAGGCGCGCCGGGCCGCGGCGGCGCGCCTGCCACGCCTGCGCCTGAGCGAACGCAGCCGCCTGGGCCTCGACGCCGCCTTCGAGCTCGAGCTGCAGGCGGGCCTCAGCCTGCCGCTGTCGGCGCCGGCCACCACCGCCGACCGCCGCCTCACCGGCGAGCGCCTGGCGGCGGCCCGGCGCCAGCTCGCGGCCAGGCGCCGCGAGGAGCTGCACGACGACCTCGCCAACGCCGTCGCGTTGCTCGAGACCCGCGCGCGGTTGCGTGCCCTGGACGCGCTGCGAGCCGCCACGGCGCACCCGCATGCCTCGGAGGGCGGCCGACCCGCGCCGAGCGCAACAGGGCCCGCCTCCGCTCCTGCGCCGCCCGCGTCGGCTGCGCCCTGGGCGCCGCCGGTGTCGCCGGTGGACGTGCAGCTCTTGCTGGCTAACCGCAACGCCCTGCTACGGCGCGATCGCGCGCTCCGCGGCGAGCTCCGGACGCGGCTCGGCGTACGCGTTCCCGTCCCGCCGAAGGCAACCCCGCGGGCGTCGGGGGCGCCCTACGTCGCGCGCGACCCGCTGGGCCTGGTCGCCGCCGAGCTCGAGCCGCAGGCGTGCGTCACGGGCAGCGACGCCGTGGCCCGGGCACGGCTGGCCGCCCGCGACCGCCGGCTAGCGGCGGCGCTGGCCCGGGCCCGTTCGCTGCCGCACGCCGAGCTGGAGCTGAGCGGCACCGCCCGGCTCGGCAGCCAGCGGCCGCAGGCAGGCTACGGCGTGCGCCTCGGTGTGTCGCTGAGCTTGCCGCCCTGGAGCCGGGGCAGCGGCGCCGCCTCGCTGGCGATCGGCGCCGAGGGGCTGGAGCAGTCGCTCGAGGCCGCCTGGCCCAACCGGGCACCCGCTGCCCCGCCCGGCAACCCGCCGCATGATGCCGGCGCCGATCCCGACGTGCTCGAGGCCGCCCGCACGGTGCGCGGCCAGCTCGAGCTGCTGGTGGGGCAGGAGGCCGACCTGCTGGCCCGCCGCCGAATCCTGCTGCGCGCCCTCTCCGCACCGCTCCCCGCCACGCTCGCCGGCGCCTACCGCTCCGCGACGCTGGCATTGCAGCTCGCGGACGCCGACGAGGGGCTCGGCGTCACCCGTCTCGACACGGCACTGCTCTGCGGCGCGCTGCCGCCGTGAGCGGACCGGCTTCCGGTATCGTGCGCCCGTGGCAACGAACGCGGCAGGGGAGAGGCGGGTGGCGGTGGTCGGCGCCGGCGTCACTGGGCTGGCGACGGCCTACCTGCTGGCGCGCTCGCGCACGGCCATGCGCCTCGAGGTCTTCGAGGCCGAGGCGCAGGTCGGGGGCAAGGCGCGCAGCACCGTCAGGGACGGCTACACCGTCGACTGGGGCCCCAACGGCTTCCTCGCCGGCGTGCCGGACACCATCGAGCTGGTTCGGGACCTGGGGCTCGCCGGTGAGCTTCAGCCGGCGTCGCCGGCGGCTCGCCGCCGCTACCTCTACCACGACGGCGGCCTGCGGCCGCTCCCGTCCACGCCGCAGGCCTTCCTGGTCAGCGAGGTGGTGCCCCCCGCCGGCAGGCTTCGCGCGGCGCTGGAGCCGGCGCTCGCCCGGCGGCTGGCGGGTGGCCCGCGGGAGCGCGAGGAGTCTGTCCACGCCTTCCTGGCACGGCACTTCGGGGCCACCTTCGCGGTCGCGCTGGCCGACGTCCTCGTTGCAGGCATCGCCGCCGGCGACGCCCGCGAGCTGAGCCTCGACGCGCTCTTCCCGCGGCTGCGCGCCATGGAGCAGGCCCACGGCAGCCTGGTGCGGGCACTGCTCGCGCAGCAGCGCGACGCGCGGC
>CAZBZU010000033.1:34281-36825 GCA_964496495.1 uncultured bacterium
GGCGACGACGACGCGGCCGGCGGGCCACGCCGGCCTGCCGCTCGCCTGACCTCGTTCCGCCAGGGCGGGATGCAGCGCCTGCTCGACGCGCTGGCGCAGGCACTGCCGGCGCCCGTGCGGCTGGCCACGCCGGTGGCCGCGCTCGAGCACGACGGCGCGGATCCTCATCCCTACGCGCTGCGGCTCGCCTCGGGCCGCCGAGAGGCGTTCGACGACGTGGTCATCGCCACGCCGGCGCCGGCCGCGGCCGCCTTGCTCCGCCCGCTCGCGCCGGCCGCGGCCGATGCGCTGGCGGCCATCCCCTACGCCGGCGTGCGCGTCTTCGGCCTGGGCTTCGACCGCATCGACGTGCCCTGCGCACTGGACGGCTTCGGCTTCCTGGCGCCGCGCGGGCAGGGAGTTCGCAGCCTGGGCGTGCTGTGGACTTCCACGCTCTACCCGGCGCACGCGCCGGCCGGCAAGGTGCTGCTACGGGTGTTGGCGGGCGGGCGCCACGACCCGGAGATGCTCGAGCTGCCGCACGACGCCGCGCTGGCTGCCGTCCGCCGCGACCTGCGCCTGAGTATGGGCATCACAGCGGCCCCGGAGTTCCTGGAGTCCGTCATCTGGGCGCAGGCCATCCCGCAGTACACCCTCGGCCACGCCCGCCGGCTGCGAGCGATCGAGGAGGGGCTGTCGGGCCTTCCCGGCGTTCACCTCGCCGGCAACGCCTACCGCGGCGTGGGCGTCAACGCCAGCGTGCGCGAGGCGCGGCGCGTGGCGCAGGCGCTGACCGGCGCGGGCCGCGCCTGACGAGCACCCCGCCCGACGAGCATCCAGGCGGCGACGTCGGCGCGGCGCCAGGGCGGCCCTGGCCGGCGGGCGCCGCGTCAGGGAGCCATGCGCGCAGCGGCGGCGCGGATCCCTGAGGACCGCGCCGCCGCTTGCTGTTCCCGGACTGGCCGGGTCGAGGGGGTGCTAGATGGGACTGCCGTTGTAGGTGATGGTCTCGCTGCCGCAGCCGTTATAGGTGATCTTCATGGTGTCGCCCTGGTTGTCGGCGTAGTTCACCGTGCCGCTATCGAACACCGAGCTGCAGCTGTCCGAGTAGTGAACGCCGGTCGACTTGCGGGTCAGCTCGTAGCGCGCGTTGCTGTCCTGATACACCACCGAGCCGTCGAAGGTGAAGGTGCCGGCCGCGAAGGGATCGGCCGCGCTATCGCCGGTGTAGGTCGGGTTGCCCTTGACCTCGAACACCACCGTGCCGCTCGAGGAGTCGTCCAGCTGGAGCTTGACGTCGAACGCCAGGGCGTAGTTGGTGCTCGACTGCTTGGTGAGATCCCACGACAGGTTGTAGACGATGCTGCTGACGTTGCCGGCGCCGTCGTCGGTCTTGATGGTCAGGTCCTTGATGGTGGCCTTGGTGCCGCTGGTGGGGTCGTTGTCGTTCTTGTCCTGCTCGGTCATCGACCCGCTGATGGTGATGGTGCCGCCACTGCTGCCATAGGCCTGCGTGCAGTTGTAGGTGGCCGTGGACGTGGCGTACCAGCCGTCACCGTCGTTGTCCACCGGCGTGGTGGGCGAGGTGGTGACGCTGCAGCTCGCCTGCGGCACGATGCCCTGCAGGCCAAGGGCTTTGAGCCCCATGCCCAGCGGGGAGTAGCCTCCCGGGGCGATCATGTTGGCGACCATCTGGTCGCCGAGCATGCCGGTCGTCGCCACCTGCGTGGCCGCCGCCTGTGTCAGGGGTTTGGTCGGCACGCCGCCCCCACAAGCGGACAGCAGGACCGCGAGGCCCAGCATGGCAGCAAAGAGAATGGGTAATGTCGTCCGCCTCTTCACGGTTCACTCCTTTCGGTTGCACCACCATACGGGGGCATGCGTCCCGCACGCAGGGAATATCTCACGCCGCGTTCATGAGCGTCGCGCTCGGCGTGCCGGCCGCCCTGCGTCCCGGTTTCACCTTCTCCGGCTACCGTGCTACAATTCCAATTTGCCGCGCCAGCCGCCGGCTTCCTCGCGCTTCGGGCTGGCTGCGAGCGTGCAGCCTCGCCGGTAGGCGCACGGGGAGACGGGCGGCGCGGTGGCGAGCCCACGCTGGGGAGGGCTGCAGTGCGTCGTCGCAGCGAGCCGCACCAGCGCCTCGTCGCAGCGCGTCGTCGCGGTCGGGCCGAGAAGGCCGGGCAGGCAGGCGCACGCGCGTGCGAGAGGCGACGGCGAGGCGAGCGGACGCAGGCAGCCACCAGCCTTGGAAGGAGGTGCCCATGTCCGAAGCGAGCTACGACCTGAACGTCATTCTCGATCCGAGCTTGAGCGAGCAGCAGCTCCAGACCGAGAAGGACGCGGTCACGCAGCAGGTGGAACGCGCCGAAGGCGAGATCGTGGAGCTGGAGGAGTGGGGCGCACGGCGCCTCGCCTACCCCATTCGCAAGCAGAGCGAGGGGTACTACCTGATCTATCGCCTAGCGCTGTCCAGTGACAAGCCCAAAGCGCTGGAGGCCGCCCTTAGGCAGCGTGATAACGTGATGCGCGTACTGGTGGTCAAGGACCGTCCCGAGTGGAAGA